>NZ_FWEX01000006.1:452500-1138075 GCF_900170025.1 Nitrospira sp. ND1 | reverse complement strand
CAGCGGGTCCTGTCCGTGCCCACCGTTTTTTTTTACGAATTCGACAAGCACCGTTACAGCATCGGCATCGCCTCGTACGGCATCGAAGGGGTGGAATGAACAGGGAACTCAAGCTCTTTTCGGGCGGCGCCAATCCTGCGCTTGCGCGGGCGATTTGCTCGTATCTCGACCTGCCCCTCGGCGCGGCTACGGTATCCTCGTTCAGCGACGGGGAAATCCGGGTTCGTGTAGAAGAGAATGTCCGTGGGGCGGACGTGTTTCTCGTCCAATCCTGCTGTGCTCCGGTGAACGACTCGATCATGGAAATGCTCATCATGATCGATGCTTTGAAACGCTCGTCCGCCAACCGCATCACGGCGGTGATTCCCTATTTCGGTTACGCCAGGCAGGACCGCAAGGATCAGCCGCGTGTGCCGATCTCCGCGAAACTGGTCGCAGACATCATTACCACCGCCGGCGCCGACCGGGTGTTGACGATGGATCTCCATGCGAGCCAGATCCAAGGTTTTTTCAATATTCCGGTCGACAACCTCTACGCCTTGCCTGTTCTGATGGACTACATTACGAAACGGAAGATTGCAGATCTGGTCGTCGTGTCGCCGGATGCCGGAGGGGTGGAGCGCGCCCGGGCGTTTGCCAAACGGTTACAGACCAACCTCGCCATTATCGACAAGCGCCGCGAAGGACCGAATCAGGCGCAGGTGATGAATATCATCGGCGATGTGCAGGGAAAGAGCGCCTTGCTCCTCGACGATATGATCGATACCGCAGGAACGATCGTGCAGGGCGCCCAGGCCTGCCTGGATAAAGGCGCGCGTGAGGTGTGGGCCGGTTGTTCACATGGCGTGTTATCGGGGCCCGCATTGGAGCGGCTCCAACAGTCCGGTCTGACGGAAGTGCTGGTGACCGATTCGATTCCCCTGCGTGGCAAGGAACAGAAGTGTCCGAAACTCAAGGTGTTGTCGGTGGCGCCTCTCTTCGGGGAAGCTATTCGACGTATCCATGAAGATGAATCAGTAAGTTCGTTATTCGTGTAGGCCGTCCGCGTCGAGCGACTGGTCGAGGAGGAGTATTATGAAATTCGATTTAACCGTTGAAAGCAGAGAGGGTGGGGGCAAGGGTCCCGCGCGTCAACTTCGTCGTGCAGGTCGGGTCCCGGCCGTGTTGTACGGGCAGGGGGAATGTCTCCTGCTCTCAGTCAAGCCCGATGAGTTGGTGAAAATTCTGCGCTCTCAAGCCGGATCCACCGCGCTCATTTCCCTCGCCATCAACGGCGCGAAGAGCAAGGCCAAGCGTACTGCGTTGCTGCGGGAGTTCCAGGTCGATCCGATTACGGGCAGCGTCCTGCACGCGGATTTTTTTGAAGTGGCGATGGATAAGCCGATTCGCGTCAAAGTGCCGGTGCACTTGACCGGTGGTCAGCCGCTTGGGCTGAAAGAAGGCGGGGTGCTGCATCATGTGTTGCGTCAGCTGCACATCGAATGTCTCCCGTCTGTCCTGCCCGATTTCATCGAGGTCGATGCATCGCAGCTCCAAATCAACCAGGGCATCCACCTGAAGGACATTCCGAAGACCGAGGGGTTGCGGTTTTTGGATGACCTCGAGCACATGGTCGTGAGTGTGGCTGCGCCGATGACCGATGCCAAGCTCGAAGCGTTGCTCACAGCCGGAGCACCTGGCGCTGAGGGGGCCAAGGAGCCCGAAGTGGCGGTGAAGGGCAAAGCGGTGGCTGAAGGAGCGGCGGGTGCGGAGGCCGGCAAGGCGGGAGACGCGAAGGCTGGGGCTGCCGCGCCCAAGGCCGGAGCAGCGCCTGCGAAGAAGGAAGCGGAAAAGAAGAAGTAGTTGCGTTGCGCCTGCTCGTTGGATTGGGCAATCCCGGAGCCGACTATGCCGACACACGGCATAATATCGGTTGTTGGGTGATCGAACGGGCGGCCGCGCGTTGGTCGATACGGCTCACCAGGAAAGGCGCGGCCCAGCGAGGCTCGGGTCGCGCCGGTTCCAAACTCGTCGAACTCGCCAGTACCCTCGACTGGATGAATCTCAGTGGTCCTCCCCTCAAGGGACTCCTCCGCGAACTAGGCCTGACTCCGGAAGCCCTGGTGGTCGTGCAGGACGATCTGGATCTAGAACCGGGTCGTTTGCGGATCAGGCAAGACGGCGGCAGCGGCGGCCACAACGGCATCAAATCTGTCATTGAAGCATTGGGCACGCCGAAGTTCGTGCGGCTGAAGATCGGCGTCGGTCGTCCGGCACCAAGGCAGGATACGGCCGACTACGTGCTGGAACAGGTTTCACCTGAAGAGCGGGCGATCTATGTCCCCTGCCTGGAGCGAGCCGTCGATGCCCTCGAATTGCTCCTCAACCGCGATGTCGCCACGGCGATGAATCAATTCAACGTGCGGGAAAAAGCCGAGGGCGGCGAGCGCCCGAGTTAGAGCTCCTGTCAAGAACTGCCTTTCAGTCCCCCGGTGGATTCACTCGAGCCGGGCGCAGTGCGGTGCTGCGCTGGAAATCGTTGCACTGTGGTAGAGTGAATTGTGTGCGTCTCCCGTGGAAGCGACCATGACGACATCTAGCCATCAGCTTCTCTCACTTGCGCAGTTCGATCTTTCACCTGACCGCGGGTTCCTTCCGGCGACAGATCCGTTGGCGCAGCTCCCGGATGAGCCGATCTTGAATCAGATCGGCGCGGAGCTTCCAAAATTCCTGACGGCGCGACAGTTTCGATCTTTCGTCAATGACCATCGAGAGGTCATGGGGCCGGTGGCAGATGACTGGGGCCTCGATGTCTTTCGTTGCGCGATGCGCACCCTCTCCTTTGTCGGTCACGCATTTGTCTGGGAAGATCCCGACCACCCCGCGTCACTCATCCCGGCCAGTCTGGCCCTGCCGTGGTGTGCCGTTGCGCAACAGCTCGGCCGGCCGCCCGTGCTGTCCTATGCTTCCTATGCCCTGCACAACTGGCGGCGCCTCGATCCGCAGAAGCCCATTGAGTTGGGCAACGTGGTGCTCCTGCAGAACTTTCTTGGGGGCCTGGATGAAGAATGGTTTGTCCTGATCCATATCGACATTGAGGCGAAGGCAGGACCGGGGTTGGTGGGATTGGTTCAAGCTCACAATGCTGCGCGAGCCAATAAGCCCGACGATGTGTTGCAAGGACTCCATGCGCTGGCAGCCGCGCAGGAAGCGATGCGGGAGACGCTGCTTCGCATGCCCGAGCGTTGTGATCCGTACATCTATTACAGCCGCGTGCGGCCCTATATCCATGGCTGGAAGAACAGCCCGTCATTGCCTCAGGGAGTCGTCTACGAAGGGGTCGCGGACTACGCGCAGCGACCTCAACAATTCCGCGGGGAAACCGGCTCGCAAAGCTCGATTGTGCCGGCGCTGGATGCCGGCCTTGGAATCCCTCATGCGGACGACCCGCTGACGCAGTACCTCGTGGAGATGCGTGACTATATGCCTCCGCGCCACCGGACGTTTCTGGCGGCGCTCGAAGCACGCACGGATGAGCAGCAGCGCCCGTTGCTCTACGGCTATGCGCGCGATCGCAAAGCGACGCATCCTGATCTATGGAAAGCCTTTTGTACTTGTGTGGATTTACTCGCGCAGTTTCGAGACATTCACATCGGGTACGCCGAGCGGTATATCTTCCGGCAACACCAGTCGCACGCCAGCAATCCCACCGCTGTCGGCACCGGCGGCACGCCCTTCATGCCCTACCTGAGCAAGCACCTTGAAGAGACGAAGCGGTTCACACTCGATTGAGCCTCAGGCCTGCGCTCCTGACGCCCCTTGTTCTACAGTGGAATAATGGGGCCAGAGTTCGTACACTGCGTGAAGCGTCACGCTGATTTATGCGAAAACCCGGCGAACCCATCTACCTCTGGATTCATCTGCTTGCGTTACTGCTGGTCATTATCGCGACGGTGGCATTGCCTCGTGCAGCGGAGTTTGTCGTGGGGCCGCTGAGTTTCGGTACACGTGCTCTGGCGGGGGTGGGCATTGCCGTGGCCGGCGGGATCGCATTGTACCTGCTCTATAATTCCTCCGCCCGCAATGAGCCGTAGCAGGAGATCGAAATAACTCTCTCAACATCCCAGCACCCGAGCGAATAGCGTTCCGTCCGTGACGCATTGGACATCCCTCGTTCGCTCACACCAAAGTTGTCCAGTCTGCCGCGCAGATTGCCTGATAAGATCCAGATAGGCCTCGCCCATGGAGTCAGCACCATGGTGTGGACTAGGTTTGTGTGCAGCAGGTTGAGTGCCGGGTTGTTGGGCTTCGTGCTTCTATTGTGCTCTCCCTCACCGATCCGCGCTGAATGGTATGTGGCCGCGCAGCTTGGGGCAAACTTTGCCGATCCCCTCCGGAATGTCCGAGGGAGCGGGACCCTGGCTGGTCTGGATGCTCCGAATTTCAATCTAAAAACAAGCCCTGCCTTCGGAGGCAAGCTGGGTGTCTTTCCCGGCCATGGATTGTTCGGGATTGAGCTGGACGTCTCGCACAGTACCCCGCATATCAAGAACCTCGACGATGTGCCGGGGACCCATCTCTCCGTAACCAACATCGGTGCCCATGTGGTGTTGCGCTATCCCGGCGTGACCTGGCAGCCCTATATCGGCGGGGGGCCGGCGTTGCTTGTCGCGCGACTCGGCCGCTCCTCGACCACGGAGAGTGATACGCAAGTGTCGGTCGGCGGGAATGTCCTCGTCGGAATTCGAGCATTCGTCACGCCGAAGGTGGCGTTGTTCACCGAATACAAATATACGGACTCTACGTTTCGTTTCGGCGGGGCGTTCGGACCGGTCGGCGGCTTTGATGCGACCTATCGGGCACATCAACTCTTTGTGGGCCTGTCCTATCATTTTTAGGAGGTGCAGCCATGACGCGATCGATCGGTTCCCTCTTCGTCGCAAGCGCTCTGTTGCTCCTGACGGCCTGTGCGCAATCGTTTCACCAGGGAGAGCGTCTTGGATCTGTGGGCGCCCACATGAATCCCGGTTATCCCGAATCACCGTCCTATTGGAACGGCCCTGGATTCTGGTGGAATCCGTTCGGCTACTATGGTTCCGGCTATGGGTGGTATGGGGGCGGCTATGGCATCGGCAGTCAGCAGTCGAACGCACCCGCACCACGTCCGACACCACCGGCCAATGCGCCGCCGCAATTTCAGAAGAAATATTGATTCGATGCGAGCGTCTGTGTCTGAATGAAGGAGCGTGACGTGGTCAGTCGTTGAGGACGCAGCCATGACTCGATTCGTGCCCGGGTTCATCGTGCTCTGCGTCATCCTGCTCCTGGCGGGTTGTGCGCAATCAGTCCATCAGGCGGAGCGGTTGGCACAGAGTGATTTTCTGGTGGATCCCGGCTATGCCGGCAGTCAGTCCTATTCCTACTGGCCCGGTCCCGGATACGGGCCCGGGTATGGGATTGGATATGGTCCCGGCTATTGGGGACATCCGCTCGGGTATTATGGCGGTCCCTACGGGCCGCTCGGGTTCGGCTGGTATGGTGGGTATGGCGGCTTCGGCGCAGCGCGTCCTCCATCCGGCACGCCTGGCCCTCGTCCGTCACTCCCGCCTCACGCACCCCCGCAGTTCAAGAAAAAATTGTGAGCCTGGGTGTCATCGCGAAGCCACCGCATGGTTCCTGTGCTGTTGCTTCCTGCGACGGCAGGCCACAGGATGTGGGCCCTCGCATTGGGGCGTGCCGGTCTCGGCATCGCGGGAAAAGCCGCCCACCTGTTTGACACATTCTTTGAAGCTGTGCTACCTTCGCCAGCTCGTCCCGGCTTGTCCGGCGTACCTACACCTCGCTCCCATCTGTGAATGGGGGCCGATGCCCAGGAGGATTCTGCATGGAACTCTACGAGTCCCTGTTTATCATTCGTCCGACCTTAAGCGACGAAGAAACCACTGCGTTGATTGAAAAAATGAAGGGCACCGTGACCAAGAACGGAGCCTCGCTCGAGCGGGCCGAGAATTGGGGCCGCAAGAAACTCGCCTACGAGATCAAGCGCGAGCGCAAGGGCACCTATGTCTACTTCTACTTCAAGGGGCCCGGAGCGGTCATCGCTGAGCTCGAACGCGCCTACCGGCTTGAAGATTCGATCATTAAATTTCTGACCGTGAAGTTGGAGCAGGAGCCTGCTCCGCCCAGAGGTGCCCCCGTGGTCGCACCACAAGGAGCCACCGTTGGCGGGGTTCAATAAAGTCATTCTGGTCGGGAACCTGACCCGCAATCCCGAGTTGCGTTATACGCCCAGCGGAACGCCGGTTGCCAGCTTCGGGTTGGCGACAAGCCGGCGGTTTAAGCAGGGGGATGAACTCAAGGAAGAAGTCTGTTTCATCGACATCGTGGTGTTCGGGAAACAGGCGGAACATTGCGGGCAGTATCTCAGCAAGGGCAACGGCGTCATTATCGATGGCCGGCTCCAGCAGCGACGCTGGGAGACCGAAGACGGACAGAAACGCAGTAAACATGAAGTCGTGGCCCAAGGCGTGACCTTCCTACCGAAGCGGGGCGAGGCAGGAGGCGAGAGCGGCGGCCTACACGAAGAACCTTCTTACGAAGACGAACAGCTGTAGCAGACGGAGGCGAGTATGGAACGAGGAGATCGCGGGAATGGCGGGGGCGGAGGCGGTCGGTTTTTTCAGCGCCGCAAGCCGTGCCGGTTTTGTGTCGATAAGGCGCCGATTGACTTCAAGGATGTCGGCCTGTTGCGGAATTTTCTGACTGAGCGCGGACGAATCGTCCCACGCCGCATTTCCGGAAATTGCCTGCAGCACCAGCGCGTGTTGACGGTGGCGGTAAAGCGGGCGCGCCAGATCGCCTTGGTTAGTTTCGCTGAAGAGCGATAGGGCGAGGGATAGGTTTTGGTGAGTCTTGGATCAAGTAGCCGGGCAGTCTGTCTCCCGCTCTGTTCGGAGGCGGCTCTTCCCGTCATGACGGTGCTGATGGATACGCTCAAGCCAGCGATTGTCGATATCGCCCCAGAAGGACTGTCTCTGTCGTGCACGGCCACGGGGCCTGAACTCGGCTTGGATGAGCCGGAAGAGAAGTGTGAGGGGCCGCTTACGATTCAACTGGAACTTGTCCAACACGACGGTCCGATCACGGTGACCGGCACGTTGGAAGGGACGGCGATCCGTCAGTGTGTCCGCTGCCTCACGGAATATTCCGATCCGCTCTTTGTGAATCTCTATGCTGAGTATCTTCCGCAGGCGGGCCTGGCGACCAAGCCGGCTCCGGCGGAACAGGGCCGGAGAGGGCCGAGACGCGGTGCCCAGCCGGTTGAGCCTGTTGAAGAGGCGGAAGAGGCGGACGAAGTCTATCTGTATCAGGGCGAACACCTCGACCTGGTGCCAATGGTGCGCGAGCAGATGATCCTGGCTGCTCCGATGCAGCCGTTATGTCGGGAAGATTGCCTTGGTCTCTGTCCGCAGTGCGGCCAGAATCTCAATGAGCGTCGCTGTGGCTGCCCGCCGGAGCAAGGGCCGAGTCCCTTTCGTGTGCTGCGGGGGCGCCTATCCAAGGGTGGAAACGCATAGTCTGTTAACCGGGCATGTACCCGTTGTAAGGAGTCGTCATGGCAAATCCAAAACACAAACATTCACGGTCCCGGCGAGATATGCGGCGAACGGCCAAGACCAGGCTGGTTCCCCCTGGGTTTTCGCTGTGCCCGCAATGTCACGAATTAAAGCTGCCGCACTATACGTGCATGAATTGCGGGACCTACAAAGGGAAGGCCGTCATCGTCGTCGAGGAAAGCTAGCCGAGTTTTATTTTCCAGACGTGATTCGGGTACAATTGCGCACCGTGATCACGATCCGACGCTATGTCATGCGTGAGGCCGTTCAGGTCCTAGCCGGCAAGGCGTCTCTACACGATTCTTCACATCTCTATCCGTGGACCGCTAACCGCACATGAAGATTGCCGTCGATGCGATGGGCGGAGACCACGGACCGGCCCCGGTCATTGAAGGCGCGATGCAAGCCGCGCAAGAACTGGGTGTCGGGATCATTCTGGTCGGCAAGCAGGATGAGCTGGCCGCCGCATGTCAAAAACTTAATTGCACCGATACGCGGATCACGATCCACCATGCCCCGCAGGTGGTGGAGATGCACGAGTCGCCGGCGACCGTGGCACGGAAGAAGCGTGACTCGTCCATCTGGGTGGCGACGGAGTTGGTGAAATCCGGTGAAGCCGATGCGGTGGTGAGTCCGGGGAATACCGGCGCGAGCATGGTTGCCTCGTTTTTTGTGCTCGGATTGATCAAAGGTGTGGAACGCCCGGCGATCGCCACCATGCTGCCCACCTTGACGGGCAGCGCGGTGATGCTCGATGTCGGCGCGAATGTCGACTGCACGGCACAGCATCTTGAGCAATTCGCCCTGATGGGGAACGAGTTCGCCAAGCACGTGTACGCCAAGCAGAATCCGCGCATAGGGCTCTTGAGCATCGGCGAGGAAGACAGCAAGGGCAACGAGGTCACCAAAGAAGCCTTTAAACTGCTGAAGGCCAGTCCGCTGAATTTCATCGGCAACATCGAGGGACGGGAAGTGTACAGCGGCAATGCCGATGTGGTGGTCTGCGATGGATTCATCGGTAATGTGGCGCTCAAGATCTCCGAAGGGGTTGCGGACGTCATCAAGAAGTTGTTGATGAAGGAGATATCCGGCTCCTGGCTCGGGCGATTAGCCTATCCGCTGATTGCGAAGCCGTTGCTGAATCTGAAACGGAAGATCGATTATGCCGAGTTCGGGGGGGCGCCTCTGCTCGGAGTGAATGGGACCACTATGATCTGCCATGGCCGTTCATCAGCCAAAGCGATCAAGAATGCGATTCGCCGCGCGAAGGGCTTAGCCGAGACCAGGCTGGACGAATTGATCCAGCGTGACATTGAAGAAAGCCTGAGACGGCACCAGGACGAACGACCGGAAGGGAAGCAGGCGTGATACGAGCGCGAATCACCGGAACCGGGTCCTATGCCCCTGAACGGGTGATGACCAATGCCGATTTGGAGAAGCTGGTCGCGACGTCCGATGAGTGGATTCGCGAGCGCACGGGCATTCGCGAACGTCGCATTGCCGCCGAGGGGCAGGCCTGTTCCGACTTGGGCCTGATTGCCGCGGAACGCGCCTTGAAAGCCGCAGGCATTTCCGCCGATGAACTCGACATGATCCTCCTGGCCACCTGCACGGGGGATATGCCGTTACCCTCCACTGCCTGCCTGCTCCAGCACCGGCTAGGAGCGACCCGCGCAGCGGCTTGTGATGTGTCTGCCGCCTGCTGCGGATTCGTCTACGCGCTTGGTGTGGCCGATGCCTATATTCGAACCGGTATGCGGCATATTCTGGTCGTAGGGTCGGAAGTGATGTCGACGATCACGGATTGGACGGATCGCAACACCTGTATTCTGTTCGGGGACGGCGCTGGTGCGGCGGTCGTGAGTGCATCGGAAGGTGAGCGCGGGGTGCTCTCCACTCACTTGCATTCGGATGGAAGCCTCTCTGATTTGATCGTGGTGCCCGGTGGTGGAACGCGCATTCCCCCGTCAGAGGCCATGGTGAGCGAGCGCTCGCAGTACATTAAGATGAAGGGCAATGAAACGTTCAAGGTGGCGGTGCGGACTCTTGAGGAAGTGGCGCGGGAGACACTTGCGGCGCATCACCTGTCGGTCGATGAACTCGATGTCTATATCCCCCATCAGGCAAACTTACGGATCATTAAAGCGGTTGCCGACCGCCTGAATCTGCCGCTGGAAAAAGTGGTGTTGAATATGGATCGATACGGCAACACCTCCGCCGCGTCGATTCCCATCG
Organism: Nitrospira sp. ND1; assembly: GCF_900170025.1. Taxonomy (NCBI): domain Bacteria; kingdom Pseudomonadati; phylum Nitrospirota; class Nitrospiria; order Nitrospirales; family Nitrospiraceae; genus Nitrospira; species Nitrospira sp. ND1. Next base: position 1,128,245 of record NZ_FWEX01000006.1, on the reverse strand, counting down.
CCCTGGATGAAGCGGTGCGGGATGGACGGGTCAAAGAGGGGCAGTTGGTGATGTTCGGCGCCTTCGGGGCGGGACTAACCTGGGCCTCCGCATTGGTCCGCTGGTAGTCGGGAAACGCCTGGTCGGGGTCGGTCGGTCGCTACTGACGCGCGGGGCTCGTTCAGCTTTTTCCCGTTGACATTGAGCGTGGTTTCTACGATACCTTACGCGGCTATGATGGCGTCACAAATTGGGTTTTTGTTCCCCGGACAGGGGTCGCAGTCTGTAGGAATGGGGCGCGGGTTTTACGAGGCGTCTCCGGCGGTCAAGGCGGTCTACGATGAGGCCTCCTCGATTCTTGGATACGACGTCGCCCAGCTCTGTTTTGAAGGTCCGGCTGAACGGTTGAATTTGACGGAGAATACCCAGCCGGCGTTGCTGGTGAGTAGCGCGGCGGCGCTCAAGGCATTGGAGCCGGCCGGGTTGAAGCCGGTGGCTGTGGCAGGGCATAGTCTCGGTGAATATTCGGCGGTCTATGCGGCCGGCGGGGTGTCGTTTCGAGATGCGGTGGCCCTCGTGCAGAAGCGAGGACGCTATATGTCAGAAGCGGTTCCGCCTGGAACCGGACTCGTCGCCGCGCTACTGGGGCTTTCTGCGGCCGTGGTCAAGGCGGTCTGTCAGGAGGCCGCTTCGGTCGGTGTGGTGGCGGCCGCGAATTTTAATTCTCCCGGCCAAGTCGTCATCGCCGGAGAAAAGGCCGCCGTCGAACGGGCCATTGAGATTGCCAAAACCAAGGGATGTAAGAAGGCGATTCCACTCCCGGTCAGTGTCCCGGTCCATACGCCGCTCATGCAGAAGGCAGCAGACCGACTCGCAGGGGAGTTCGGTGGAGTGGTCTGGCGTGATTTGACCGTGCCGTTGGTGAATAATGCTGAAGCAACGGCCCTGCAACGATCCGAAGACATCCGGGCCTCACTGGTTCGGCAGTTGCCGTCATCGGTGCGGTGGGAAGAGTCGGTGCAGACGATGGCCAAGCTCGGCGTGACGACCTTCGTCGAGATCGGGCCGGGAACCGTGCTGACGGGGTTGGTGAAGAGGATTCTTCCGGGGGCTGTCACGGCCAACGTCAATGATCCGAAGTCGCTGGAGGCGACGCTCACAATGCTGGGCGTGAACAGTCAGGCGTAAGACGAGTTGAGATTGCGGGGAGCAGGCTGATGTCATTACAGGGAAAAGTGGCGATTGTCACCGGTGGAGCCCAGGGGATCGGACGGGCCATTGCAGAAGCGTTGGCCGAAGATGGGGCAGACATTGCGGTTGCCGACCTCGATCCGGCGCGTTCGCAGGAGGCCGTGGCGGCGATCCAGAAGTTAGGGCGACGGGCGCTCAGTGTGAAGGTGAACGTGGCCGATTGGAATGATGCCAAGGCCATGGCCGATCAGGTGATGCAGGAGTGGGGGAAGATTGATATTCTAGTCAACAACGCCGGTATTACCCGTGATGGATTGTTGCTTAGAATGAAAGAAGAAGATTGGAACCTGGTTCTGCAGGTCAATTTGAACGGGACCTTTCATTGCACGAAAGCGGTCCTGCTCCCGATGACGAAACAACGGTACGGGCGGATCGTCAACATTGCCTCGATCGTCGGGGCGATGGGGAATGTGGGACAGGCGAATTATGCGGCGTCCAAAGCGGCGGTGATCGGGTTTACCAAGACGGTCGCGCGTGAGTATGCGAGCCGTGCGGTGACGGTGAATGCGGTGGCGCCGGGCTTTATCGATACGGCGATGACCCAGGGGCTGTCGCCGGAGGTCAAGGAAGCGTTGCAGAAGCAGATTCCGCTGGGACGCCTGGGGCTTCCCTCCGACATTGCGGCGGCGGTTCGGTTTCTGGTGTCGGATGCAGCGTCGTATATCACGGGGCAAGTGTTGCACGTGAACGGTGGCATGCTCATGGTATAAGTGAGTCAGGTCGGGTGTCCGGGTTGGTGTCCTCGATCCGGAATCTCCCGGTGAGGAATGTGGAGGTCAAGTAAGATGGGGAAGGAGGTGGGCAAGTCCATGGCAACAGTAGATGAACGGGTGAAGAAAATTATTGCCGAGCAGTTGGGGGTCGAGGAAGAAGAAGTGACGCTCGAGGCCCATTTCGTCGAGGATTTGGGCGCCGATTCGCTCGACACGGTCGAATTGGTGATGGCTCTCGAAGAAGAGTTCGAGATCGAGATCCCCGATGAGGATGCCGAGAAGATCCTCACCGTCGGCAAAGCGCTGGATTATATTAAAGAGAAGGCATAACGGAACCGTAGGTATGCACGATCGACCTGCCAGACGTGTGGTGGTGACCGGTCTCGGACTGGTAACTCCGCTTGGAACCGGGGTGGAGAAGACCTGGAAAGCGCTGTGCGCCGGAGAGTCGGGGATCGGCCGAATCACGCGATTCGATCCGACCGGCTATGATGCGCAGATTGCCGGAGAGGTGAAGGATTTCGACCCGGCTCAGTTCATCGAGAAAAAAGAAATCAAGAAGATGGACACCTTCATCCACTATGCGGTGGGGGCGAGTCAGCTGGCGGTGGACGATGCGAAACTCAAGGTGGCGCCTGAAGAAGCCACGAGGGTCGGGGTCTACATCGGGTCCGGTATCGGCGGGCTGGGGTCGATCGAACATTACCACGACGTACTCAGGGAAAAGGGCCCCGGGCGGGTCTCTCCGTTTTTCATCCCGATGACGATCATCAACCTCGCCTCCGGGCAGGTGGCGATTCGGGTCGGCGCCAAAGGGCCGAACTCCTGCGCCGTGACGGCCTGTGCCACCGGTAATCACTGTATCGGCGATGCCTATCGACTCATTCAGCGTGACGATGCGGATGTGATGATTGCCGGCGGTGCTGAGGCGGCGATTACGCCGCTCGGCGTGGCAGGGTTTGCCTCGGCGAAAGCCCTCTCTTTCAGAAATGACGACCCGACGAAGGCCAGCCGTCCGTTCGACAAGGATCGAGATGGGTTCGTATTGGGTGAAGGGGCCGGCGTGGTGGTGCTTGAAGAACTTGAGCATGCCCGCGCGCGTGGCGCCCGCATCTATGCCGAAGTGATCGGGTACGCCATGAACAGCGACGCGTACCACATTACCGCCCCGCCTGAAGAAGGGGAGGGGGCGGTCCGTTGTATGGAAATGGCATTGAAGGATGCGGGTGTGGCCAAGACGGACATCGGTTATATCAACGCCCACGGCACATCTACCATGGCGGATGCCATCGAGACCAAGGCCATCAAACATGTGTTTGGGGAGCAAGCCTACCGGATTCCTGTCAGTTCGACGAAATCCATGACGGGACACCTCTTGGGTGCGGCCGGCGGTATTGAGGCGGTGTTTAGCATTTTGGCGCTGCACCATGGCATTTTGCCTCCCACGATCAACCTTGATCATCCCGATCCCGCCTGTGATCTTGACTACGTGCCCAATACAGCGCGTTCCGTCCAGACGCAGGTGGTCCTTTCAAACTCCTTCGGTTTTGGCGGGGTGAACGCCTGCCTGCTCTTTCGCCGGTGTGCTCAGTAATCCACTTCAGGGCGCGAGTCAGGTCGTATGACGCCGGCAACGTCAATTGAGGCGGTCCAGCGCCTTCTCGGCTACCGCTTCCATCAGCCTCGTCTGTTGGAAGAAGCTCTGACTCACAAGTCCTACTCAAACGAACGGCGCAGCAAAGATCGAACCCAGAACGAACGCCTGGAGTTTCTCGGCGACGCGGTGCTCTCGCTTGTCATGAGCGAGTATCTCGCGGCCGAGTTTCCGGGTAGCAACGAGGGCGGGCTTTCCAAGCTCAAAGCGCATCTGGTCAGCGAGGCTTCGCTCGCGAAGGCGGCCAGGCGCATGAAGCTGGGTCGGCTGTTGCGTCTGGGGAAAGGCGAAGAACTTTCGAAAGGGCGCGAGAAGCATTCGCTGTTAGCCGACGCGCTCGAAGCGCTGATTGCCGCCATCTACCTGGACGGTGGGCTTGAGGCCAGCAGAAAATTCACCTTGCAGGTGCTGGAGGAGGAATTGCTGGCGACGCGCGCTGAGCAGGCCCGGCCGGGAATGGAGGATTACAAAACGCAGCTGCAGGAGGTCTGTCAGAAACGGTATGAAAGTTTGCCGCAGTATGAGACGGTTCGGGAATCGGGTCCTGATCATGAGAAAGTCTTTGAGGTCGAGCTGACCATTCAGGGAGTCATGCGAGGGATCGGGCGTGGTCGCAGTAAGAAAGAAGCAGAGCAAATGGCGGCGAAGGAAGCGTTGACGCAGTTGGCGTGAGCAAGAGGTCGCGGACCGACTAGAAGGAGGCATGGTGATGGCGCAGCAGCGATGGAGCAATCGTTTAAGAATCGCGGGAATGATGAGTCTGTTCATGACAGTCGGGATCGCGGGAATCGGCCTGGCCGCCGATGCCGCTCCGGCCGGAAGCGAATCTGTCAGTGCGAGTAACGCGCGTGCGGTCATCAAGACGAAGTTCGGCGATATCGAGATCAAGTTTCTTCCGGACGTCGCCCCGAAGCATGTCGAGAATTTCATCAAGTTGGCCAAGTCGGGGTTCTATAACGGTACGATTTTCCACCGGGCGATCCCGGGATTCATGATCCAGGGAGGCGATCCCAACACAAAGGATTCGCTGAAGAAGGGGGCGTATGGCCAGGGCGGCCCGGGGCACAATGTCAAAGCCGAGTTTAGCGATCTCCCTCACAAGCGTGGCGTGGTATCCATGGCGCGGGCGCAGGATCCGGACAGCGCAGGATCCCAGTTTTTTGTCGTCGTCGAGGAGTCCCGGTTCTTAGATCGTAAATATACGATCTTCGGCGAGGTCGTCAAAGGCATCGGGGTGGCGGACAAGATCGTGGCGCTGCCGCGAGTCATGTGCCAGACCGGCGCACCGAGTCCTGCGGATAAGGGGCCATGCGACAACCCGATCGATCGGGTTGAAATGACTGTGACGATTATTGAGTAGGTGAGACAGCGGTGTGTCCGGGCCGATCTCTTCACGAGTGTCGGCCCGGAGCAGACCGATATCGGTCAGAAGGGTTGGTTCTGCTGTTGGGCGCGGACCAACCCTAAGAAGTGAGCGAGCGCCTTGGTCATTCGCTCGGCATGAGAGGCGGAGCGAAACAGCAAGGTATCTTCAGGGAACTGTGCTTCGAGTTCGGTGACGGCTCCGGTACAGAAACTGGTCTTCATGATGCAGGGGCCGCTGCTCTTGCACGTGATGCGGACGCCATACAGGACCAGGTTGTTCTCTTTCGTGTCTTGGCCCTGATACTCGATCGTGTCGATATCGTGCAGATCGAAGTGCGTGAAGCCCGTATTGACCTCATCATGTCCGTGATTGAGTTCGATCGTGCCGAGTTTGGTTCCGGTTGGAATGACACTGTAGATCTCGGTAATTTTCGTCGGTTTTCCCGCCTTCGGATTTCTGCAACTCAGGCTCCTGACAAAGCCGTGAGTATTGGCCATGTCGCTGATGAACTGCACGGTGTCATCCAGGCTCTGTCCGGCGGCCGCTGCGGGTAATAAAATAATGCAGGCTAGTGCCCATGCCAGGCCCGTTGTGTTGGGCGACTGCTGTCGCCGGTTCCTACTCCCGTGATGCATGGTCAGTCTCCGTGAGGGCGTTGTGCTGGATTCGTTCAGGCGACCCCTACCGTACTGAAACCGCATACACACTGCAATCCCTACTTTGGCGCAGCGTGAGCAATGGTGCACTGCTGCCGGTGGGTCGGGCAATGCCTGCGTGGGAAGTATCGACGTGACTACGCCACGTCTTGCGCGATTTCGGCAGGAGGAAGAGCTGGGAAGATCGTCGGATCGAGAGGCATGATCGGCGACAGATCGATCTGTTCGGCGATGGGGCCGAATCGGAACGTATTCATTAATGTAGAAATCCGGAACTCCATCTTGTCGAGGTTGAGATAGTGGAGGAATTGCGAGAGCAGCGGTCCTTCCATGTGCGGCTGTAGAGGATCGAGTTCCCACGGATGGAAATACATGACCAGGGGACGACCTTTTTGTTCAGTCCGTCGCAACAGCCCGCAGAGCGCCGGGAAGGGGAGCAGCCGGAAGTAGCTGCCACCGGCAATGGGAAGTCGCACTCCGCCGAGGTTCACCGTGGATGGGGGGATTTCCCAAATGGGGCCGGAAGAGGTCTGTCTCAGATGGTGCCAGGGATCGGACCCGGGCAGGCCGCAATGGTCGTGCCGGATCGGGACGATGCTGGAGTCGTAGGTGTAACCCTCCTCCGCCAGAATCGGCAAGGCCCACAGCGTTTCACGTGTAATGGTGAAGCCCGGCGCGCGATAGCCCTGGACCGGAGAGCCCGTAAGGTCTTCCAGGATCTGTTTGGCTTTTCTCACGTCTGCACGAAACAATTCAGGCGTCTGGGCGGTGACCAGCTCATGGCCGTACCCATGTGAGGCAATTTCATGGCCGCATTCGGCGATCTGCTTAATGAGCCCGGGATGACGCTCCGCAACCCATCCCAAGACGAAGAAGGTTGCCCTGGTCTGGTAGCGGGCGAGGAGATCCAGCACCTTGCAGGTGTTTGGAGTGACTCGACTTTCAAATGATCCCCAGTGCCGTCGACGAATTGGGGAATCGAAACGGGAAACTTGAAAGTGTTCTTCGATGTCGAATGTCAGGCAATGCACTGGTGTGATCCTTGGGTGTAGGGTTTTGCCTACTAAGCGAGAAAAGTAAGAGCTGCCATATGCATGCTGAAGAAGGCTACCAAGAAGATCTTTTCGACCGCTTTGTATACTATGTGCGCAGGACGAAGTAAAGCAAAGTTTAAGCCATGCACTTTAGCTAAGCATTTCAATCTGATAGCAATTATAGGCGGGCATACTTCGCGCGACCGTATCATCGAATTCACGCATCGAGTATCTTAATAGATACACCCATGCGTGGTGATGAGGTGATGATTGGTGCGCTGATAGGCTGAGGGGAAATGAGGTGCTATGGGAGCCTTGAGGCTTGGTGCTCAGGCCGCCTGTCTAGTGGAGAGGCTGTTCGGTAATTGTTGTTGAAGCGGCACGGTGAATCGAAAGACGGAACCGGACCCTGGTTCGCTTTCCGCTCCGATATGCCCACCCATCAATTCAACAAGCTGTTTGCAGATGGCCAGTCCCAACCCAGTTCCGCCATATTTCCTGGTGGTGGACCCGTCAGCCTGCACAAACGGCTGGAATAATTTTGAAAAGGCGCTGGGTTCAATTCCGATTCCATTGTCCGAGACGGAAAATCGGATATGCGTCACCCGCTCCTGCTGCGCCGACAGTTCGCCATACCTGGTCGCAGGAAACTCAAGGCCTTGTTCGGCTGGTCGCTGATCGAGTTCCACCAGGACGGAGACGGATCCGTGCTCACTGAACTTGATGGCGTTCGCGAGCAAATTGCTGAGGATCTGTTGCAGTCTCGCCGGGTCACCACACAGGCCGCTTGGCACGTCCTCGGCGATCCGCGAAGTCAGCAACAAACCCTTCCGTTGTGCTCGTTCTCCAAAGAGTGCCAGGACACGGTCTAGAAATGTGGGCAAGTCGAAGTCCAGCAGTTCAAGGGACAGTTTCCCGGATTCGATTTTGGAGAAATCCAGAATGTCGTTGATGATGACCATCAAGGCATCGCCCGATGAGCGGATCGTCTGGGCGCAGTCAAGCTGTTCGGCGGTAAGGGGTGTGTCCAGCAACCAATCTGTCATGCCCAGGACGCCGTTCATCGGGGTGCGAATTTCGTGACTCATGGTGGCGAGAAATTCGGATTTGAGTCGGGCGCCTTCAATTGCGGCATCGCGAGCTTGCGTGAGGGTGGCCTGACTCTCCAGGAGTTCCTGGAGGACTTGGGCGGCGCGCACCATATAGCGAATCCTGTGGGTCAACAGCATCGCATTCAGTGGTTTGACGATAAAATCGGTCGCGCCGGCATCGTAGGCTTTCGTAATCGACTCAAAGTCGTCCAGTCCGGTCATGATGAGAATGGGGGTATGTTCGCCACCCGGCAGCCGGCGTAATGCCGCGCAGGTGGCGAACCCGTCCATCCCGGGCATCATGACGTCCAGCAGCACCACGTCCGGCGGACACTTCTGAAAAATTTCGCAGGCTTCAATTCCGTTTTGAGCCTCCTCGACCACCCACCCGGCTTGCTCCAGTGCCTCCCGAGCGAACATACGGATGATGATATCGTCGTCCGAAATCAGTGCATAGGGTGCTCGTCCTGGTATCAGCGGGTTCATGTCTGGTTCTCCTTGGCGATCTCATTTCGAAAGACGGTACAAGCGGCACGATAGTCGGATTCCAACTGGGCAAAGATTCGGTCGGCATCGACGAGCTGTTTTCGGTTCCCCATGACCTCGAGTTCTTTGCAGCTGGCGGCTACGGCAATGGCGCCGAGTTGCGCGCTGCTTGATTTGAGGCGATGCGCCATTGCTTCCAGGGCCATCGGGTCGTTGGCGCGGATGGCGTCACGTAGTGCATCCACGCTTTCTCGCGAATTGTCGAGATACTTGCGAAGCACGGAGGCCAGCACGTTCGGCCGGTTGGGACGTTGCAACGCACGGATGCCCTCCAGGGCCTTGAGGTCCATGCCGGGCGATGCAGATAGGGTGTCCGCTGCCGGCTCAGTCGTGGCTCGGGGTGGCACGGATTGAGTTCCGGGAGCTGCAGCGTTCGGCTGTACGGCCTGCGAGGCGGGCTCATGGTGACTCAGCCATTTGCGGACGATTCCATGCAACTCCATCTGGGTGAATGGTTTAGTCAGATAATCGTCCATGCCGGCGGTGAGGCATTGTTCACGGTCCCCCTGCATGGCATGCGCCGTCAAGGCTATGATGGGGAGCCGACGCCGACCGGAGGCTGTTTCGCGACGGCGAATTTCTCCGGTGGCCGTGAGCCCGTCCATTTCAGGCATCTGGCAGTCCATGAGCACGATGTCGAAACGGTCGCGCTCGGCGGCCGCGAGGGCCTGCCTGCCGTTTTCCGCCACCTCGACTTCATAGCCCAGTTGCTCCAACATGCCGACGGCAACTTCGCGATTCACAGGACTGTCTTCGGCCAACAGAATTCGCCCGCTCTGTTTGGGGCTCGGCGCTGCTGCTCCCGCCTCAGATGCGTGTGGGCATGGGGTGTCGCTCGTCTGTCCGGACGAGACAAGGGGCTCTGCCCATTGCATATACGGCGCGAGCTTCGTGGAGAGGCCCGACCCCAGGGGTTGCAGATCCAACCGCGTCGTAAACGCGAAGGTGGAGCCGCTTCCCGGTGTGCTTTCCACGGTGATGGTCCCACCCATGAGTCCGACCAACTGCTTGGCAATGGAAAGGCCGAGACCGGTCCCGCCGTATCGTCTGGTGGTCGACCCGTCCGCCTGAGAGAATGCGTCGAAGATGCGTGACTTGGCCGCCGGCGGAATGCCGATGCCGGTGTCGGTCACGGCGAAGCGCAGCAGGGCCTGGGTGGTGGTTCCTTCCACATACTCGGCGCTCAACGAGACGCCCCCTGTTTCGGTAAATTTCATCGCGTTGCTCAGCAGATTCATGAGGATCTGGCGGAACCGGACCGGGTCGCCCTTGAGGTAGCGCGGGACCGCGTCGTCGATGTGTTGAGAAAGGCGAAGCTGTTTCCGACGGGCCGCTTCGCCGAACAGCTCGAGCGATTCTTCGAGCACCGGTTGCAGGTCGAAGTCGACGCATTCCAAATCGAGTTTCCCGGCTTCGATTTTTGAAAAGTCCAGAATGTCGTTGATGATGGCCAGCAGCGTTCTTCCGGAACGATGCACGGTCGACGCGAGATGTCGCTGTTTGTCCGTCAGCGCACTGTTGAGCAGCAGTTCGGTTGTGCCCAATACTCCGTTCATGGGAGTGCGGATTTCGTGACTCATATTGGCCAGAAACTCGCTCTTCGCTTTGCTGGCGGCCTCTGCGGCTTCCTTCGCGGCACGGAGCTCCTGCTCAGCCTGTTTACGGTCGGTGGTATCGATGTGGATGCCGACCATGCGCGCGGTTACGCCATAAACATCTCGAATCAGACTGCCGCGGGACAGGATCCATCGATAAGAGCCGTCTCGATGTCGAAGACGATGTTCAAGTTCGAACTGGGATCGTTGGCCATCCAGACAGGTCTGGATGGTTTCCTGCACGAATGGTTGGTCGTCAGGATGGATCCGCGTCCGCCACTCGTCGAAGTTATTGGGGAGCGTGATGTCGTCGTAGCCGAGCTGGTTCTTCCATTGCGGAGAGAAATAGATCACGCCTGTGGTGAGGTTCCAGTCCCAGATCCCGATGTGCGAGCCCTGCACGGTCATCGTCAACCGTGCTTCGCTCGTGCGCAAGGCCTCTTCCGCCTCTTTTCGTTCTGAAATATCCACCACGAAGGCGGTGAAGGTATAGGCATTTTCGATACGGAGGGGGGTAATGGCCAGCTCGACCGGGAACTCTGTGCCGTCGCGTCGCAGCGCCGTAATCTCGATTCGTTTGTTCAAGATCGGGCCGTCACCGGTCTTGAGGAACCGCTCAAGCCCGCGTTGGTGGGCCTCGCGGTGCGCATGCGGAATGATGGTGTCTGTCATCGCACGGCCGAGGGCCTCCTGGCGGGTCCAGCCGAAGATCTGCTCGGCCTGCGTATTCCAGCCGATGATAAGGCCTCGCTCGTCCATCCCGATCACCGCGCTCAGTGCAGTGTCGATGATCAGTCTGGTCCGGCCTTCGCTCTTGCGCAATGCTCCTTCTGCGTGAAGCCGTTCGACGGCTTCGAGGGCCAGGGCGACGAGGGAGGCGATCGCATGGCCGAACTGCTGTTCCTCCAGCATCCAGGGGCGAGGCGGGCCGATATGCTCATTGCAGAGCACCCCCACGAGTTTTCCGTTGAAGCGAATCGGAATATCCAGCATGGCGCCGATCCCGAGGGGCTCGAGATAGCAGGCGGTGAACTCACGTGTGCGAGGGTCGCTTCTGGCGTCTGCGGCATCGATCACGCGCTCGGAAAGCAATTCACGGAAGTATTCAGGAAAGTTGGCCGACTTGAGCTCAATTCCCGAGGAGTGGCTGTGCTCCGACGATTCGTAGAGATCTTTGCATCGGATTGAGCCGTGGTCTTCACTCAGCAGCCAGATGCTGGTCCGGCTCACTCCGAGGGTCATCGCCGTCGCGCGGGTAATTTCCTGCAACGCCGGTTCCAGGACACCGCTCTGAATGATGCTGTTGCGCGTCAGCTCAAGCAGAGTGGTCTGTTGCCGCCGCAGCAAACTCTCCGTGTGACGACGGATGTCCTCGGTCTGTTTACGTTCCGTAATGTCGCGAAACACGAGCACGGCCCCGGCCGAGCGGTTCTCCTGAACGATCGGTGCCAGGACACAGGACACAGGAAACGAATGCCCGGTGATCGAGGTCAGCAACCCGTCATCGGTCCGGAACGAGCCTCCCTGCGTCGTATCGTCCAGCAGCATCTGGGTGAAGATCGGTTCCGTCAGCTTCGTGCCGTAGGACAAGGAAATCATGTCGTGCAGCTGGCGACCGACGACCTCTTTTTCAGTAAGACCCCACAGCCGTTCGCCCTCGGGATTCAACAGCACGATATTCCAGTGTCCATCGACCACGCAGAGCCCGTCGCCGATGGAGCGGAGGACCGTCTGCAATTTGTCCCGTTCCCCGGCGAGCTGGCTTTCCGATGTGCGGCGGAGTTGCTCATTCAGCTCCTGCATTTCTCGCGACGACAGGGCAATGGAGCGCTCCAGAAGTTCGCGCCCTTGATCGGATTCCAGATAGCTCTGGCTCACCCGTTCGAGGAGCTGTTGCCAGCCGTCGAGCGAGGTAGGCACGGTGGCCTCGTCCAGCCCGATGCGCTTCAGTTGTCGTTTAAGCAGTGGATGCATGGATATTAGTGTTCGGCAATGGTCGTGAGCGTCATGGTTTGGTTATGCAGGTCGCAGGCGCCGCTCTTGTAGGGCGAGATTTCGCCATAGGAGTAGAAGCCGATTTGCCGGCTGCCTTTCGGCAGAATCTCCAGTGTGGCTTCGATTTCCTCTTCGGTCCGCTCACCAAGCACCAGGCGCCGGCCGACACAGCTGATGGCGATGGAGAGCGTCGGCGAATCGGCGTGTGAACCGTTGTGGTGATCGAACGTGAGCGTCGCGGCTTCGGATGAGAAGGGGCTCCGGAAATTCGGACAGTGTGCTAAGTGGTAGCCTGGCTTCACCGAGGCCCCCGCGAGGTGGCGACACAAAGGAGCGAGGCGATGAAGAGAACGAGACGGAATCACGGGGCCACGTTTAAGGCGCAGGTGGCCTTGGCGGCGGTCAAAGGCGACAAAACCCTGGCCGACTTAGCGGAGCAGTTTCAGGTTCACCCCACCCAGATCACCGAATGGAAGCAGCAATTGCTGGCGCGGGCGGCGGACGTGTTTGGCGGAGCGAACCCGCCAGCAGAGACGCCCGATCTCAAGACCCTGCACGCCAAGATCGGCCAGCTGGCCCTGGAGAATGATTTTTTAGCCGGGGCGCTCACCAAGGCGGGCTTGCGGAGCGCAAAGCCATGATCGATCGAACCCATCCCCTCCCGGTTGTGCGGCAATGCCAGCTGCTGAAGCTGGCCCGCTCGACCGCGTACTACCAGCCGATGCCGGTTTCAGAGACGACGCTGGCGCTGATGCGTCGGATTGACGAGCTGCATCTCCAGTATCCCTTTGCCGGTGCGCGCATGCTGCGCGATCTCTTGCGACGCGAGGGCCGCGCCATTGGCCGACGCCAGGTGGCCACTCTGATGCGCCGCATGGGCATTGAGGCCCTGTATCGCAAACCGTCGCTCAGCCGGCGGCATCCAGCCCATCAGATTTACCCCTATCTCTTGCGGGATCTCACCATCTCGCGTCCGAATCAGGCCTGGGCGGCGGATATCACCTATATTCCCATGCGTCGTGGCTTCCTGTATCTCTTTGCGGTGCTGGACTGGGCGAGTCGTCGGGTCTTGGCGTGGCGGCTGTCCAATACGTTGACGACGGACTTCTGTCTCGAGGCCGTACAGGAGGCGATTACGCAGTATGGCTGCCCCGAGATCTTCAACACCGATCAAGGGTGCCAATTCACGAGCCAGGAGTTCACGGGGCTGCTGACCCACCACGGCATTCAGATCAGCATGGACGGGAAAGGGTGCTGGCGGGACAACGTGTTCGTGGAACGACTCTGGAAGAGCATTAAATACGAAGAGGTCTATCTACACGCGTACGACACCGTCGAGGCCGCGCATCAGGGGGTGGCGCGCTATCTGACGTTCTATAATCAGACCCGGCCGCATCAGGCCCTTGACGGTCAGACACCAGACCAGGTGTACTATGACCATCTGACGACACGGCAGACCGCCGCGTAGTCAACAATCCGCCAGGCGCCACTTAAGAATGGGCCGACACTGTCCAACCAACCGGAGCCACCTCTATGCGCCCTGAATCAGCCGATCGAAATTCGCGCGCATCAGCTGCGCGAAGACCCCTTCGGGAATGTCTCCGGCAAACGTCATGGATTGGGTGGCTTCGTCCACGGCCAGAATGGTGCGGACCAGGACTTTCCCCTCTGCCTGCGAGGTTCTGATGGCAAGAGGGAACAGGAGCCCGGTGGCGGGCAGTCCGGAGGCACGATCCCCCAGATATTCTTTGTAGAGCCCCAGTGCGGCGCGGCCGTCCAGCTCATAGAGCACGTTGCCGATCGATTTGGTGACCTGGCGTTCCGGGCCGAATTTATCCCAGCCCCCCTTCGAGCCATGTCCAAGCCGGATGTGGTCGCCATAGAATCCGACGGCGGTCACGTAGCCGCTTTGGGGCGTGCGATCTTTCAACACCCATGTCCGTTTGAAGTGAGTCCCATCGCCGGCCAGCCCGCCGGTGACAACCACGGCCTCTCCCAGCGTGTCATTGAGTCCTTTCACGAGTTCGCTGCCGTTGACATTCAGGCCGTCGGATAGGACCAGGACGCCTCGCAGCGAAGGTTGTCTGAGCTGTGCGGCGATCGCGCGTCCGGCGGCGTACGAATCGTTTGGGGAGTGCACTGCCGCGTGGGCCGTGCGGATCGGGGTGTGGTCGAAGCGCACGGCGGCGACGGCGATGCTGTCATCAAAAATTTCGCATCCGTGAATTTCGCCTGCCGTCGAACAGCCCATCACGTGACTCCGGGGGCAGGCGTCGACGACCTCGCGGATGCGATGCGGCGTATCGATCAAGTCCGGGGCTCCGAAGAGCAGGACGAGGGTTTCCTCCGAATCCAGTGTGGAGAGCGACGCAGGAGAGAAGGAACTGCCGGTTTTGATAGCGCAAGTCTCGACATGCATGTGAGGGATCTCCTTCTAGTTGTCTGGTTGCTGTCGTGTGGACATCGTGGGGGTGGTCTCATCGGACCTGTGCGGCTGCGACTCCGTCTCGGGTGAGCCGCTCCTGTCTACGGAGATCGTGAACCAGAAGGTCGTGCCTTGTCCGGGTGTGCTGGTGAGGCCGAGTTGTCCGCCCATCATGCCGACCAGTTGCTTCACGATGGCGAGTCCAAGTCCGGTGCCGCCGTATTTTCTCGTCATCGATCCGTCCGCCTGCGAGAAGGAGTCGAAAATCTTTTCCTGAGCATGCAGCGGAATGCCGATGCCCGTATCGGTTACCTCAATGCGCACCCGTCCCTGATCGCCATCGTCCGGTCGCACGAAGACCGCCACATTTCCCGTCTCGGTGAATTTGAGGGCATTGCCGACCAGGTTGGTCAGAATCTGACGGAGCCGGTGCGGATCGCCGTGGACCATGTCCGGCGATTCCGGCGCAATGGTCACGCTCAGCGTCAGTCCCTTTTTTCGAGCCTGTTCGTGATAGAGCCCGATGGTTTCGGTGAGCATCTGACGGAGACCGAAGGGGATGTATTCCAAGACTAGGCGGCCGGCTTCGATCTTGGAGAAATCCAGAATGTCATTGATGATGTGCAACAGGCTGGTTCCCGAGTTGTGTACGGTGTCGGCGTATCGGCGTTGTTTGTCGTTCAGCGGGGTCGTCAGGAGGAGTTCGGTCATGCCGAGGACGCCGTTCATGGGGGTTCGAATTTCATGACTCATGTTGGCCAGGAATTGGGATTTGGCCAGGCTGGCAGCCTCGGCGGCCTCCTTCGCGCGATGGAGGCGCTCTTCCTGTTGCTTTCGCTCGGAAATGTCCTGCACGAAAATGGTGAACTGCTGCGTCCCGCCGACGGTCAGACAGCTCATGGCGATTTCCACGGGGAAACTTGTTCCCTGGCAGGTGTGGCCCAGCATTTCACTACGCCGGTTGAGGATGGCTCCGGGGACTAACCCCGCGTACGGAGTGATGGGGCCTGGTTCAGTTGAGGGGTATGAGGCGGATACGTAGGTGGTCAGGTATTTTCCGATCGCCTCGGTCCGTGGGACGTCAAACATCAACTCAGCCTGGGTGTTCCACCCGGTTATGGTCCCCGTGGCATCCGACGTGATCACGGCGTCGAGGGCGGTTTCGATGATCATGCGAGTTCTGGCCTCGCTTTGCCGGACCTCATTTTGTGCGAGTTCATTGACCCGCCAGAAGTAGAGCAGGGCCGCACATTCGGCCAGGATGAAACCGCCATGGATCAAGGCCCAGGTCCAGGGGTGTGTTTGCCCTTGGGCATGTCCGTACACCATGTCGGGCATGAGCGTGCCCACCACCCCGTGATCGAGGATGATAAATTGGAGCCCTACGAGAAACGGAAACCAATCCTGGTACAGCACGATGACGGACATCATCACGAAAAAATGAAAGTGCAGTTCGATTTGACCCCCGGAGAGGTGTACCAGGAGGGCCGAAGCTGTCATGAGCCCGCAGGTGGCGATGGCAGATTGGAGACGGCGGCGGACAACGGAAAGCCGTGCGGCGACGGCGATGAAGGCAAGGAGCCCTCCTCCCCCGAGATAGAGGGAGGGACTTGCCTCCATGTAGATACCGAACATCGGCACGCTCAGCACGTGGAGCCAGAGGATCGAAAGAATTCCCCTGTGACGGGAGTTCCATGCCGGTTCGGCCAGTGCATCTCCCTTGGGCAGACTTGCCAGCAGATCCATAACGAAAGAGCCCATGAGTTTCAGTTAGTTGTGGCGATTCGCCTGGCCGCGCTCTTTCGCGCAGTCGTAGGCCTTGGCACGCCTGTATCGGTACAAATCAGCCGAAACTAAAGAGAAAATGAGCGTAGGGAGGTACAGGAATTAATAGGAGCGGGTGGTGACGAGCATGGCGGGGCAGTGACGGATGCCGGCCCGACGAGATGCGGGTTTAGTGGTGGTGGTGATGGCACTCTGGGCCGTGAACATGGGTCGGCTCCTGGGGGGGCGGGGTCAGTTGGCCCGGGAGCACGATCCGGCCGGCTTCGTGCTGTTTGGTCAGATGCTCTGCAATCTCGGGGTGGAAGGTTTTGACGTAGCCGATCATGCCGTTCAGGAAGCGGCGTGATTGAAAGTCCTGGCCTGAAAACTCTGTGAGGATCGCGACCGCGCGATCGAGAATTTCCGGGGCTGAACCAGCATCACTCACCTGTTGAGGCTGTTGTTTGACGAACGTGTCGTATTCCTTCTTGAGTCGTTCCGCGAACACCGGCATCGGGGCCGACGGCACATGAAGGGGGCTCAAGGTCCGACGAAGGGCTTGGATGGCGGCAAAGACTTCGGCATCCTGGCCGTCTCGCCGGTCGTGGAAATAGCCGAAGGTGACGACCTCGATGAGGTTGAACAGCGCGGCCGCCTTTTCGCCTCCCGCCACACTCAGTTGCCGGTAGAGCTCCCGCCGGACCGGGGCAAACTGCTCGCCCAACCGCTTCTGCTGGTAGTCACTCCCGGTGTCGAGATAGTCGCAGTCAGGAGGACAGGAGATTCTCGTCAGTCGATGTTCCCCGCAGCATTGGCTGCAGATCAAACCGGTGAGGGCGGGACAGGAACGTTTGCCCTTGCGTTGCTTGCAGTAGACACATCGGCTCATTTGCGAGGAGATCCTTCCTTGTCGGATTTCTTGGGTTCGACGAATCCATAGTCCGCCAGTGTGCGTTTGGCCCGATCACCCGATGAAGCCGTCGGCGATTCGAGGCCGTTCACCTCGGCGGCATTGGAGTCTTGGTAGGGGACGAGAATCAGGTGGTTGACTCGGTCGATTCCCACATCGGATGGGCCCGGCAGGTATTCCGCGATCACCTGGAATTTCCCGTTCGGGAGCATGCGCCAGATCTTGCCCTTCGTCCCATCCGAGACATACATGCTGCCCCACCGGTCGAAATCCACGCCGCTGAGATTCTGGAATCGGGCGGTAAAAAATCCGTTCGATGCCAGTTCTGTGAGCGCACCTTCCGGGGTGATGTCGAAAATCTTTCCGGAATCATAACTGACCACCACCACATGCCCGGTCTTGGGATGCACGGCGACTCCGGAGGGGCCGGCCAAGTGGGCACCAGAGACATACAACGACAACGTCAATGTCGGCCCCAGATCCACGCGGTAGATCGCGTTGCTGCCCTGGTCGGCTAGGTAGAGATGGCCTTGGCCATCGGAGGCCACATCGGTGAGGGACTGGGCGGCGCCGCCGGCTGCGGGGCGTGGGAGCGCCAGAGTAGCGAGGGGTTTACTCGTCGTCTTGTCGAAGGCGCGCAGGGTATCCAGGTCGGTGACGTAGAGGACGTCATCGACGACCACCATGCCCTTGGGGGCATGGAGCGTGACGTCTCCACGGCCGCCCTCAATGAACTTGAAGGCGGTGATCCGGCCGTCGTCGCTCAGCTTGGTAATGAATCCATTGTTATCCCGGGCGTCGGCTTCCCCGTTGATGTTCGAAATGTAATAGGACCTCGTCGCCGGGTCGGCCAGAAAACTATGCGGAGACTCCAGTCCGCTCACTTGGAGCGCCCAGGCCCAGGGGTGATGGAGCAGGATTCCAATGGCCAGAGCGAGCGCCAGACCGAGACGGCGGCGGCGCAGTAGCCGTGTGAATCTGTTGTGGCGGATGGTCCTGGAATTCATGAACGAAGGTGTCGCACAGAGGATTCTGTAGATGCATCGTAGCCAAGGGCCTCGGAGACTGTCAAGGAAGCCGCAGGTCGGTGCATGGAGGCGCGACTGATTGCGAAGTGGCTGCGACAGGAGAGGAGCGGTGGAATATCGCTTCCTAACGGGGCGTTGTCGGTGGTCTACGCGGAGCCGCCAGCGTTGACTTGTTGAAAAATTGCCTGCTATGGTGCCGACACTTTTTGATTCTATTCAGGCCAGGGAGGATATCGTGGCAGCTCGAATTATCGATGGAAAAGCGTTGGCACAGCAAGTCCGGGAACGACTGGCTGTAGAGTCGGCCGCGGTGCTGGCCAAAACAGGAGTCAAGCCGGGACTGGCGACGATTTTGGTGGGAGACGATCCTGCGTCGCACGTGTACGTCAGGAATAAACAGAAGGCCTGCGAATTGGCAGGGATCTATGTGGACGATCACAAGTTGCCGGCTAGCACGACGCAAGCAGAGCTGCTGGCATTGATCGAAAAGAAGAACGCCGATCCGAAGATTCACGGCATCTTGGTCCAGCTGCCGCTGCCCAAGCACATCGAGAGCCGCGTGGTACTGGAGGCGGTCTCGCCGAATAAGGATGCCGACGGGTTTCACCCCTACAACTTCGGACGGTTGGTCGAAGGCAACCCGGTCTTCGAAGCCTGTACGCCGAAGGGGGTCATCAAGATGATCGAATCGACCGGCGTGTCGATCGAAGGCAAGCGCGCCGTGGTCGTCGGACGGAGCAATATCGTCGGCAAACCGTTGGCGCTGATGTTGCTCCAACGCAATGCCACCGTTACGATTTGCCATTCGAAGACGAAGGACCTTGCGGCGGTCTGCCGTGAGGCCGATCTGCTGTTGGTGGCGATCGGGAAAGCCAAGTTCGTGACGGCGGATATGGTGCGAGAGGGTGCGGTCGTGATCGACGTGGGCACCAACAAGCTGCCGGACGGCAAGCTCTGCGGCGACGTGGATTTCGAGCCGGTCAGCCACAAGGCCGGGTGGATCAGTCCGGTTCCCGGCGGTGTCGGACCGATGACGATTGCGATGTTGCTCGACAATACGGTTGAATCTGCTAAGAGAATGGCAGGGATGAAATAGGGTTGATCGAGAGGCTGCCGGCTGATTTGCTCGCCGGCGCCGACGGGACCTCGATATTCCTCGCGTCGCATCACGCGCGGCCTCGGTAGGCCCTCGCGAGGCGTGCGCAGTATGGAGCCAGCGGCTTGTCCGTTGCGACAGTGGAGAAGGGCAGGTAAGGATCGAGATGTATAGGAGACTCGCATGAGCCGAGAGCCGCGGCGACTCAAAGACGTATTGGCCCAGGGACAATTTTCCGTGACGGTGGAATATAATCCGCCGAAGGGCACGAACCTGACCCATGTGGTCGAGAGTGCCAAGGCGCTCGTCGGACGTGTGCATGGAGTGAACGTCACCGACAACACGGCCGCGATCGTGCGTGCCGGGTCCTTGCCGGTCTGCCGTGTGTTGTATGAGTTGGGGCATGACCCGGTGATGCAGCTGACCTGTCGGGACCGTAATCGGATCGCGATGCAATCCGATCTCATGGGGGCGCACATTCTGGGCATCCGGAACATCCTCTGTCTGACCGGAGACTATCCCACCGTAGGCGACCATAAAGAAGCCAAGCCGGTGTACGACCTGGATTCTGTTCAAGTCATGCAGCTGGTCACGGGATTGAATAACGGGAAGGACTATGCGGGCAACAAGCTCGACGGGTCCACCGCTTTTACGATCGGCGGGGCCGTGACTCCCGAAGCCGATCCGCTCGGCCCGATGTTGGTCAAGTTCGAGGTCAAAGTGCGGGCGGGCGCGGAGTTCTTTCAAACCCAGGCGATTTATCAGCCGGAGCAGTTCAAGAAATTCATGGAGGCGGTGCGTCCATTCAAGGTCAAGGTGCTGGCCGGAATTCTGTTGCTCCGTAGCGCGAAGATGGCAGAATTCATGAACGCCAACATTCCCGGCGTCTGTGTGCCGCAGGACATGATCGACGAAATGCGCGCGGCGGGGGACAAGCGGGCACTCGATGTCGGTGTCGAGATTGCCGTGCGCACCATCAAAGCTGTGCGGCCGTACTGCGACGGAGTGCACATCATGGCGATCAAGTCGACGGAACGGCTGCCGGAGATTCTCACGAAAGCAGAGCTGGGGTAATGACCGTTCCCGACTTGCAGAAGTGCAAGCGCGACAGGCGGAAGATCGCGGTTGTCACCGCGTACGACGCGTTGTTTGCGCGCATGGTCGAGCAGGCCGGGATTGACGTGATCCTGGTGGGCGATTCCCTGGGGGTGGTGGTACAGGGCAAGTCGAATACCCTCTCCGTCACGATGGAGGAGATGCTGTACCACACGAAGCTTGTAGCCGGAGCCGCTCAGCGGTCGTTGGTCATCGGCGATATGCCCTTTCTGTCTTACCAGGTCAGCCAGGAGGAGGCGCTTCGAAACGCCGGCCGGTTCATTCAGGCCGGAGCCCATGCCGTGAAGCTGGAAGGGGGAGCTGCGGTTGCGGACCGTGTGTCGGCGATCGTGAAAATTGGTGTCCCGGTGATGGGGCACCTCGGGATGACGCCCCAATCGGTCCATCAGTACGGCGGGTATAAGGTTCAGGGGAAGGGCAAGGATCGGGCGCAGCAACTGCTTGAAGACGCGCAGGCGTTGGAAGCTGCCGGGGCCGTAGGGATCGTGCTGGAAGCGATTCCTGCGGGGTTGGCGAAGACCGTGACGGAGGCACTCACGATTCCGACGATCGGCATCGGGGCCGGCCCGCATTGCGACGGTCAGGTGTTGGTGCTGTATGACCTGCTGGGTCTATTCGATGAGTTTGTGCCGAAGTTCGTCAAACCCTACGCGCATCTCAAGGTCGATGCTCTGCAGGCTCTCCGCCGGTACAAGGATGAGGTTGAGCAGGGCACCTTCCCGTCCGATTCTGAAAGTTATCACTAGCCCGTTGCCGTTCCCCCCAACTTCGATCCCGGATGGAATCAATCCCTACCGTTGCCAGCAGCGACGGTGCTGTTTACTTCTCAACGCGGACTCGTCGGCTGAGCTGCTTGAACCATCTAGGGCGTTCCTGACCCTACCAGGAGCGATGAATTGCTCAGGGGGTCTTGTTCACTGATGGCCCGTTGCCATAGTGTCTCAATCGAATACGCACGCCTGGCCGGCTGTTGTCCTCCATCCACACTGTGACGTCATCGGCGAATGTGACGGTATCAAGCCCCATGTAGGGAGTGGGACTGTTCTGCAGGCGCAGGAGCCCGCTACGGACAAGGTTGTGCGCGGCTATTTCATTGCCGAGTGCGCGTTTGAGATGGGCGGCGGCGAACTGGATGAGGGCTTGGAAGAAATTGCCCGCCGTCGTCTTGCGTCCACACGCGTGCCATAAACCCTCGAACACTTCGTGCGCTTCCCACCAATAGAAAAAGTTGTAGAGATCGATCGCATGCAGATAGTCCTCCGAGTTCGACCATTGGTGGTGTTCAAACGGGCGCGGGCGCGGCTCCGGCTCTGCGAAGGAATGCCCCAGTGGATCGCGGTGTGGATGCGGAGTCAGGCCCGGGAGGAATCGGTAGGTAGGCAGCGCCCTGCTACTGTAGCGGGGCCAATCGATCGTGACCGGCAGCTCACTTGCCTCCACGCGTCTCCTCGCAACGCACTTGGAAGACCTTCCGGTCCTCCAGTCGCACCGCGGTGAGCCGTCGCCCATACACGCAGCCGCTGTCCAGTCCGAGCAGGTTCGGTGTGAGATGAAGACCCATCGCCGCCCAATGCCCGAACACAATCGTGGCGGTCGCACTTCGTCGGTTTGGGACATCGAACCAGGGGTGAAATCCCTGGGGTGTGAGTTTCGGCGGGCCGGAGAAGGTTGATTCCATGATGCCATTGTCGGAGCAGGTTCGTAGCCGGGTCAACACCTTGATGATGGTGGCAAGGCGCACCGGGCCTTTCAGATCGGGCGCCCATTGTAAATGGTCGCTGGGGTGGAGGGCGCGGAGCGTTGTGTTGAACTGTTCCCCCCGCAGTGCCGTTTCTGCCTCCATGGCGAATTGCTGGGCCTCCTCGATCGTCCAGTGCGGCAAGAGCCCCGCATGGACCAGTACATAGGAGCCCTCCCGATAGAGCAACGGCTGCTGTCTGAGCCAGGCCGTGAGTTCGTCGCAGTCCTGGGCATCGAGGATTTGGGTCAACGTATCGTCGCGCCGAAAGGTTGTCAGGCCGGTCGCCACGGCAAGCAGGAACAGGTCGTGATTGCCGAGCACGGTGACCGCAGCCGGCCCGAGGTCCCGGATATAGCGAAGGACACCAAGCGAGTCCGGCCCGCGATTGACGAGATCCCCCACGAACCAGAGACGGTCCTCTGCCGGATTGAATCCGACCGTCTTGGTGAGCTGTCTGAGCGAGGCAAAGCAGCCTTGTACATCGCCGATTGCATAGGTAGCCATGAGTGCGTGCAGACTAGCGCGGACGACGTTCATTCGCAAGTCGCGAGAGCCGGTCGAGCGGTTGGTTTATCGGGCGGAGCGCTGTCGTAGTTCCGAGGTGATCGCGGCGCAGGCGAACTGATGGGCTTCGATGAGTTGCGACAGAAGGTGCGCAGCCTCGTCGATCCTGGCAAGCCGTCCAAGGGTCTCCAATTCTTTGCAATGGGCGGCGGTGGCCAGGACGCCGAGCTGGGCGCTGCTGGACTTCAAGCGGTGGGCGGCCTGAGAAAGGGCGACCGAATCCTGTGACTGCACGGCGGAGCGAATCTGTTCCACCAGCAGGCGGGAATCATCCAAGTAGGTTGCCAGCACGCGGGCTAAGATGTCGGGCCGTCCCGGGCGTTGGAGCGACAGAATCGCATCCCAGGCAGTCTTGTCGATGGTTGTCGAAACCGGTGCTTCCTCTGTGGCGGCCGGTTCGTCGGCGTCGGTGGTATGGGGGGAGGAGGCCTGGTCGGTCTCGCTCGCCTTGGCTGACTGTGGCGTCAACCATTGTGTGAGGAAGGCGTGTAGCTGCGCGACGGTAAACGGTTTGGTGAGATAGTCGTCCATCCCGGCGGCCAGGCAACGGGCGCGATCGCCTTCCATGGCATTGGCGGTCAACGCAATGACGGGCACATGGCGGCGGTCGCTCGCTGTCGCTTCTTGCCGGCGAATGGCTGCTGTGGCAGTGAACCCATCCATCTCGGGCATCTGACAATCCATGAGAATGAGGTCGAACCGGCCGGTTGTGGCTGCCTCGACGGCGGCCCGTCCGTTGGGTGCGATCGTGATGCGACATCCCAGCATCTCCAGCATGGAGGACGCCACATCCTGGTTGACGGGGTTATCCTCGGCCAGGAGGATGTGGGCGTCGACGCGCGGACGCGGGGTCGCCGCGGACTCCGGGCTGTGGGGCACTGGTCCGGCGGCCCCCCCGAGCACTCGCGTCAGGCGGTCTTTGAGCAGTGACTGTCGCACCGGCTTGCGAAGGAAGCTGTGAAAGAGCCGGTGGGGCACGTCGCTGTCGTCCGAGAGACGCTCCACTGAGCTGAGTGCGATCAGGGGGAGGTTCTGATAAGCCGCCTGGTGTTTGATGGAACGCGCGAGATCGACGCCGTCCCGCCCAGGCATTCGAAGGTAGAGGATGGCCATGTCGATTCGATGCTGCGTGTGCTGGAAGTGCTCTAATTGGAGGAGCGCGTCGTCGGCAGACTCCGCCGTGAAGACCGTGGCTCCCCAACTCCGCAGGTGGGTGGCCAGAATCTCCAGATTTGTCCGTGTGTCATCGACGATCAGGATCTGCCGTCCGGCGAGCGGAAGGTATATGGCCTGAGAGCTCCCGAGCCTGACAGTGAATGTGAACGAGAACGTCGTGCCCTGACCGAGCGCACTCACCAGGCCGACTTCACCACCCATCAGCTGTACCAGTTGTTTGACGATCGCCAGGCCGAGCCCGGTGCCGCCGAATCGCCGGGTGGTGGAGCCGTCGGCCTGGGTGAACGCCGTGAACAGTTGGGCCTGAGCGGCGTCAGGAATGCCGATGCCGGTATCGCGCACCTGGCAAGCGAGTGTGAGGGTGTCCGCATGTTGCTCTGCCAGCGCAAACGCGACCGTCACCTCCCCCTGTGTCGTGAACTTGATGGCGTTGCCGATCAGGTTGAGCAGAATTTGGCGCAGGCGTACAGGGTCTCCCACGAGACTATCCGGCACGTCGGCGGGGATGAAGTAGGTCAACTCCAGGTTCTTGTTGCCGGCCGACCCGGCAAACAGTTCGACTGCCTCCTCGACGACCTGTCTCAGGCCGAACTCCACCTGCTCGAGTTCAAGCTTTCCCGCTTCGATCTTGGAGAAATCCAGAATGTCATTGATGACTTCGAGGAGGGCCACGCCTGAGCGGCGGACGGTTTCCAGCAGCGACTGTTGTTTGGCCGACAGGCTGGTGCTCAGCAGCAGTTCGGTCATTCCGAGGACGCCGTTCAGTGGCGTGCGGATTTCGTGGCTCATGTTGGCCAGGAACCTCGACTTTGCCACATTGGCCGCCTCGGCCGCTTCCTTGGCCGAAACCAACTCCTGTGCCGCCAACTTAAGCGGCGTGATATCGGAGGCGATGCCGAGGTAGCCGGTGATCCGGCCATCCGCCTCCCGCAGTGCCGTGACATTCAACAGTACCGTCTTCCTGGTGCCATCCTTACACACGTACGCCCACTCGTGCTCGTTGGGGAGATTCCGCCGGCATTTTTCGACGAACACGTCGAAGCCCGGTTCGATCGTGCTGCCTAATTCCTTGGAAAATTGACGTGCCCGCGCGACCACTTCGTCCAAGTCGTGGAAGATGCCCGGGGTCTGTTTGCCGACCAACTCGTCGGCGCTGTATCCCAGCAGGGCTTCCGCTGCCGGATTGAAGACTTGGATCATGCCGTCGGGTTTGCAGGAGATGATCGCATGACCGGCGTTGTCCAGCATGGCCTTCTGGAATGTCGAATAGGCCTGCAGTGCGGCTTCGCTGCGACGTTGTTCGGTAATGTCGCGGACCGTCGCCTGCAGTCCGGGGGGCCCTTTCAACGTGATGCGGGTCAACTGCACGCTCGCCAGGAAGCTGGGACCGCCGACTCGTTTGTGCAACCACTCGAAGTTGTGAGAGCCTTCCTGCAGAGCTATCCCAATCATCTTCGGCGCCTTGACCATCGATTCTTCGCCGTCAGGCTGATGCTCGGGGGAGACGTCCCACGGTCCGAGTGACGTGAAATGCTCGGCGTCCCGTGCCCCGAAGAGCTGAATGGTCGCCGGGTTGCAGGCCGTGAAATTCCAGTTCGGGGACGACAAAATCATGATGGCATCGCGCGAGGACTCGAACAGCTCGCGATACTTTTTTTCGCTCTCGTGCAGAATTGATTCGTGTGCGGTCCGGTCGGTGATATCTTCGGCGATGCCGAGCAGGAAGCGGGGGCGTCCCTGCTCATCCATGACAGGCAGTTTCTTGGTGCGCAGCAGTCGTACGCCCCGGTGCTGGGTGTGAATTTCTTCTGAGGCCACCTCGATGAGGCGGCCGCTGCGGAGTGCCTCGCGATCATGACGAGTGAAGCGGTCGGCCTCTTCTTTGCAGAAAAAATCATGGCTGGTCCGGCCGAGGATGAGTTCCCGACTGAATCCTGTGAGCTCTTCCGCGGCTCGATTCCAGCGTGTGAACCGGAGCTGGTCGGCTTCTTTTACATAGACCATGATGGGGAGGTTTTCGATCACCGAGTCGAGAAATTGTTCGGCACGTTTCGTTTCGGTTTCAGCCTTATGCCGATCCGCTGCCTCCACGGCGAGCGAGACGGTGTTCGCCACTGAGGCCGCAAACTGCTGTTCCTCCGTCGTCCATACTCTGGGCGTTCCGATGTGTTCACAGTGCAGCGCCCCAACGAGAATGCCCTCGGCGCGGATAGGCACGTTCAGCATGGAGGTGATCCCCAGCGGCCGCAGATGGTGTGCTGCAAATTCCACCGTTCGCGGGTCCGACTGCGCCTCGTTCGCGACGATCATCTCTCCCGCCTCGAGCGATGAGAAGTACTGTGGATAGAGGGCCGCGGGTTGCTCGATGCCGTGTGAGTGTTGATCGCCCGGTTGGTCATAGAGGTCCGCGCACCGGAGGACCGCATGGTCCGGCGCATAAAACCAGATGCTGACCCGCGCGACGCGGAGGCTCTGTGTCGTGACCCGGGTGATGAGGTGGAAGGCCTCGGACAATTGTCCACGGTAGATTGCCTGATTGCTCGCCAACCCGACCATGCCTGTCTGTAAGCGGCGGAGTAACGCGGAGTTTTCGATCTGATGTGACTCCGCCTCCTTCTGGGCTGTGAGATCCCGGAACGTCAGGACGGCTCCGTTCACGACGCCATCATGCGACATCGGAGTGATCGTCAGAGAAATTGGCGTCAACTGGCCGTCCTGTCTGAGCAGGAGACCATTGTCGGTCCCGTAGGGGAGCCCGGATTGCAGCGGAGGAACGGAGTTGTCGGTTACAAGGCACTCGTGGCGGAATTCCTCCGGGCCGGGAGCAATCAGTTGATACGCGGGGCGTCCCTTCAGGTCACGGGCGGGGGCGCCGAAGAGGATCTCGGCCTGGGGATTCAGTCTGAGGATGTGCCATTGCGTATCGACGATGCACAGGCCTTCGTCGAGCGAGCAGAGGACGGCGTCGAGTACGTGGCCTTCGTCGAGGCACGTAGGCGTGTTTGAAGGCGGGATCTTCCGGCGTTCGGTTTTCGAGTCGCCTGAGTCGGTCGCGAGTTGCCTGCTTGCGCGCCGCACGCTCTGCCTAAGTTGTTGCAGGAGCCGACGCATCGTCACGACTGGTCCTTCCGGTGGTGCATCATGCCGCCGGCCGTCCTGCCCGGTTGAGTTCTTCGCGCATCAGGTCGCATACCGCCCGGTGTTCAGGAATCAGACGCCCGCAGAGATCGGGAAGATTGTCCACAGCGCCTGCCCGGCATGTTGTTTCGATTTTCGCGTACAGGTCGGCCAGTCGGGGTGCGCCGAGCTGCGCCGTTGAAGATTTCATCATGTGAGCGATGGTCTTTACAGCCTGGATGTCGGCGCCGGCCATGGCCTGCTGGAGCTGACTAAGCTGGGCGTCGGCATGGGGCACATACAATGTGAGGGCTTTGTGGAGAAGATCCGGCTGGCCGGGTCGTTGGCGAGCACGGATCGCCTGCCACGCATTGAGGTCCACATGGTCGTCGCCTGGCGCGGCGGGTCCGGTCGGTGGTGCCGTCTGTGGGGGCGGTGCCTGCGGTGTCGACCGCAGAAGGGGTTCGGTTGTTCGTGAGGGCCCCTTGATCGAAAGCCGGCGGTGCAGCACTTCCTTGAGCGTGGTCAATGTAAACGGCTTGGACAGATAATCATCCATGCCTGCCGCGAGGCACCGCTCGCGGTCTCCTTCCAATGCATTTGCGGTGAGGGCCACGATGGTCGTGTGCCGGGGCTGCGCGGCCTGCGTTTCTTGTTCACGAATCAGGGCGGTGGCGGTCAGGCCGTCCATTTCCGGCATGTGGCAATCCATCAGCACCAGGTCGAATGGCCGATTCGTGAGCGCCTCGACCGCCTCCCGGCCGTTTTCAACCATGGTGGTGGTGCACCCAAGTAGCTCCAGCATCGTGAATGCCACTTCGCGGTTGACGGGGTTGTCTTCCGCGAGCAGGACGTGGGCGGCGAATGGGACGGCGTGATCGTCGGGCTGGGTTGGCGCGGGTGCCTCGGTCGCCGGGACGTGGTGGCACAGGCGTGTGAGGCAATCTTTCAACAACGACTGGTGGACCGGCTTTCTCAGCCAGGCACTGAAGAGCGACGGGTACCGCTGGGATTCATCTGTGACCTGGTCGACCGAACTGAGCGCGACGAGCCCCATGCCGGAAAGCCGCGCATCTTCTCTAATGGTCCGAGCCAGCGTAATGCCGTCCATGTCCGGCATGTGAATGTCCAGCACGGCCAGATGGATTCTGCGCCGGGCGGTGCATTGGCGATCGAGCAACGCCAACGCTTCCAGGCCGGAGGTGGCGGACAGCACTGCGGCGCCCCAGGCGGTCAAGTGCGTTTCAAGGATTTGCCGATTCGTCGAATTGTCATCGACGATGAAGATGGAGAATCCGTCTAACGGTCTTTCGGTTGCTCCCGAGGCGGCCGTACGCTGGGCGGCGCGTTCCAGTTCGACGGTGAACCAGAAGGTGGATCCCTGGCCGGACACGCTGTCGACGCCGACGTCGCCTCCCATCAGGAGGGCGAGTTGTTTCACAATCGCGAGGCCAAGCCCCGTGCCACCGAATTTCCGTGTGGTGGAGTTATCGGCTTGCGAGAACGCCTGAAACAGCCGTGCTTGTGCTGCTTCGGGAATGCCGACTCCCGTATCACGGACGCGGAATTTCAGCGTCAGGTTCGTCGTGGTGTGGGTGATGAGTTCGAGCGTGACGGCCACGTCGCCGGTGTGGGTGAACTTCATGGCGTTGCCGACGAGATTCAGAAGGATTTGCCGGAGCCGAACAGGATCTCCGATCACGGTGTCCGGGATGTTCGGCGGCACGAAACAGGTGAGTTCGAGGTGTTTGCGACCGGCGGTTTCTGCAAACAGATCCACCGCATCTTCGACCGTCTGTCTGAGGCCGAACTCGATCATTTCCAACTTCAGTTTGCCGGCCTCGATCTTCGAGAAATCAAGAATCTGATTGATGATGTCCAGGAGCCCGGTGCCGGACCGGTGCAGGGTGTCAGCTAGTGAACGTTGCTTCGGCGTGAGCGTTGTAGTGAGGAGGAGTTCCGTCATCCCCAGTACGCCGTTCATCGGGGTGCGGATTTCGTGGCTCATATTCGCGAGGAATTGTGATTTGGCACGATTCGCCGCCTCGGCCGCCTCCTTTGCCTGCCGCAATTCGATGGTTCGTTCCCGTACAGCCTGCTCCAGTGAGTCGGTGAAGGATTGGAGCCGTTGTGCCTGCGTGGTGAGCAGGGTGGTGGTCGTCTCAACCAGATCGACTACTTGCTCCAGTTCGCCCTTGCAGGACGGTGAGGCAGGGGAGTTGCCGTTATCGGATGTCTCATCGCCGGAGGGCGCCTGTTCCGAGACGCAATGGAGGGTATGGAGGGTCTCCTGCAGCTTTTTGGCAGTTTCTCGAAACAGGCCGGACATGCGCCTGATCCCGAGTTGAGCGACCGAAATCGTGGCCCCCATGAATAAGACTGACAGGAGGAAGAGGCGGCGCGCTTCGCGGGTGAGTTCCTCCTGCATCGCCGCGAGGGAAAACTCGATCCGCACCCAGGCGGCGATGTCCTGGTCGTTCAGGAGCGGCGTGGCCACTAGGAGTGTCGGCACGCCGCCCATAGTCTGGCCATGGGAAATGGTCTCGGCCTTGGTTTCGTGTGCCTGCGCGAGGGTCTCATCCGTCAGCTGCTGTCCGATTTGCTGAGGATTCGTCGCTGCGACGATCATGTTGTCGGGATCGATGATGAGGATGCTCAGAATCTCCGAATCCTGGGCATAACGACCTAACGCCTCTTGGATGCGAAAGAGATTGTCCAACACGGCGGCGGCGCCCACCATTGAAAACGTGCGGCTGACCGCCAGCGCCCGAGCTTGTGTGGCCTGTTCGATGGACTGACGGATTTCAATTAACCGGAAGGTCGCGAAACCGGCCATGCCGATCGTAATCAGGACCGCCATTCCGACGCTGAGACGGAGGCGGAGGTTCCCGTGCCAGATGCGCCAGGGGCGGCAGAACCAGTCAGTCCTATTTTTTATTGGCATCGACATGAGCGGGGTATTCGATCGTGATGGTGGCTTCGCCGCGGGTTGGAATCGTGACTCGTTGTTGGAACGTTCCTAATGTGTCGTGCCATACCCTCACAACGTGCTCTCCCGGGGTGAGTTGGGCAATCTGAAACGCGCCGGTGTCGTCTGTGACACTAAAAAAGGGGTGCGTGAAGGCGAGCACAGTGGCGCGCATAAATTTGTGTGCATCGCATTTGACTAGATAGATGCCTGGCTGCTTGAGCGGCTTTTCGACCGGTCGGCTCGCGGGGATCATGGCGACGTTCACAAAGGTTCTCGGCCCCATGGAAATGTGGGTGTTATGCATGACGGGGTCGTCGTTGCGGATCTCCAGTTGCTGTCCAACCTCACCTGCGACAATACGAGGGGAGAAGGCACAGTGGGTATTGGTGAGGACTAGCGGGCGGCGTGGCGAATCGGCCATGGGGACTGTGTCGCCGTCGATGCTGACGACTGCACCTTGAAGGCCTCGCGTCTTCGCATTCACCGTCACGGTGTGGATGGCGGTGGTGGCGCCGCAGAACGACGAATCGCGTGTGACCGCGACCACCTGCCCTGATTCGATCGGGCCGGCATAGGTGATTCGGCCCACCAGTGTGCCGGCGGGAGATTCCGCTCTCAGGAGGGCGCTCTGGCCGAGCATCAAGCACAGCGTCACGGTCAGCAGTATCGGTTTCATGTACCGCATCTCCATTTCCTCGTTGGGCGTCCGATTCGCAGGTTGTATGAAATGTGGGTGCTTCATGGCGCCGAATTATCGCCCCGGCTGACCTGATAGGGACTGGAGGTACCACACCAGATCCCATGTAGCTTCTTCCTGTCCGGCAAATTGATCGGCATAGGCAGGCATGGGGGTGCCGTCGAGTCCGCTCATGATGCTTCGATAGAGATCGTGAGGCGTCGCCCCGTTTTTGAATGAGGATGGATCGGTCAGGTCCGTGGCGGTGATGGGAAGGTTGTGGGCGTCCCGCAGGTGCCCGGCCTTCGATTCCGGTCCATCACCTGCACCGTTGTCCCCGTGGCAGGTCCGACACTCGTACTTGGCGTACAGCGCCCGGCCGTTTGTGATTCCATTCCCGGAGGGAAGGGGCGGCGGAGAGGGGAGCGCGATCGGCGTCGGCTGTTCCTGCTCGAACGCCGGATTCAACGATTTGAGATAGGCGATGACCTGCCATCGTTCCTGCTCGTTCAAGGATCGGTACGACGGCATGAAGCCGGGAATACCCTGTGTGATGGTTCTGAAAAGGTCCTGATCCGTGGGCAGTTCACCCGAGGGGGTGCTTCGAAATTTGTAGCTCTCCGCGGTGAAGTCGCGAGGACGAGGGGCTGCGTAGCGACCGATGGACCAGCCGGATGGCCCGTCCCCTTTCCCTTCGCTGCCATGGCACCAGGCGCAGGCCCGATCATAGATTCGATGCCCCTCTGTAATGGTATCCCGCCCGTCCTTCGGCAGTAGCGCCTGCGCGGTCGTGGCGCAGAAGCCCGTCACGATGAGGATCGCAAGATATCGGAGTACATGGCGATGCATGATTCTTCCCGGTCTAGTAAGAGATATCGATTCCCACAAAAACTGCATGTCTCAGGTTGTGGGCTGCCGCATTGCCCTCTTCTGCACGACGCAAATTGAGGTCGTGTCGGGCGTAAACGGCCACATTCGAGCGTAGGTAGTGCTTGAGTTGCATGCCGGCGAAACTCTGGGATGTGCGCTGGGTCAGATCTCCCCCGGCATCCATGTTGTCGTACCGTAGCGAGAGCAGGGTTCGGTTCGTGACGTAGGCATCCAGCGCGACGGTCACTCCGCTGGCGGTGGTGTCGAAATTGCTCAAGGCCGCTGTTGGGACATGCTTGATTCGATCCAGTGTGTACATCCCATGGAAATCCAGCATCTTGTAGCGTAGGTGCGCGGCGGCGCCGTAGCGATTCCAATTCACATCGACAGTGCGTGTGCCGTCGAACACGGTGGCATTGCTGTTTCCGAGATAGGCAAATCCCGAAAGGCTTGCTGAAAAGTTGGCCGAGCGGGCGTAATCAAGGCGGATGGCGCCATAAAAATCTTTGCCTTTGTTGGAATCTCCAAAGCCCTCGTTCGAGCCGTTCAGCATACCGACCTGATACATGAACCAGTCGCCGAACGGACGCCCGCGAACTTCGATGCCGGTTTCCGCCACTGCGTTGTAGAGCGAGGGAGCATAGGGGGAAATGACGGCTCCGGAGCGATCGCGCAGACCGTAGAATTTAGCGGCTGTGGCAAGCGGGAAGAGCCCTGCCCGCTGGACCGCATCGGTGGAGGAATTTGTGCTCTCACCGATAAATTCGAGTTGTTGCCGGAGGGTGGAAAAGGAGAATACGGCCGAAGGATCGAGTTTCCCGATGCGGATGTTGGCGATATTCTCACCTCCAACATTGTTGAAAGTAATGAAGGCTCGCTCGATTCCTGTTGCCCCTTCTTCGAGATTGGATTCCAGCTCGGCAAAAAACCCGATATTTCTGCTCAATGTGCCGGCGGTGAATAGGCTGAACACTTCCGGAAATCCGAGCTCGCTCTTGTTTTGGACCGTGCCGGATTCTGCCCTCGGCGGATTCTGCTGCTTGAAATTGTGGGCGCGCAGGACGTTTCCACGGAGCCGGACACCTGTGTAGTTCGCAAAATCATCCAGGCTGAGGTCGCCGAGATTCTTCTTTCCTGTGATGCCTCCATCTTCGGTTCCCGGAAGCTGATAGCCGTTTTCAAGGAACCGCTCACCGAATGTATTGAGCTGTGGTGGAGCCGTGTGGCATGTCGTGCAGTTCAATGCGTATTTCCGCGCAAAGGCGGGGATAGCTTCTGCGGTTTGAACCGACATGTCGTTGGTTCCCGATATCACAACGAAGAGCCCTACCGCCGCCTGAACGATGGTTGTTCCCATGGAGTGCGTGCGCAAGGCGGTGTCCTTTTCCTGCTCGAT
Organism: Nitrospira sp. ND1; assembly: GCF_900170025.1. NCBI lineage: Bacteria > Pseudomonadati > Nitrospirota > Nitrospiria > Nitrospirales > Nitrospiraceae > Nitrospira > Nitrospira sp. ND1. Next base: position 1,095,515 of record NZ_FWEX01000006.1, on the reverse strand, counting down.
AGCGACCTTGTTGCGACGCACGGGTAGCCTGTGCCGACCCATGCCGCACCCTGACTGTCTGATGTCGGTGGATTTTGAGTGGGACTTTAGGCGGTTTCAGTGAGAAACATTGGTAATGCGTAGCGCGCAGGGAGCTGCCGCAGTGTTACTGGGATAGTTGCGATGGGTGTGCTGGTGATGAGGTGAAGCGGGATAAGTAGCCCGTCGACGGCGTAAAGTGGAGGCTGTTGAGTAGGCAATTTATGCCGGATATTTTGCTTCGATTACGCTCCGCAGTCCCCCACGAGCAGCAAATTCACCGGTTACCGTGGCCTTGATGGGTCGACAGGCTCGTACGATGTCCTGGAGGATGCGGTTGACGGCATTCTCGTAGAAAATTCCTACATTTCTGTAGGCATGGATGTACGTTTTGAGAGCCTTCAGCTCGAGGCAATGCTTGTCTGGTTTATAGTGAAGGGTGATAGTTCCGAAGTCCGGCAGGTTGGTCTTGGGGCAAATGGCTGTGTACTCTGGGATGACGATTGTAATTTCGTATCCCTTATATTGATTGGGGAATGTCTCAATGTCGGGTAGAGGAGCAGAGATTCCACTCTTGGCGTGCCGCTCGTTGTATCCCAGCTTTGTCGTTGCCCTAGCTGGCTTCCGCTTTTTACTGCCTTTCGCCGTCACCCGCTCCCCCCACCTTCTTGTTGTCAGACTTGCTTCATCCACTCCAGCTGGCCCAGTTCGTTCAATTTATTGTAGAGCGTGACCCACGGACAGGTCATTTCCGGGTAGACCTCACAGAATCCACCTTTGCGGACGCCTCCGCAGGGGCCATGGCTCATGAATTTTGGGCACTCGGCCTTGAGCGAGCCATCCGGAATTGGTGGTCGCTTGTGCACCCCTCCCGCATGCTGCTCGCCATGTTCTTCTCCCGGGACCAGTACTCGTATAGGCATAGGCGGAGTGTAGACCGAAACGCGTTAAGCAACAATGTTTACCCGCTTCTCGGGTGAACTGCAACTGAATTGCGTGACAGATCGGACTTGCAGAGGAGTAAAATCTTCGCGTTCAAGCGGATTTAGGGCCAAGGGCCTAGCACGGGTATCTCTACTAGGCCTTCTTTCGTCTGGTGTGGGCCTTCTGCAAAGTTGCAATGCTTTTGTGGACTCTATAGACTCGCCATTGTCCTGAAGTGATGGGATCTTTTGCTTTTGCCGTGCTGGTTGCGATTGACAGATTTTTTCGGGCTTTGTTACACTCGGCGACTACACGAAGTAAGAAGACTAACATTCCGTTCCGTGTCAGGAGCACAGTTCGGTGTTTAGTCCAATATGACGTCAAGATAATCTGCACCTGGCTTTTTCTGGCCGCTGTTGTTGGTCCGAACAAAGTCCTCAGCTTATAAAAGGGAGGGAGTCCTTATGAGCCTTGATTACGTCAAGTTTTCAAGCGGCTTTGAAAAGTTCATGCCGAAAGAATATCGGGACATGGTTGAGCATGGTCCTTTCGGCAAAAAGGTGTCCGTTTCACAGATGGGCTCCTTCAAAGAAGTGCTTGAAGAGCACCCCATGTGTGCCGGTTGTGCGATGACCCTCTTTATCCGACTCGCCATGATTGCCTTCCCCAATCCAGAAGATACTATCACTGTTGGAACAGCCGGTTGCGGGCGCTTGGCGATTTCGCAAGCCGCCATCCCATTCGTCTACGGCAACTATGGTGACCAGAATGGTGTGGCTAGCGGGTTGTCCCGTGGCTTGCGCCTTCGTTTTGGCGATAAGCCGAAAGATGTGGTTGTCATGGCGGGTGACGGCGGTACGGCTGATATTGGATTTCAGCAGGTCCTCCACTCCTGGTTCCGTAAGGAACGGTTCACCACGATCATGCTAGACAATGAAGTGTATGGGAACACCGGCGGGCAGGAGAGCGGCATGACGAATCGCGGCGCCGTGCTCAAGATGGCTCCGTTGGGGAAGAAGTTTGAGAAGATGGATATGCTGCAGATGGCGAAGGTTGCGGGCTGCGCCTACGTCGCGACGGTGGTGCCGAACAATCCTCGCCGTGTTGAGAGCGTCATTAAGAAAGCCGTGTTGATCGCCAGAGAGGTGGGATCGACTTACATTCAGGCGTACACGTCCTGCAACATTGAGTATGCCATTCCGACCGACAAGGTCATGGAAGACGCGAAGAACGTTGAAAACGATCGCTATCAGTTCTCCGAATATATTACCGACGAGGCGAAGCAATTTCTTACGGAACGGTATGGCTACAAGGAATTTCTCCCGAAGCCGGCTGCTCCCGCTCCTGGGCTTCCGAAAGCCTGAGCAACGTTTAAGGAGGATTGAGCATGGCGAAACGTTTCAACATTCGGATGGCGGGTGTGGGTGGCCAGGGGGTTGTGACCGGCTCGCACATCCTGAGTACTGCGGTGATTAATGCCGGTGGGGAAAGTACGATAGTTCCATTCTACGGATCAGAAAAGCGCATGGCTCCGGTGGAGAGTTATGTGCGAGTATCAGACGAGCCCATCTACGAAATCGGAGAGATTACCTTCCCGCACATCATTATCATTTTCCATCCACAGGTCATTACTCACGGAAAATCGTATACGATGCCGTTTTACTTCGGATTGAAGGAAGACGGCATCGCGTTGATCAATAATGATGGTCCGATGAAGCTTCATCGGGATCAGGCTCGTGAGTTAGAAGAGCGTCGTGCAAGGCTTTACTATTTTCCCGCTACTAAGCTATCCCTCGAAGTGGCGGGCATGGACTTGTGCACGAATATGGCCTTGATGGGTTGCATCGGAGCGATCACCGGGTTGACTACTGTTGAAGCGCTGGAGCAGTCGGTAAAGGATCGGTTCCTTGGTAAAGGATTTGTGGTCTCCGGAGGAACCGCGGCCCTGGACAGTGTCGTCGAGCGAAAATTTAAAAAGAAGCAGGAGTTGATCGACAAGAATGTCGCGGTTATTCAGGCCGGCTGGAACTACGCAGTCGACCACGGTTGGGCTGCACCGACGGTCAAACGGTCGGAAATCCGTGCGACTGTGAGCGCCTAACCAGGATTTAGTACGAAGGAGTTCCAATGTATTTAGTCGCCCATATCGATGTTGAAATTTGTGCCTCGAAGAGCTGTAAGCTCTGTACTCAGTATTGTCCTGAGGCTAATACCATTCAGTATAGCGAGGAGATGGGGAAAGAGAAGGGCTTTAAGTACGGGTCTGCATACGTGGCTGTAGATCGTTGTAAAGGATGCGCGCAATGTGTGTGGGTCTGCGACAACATGGCGAAGAACAATGCTATTAAAATGATCATGATTGATCAATTACCGATGGCTGCGTTGACCGATAACATCACATATAGCGATAAGAGTACGACAGCGGTCTTGGCGAGCCCAGTAGTCGGGTAAGCGTAAGAAAGGGGAGTGGGCGTGGGAATGACGCAAGATACAAGAGAGAGAATTATCGTGCCGGGGCCAGCCGGATTCCATCCTCCATCAGCAGCTCAATTAGGGGTCGCGCTGCCTGATCCAGGCGAAGGACTGTACTATGGGCTGCTGGAACCTAACGAAGACATAGTGATTGAAGAGATGGCTCGGAAAATGCTGACAAGCCCGAATGCAACGATTTTTCCGGGACCTCTCGTCTTGTGGGCTTGGAATAACCATGCTGTCGAGAAGGCGAAGGCTGTATTGGAAATTGCGGCACAGATCCCTGAGGTGATGATTATTCCCATGCCGGATTATCGCCCCAAGTACCCCAAAATTGACCCTGAAGAGGTCATCAATCCCAATCACCCCAATCTCACGATCTGGGGCAACAAGATTGAGGCCTGTATTTTCATCGGCGTTCACTGTCACTATGCCAATCTTACGCTGAAAATGATTCGTGCAGGGACGAACTGCTGCACCATGGCCATTTGTGCTGAGCAGGGGCATGAGGACGCCATGCTGACAATTCGCGATTCGGACACGTTGAAATTGAAGAGAACAGCGCAAATCTTCAAGAAGGTCCGTGAGGAAATGGGCATTAAGTTGCCGGATAACGGCGAGAACGTGCGATTCACCGGAACTCAGTCCAAGGTCCATAATGGGAAGACGCATACGAATCCTATGACCTTTATGCCTACCGCTGCAGGCGCAGGCAGCGCGGCTACATTTGGCCACTCAGCTGAGCAGATGAAGCGGGAAGGCTAAGGTTTTAGGCTAAGGCGATACAGTCAAGAGGTGCAACGATGAGCGAAGCATTGGAACCCAAACAAAAGACCAATCCAGAGGGCGACCCTACTACGAGTGTGTCGGCTCCGAAGGCCGAGACCAAGAAGGATCCGCACGCGGATGCAAAGCGGCAGAAAGTTGTCACTCCTGAGTATATGTTCCTGGAAGCTCCTCGCACGAAGGAGTTCATCACTGGCAGCGAGGCCGCAAAAGAGGCTATTCGCCGCTCAAACGTCGATCTTGCCATTGCGTACCCCATTACCCCTCAAAGTGAAACTATGCAGTTGGTCGGTGTGTTGTATGGTGAAGGGTACGTCAAGGAGTACTACCGTGGCGAAGAAGAGGTCGGCGTCATGGCGGCTATCGCCGGCGGGTCACGGGCGGGAGTGCGGTGTTATACTGCAACGGCGGGTCCAGGGACGCTGAGAGGGCTGGAGGGGATTGCTTCTTGGCCGGGGCATCGGTTGCCAGTCGTGGCCATGTTCACTTGCCGAGTGGTGAACGCACCGTTGGCCATTCAACCTGACAATATCGAAGTTTCTTATCTGCTCAATTGCGGCATGATTGTGTTCCATGCCGAAAATCAGCAGGACATGTACGACTTCACGTTGGCTGGGTTTATTATCAGCGAGAAGAATGATGTGACCCTCCCCGTCGGCGTGTGCTGCGATGGGTTTTTTGTGACGCATGCTCGTGGCTATGTGCGTATGCAAGATCGTGGGATGAAGCTTCCCCCACGCGAACCTTGGCGTGGGGCGGTGCCGGTGCTTGATGCTGAGAATCCTCCGGCACGACTCTCTCGCGATGCTCCCGTTCAGAAGTCCAATTTCATGGCCTACAACATTCACGCGGTGTGGCAGCAGGAAGTGTGGGCTGCCGTGGAGCGTTCCCGTAAATACATCAACCAGTACATGGGTGGACTACTCACGGCGGAGAATGTGGATGATGCGGAGGCGGTTATTATCGCTTCAGGTAGTGCGGCCGCTCAATCACGTGAAGCGGTTCGTATTTGCGCCGAAAAAGGCATTAAGATCGGACTGATCAAGATCCGATCGCTCCGCCCATTCCCGACTCAGGAGTTGCGCAAACTCTGCGGGAAGGCCAAATTAATTGTTGTGCCTGAATTCAACTATGTCGGATGGTTAGCAAAAGAAGTGGCAACCGCTATTTACGGTTTCTCAAATGCCAAGATTATCGGTGGCCCGAGAGTGTACGGTGGGCAGTCCATGCCGGTGGAATTGATCGTGGACGAAGTCGAGTCCGGTCTGACCGGAAAGAAGTCCACGAACGTTGCGATTTCACAAGTTATGGGCGCATCAGCTGCTGACCATGAGGCCATGGGGCATTTCATGCGCAGCATTTAGGCCGAGAAGTAACGTCAGGGTAGAAACAGCAGGGCCCGTTCGGTTATACCGAACGGGCCCTGTGTATTTAGGGAGATGCTTGAGTGCGGCTCCTCAGCCCTGAAGATCCTCCTCGACTAGATCAGGGCTTTCCGGCATCCCGTGAGCAACGTACTTGGCGTAGGATAGGTAAATCGATGCGCTATCGCGCATGGCTTTGGTGCCGTTGGCCATACGGTGCAGCTTGTCTGAGCCAGGGGCTTCAGTCTTACGGAGATGATCGACATGGTCATGCAGGACAAGCGTGAAGCGCTCCATGGCCATCTCCACTTCCAGATATGCTTGCAAAATAGGGTCAGTCATGTGAAGTGCTCCTTCTCTCATGAGAATACCCCAGCCTGCTCGGGGGGGTCAACCGAGGGTTCGTCTATGTACCAACTATCATCGGCAGTTTTGAGTGCTATCACGAAGGTGGCCAAAGTAAATCTCCTTGAGCACTCGGAGGGGCCATCCCAATCAATAATTAAGGCGGTGTCGGGACTTTCAGAAATGTTTACACGAAATGGGCAGGTGGGAAGCAGGGTTTACTTCGAGGACCCTCAGTTGTGTGCCGGTTACTTGGTCTACTATCTGCCTGTTAATCTCGCCAAAGTGCAGATACTCTTGGACGAACTGCAGCCGGTGCTTCCCGTCGCTCAGGACCAGGATTTTCGAGTATTGGACCTCGGTGGCGGGCCTGGAACAGGCGTCCTGGGAGTGCTCGATTGGTGCCTTTCAAAGTCTGCGAGGCCGCCGTCTACCCTCCGTATGATAGCCGTTGATCGTTCACCTCATGTCTTAAGGGTGTCTACTGATATTTGGCGGGCGTATTCCGAACAGCAGCGGGATCAGTCCATCCCACCGTTGAACACCGTGGAGTGTAACCTCGAACGTTCCCTGCCCTCCGCTATCCGTGACGGCGGTGGCGTGAATGGTTACCAGCTTATTATTGTTCAGAATCTTCTATCAGAGTTATTCGTGGGGAGTATGGATTCCGTGGGACAACGGACTGCGTTGATAGGGGAACTCCTGAATTACTTGGCCCCTGAAGGGAGTCTAATGCTTATCGAGCCAGCCACGCGGCCTGCTTCTCGGGAACTGCACCAGGTGCGAGACAACCTTCTGGCAGGGCGGCACTGTTCTGTCTATGCTCCCTGTCTCCATGACGCGCCCTGTTCTGCGTTAGTTAAGCCGGACGATTGGTGCCATGAAGAGCGGAAGTGGGAGAATCCGGCCTGGATTGCCCAAGTGGATCGACGAGTCGGACTTATCAAGGATGCGCTCAAATTTTCCTATGTGATTTTTCGCAAGGACGGAAAAACGCTCGTGCCACGAGATCCGGACTACCACCGCGTGGTGAGTGAGTTGCGCGTGATGAAAGGCGAAAAACGGGTTTGGTTGTGCGATCAAACGGGGAGGTCGGAGATTGGACGCCAGGACAAGGAAAGCTCAATGTCGAACACTGCCTTTGATGGCTGGCATCGCGGGGCCATCATTCGGGTGAGCGACATTGTCAGAAAGGAGCGAAAAGGGCGACCGGCTATGGTGGGCCGGATTATCTCGTCCGGCACCGTGGAGATCGTTCGCTCTGCGTGAAGATCTAGTCCGCCTCAGGTTCTGAGGAACCGTGCTGATGGGATACTCGATCTTCGTCGAAGAGTTCGGCCATTTCCGCTGCAATCATGTCCCGATCGTTTGGAACTGAAATAAGCGGAATTTCCCTCCGGGGCTTCGTTTCAGTCTGAGTGACCGGAGTAGGATTTTTCTGGGAGTCTGGCTTTTGTGTGGTGCTCATAATAAGCTTAGTATACATGAAACTGCGCTCGGAAGGGTTACTCAAACGCTTCCAATGAAGAGCGTTCAGGGAACTGTGTTTGGCAGGCGTTGCAGGTGACGAAATAGATCGCCTCGCGGACGGACATGGTGATCCGAAAGTCCAAGGTCACGCCTCGATGCTGGCAGTTTGGGCAAGAAATCTCTTTTAGGCGATAGGGTACATCCGGTTGAGTCCGAAGGTAAAACTCCATATCTGTGTAGACGGGAAAATTGTACCGACATTTCAAGCAGACCGCCCGACATTCCCCATCTGGCTGCAATGTGCGCCGGTCGACGCCAAAGGTATTGGTCTTACAGATTGCGCACTGGACACTCGCCAGCCGTTTTTCTACCGCTTCAAGCGACGTGTGAGCCATCAATTCCTCCTCGAATAGCGGAGTTGAGTATACGCACCGGCTTCAGTGATGTTCAACCGCCTTGTCCGAATTCCGAGGATTCACTTGACCGGAAGCACGCGCCCCCTATACTAACGACACGATGCACATGATAAACAAACGTCTTCTGGTCGGCAATGCCGATGACGCCAGGAATCCTCCCCCCCAGGTAAACGCCGTTCTCATGGTGGCTGAAGAACAAAATGTGACAGTTCCCTCCCGGGTTATCTATGCCAAGATTCCGCTCAAGGAGTTTGGTGAGCCGGCAGCGTCTGCATTATATGAGGCTGTGGAATGGATTGCGGCACATATGGCAGACAATCGGTTGATGGTGTGTTGTCGGGTTGGCATGGGTCGGTCGGTGTCAGTGGTAATTGCCTATCTATGTTGTGTCGAGGGAATGGCCTATGCCGATGCGGTGAAGCTTGTGTTGACCAGGCGTCCAGGCGGCATGCCGTTGCCGCGCCTCCGAGAAACGATTCAGGATGTTTGTCGCCGCCGGCAAACCCAAGTGAATTCATCAACGTCTTAGAAGCTGCGCTGTCAGGGACATTCCGATTTGTCCTTCTTCGTCAGTTCCTCATCCCTCTCCGGACGCTCTCGTTATAGTCATCCAAATTGATGTCTCCTGGACTATCTCAGGTCGGAGTTGCATTTTGCCTCGGCCCCATGGCGTAATTTGCCTTCAGTAGGTTCTCTCTGCCACCTCGAGAATGCTCGATGCCTGAATTGCCAGAAGCCGAAGTCGCCGCGCGTCAATTGCGCGAACGGGTCGTCGGAGCTACAGTCCGTGATTGCTGGATTGGCCGTGAGGACATCGTGCGAGAAGGGTTGCCTTCTCTGGAGCAGTATCGTCAGGCCAAAATTACAGGGGTCGAGCGGAAGGGGAAAAGCGTGATTCTTCACTTTCTCTGCGGCAAGGAGCCGAGATTTCTCGTCGCAGAGTTAGGTATGACCGGATTGTTGCTGTTCCGATCCACCTTGACCAAGCACCCCCAACATACCCACTTTATCCTGCACCTCGATGGTTGTTGTGAGCCTGATATCAGATATTGGAATCCGCGGCGGTTTGGTCGCTTATCGCTGCTTGACTGGGCGGGACTGGATCGATATGTCGCTCGCCGGTTCGGCCATGATCCCCTTACGATTAGTCATGAGCAATTCCTGCGTGTGCTCCGGGCGACACGGAGTCGGCTAAAGTCTCTCCTGATGCGTCAACAGGTCATCGCAGGGATCGGCAACATCTATGCAAATGAGATCCTCTTCCGTTCCCGCCTCCATCCCAATCAGCCGTCGAATTCGATTCCAGGGAAGTCGATCACGCGGTTGCATCAAGTCATGGGGGAGGTGTTACGGGAAGCCATCGCCATGGGTGGGTCGAGTGTGCGGGATTATTTTGCGCCGGATGGGACCGAAGGCCAGTACAAGCGCAGGCATCTGGTGTATGCCAAAGCCGGGGAGCCCTGCCCGAATGCCTGCGGTGCTGTGATCTGTCGTTCTATCGGCGAACGAAGTTCGTTTTACTGTCCCACATGCCAGCGAAACGGGCGTCGGCGCGCCACAAGGCCTGAATAGTCTCGCTAACCCCAAACCTTGAAGCGTCGGAAACAATAATAACGTTATCAATTATTTATGGTGATGAATCTTCAGTGCTCATTATGGTAGGACTTCTGTGCTCGCAGCTTGGGCCTTTTGGAGGATTGAGCTAATCAGCAGAATTCGGTACTCTACCGCTCCGTTTCTCTGCCCTATCACACACCAAGGAGTCGTCAATCATGGCGAAAGTGCTGGAAGGTCCCGGGATGGGGCTGATGAAGAAGTGGGGAATCAGTGTTCCCAACTATGTGGTCGTCACCTCCGTAGACGAGTTGACCAGGCTGGGTCAAGCCAATGAGTGGTTGAAGAAGTCCAAGCTTGTTGCGAAGGCACACGAGGCTCTCGGGTCGCGCTTCAAGTTGGGGCTGGTGAAGATCGATCTGGACTTCAAGGCGGCTGAAGCTGCCACTAAAGAGATGATTGGCCGTCAGGTCGGCAGCATCACCGTGACTCAGGTGATTGTCTCTGAGATGATCCCGCACAAGGAAGAGTATTATTGCGCGGTCAAATCAACGCGCGAAGGCAGTGAGATCCTGGTTGCCAATTGTGGCGGGATCGAAGTCGAATCAAATTGGGAACGTGTTAAGCGGTTGTGTCTTGAGATCGGACAAGCTCCTTCTCCTGAATCCCTCGAAAAACTGTCGAAAGAGGCAGGATTTGGCGGGCCGCTCACGAAGAAGATGGCTGAGTTTGCAGGAAAAATGTTTGCCTGCTTCGACAGTGAAGATGCGCAGTATCTCGAGGTGAATCCGGTCGTCCTTCGTGCCGCCGATGAAGAGCTGGTGGCGCTTGATGCCGTGACATTGCTCGACGGCGATGCCAAATTTAGACATCCGGACTGGAACTTCGCTTTTGCGGCGGAATTTGGCCGTGCCTATTCCAAGCAAGAGCTCGAGGTGATGGCTGTCGACAGCAAGATTAAAGGCTCAGTTAAATTTATAGAAATTCCTGGTGGGGATACAGCGATGTTGCCGGCGGGCGGTGGTGCCAGCGTGTACTACTCCGACGCGGTCGTGGCGCGTGGCGGCAAGTTGGCCAACTATGCCGAATACTCCGGTGATCCACCCGATTGGGCCGTCGAGGTCCTCACGGAAAAGGTCTGTTCTCTGCCGGGAATCCGGAACATCATCGTTGGTGGTGCGATCGCCAATTTCACCGACGTGAAGAAGACGTTCGGAGGGATCATCAACGGCTTCAGGAAGGCGAAGTCCGAAGGGAAGTTGAAGAGCGTAAAGATTTGGGTGCGTCGCGGTGGGCCGCGGGAAAAAGAGGGGCTTGATGCGATGCGCGCGTTGAAAGAAGAAGGCTTTGACATCAATGTCTTCGACCGCAATACACCGCTCACCGACATTGTCGACAAGGCACTCCAAGCGAAGTAGCCTGCCGCCTATGACCAACCGAAGATAAGGGGAGATCCCGAGATGAGTATTCTGGCAAACAAAGACACCCGTGTGGTGATCCAGGGTGGTCAAGCCGGTGTCAACGCTGCCCGCCGCATGGCCGAGTTCTGTTATCTCATTAAACGTCCGCTCAACGTTGAGGCGTTTGTCTATCCACCCGATGCCGGCAAGAGCAATGAGATCCCATACGGCAGCGGTCTGATCGCCATTCCGGTCTACAAGTCCATTGCTGAAGCCACCAAGCACCATCCGACCCTGAATACCAGTCTCGTGTACATTGGCGCAGACCGTGCGATGAAGGGCGGTATTGAGGCGCTGGACGATTCTCATATCAAGGTGGTCTCAATGATCACCGAGGGCGTGCCGGAAAAAGATGCCAAGATTCTTGGCGCTCATGCGCGCAAGTTGGGGAAGGTCTTTAACGGTCCCTCATCCATTGGCATCATCTCCGCCGGAGCATGCCGGCTTGGCGTGATTGGCGGTGCGTTCGACAATCTTGTTCTATCCAAGCTTTATCGCGAAGGATCGTTCGGTGTCATCACCAAGTCCGGCGGTCTCTCGAACGAAATCATCTGGATCTGCTCTCAGTTTGCCGACGGGATCACGACGGCCATCGGTATTGGCGGCGATGCCTATCCTGGAACCGATTATGTCAGTTATCTCGAGATGTTCGAAAACGATCCGCAAACGAAGGCGGTTGTCATCGTCGGCGAAATGGGCGGTGATCTCGAAGAGCGGGCTGCAGAATGGTATGGCGCGAAAAAGCGCCGGGTGAAGTTGATTGCCGTGGTCTCCGGATTTTGTCAGGAGAGTTTGCCGAAGGGGATGAAGTTCGGTCATGCCGGCGCGAAAGAGGGGATGAAGGGTGAAGGATCAGCTCGCTCCAAGTCCGATGCGCTGAAGAAAGCCGGCGCCCTCGTGCCGCCCACTTTTGGCGCCCTTGGTCCTGCCATCAAGGAAACCTATCAAGATCTCTTGAAGTCAGGCCAGATCAAGGAACCGGTCGAGCCGGCTACGTTGCCCCGGTTGCCAAAAACCATCGAAGAGGCGATGAAGGCTGACGAGGTCATGGTCTCGCCGCTGATCCGTACGACCATCAGCGATGACCGCGGCGATGAGCCCTGCTACGACGGTTATCCTGCCTCTGAGCTCATCAACAAAGGCTACGAAATTCCTCATGTTATCGGTCTTTTGTGGGACAAGCGGCTGATCTCGAAACAGGAAGCCGAAATCATTAAGCGCATCATGATGCTTTCCGCTGATCACGGCCCTTGTGTGAGCGGAGCATACGCGACAATCCTTGCGGCTTGTGCCGGGATCGGGCTGTCGCAATCAGTTGCCGCGGGCATGATTATGATTGGTCCGCGCTTCGGCGGTGCGGTTACTGATGCCGGGCGGTTCTTTAAGTATGCTGTCGATAACAAGATGTCGGTCGACGAATTCTTGGCCTACATGAAGAAAAACCATGGGCCGGTTCCAGGAATTGGTCATCGCGTGAAGAGTTTGCGCAACCCGGACAAGCGAGTGAAGGAATTGGTTGGGTACGTGAAGAGCTTGAATATTAAGACACCATGCCTGGACTTCGCACTGGAGGTGGAGAAAATTACCTCCGTGAAAAAGGATAATCTGATTCTGAACGTCGATGGGACCATGGCGGCCGTACTGGTCGATATCGGATTCCCTGTCGATAGCTTGAACGGGTTCTTCATTCTCTCGCGGACGATCGGATTGATCGGCCACTGGGTTGATCAAAAACGCCAGGATAGCCGGCTGATCCGTTTATTCGACTACCTTGTGAATTATGCGGCACCGAAGCGGCGGGAAGTTCCGCCATTGAAGTAAGACGACAATGGTCGGTCGTCAAACATGACTCGTCAATCCGGTCGTTGGAATGTCATGTTCCCAGCCGGCTGATGGTGCTGATTTGGTGACAGACATATTTTAAGGAGATAAGTCATGTCGATGGATCTCGCCAAGAAACTGTATGCCAAGATGCCGGAAGTATTTGCCAAGGCCAGAAAGCAATTCGGCCGAGGCCTCACCCTGGCTGACAAAATCTTGGTCTCGCACGCAGATAATTTCGACGCGCAGATCTGGGAGCGGGGCAAGGCGATGTTGGCGCTCAGGCCAGATCGTGTGGCCATGCAAGATGCCACGGCCCAAATGGCCATGCTGCAGTTCATGCAGGCCAATAAGGAAAAAGCGGCTGTGCCGAGCACGATCCATTGCGATCACCTCATTCGTGCTGAAATGGGTTCCGAGAAGGACCTGCTTCGCGCGATGGACGAAAATCGAGAGGTCTACAATTTCCTCGCTTCTGCGGCAAAGAAGTACGGCATTGGGTTCTGGAAGCCAGGAGCCGGGATTATCCATCAAGTGGTGTTGGAGAACTATGCGTTCCCCGGCTGTTTGATCATTGGAACTGACTCACATACGCCGAACGGTGGTGGCTTGGGTGGGCTGGCGATCGGTGTCGGCGGCGCAGATGCGGGTGAAGTGATGGCAGGTTTGCCGTGGGAGGTTCTTCATCCGAAATTGATCGGCGTGCGCCTGACCGGAAAATTGAATGGCTGGGCTTCGCCGAAAGACGTCATTCTCTACCTGTGCGGTCTGCTGACAGTGAAGGGCGGGACCAACAAGATTGTGGAGTACTTTGGCCCAGGGGCCGAAACGATCAGTGCAACAGGCAAGGGCACTATCTGTAACATGGGTGCGGAGCTTGGGGCGACGACCTCTGTGTTCCCCTTCGACGAGAAGATGGTCGCCTACATGACCATCACGGATCGCGCTGATCTGGCGACCTTTGCTCAATCTCACAGAGACCTGCTTGTGGCGGATCCGGAAGTCTATCAATCGCCGGAGAAATATTACGATCAGATCGTTGAGGTTGATCTGTCAACGCTCGAACCGCATGTAGTTGGCCCGCATACGCCGGATCTTGCACGGCCGATTTCAAAGTTGGCGGCGGAGGCAAAGGCGAAGGGGTATCCGGTCGAGCTGAAGGCGGCACTGATCGGTAGCTGCACCAATTCTTCCTATGAAGACATCAGCCGCTCTGCCCATGTGGCTGAGCAGGGCTTGAAAGCTGGTTTAAAAGCGAAGGCATCGTTTCTTGTTTCTCCTGGATCCGAGCGCATTTACCATACGATGAAGCGTGACGGGTTTTTGGATACGTTTGAAAAGCTCGGAGGAACGGTCCTCTCGAATTCCTGTGGTCCCTGCATCGGGCAGTGGAAGCGGGCCGACGGGGTGAAGGGAAAGGCCGATTCAATCGTTAGCTCCTTCAACCGAAACTTTCCTGGTCGCAATGATGGAATCAGCGAAACACTCTCGTTCTTGGCGAGCCCCGAGGTCGTGACCGCGTATGCTATTACGGGAGATCTTGGTTTTGACCCGGTGAATCAGATGCTCAAGGGTGCAGACGGCAAGGAGTTCAAATTCCAGCCGCCACAAGGTGAGGAACTTCCAGCCAAAGGTTTTGCGAAAGGTGAAGAGGGGTTCGTGGCTCCTGCTGAAAGCGGTGAGGGGTTGACGGTGGACATACCGCCTACCAGCGAGCGCTTGCAACTGTTGCAACCATTCCCACGCTGGGATGGGAAAGACTTTGAAAAGCTACCGCTGCTGATCAAGACAAAAGGAAAGACCACCACCGACCATATTTCTCCAGCTGGGCCATGGCTCAAGTTCCGTGGGCATCTCGATAAGATCAGCGACAACATGTTTTTGGGCGCAAATAGTGCCTTTACATCAGAGCCGGGCAGAGGAACGAATGTGCTCACGGGTGAGGCAAATCTCACGATTGCTCAGATTGCACGCGACTACAAGTCCAAAGGCATAGGGTCAGTTGTAGTAGGTGACGAGAACTACGGTGAAGGCAGCAGTCGTGAACATGCGGCTATGTCTCCGAGATTTTTGAATGTGAAGGTAGTGATCACGAAAAGCTTTGCTCGGATTCATGAGACCAATCTCAAGAAGCAGGGCATCGTGGCGTTGACCTTCGCAGATCCGAAGGACTACGACAAGATCGAGCAGCAAGACCGCATCAGCGTGACGGGCCTCAACAATCTGGCTCCAGGCAAACCTGTGCAGGTCACCATACACAAGGCGGATGGCAAAGCTCTGACCATCCAAACGAACCACAGCATCACTGAGCAGCAGATCGCTTGGTTCAAGGCGGGTTCGGCGTTGAATGCGCTGAACTAACTCATAGGGGATAAGAGGGAGAATCATGACTACGAAAGCTGACAAGATCATATATACCAAGACTGATGAAGCGCCGATGTTCGCGACCTATTCGCTCTTGCCGATCATCAATGCCTTCAGCAAGGCAGCCGGTGTATCGGTGGAACTGCGGGATATCTCGCTGGCCGGTCGAATCCTTGCGGTGTTTCCGGAGCATCTGACACCGGAACAACGGCAGCCGGACGCGCTGTCCGAATTGGGCGAACTGGCCAAGAAACCGGAAGCCAATATCATCAAGTTGCCCAATATCAGCGCCTCGCTGCCCCAGTTACAGGCAGCCATTAAGGAATTGCAGAGCCAGGGCTACAAGCTACCCGAGTATCCGGAGAATCCGAAGGACGACAAAGAGAAAGATATCAAGTCCCGCTACGACAAGGTCAAAGGCAGTGCAGTCAATCCGGTCTTGCGCGAAGGCAACTCGGATCGCCGGGCGCCCTTGTCCGTGAAGGCGCACACCAGGAAGCATCCGCACAAGATGGGCGCCTGGAGTTCAGATTCCAAGTCACACGTCAGTCACATGAAGAGTGGAGATTTCTTTTCGAATGAAAAGTCGCTGACCACGACCGCGGCGACTGAAGTGCGGATCGAGTTTGTCGGCCAAGATGGCAAGGCGACCGTCCTGAAGCCGAAAGTGGCCTTGCAGGCGGGCGAAGTGGTGGATGCCACCTTCATGAGCGTCAAGGCGTTGCGCACATTCCTCGAAGAGCAGATTCAGGACTCGGCCAAACAAGGCGTACTGTTCTCGCTTCACATGAAAGCCACCATGATGAAGGTCTCGGACCCGAAGATCTTCGGTCATGCTGTGACGGTCTATTACAAGGATGTCTTTGCCAAGCATGGTGAGACGCTCAAGAAGCTGGGCGTGGATCCGGACAACGGGATCGGCGATCTCTATGCAAAGATCAAGGCCTTACCAGAGGATCAGCGCAAGGCGATCGAAGCTGATATCCAGGCTGTGTACAAGCAGCGTCCGCCGATGGCGATGGTGAATTCCGACAAGGGGATCACCAACCTCCATGTGCCGAGCGACATCATCATCGATGCCTCCATGCCGCCGGTCATTCGCGACAGTGGCAAGATGTGGGGACCAGACGGGAAGCTGGCGGACACCAAGTGCGTGATTCCCGATGCCAGCTATGCCCCGGTCTATCGCGAGGTGATCGATTTCTGCAAGAAGCACGGCGCCCTTGATCCGAAGACGATGGGCAGCGTGCCCAATGTCGGACTCATGGCGCAGGCGGCGGAAGAGTACGGATCACATGACAAGACCTTCAAGGTGCCAGGCAACGGTACGATTCGCGTTGTCGATGCGTCGGGAAAAGCCTTGCTGGAGCACAAGGTCGAAGAAGGGGACATCTGGCGTATGTGCCAGGTGAAGGATGCCCCGATCCGCGACTGGGTGAAACTAGCTGTGACTCGCGCGCGGGCGACCGGCGCCCCGGCGATTTTCTGGTTGAACAAGGACCGGGCGCATGACGCGCAACTGATCACGAAGGTGAATCAGTATTTGAAAGAGCACGATACGAACGGGCTCGATATCCGGATCATGACGCCGGCCGATGCGACTCGTCTCTCGCTGGAGCGGATCAAG
Source organism: Nitrospira sp. ND1 (assembly GCF_900170025.1). Taxonomy (NCBI): domain Bacteria; kingdom Pseudomonadati; phylum Nitrospirota; class Nitrospiria; order Nitrospirales; family Nitrospiraceae; genus Nitrospira; species Nitrospira sp. ND1. The sequence goes on along the minus strand of NZ_FWEX01000006.1, from coordinate 1,078,894 downwards.
GAAGGCAAGGACACGATTTCCGTGACGGGGAACGTCTTGCGTGACTATCTGACGGACCTGTTCCCGATTCTTGAAATCGGAACCAGCGCCAAGATGCTTTCGATCGTGCCGTTGCTCAACGGCGGCGGTCTGTTTGAGACCGGTGCGGGAGGCTCCGCGCCGAAGCACGTGCAGCAGTTCCAGGAAGAAGGCTATCTGCGGTGGGATTCGCTCGGAGAGTTCCTGGCGCTGGCTGCCTCGCTGGAGCATCTGGCCAAAGTGGCGAACAATCCCGCGGCGAAAATGCTGGCGGATACCCTTGATCAAGCCAATGCCAAGTTCCTGGAGAGCAATAAATCGCCAGCGCGCAAAGTCGGAGAAATCGATAACCGCGGCAGCCATTTCTATCTGGCTCTCTACTGGGCGCAGGCGTTGGCCCAGCAGACGCAGGATAAGAATTTGGCAGCGCGCTTCGTCAAGGTTGCTAAGGAAATGGCGGATAACGAAGCCAAGATATCTGGGGAGCTGATTGCGGCTCAGGGTAAGCCGGTCGATACAGGGGGGTACTACCACCCTGATGACGCGAAGTCGTCCAAGGCGATGCGCCCAAGCACCACGCTAAATGCTATCATCGACGCAATTGCGTAAGGGCGTATCCGTTAATTAAACGTCAGGTGTGAGGGGGGAAGCGAATCTCCTCATGCCTGGCTTTCAGCCGTCCACGAGAGAAACATGGCACAAGAAGACACCAACGTGATCGACCAGCCAGAAGTGTTGCGCCACAAAATGGTGACGATTGAAATCTCCGGTAAGAAGTATGAAGTGCCGGAAGGTATCACCGTCATCAAGGCATTGTGGCATACGGGCCAGGAAGTAGTGCGTGGAGCTGGCTGCCTCGGCGGATTCTGCGGAGCCTGCGCGACCTACTATCGAACCAAGGATGATCCCAAGGTCCGGACCTGCTTGGCCTGCCAGATGGCTGTAGAAGATGGCATGTCTTTCACCATCATGCCGCCGTTTCCCGCTCGTAAGGCTCTGTACGACATCCAGTCGCTCAAAGATCCGAAGCAAGACCTCTTCAATCTCTATCCGGAAGCGCCGCTTTGCCGCAATTGCAATGCCTGTACGGAGGCGTGCCCTCAGAAGATCGATGTGCGTGAAGGGGTGTGGAAGGCAGTGTTCGGTGATTTCAAGAGCGTCTCCGAGATGTTCATGGATTGCGTCATGTGTGGGATGTGCACACCGGTGTGTATTGCCGACATCGCCCCCAATCTGGTCGCCCTGTACGTGAGCCGGGCGCAAGGTGCTCATTTCACAGAGAAGCCGCAGGGGCTGGATATCCGTATCAAGGAAATTCAAGACGGCCGTTTCAACGATGAATGGAACAAAGTGCTCGCAATGAACGAACAGGAGCTGGCCGACCACTGCGCGACAGTGAAGTAATGCCTCGTGCCGTCCGCCGGTCTCGGGCAGATATGTCCGAAGACTGTGCTCCGTGCTGAAAGTGAAACCATGGATATTCACGCACTCCAACAGATTGTCCACCAGACTCGGGACGCTCGCCGTAAACAGACTATCCCGAAGTTCTCCCCTGCCGATCGCGACCAGCTGATCCATAAGTATCATCCTGATTACCGTACCAGCGCCTATCGTCCGATTCGATTTGGCCCGAACGCGAACGACAAGACGGTCGTTGAACTCGCTGCCCTTCTCGAAGGTGATAGCTCAATCGCTGAGAATATTGATCTGACCCCACACTACACAACGGATGTTTTGGTCGTCGGCGGCGGCGGTGCTGGGTGTGCGGCAGCGTTGCATGCCCACGGTACCGGCGCGAAGGTGATTCTTGCCACGAAGCTGCGACTTGGAGACTCCAATAGTGTGATGGCTCAAGGCGGGATGCAGATTTCCGTTGCGCCAGAAGATTCTCCGGTCACCCATTTCCTTGACACACTCAAGGGTGGCCATATGCAGAACGACCACGAATTACTCAAGGTCATGGTCGAGGATGGGCCTTCCATAGCCAAGTGGTTAATTGAACTGGGCGTGCTTTTTGATCGGCAGGCCGATGGCAATCTGCACGTCAAGAAGGGGGGGGGGAGCTCTAAGCCACGTCTTCTGACTTGCTCAGACTACACTGGCCTAGAGATCATGCGAGTCCTCAAAGACGAGGTGCTGAATCAAAAGATCCAACTTCTCGAATTCTGCGCCGCAGTGGAGTTGCTCAGTGATGACCACGGCCATTGCACGGGGGCGATCTTTAAGGATCTCGACAATCACAGGCAGGTGGTTGTGGCTGCGAAGTCTGTGATTCTCGCGACCGGTGGTATCGGCCGGCTGCATATTCAAGGATTTCCCACTAGCAACCATTATGGCGCGACGGGCGACGGTTTGTGCCTCTCCTACCGGATGGGCGCGAAGCTCGATCACATCGATACGTTCCAGTATCACCCGTCAGGCGCGGTCTATCCCGAGCAATTGATCGGCGCCTTGGTTACAGAGGGTATCAGGTCGGAGGGCGGCCATCTGGTGAACGCCAAAGGTGAGCGATTTGTGAATGAGCTTGATACCCGTGATGTCGTCTCCTCCTCCATTATTCGTGAGTGTGAGGAGGGCCGTGGTATTCGCACCATGTCCGGTCGTGTCGGTGTTTGGTTGGATACGCCGTTGCTTGATGCAGAGCATGGGCCGGGAACGGTGGAAAAGCATTTTCCTGCCATGATGATGCAGTTTGAGCGATTCGGTATTGACATCAGCAAGGATCCCGTCCTCATTTATCCGACGTTGCACTATCAGAACGGCGGAGTGAAGATCGATGCAAACTCGGAAACCAATGTGAAGAATCTCTTCGTTGCCGGAGAAGCTTCTGGGGGATTGCACGGACGAAATCGATTGATGGGGAATTCGCTACTGGACCTCATGGTGTTTGGAAAGCGCTCAGGGTTGACAGCGGCATCGCGCGCCGGATCCATGCCACAAGGGAAGCTCACGCTCCAACATCTGCGACGATTCCGAGCGGAGGCCAAGCAGCACGGCAGCTCCAGCGGTGTGATCTCTCCGATGATTCTCCCCGCCTATACGCGAAAAGAACCAGAGCGTACGGCGAATGGCTGATGGCGGCTGGTCCGGGCAAGCCGACCCCGCTAGGAGTCACGCTCTACGTCATTTGTCATGAGCCACTAGCTCTTATGAGGATTCAATGAACGTTCATGAATTTCAGGCCAAGCAATTGTTCGCACAGTTCGGGGTTCCGGTGCCACGGGGCAAGGAAATTACCTCACCCGAGGCCGCCACTGCCTGGGCAAGTGAACTGAATACGCCGGTCTTCGTGGTGAAAGCTCAAATCCATGCGGGTGGGCGTGGAAAGGCCGGCGGCGTCAAAATTACGAAGGAGAAGGGGGCTGTTGCAGGAATCGCCAAGGAGTTGATCGGCAAGACCTTGATCACGCACCAGACTGGACCGAAGGGGAGGAAGGTTCATCGGCTGTTGCTCGAAGAGGGCGCCAATATTGCGAAAGAGTTATATCTGAGCATTCTTGTTGATCGCGACACCGGTTGGCCGACGTTTATCGCCAGCACCGAAGGCGGGATGGAAATCGAAGAGGTGGCTGAAAAGACTCCGGAGAAGATTATTAAGGAAGCGGTCGATCCCGCCGTTGGATTTCAGGGGCACAATGGGCGAAACGTCGCTTTTGCATTGGGCTTGCAGACGATGGAACCTGCTGTCATCAATCCCTTCGTGCAGATGCTCGGCAATCTCTATCGCCTATTCATGGAAAAACACGCGGCGCTCGTTGAAATCAATCCGTTGATTATCACCAAGGAGAAAACCTTGGTGGCATTGGACGGCAAGGTCTCATTTGACGACAACGGCATTTTTAAACATGACGATGTTCAGAACATGCGGGACCTCAATGAAGAGGATCCGCTGGAAATCGAAGCGACGGCGAACAATCTGAATTATGTCAAGCTTGACGGCAACATCGGCTGTATGGTGAACGGCGCCGGTCTTGCGATGGCCACTATGGACGTCATCAAGCTGGCGGGTAGCGAGCCGGCGAACTTCCTGGATGTGGGCGGCGGAGCCACGAAGGACACGGTGGCAGCCGGATTCCGGATTCTGCTCAAGGACCCGAACGTGAAGGGCATCTTTATCAATATCTTCGGTGGCATCGTACGATGTGAGCGCATTGCGCATGGTGTGATCGAAGCTGCCAAGGAAGTGAAGATTACCGTTCCATTAGTGGTGCGTCTCCAAGGTACGAATGCAGATGAAGGCCGCAAACTATTGGCGGAGTCCGGCCTCAAGTTGGAGGTTGCCAATGATCTGTGGGAAGCGGCGCAGAAAATTGTGAAGCTGACCGGCAAGGCGGCGTAAAGGAGAAGACCGTGAGCATTCTCGTCAATAAGAATACGCGAGTGGTAGTGCAGGGGATCACAGGGAAGGAAGGGTCCTTTCACGCGACGCAATGCAAAGCGTATGGCACGAAGATGGTCGCCGGGGTGACACCTGGCAAGGCCGGGCAGGAAGTTGAGGGCATCCCCGTCTTCAACACCGTGGCCGATGCTGTGAAGAAGACCGACTGCGATACCTCTTTGATCTTTGTGCCGCCGCCATTTTGTGCGGATGCGATCCTGGAAGCTGCTGATGCAGGTGTTAAACTGATTATCTGCATCACCGAAGGCATTCCCGTGAACGATATGGTGAAGGTGAAACGTGCGCTGCATGGACGTGATGTCCGATTAATCGGTCCCAATTGCCCAGGCGTCATCACAGTCGATGAAGCCAAGATCGGCATCATGCCCGGCTTCATCCATAAACGTGGTGTAGTTGGCGTAGTATCACGCAGCGGCACCCTGACGTATGAGGCCGTTCATCAACTGTCGACGTTGGGGCTCGGAGAAACGACCTGTGTGGGAATCGGCGGTGATCCCGTCAACGGCACGGGATTCGTGGATGTCTTGCCCTTGTTCGAGAAGGATTCTGAAACACAGGCTGTCGTGATGATCGGCGAAATCGGTGGCGATGCGGAAGAGAAGGCGGCCGAATATATTAAGAAGCACGTCAAGAAGCCAGTGATTAGTTTCATTGCCGGGATCACGGCGCCGCCAGGGCGTCGGATGGGGCATGCGGGTGCCATCATTTCAGGCGGCAAAGGGACGGCGACGGAAAAAATGAAGGCGCTAGAAGCTGCTGGTGTACGAGTCGTGAAGAATCCCGCTGAGATCGGCCATGCCGTGAAGGCGGCGCTCGGTCGCTAGTCAGGTATCTCTTCTAAAGAGGGCGTCGGATCTGATCCGACGCCCTCTTTGCGTTTGTGACGCGCAAACCATACCGCAGGTCAACGGTTGAGGATCGCCGATGTCACCGGTGTACTCCTCTCTTTGTCAGAATCTTCCCTTTTTCCCTCTTGCGAGACGTGGTACTGTAGGACGCCTCACGAGGGTCGATTGGCCTGAGTGATTTGGTCTCTCTGCACTGAGAACCTGGATCCTCCATCCACGAGCAGAATGAGGAATTCGGTTACTGTCCCGATGAAAGGACATTACTATGCTGGTGTTTCTGATACATGTGCGCGATCCCCAGTTTTATGCCCTTCCGGCGAAGACGCGAGCTAAGAACGGGCGTATCCGGGTCATGGGGTTTCCGCCCATCGGCATTATGTCATTGTCGTCGGTATTGAAGCGGTCGGGCCATGAATGTGTGATGTTCGATCAGGCGCATCCTGAGACCCCGAATGAGTTCATTATCGAGGAGATCAAACGGCGGAAGCCGGCCTTGGTTGGTCTTAGTTTCCTCAGTACCACCAGCTATCCCTATGCCAAAATTCTAGCTCGTCAGATTCGAGCGGCCGATAGTACCGTCAAGCTGGCCTTCGGCGGAGTATTTGCCAGTCTCAACGCGGGTTTGGTGAAGCTCCAGTGTCCAGAAATCGACTTTGTGTGTCGAGGAGACGGGGAGCAGTTGTTGCTTGATTTGCTCGATCGTCTTGAGGATCCGCAAGAGGTGGGCGGTGTCACTTGGGCGAAAGACGGCAAGGTGATCAATAACCCCAACAGGACGATGGAGCGCCACTTGGATCAGTGGCCATTTCCTGACCGGGAAAGCCTGGAATTAGACTTTGTCGAGTCGATGCCGTTGGACGTGCCGGCGGTGTTGTCGATGGAGCGATTTACGACCATGCAGACTTCGCGGGGCTGTCCGTGGCCCTGTGTCTTCTGTGACATCCCGATTTTCAACGAGGGGAAGTGGCGGGCGCGTAGCGCGCAGCACGTCGTTGATGAGCTGAAGTACCTCGAGGCGAATGGGTACGGATCTGTCTATTTCGTCGATGATCACTTTTTACTGCAGCCGAAGCGGATCGATGCGATTTGTAAAGGGATCATCGATGCGAAGCTGACAATCCAATGGGGAATCGAAGGCCGGGTTGATTCCGTGGCCCAGCACCTCTTCCCTGCCATGGCTCAGGCGCATTGCAGGACGGTGATGTTCGGCATCGAAAGCGGCAGCCAGAAAATTCTGGATCGCCTCCAGAAGGAGCAGACGCTCGCCGAGGTTGAGACCGCGGTTAGAAACGCCAAGAAGGCAGGGATCGAAATCGTTCACGGTTTCTTTACGGTGGGCAATCCCGACGAAACCGTCGAGGACATGCAGAAGACGTTTGATTTCGCCTCGAAATTGCCTTTGGACACGTTTGGATTCAATCGGCTGTGCGTCTATCGGGGCACGCCTCTGTGGCAGGAATATATCAAGCGTGGATTGGTGAGCGACGCCAAGGATTGGTACAAGTATTTTAAGTGTTCGGAGATTGATCCGACCTGTTTGCCGGGGGCAGTCATTAATTCAGTTCGCCAAGAGGGGCTGAAGAAGCTGTTTATTTATAAGCTCACCCGATACCCGATTCAGACCTTCAAGCTGCTGCGCCGATTCTTGCGTTTCATGCCGTTCCGTGACGTGGCCTATCTCATCATCAAGCCCTTCTTGGGCCAGAAGAAGGGGGCGACAAAGGCCGAAGTATTGTCGCGGGCGGTGGAGCATGCGGAGATGAAAGACGCTGCAGCGCAATTGACCCAGCTGAGCGATGAGTTACTGCACAGTGTGTTGGAAGAGTCGAAAGCCGAGCGTCAGCGGATTCAGCAGGAGGCCGAAGGATCTCGCGAACTTCCCATGGTCAATTCACGTTAGTCTGCGCAAGGTTTGCCATGTTCTGTCAGCTATCCCCGTGCTTCAGCAAGTGAGGCGTGGGGAGGTCTAGACTTGACGTTTTCTGTATCTATTTGGCCGGAGCTGCACCTGCGCCTACTGTGGTGTAGTCGCTTCATGACAATCGACCTCCAATACTTGTCAGAGGCCAGGTATTCGGTATGACTGAGAGAAAGTTATAGAGAGCAGAGAGAAAGAGTAGTAGGAGCGTCCGGAGTGGCATGAGGAGGTCGCTCAGATGCTCAGAACTGCTCGGTGGATGGGCCGGAGCCGCCACGAGAGCAGCTCCGGCCTTCTCCGATAAAACTAGGTTCCCATTTCCCAGGAGGCCAAGTACTTCACCTGCTCTTTGGTGAGCTTGTCGATCGACACGCCCATGCCGGCGAGTTTGAGCCGCGAAATTTCTTTATCGATGTCGGCGGGAACCGGATAGACCTTCTTTTCCAATTTCTTGTAGTTCTTCACAATATATTCGGCCCCCAAGGCCTGATTCGCGAAGCTCATGTCCATGACGCTGGAGGGGTGGCCTTCAGCGGTGGCTAGGTTCACAAGGCGACCTTCGCCCAAGAGGCTGACGCGACGGCCGTTCTTCAAAGTGTATTGGTCCACACCCGAGCGCACGGCGAGTTTTTTCTTGCTGAGCTTTTCCAGTGCAGGAATGTCCAGCTCGACATTGAAGTGTCCGGAATTGCAGACGATTGCCCCGTCCTTCATGGCCGCAAAGTGCTCGCCGCGAATAACCTTCAAGTTGCCTGTGACTGTGACAAAAAAGTCTCCAAGGGGAGCGGCTTCATCCATCGGCATGACCCGGAATCCGTCCATCACGGCTTCGAGGCCCTTCAATGGATCGATTTCAGTCACGATGACGTTGGCGCCCATGCCGCGTGCGCGCGTGGCAATGCCGCGGCCGCACCAGCCGTAGCCGGCGACGACGAGCGTGGAGCCGCACACCAGCCGATTGGTGGCACGGACAATGCCGTCCATGGTGCTTTGGCCAGTGCCATACCGGTTGTCGAACATGTGTTTCGTGTCCGCATCGTTCACGGAGATGACCGGGAATTTCAGGACTTTCTTCTCGGCCATGCTGCGAAGGCGGATGACGCCGGTGGTGGTTTCCTCTGTTCCACCGATCACGTTGCGGAGTAAGTCTTTCCGCTTGGAGTGTAGATGGGAGACCACATCGGCTCCGTCGTCCATGGACAGGTGCGGCTTGTGGGCGATGGCCGATTCAATATGCCGGTAGTAGGTCTTGTTGTCTTCTCCCTTGACGGCAAAGGTCGGGATCCCTTCGTGCCGAACCAGGGCGGCGGCGACATCGTCTTGAGTGCTCAACGGGTTGGAGGCGCAGAGGCGAACATCTGCCCCGCCGGCCTTGAGCGTTTTCATCAGGTTGGCCGTTTCGGTGGTCACGTGTAGGCAAGCGGTGGCGCGGATGCCCTTGAACGGCTGTTCCCGTTCAAAGCGTTTGCGAATGAGCCGGAGTACCGGCATCGTGGCTTCTGCCCATTCGATTTTCAATTTTCCCTGATCAGCTAATCCCATGTCTTTCACGTCGTAGTCCACTGGTCGTCCTCCTGTGTTGTGACTGATAATCGAGTGATGCGTGAATGCAGAAAAAAGGGGCGGGCTTGCGACCCGCCCCCTTGGCTGGTGCGACGCGCTGTAGGCGGTTAGAGGCCTGCGTCCTTGCGCAACGCTTTGGCTTTGTCGGTTTTTTCCCAGGTGAACTCCGGTTCGTTGCGACCGAAGTGCCCGTAGGCGGCCGTCTTCCTAAAGATGGGGCGACGTAGCTTGAGATGGTCGATGATCCCGCGCGGGGTCAATGGGAAATGCTTCCGGACCAGCTTGTCCAAGCTTTCGGGTGCTACCTTCTCGGTGTCCTTGGTGTCGACCAATACGGAGACGGGATCGGCTACTCCAATGGCGTAGGCCAGCTGGACTTCGCATTTTGAAGCCAGGCCCGCGGCCACGATGTTCTTTGCAATATAGCGAGCCATGTACGAGGCGGAGCGATCTACCTTCGATGGATCTTTTCCCGAGAAGGCCCCTCCGCCGTGGCTGCCGTGCCCGCCGTAGGTATCGACGATGATCTTGCGGCCGGTCAGGCCGGTATCGCCCATCGGTCCGCCGACCACGAATCGGCCGGTCGGGTTGATATGGTGTTTCACGCTGGTCGGATCGTACAGACCCTTCGGCATGGACGGTCTGATCACGTGTTCCATCAAATCCTTCTCGATTTGCTTGTTGGTCACGTCGGGGCTGTGCTGTGTGGAAACGACGATGGTATCGACGCGGCAAGGTTTGCCGCCCTTATATTCCACGGTCACCTGCGATTTGCCGTCGGGCCGCACCCATTTGAGAATCTTTTTCTTGCGCACTTCGGCCAAACGTTTGGTCAATCGATGGGCCAGCACGATCGGCATCGGCATGAGCTCGGTCGTTTCATTGGTGGCATACCCAAACATGAGGCCCTGGTCGCCGGCGCCGCCGGAATCAACTCCCATGGCGATATCGCCGGACTGTTGGTGGATCGACGTCAAGACCGAGCAGGTGTTGGAATCGAAACCCCAGGAGGCGTCCGTATAGCCGACGTCCTTGATCACGTCGCGAATGATATCGGGAATCTCCACATAGGCCTTGGTCGAGATTTCTCCGGCGACGAATGCGATGCCGGTCGTGAGAATGGTTTCGCAGGCGACTCGCGAAAATTTGTCTTGAGCGATGATGGCGTCTAGAATTCCGTCCGAGATCTGATCGGCAATCTTATCCGGGTGCCCTTCGGTGACAGACTCAGACGTGAACAGGTAGTTATGTCTCATTGTTCCCCCTGGAATTGAAGTGATACGAGGATGCGGCGATTGAAGTCAGGTGGTACGGCGACTGATTGTGGAAGCCGCTACGCTTAAGATGATCAGGCAACTCCGCAAAAAAACTAAGGCAATAGTAGCTGACCGGTCTGTTTTTGTCCACCGTTCTGGTGGAATTGGTTGAGTCTCGCGCCGGACAAGCGTCTTGCTTGACAGTCCTTTAAGACGACTTGTAAGATAGCTTACTTTTCGCGCATTTGGAACATTTTTCATCATAAACGCTCCGCCCCGGCACTTCCAGCCTCGTGGTACCGACCTGCATTGGCGCAGGATTCCACACGCAGCTCGTCATTGGGTATGATGATGGGATTTGTATGACAGCCAGGTCGAAGCAGCTAGGTATGTTGATTCATGAACGATAAACCCGATGCAGCATCCGATGTGAGCGCATCCGCTCCGCGCACCTCCGGCCTTGGCTGGGAGGAGTTTTCACGCGAGGTCGTGGATTTTTTTGCTTCGATCAAGCTGGCGATGTTTCTGTTCATTGTGCTCGCCATGACTGCGACGATCGGCACGGTCATTCAGCAGGGCGAACGCCCGGAAACCTATGTGCAGGAATATGGAGAAGAAGCCTATCGCTGGTTCCTGCGATTGGGTTTCACCGATGTCTATCACACCTGGTGGTTTACCAGTCTGCTGGGGCTCCTGTGCGTCAATTCTCTCACTTGTTTCCATAAACGGTTTCCCAGTGTATGGCGGTCCATGCGTCAGGATAAGGTCAGTGTGTCGTTGGCCTTTATCCAGGGGATGAAGCAGCAGACCACCCTCTCACTCAATCAATCGAGAGACGCTGTGGCTGAGCGACTTGTAAAGCTCTTCGCTGAAAAAGGTTATCGGGTGCTGGCCAAGAGCGATCCCGGCGAGGTGACGGTCTACGCCACCAAGGGGATTATGGGCCGGGTCGGCGCGCATGTGGCCCACCTCAGCGCCACGGTCATCGTGCTCGGGGGGCTACTGGGTAGCTATTATGGATTTCAGGAGTTCGGGGTGTGCCTCGAAGGGCAGACCTACCACATCCCGCGTGGCAACTTCGATCTTCGTGTCGATAAGTTCTGGATCGACTACCATGAGAACGGATCGGTAAAGTCCTACAACAGCACCTTGACCGTGATCGATCAGGGTACTCCCACTACAACCAAGACGATTACGGTGAACGATCCCTTGGTCTACAAAGGGATCTGGTTTTACCAATCCAGCTATGGGGATGCGTGGGATCAGATCGAGGCGGCTCGAATCAACATTAAGGAGAAGGGCAGCGACAAGATTATCGCTACGGTCGATCTGGAGTGGAATAAGGAAAAAGCCGTCGACGGCCTTCCATTGAAGATGAAGATGACGGATTTTGTGGCCGACTTCGCGTTTAATTCGACCGAGAAGAAGGTGTTTTCAAAAACCGCGGAGCATGCCAATCCCGCGATTCGGTTGGCGGTTGATGAGCGGAGTAGCGTACAGTCCACTCCCTGGGTGTTCTATCATTATCCCGACCTCTTCGAGATCAAGGACTCCGCATACCAATTCGAATTCATCGGATATCAGCCGAAGAAGTTCACCGGGCTGCAGATTGCCAGAAATCCTGGCATCAATATGGTCTGGATCGGGTGTACGATGCTGGTGGTGGGCATGACTCTGTCGTCGCTGATTTATCATCGGCGGTTATGGGCGAAGATCATTCCCGGCGAGTCCGGTGTGACGCTCCATCTTGGCGGAACAACGCACAAAAGCCAGATCGATTTCCAAAAAGAGTTCAGGAAGTTGACGGAAAAAATTAACGCTCAGGCCTAATCCTGAAGATCGCTGCCGCGCGACCGAGAGCAACGTTTCATTCGGTCTGCGCTGCACGCTAGGATAGACAGACGGAGGTCCGTATGATGCGATCACTGTTCCTATTCGATATGACGTTCTGGTTGTATTTAGCCGCGTTAGGGTTGTATGTGGCCTATCTGTTCGCAAAACGTCCTGCCATGCAGATGGTTCCAGCCGGGCATCCGATTGAGGACCTTGAAGAACGTGATGGTGCTTGGGCCACGCAATTGGGACAGGTCGCAACCCTTGTGACCGTCTTCGGGTGGGTGCTGAACACCTTGGCGCTCACGACGCGGGCATTTGAGCGAATGGAACATTCAGGCACCTTCGCGCCCTGGTCAAACCAGTTCGAGGCAATGGCCTATGTGTCCTGGGCCATTATCTTGGGCTACGTGCTTCTCGAATTCCGCTACAGGATTAAGGCCGTCGGTGCCTTTGTGGTGGGAATCGGGTTTATTGCCATGGGCGCCGCGTCGCTCTTGCCCTATCGATACCAGACGGCAGAGCCGCTCGTTCCGGCCCTGAACAGCTACTGGATCTACATCCATGTCTCCGTCACGTTGACCAGCTACGCGGCGTTTGCCATGGCCGGTGGATTGGGCCTGATGTATCTCTTCAAAGAACGGGCGGTCAATCGTGGCAGTCAGTCGCGGTTTTATGCCGCCTTTCCCGATCTCGAAACCATCGATGAGCTTGGCTATAAGGCGATCATGCTGGGGTTTCCGCTGCTGGCCTTCGGGATCATCCTCGGAGCAATGTGGGCGAACTATGCCTGGGGCGGGTACTGGAGTTGGGATCCCAAGGAGACCTGGTCGTTGATCGTATGGCTGATCTATGGCGCCTATATCCATGCTCGCATGACGCGGGGGTGGGAAGGCCATAAAGCGGCGATCTACGCGATCTTTGGTTTGCTCATGGTCATTTTCTGTTTCTGGGGAGTGAATTTTCTGCTCTCCGGTCTGCATGCCTACGCCTAGACCATGACAGATCCAATCAACCAGAGCCCTGCCAACACTGCGCCGCGAACCGGCCCGTCCCGTACCCTGGTGGTAATAGCCGCTGCGGCCATTCTGGGCGTGATGTTTCTCGTAGTCTGGCTACAGAGTTCCAAGTACGAACCATTGGTGGTGGGAAAAGAGGCACCGGATTTTCAATTGCCCGACTTAAACGAGAAGCAGCTGCGGTTATCGGACTATCGCGGCAAAGTGGTCTTTTTGAATTTCTGGGCGACCTGGTGCAAGCCGTGCCGTGAGGAAATGCCTTCGATGGAGGTTTTGTACAAGAATTTTGAAAAGGACGGGTTGGTGATTCTCGCGGTCAGCATCGACCGGGTGACGACGAAGAAAGAAATACCTCCGTTCGTGAAGGGCTTGAACCTCACGTTTCCCGTACTGGTTGATTCCTGGGGCCAGACCGACAAGCGCTACAAATTGATGGGTGTCCCCGAAACCTACATCATTGATCAGCAGGGTGTCCTGCGTGAAAAAGTGATCGGGCCTCGGGATTGGACACGACTGGATAATCTTAAGGTGTTGACCCAACTTCTCAAGCCTGCGGAGAAGGCCGCCCATGCGACCCCTACTCAGGCGCTGCCAACGTCGTAACGGTGATGATGACGCGCTGCTCAATATTATCTATGGCCGGTGCGGTCATGATGCTCTGTGGAGGGTTTTCTGCTGACGCTCGCGGAGCATTGCCTTCCTCGCCGGCTGTGCCGATGCTTGTCGTCGAGCGCATTCCTCAGGTCGATGAGGAGGCTCCGAACTTCCTCCTTCGGGACTCCGAGGGGTTCAACGTCACGCTCGATCAGTTCCGAGGGAAAGTTGTGCTCTTGAATTTCTGGGCGACCTGGTGCGGGCCTTGCAAAATCGAGATGCCGGCGATGGAGCGACTGTATCGAAGCTTCAGCCGCAAGGACTTTGAGATTCTCGCGGTCTCGACCGACGCCCAGGGCGCAGCGGTGACCCGTCCCTTTCAGCGGGAAGTCGGCTTTACTTTCCCCGTGCTCCACGACGCCGATTTTCGCATCGGGCTTCAGTATGGCGCACGCCAGCTCCCCATGACGTTTCTGATCGATCGCAAGGGCATCATTCGCAATCGGATTCCAGGGGCCAGAGACTGGAGCGCCCCTGCGGGGAAGCGCCTGGTTGAATCGCTGTTGCAGGGGTCCTAACCATGACCGATTCGGTGCAATCGATTTCATTGGTTGCCGCATTCTCCGCCGGGCTGCTGTCGTTCGTGTCGCCCTGTGTGCTGCCGCTCGTCCCCTCGTACATTTCCTACATTACCGGGCTCTCGATCGAACAGCTCACGGACGTCTCTGAACGGAATCGCTTCCGGAAAGCGATCATTTTGAATTCCCTGCTGTTCATCGCTGGGTTTTCGACGGTGTTTGTCGCGTTCGGGGCATCGGCCAGCCTCTTGGGCCAGGCGTTGATTACCTACCAGGAGCATCTGCGCCGGTTCGGAGGCATCGTCGTGATTATCTTCGGCCTCTATCTCCTCGGTATCTTGAATTTAAACTTTTTGAAAATGGAGCACCGGTATCAATTCCGAAACCGACCGGCCGGGTTTCTGGGTTCGTTCCTGATCGGCATCGCGTTTGCTGCAGGCTGGACTCCCTGCGTGGGACCTGTCCTGGGGACGATCCTGCTCTATGCCAGTACGACAGAATCGATGCTCAGTGGTGTGGTATTGCTCACGTTTTATTCGCTGGGGTTAGCCCTACCGCTGTTTCTCACCGCGCTCGGCGTCGATCGATTTCTCAGTTACTTTAAAGAAGTGCGCGCATATCTCTGGGGTGTGTCGACGGTGAGCGGGGTGTTGCTCATCGTGGTGGGTGTGATGATCTATGCCAATTCGCTGACCATGATCACGAGCTTTCTCGAACGCTATGGGATCGGCTGGTACCTCGGTCAGTAACTCCGGCCTGTCTTTCCCTTTCCTATCGGGCTCCCCCCTGACGCCTGCGTTACAGTGCGTGGTCTACCCTTGGCCAAGGCCAGGTCGGAGCTCTGTGTCCTTCAACTGGGAGCTGAGACATGGCTGATAGGCAATTGGCCACAACCTACGATGTGATTATTGTCGGAATGGGGCCGGCAGGAGCGGTTGCTGCTGCGGCTCTCTGTCGCGGGGGCTTGACGGTGCTCGGTTTCGACAAGGACGTCCATCCCCGGTACAAGGTGTGCGGCGGTGGGCTCTCGGCGCGCATCGACCTGCTCTTAGAGCCCGGCTTCAAATCGGTTGTTGAACAGACGGTCAATGGCGTCCAGTTTGTCTATCGTGGGCAGGATCCGCTGCTCATTGAATCCTCTCAACCGATCGCCTACATGGTCATGCGCGATCGTTTCGATCACTACCTTGTGCAACAAGCGATTGAAGCCGGAACCGAGTTCCGGACCGGTGAGGGGGTGGTCGAGGTCACTCAGGATTCCGATGGTGTGGAGGTGGTGACGCAGGAGGGACGGTATCGCGCAAAGATGGTGATCGGTGCGGATGGCGCCAATAGTCTGGTTGCGCGGCAGCTGTTTCCCAACCGCTCCCTGTATCGGGCGCCGGCACTTGAAAGCGAGGTGCGGCTCGGGAATAGCCGACACTATCCGAGCGCGACCACCATCCTTGTGGATGTGGGGGCCGCCCGTCAGGGGTACGGATGGATTTTCCCCAAAAAGAATGGCGTGTCTGTGGGGGTAGGAGAGTTTCGTCGCAAATCGAGCGGTTTGCGCACGACCTTCGATCGGTTTGTCAGCGAAGCGCGGGGGCTGTCCGGCTGGACAGTGCCTCGTCCGGTTGGCCATCCGATTCCCGCCTATTCAGATGCCGAAGGCGGGCATGGAGACGGAAGAGGCTCTCGATTCGTCAATGGTCGAGCAGCATTGGTGGGTGATGCCGGTCACTTAGTCGACCCGCTGTTTGGCGAAGGCATTTATTACGCGGTTCGTTCAGGCCAGCTCGCAGCCCGGTCGATTTTGGGGAACGTTCATGACCCCCGTGAGTCGCTCGCCGCCTACGAGGCAGCGTTGGAGCGTGACATTCTCCCGGATTTTCGAGTCACGGCCAGAATCGCCCGGGTCATTTATGCCTTCCCCCGACTCGGCTTCAGGCTTCTCCGACGCTACCAGGATGTGGTGCAGTCCTATTTCGAAGTTCTGCAGGGACGTACCACAGCCGTACAATTCTTGCCCGATGCGAAGAAGCGCCTCAAGGCGTCGGTCAACGACCTGCTGCTCGAAGCATTACATCTACGGTAACAGGCTGGTGGAGACGTCCGCCAATGGCGTTCTCGTATGACACCGGCGCCTCACCGTCCCGACGGAGTCGGCAGGCGTGGCCCGCCTTATTCGTCGCGACGTCGACTTCGCTGCAGTCTTGCGGGAGGTGTTCTGAACGGCCTGTACATGGGTGGATGAACGGGAGGTTCGACGCCTATCAGCACCAGGCGCCGAGCCGGCAGGAAACGAACGGTTGCCCAAGGGAGAGGGCCGGCGAATTCTTCAGGTTGGGGATGCTGGGTGTTGTAGCGGAAGGCGTAAAGCTCGACGATGGCACCGAGGCCGCAAGCAGTGTCGTCGAAGGTTGATTCTGCGGAGCCGGCGTGTCGGTCTTGGCCACGACGGTCGGCGCAGGTGGCGATTTCTTCTCCAGCTTGGCCAGTAGCCGGCGGCCATCGCCGGCGTTCTCGCTGTTCGGATACTTCTCGGCTAGAAGTTGAAGTTTTTCCATGGCCCAATCATCGGCACCGAGTTCCTGATAGGTGAGGGCCAAATAGTACAAGGCCTCCGGCGCCACCTTCTTGTCCGGATAGTCTTTCATAATCTGATCGAATCGATGCGCGGCTGCCAGATAGGAGGCTCGACGATAGTAAAACTGACCGACGAACAGGTGCGTCTGAGCGAGCCAGTCGTGGCAATCGGCAATACGCTGGAGCGCCTGCGCTTCATACTTGCTGCCGGGGAAATCCTTCCGCAGTTTTTCAAACGCGGCGATGGCCTTTTGGATCGGCTCCGGGTCTCGGTCGATCGACTTGGCCATCCGGAGATGGCTTTCCGCCAAACGGAGCTGGGCATAGACGGCCAGTTGATGGGCTCGATGCAATTCCAGGAAATGCTGGTATTCGACGATGGCCTCGGCAAACTCCTCCTTGTCGAAGAACGCCTCGCCGCGCTTCATGATCACGTTCGGATCGTAGTTCTTCTCGATCGTGTCGCCGAGGAAGATCTGCTCATCCGTGCCGCTTACGGGTTTGGCGTCGGCGGTCGTCTTCGGTTTGCTGGAGCATCCAGCTGCAAACCATAACATTCCCACCACAATGGTGAGACCGACACACAACCCCCTTGAATGCCTGTGCATCCAGCGACTCCTTCGGTAAATAGTCGAGAACGTGGACTGATCGTAACTACACAATTTTTCTAGCAGATCAGGAAGCGAAAAGCAACGAATTCGGCTTGTGGAGGTTGACCCTCCTGGGCCCGGGTCCTATAATCTCGCCGCACCTCGTGAGGTCGCCTGACATGTCATCCCAGACGGTCTCCAAAGGCGAGTGAATAGGAACCCCGTGAAGCGCAGTCGCATTGTCGGAACCGGTTCGTACGTGCCCTCCCGGGTTGTAGACAACCAGGAGGTAGCCGCTCCGCTCGGCCTGGACCCGGACCAGATTGTCGCTTTGACCGGGATTCGGACCAGGTATTGGGTAGAGCAGGGCCAGGCGTCGTCGGACTTGGCGGTAGTCGCCGGGCAGTGCGCGTGCGAGGCCGCCGGGATAACTCCACAGTCTGTCGATGCGATTCTTGTTTCAACGACCTCTCCCGACAGCGCCTTTCCCTCGACGGCCTGCCATGTCCAACGTGCGCTGGGTGCGAATCCGGTCATGGCATTCGACCTGTCGGCTTCCTGCTCGGGGTTTCTCTATGGGGTATCGATGGCGGATGTCATGATTCGGAGCGGGCAGGTTCGCTCCTGCCTGGTCATTGCCGCCGAGGTGAAATCACGGTCTCTCGATGCGAGGGACAGAGAGACCGCCATGCTCTTCGGCGATGGAGCCGGAGCGGTGCTGGTTGTGCAGGAGGACTCGGCCCAACCGGACGCGCCGGGCATTCTTGGTGTGCGGCTCTATGCCGACGGCTCGGGCCACGGCCTGATTACGATTCCCGCCGGGGGGTCGCGGAAGCCCGTCGGGGTGGACACCGTCCGTGCGAGTGAGCACATGCTGCGTATGCAAGGCCGCGCGGTGTTTCGATCGGCGGTACGTCGCCTGGAGCAGGCAATGATCGATGTCTTAAAGGAGTTCGGGCTTGCGGCCGGCGACGTGACAAGGGTCATTGCCCATCAGGCCAATGCGCGGATTTTGGAGCAGCTGCGTCGTCGTCTCGGCCTCTCGCAGGAGGCGGTCTACTCGGTGATTGAACAGTATGGGAATACATCGTCGGCCTCCCTGCCGATCGCGCTGGATCAGGCGGTTCGGACACAGCGACTTGCGGCAGGGGATCTGGTGTTGTTGGGCGCATTCGGCGGGGGCTTGACCTGGGCGACAGGACTGGTGCGCTGGTAACCCCTCGCGGCTAGAAAGGACGTTATGTTCGGTCTCATTCCTCGGGAAGAAGCATTTTTCGATTTGTTCAAGAATGCGGCGCACAACATGATCGAGGGGAGTCGTCTCCTGAAAGATATGACGGAGGATTTCCGGAATCCTGTCGAAAAGGCCAAACGCATCAAGGACGTTGAGCATGTCGGGGACGGTATTACCCATGAGATTGCCAGGAAGCTGAACCAGACATTCATCACGCCCATCGACCGAGAGGATATTCATGATCTCGCGAGTGCCCTCGACGATATCCTGGATGTGGTCGAGGCCATCGCCGACCGATTTGTCCTCTACAAGGTGACGGCTCCCACGGAGTCGGCGATCCGGCTGGCGAACGTGTTGTATCAGGCGGCGGTGGAGGTCGGGGCGACCGTGGACTTGCTGGGCAAGTCGCACCAGGCCGTCACGGAGTGCAGCGTGCGGGTCAATAGCTTGGAGAATGAAGCCGACCGCATTTCCCGCGATGCCATCTCTCTGTTGTTCGAGAAGGAGACGGACCCGATCGCCGTGATCAAATGGAAAGAGATCTACGAAAACTTCGAAGCGGGGACGGATCGGTGCGAAGATGTCGCCAATATTCTTGAGCGCATCGCGTTAAAGCACACGTGAGCGTCCTCCGCGTCTCCCTCGACACCAATCCTGATCACTATTCAAAGGGTAGGAATCGGCATTCATGGCTGAACTGAGCGGGTTGTTGTTGGTCGTCGTGATTCTGGCATTGCTCTTTGATTTTTCCAACGGCTGGCACGACAGCGCCAATGCCATTGCGACCGTGGTGTCGACGCGTGTGGTGAGTCCGTCGACGGCGGTGCTGGTGGCGGGTGTGCTCAATGTGGCCGGGGCGTTCATGTCGACTGCCGTCGCCAAGATGGTCGGAACCGGGATCGTGGATCCGCAGTCGGTGACGCAGGCGGTGGTGGCCTCGGCCTTGGCCGGGGCGATTGTGTGGAATTTTGTGACCCTGTTACTGGGACTTCCGACCAGCTCTTCTCATGCGCTGATCGGGGGGCTGGTCGGTGCTGCGTTGACCCACGGCGGCACGGCGGCCGTCAAGTTCTCGGGCCTGCGCTCGGTGCTTGAGGCGATGGTGTTGTCTCCGTTTTTCGGGTTTGCCATCGGGCTGGTGCTGATGGTGATCCTGAGTTGGGTATTTTTCCGGGTGCCGCGCGCCCTGGCCTTGCGGCTGTTCTCACGCATGCAGCTGGTCTCGGCCAGTTTCATGGCATTCAGCCACGGGGCGAACGATGCGCAGAAGGCCATGGGCATCATCACGTTGGCGTTGGTGTCCGCCGGAGTGCTTCCAACTGCGGAAGTGCCCACCTGGGTGATCGGTTCCTGCGCCCTGGCGATGGGGCTCGGCACGGCGGTCGGCGGGTGGCGGATCGTGCGAACCCTCGGCATGCGAATCGTGAAGCTGGAACCGGTCCATGGCTTCGCGGCTGAAACCGGAGCCGCTATCGTGTTGCTGGCGACGGCTCATATCGGTTTGCCGGTCAGCACGACGCATACCATCACCTCCACCGTCATGGGTGTCGGGGCGGTCAAGCGGCTCTCGGCGGTGCGTTGGGGCGTGACCAGACGAATCCTGTCGGCATGGCTCTTCACCTTGCCGGGGGCTGCGCTACTGTCGACTATCTGCTACCTGTTTCTGTCGAAACTGCAGTAGACGATTCTTGCGCGACGGGGAGGTGGACCACGAATCGACTCCCTCTGGGCGTATTGCCTTCCACCCAGACCTGCCCGCTATGGGCTTCCACGATATGCTTGACGATGGCGAGGCCCAGCCCGGTCCCGCCGAGTTCGCGCGAGCGGGCTTTATCGACCCGGTAGAATCGCTCGAAGACACGCGGCCGGTCCGCTTCAGGGATGCCGATTCCTGAGTCGGCCACGACGATCTCGATCATCGCGCGGGGCGGGGTCGTCCGGAGGTGTGTAGCGTTGCGGATCGCCATGGAGATCCGTCCCTGATCCGGGGTGTATTTCACCGCGTTTTCGAGCAGGTTGATGAAGACCTGCACCAGCCGTTCCTCATCGCCCTCGACCACCCAATATTCGTCCGGGAGTGACAGCTCGATCGTGTGATGTTTCTTGTCCGCCAGGGGTTTGATCACCGCCACGGTTCGTTCCAGCAGCGCCCGTAAGTCCACCGGCTCACGACGGAACAGGACCTGCCCGGACTCGATTTGCGACAACTGCAGCAGGTCATCCAGAATCAGATTCAGCCGGTTGCTCTGGCGCATGATGATTTCCAGGAAGGCCGTCGCCGTCGCCGGCTCGTCTTTGCCCCCATCCAGCAGCGCCTCGACATAGCCCTTGATGGACGTCAGCGGCGTGCGCAGTTCGTGCGACACGTTGGCGACGAAATCTTTCCGGATTTTTTCCAGCCGGCGCAGTTCCGTGATGTCGTGAAACACAAATACGGCGCAGGCTTCCTGCTCGCGGCTGCCTCCGGCGATCGAGGCTTCGACCCGCAGACATCGCCCGCTGGGCGAGAGGGTAATTTCGCCGCCTTGCCCGGATCGGGTCTGTAGCACGGAGGAGACAAGGGCGGTCAGCCCTTCGTGCCGGATGAGTTCGGCATAGTGCCGGCCCCGCGATTCCGTCAGTTCCAGAGAGAACATCCGTTCCAGCGCCGGATTCACCTGGACGACGGTGCCGCGATAATCCAGCACCATGACGCCCTCGACCATGGCGATCAGCATGGCTAACAGTTGCGCGCGGTCGTCCGAAACCTCCTTGATTTTGGTTTCCAGCTGGTCGGTCATCTGGTTGAGGGTTTGCGCGAGCAGGCCGACTTCGTCTGTCGAGGAGACCACCAGCCGGACGCCGGGCGTCCCGCCGGCAAGTTGGCGGGCGGCTGCGGCCATCTCTGAGAGCGGTTTCGTGAGATTGCGCGAGACCCAGAGGCTCAGGGTCATGGCCAGCAGGAAGGCCGCGCCGAACGCCGTCGCTAAGTCTTGCTGAATGTGTCGCACGCGCTCGTCGATCGAGGTCAGCGGAAGCCCGAGTCTGATGACGGAAATGCCAGGCTGCGCCGGCGTCGAGGCTGACAGCAGGCGGGCGACATAATACGTGCGTTCTCCGGTGGTCTGGCTGGCCCGGATATCCATCCCGCGTCCCGATCGCAGTGCCTGCGCGACTTCCGGCCGCGAGAGGTGGTTTTCGACGTGAGTCAGCCCTTCAGTAGGGACGGCGCTGTCGGCGACGACGGTGCCGTCCTGCCGGATCACGGTGATGCGGAGGTGGGCCTGCTGGCTCAGGTCGCGAACGGTGGCGTGGAGCAGGGGGCCTGGTACGGTCGATCCGGACTGATCGAACAACGGCCGGAGAGTCATGGCGGCTAAGCCGCTGCTGGTCTCCAGCGTCTCCGCCATGCGGCTGAGTTCAGTTTGCTCCACCGAGCGGATGACCAGCCACCCCGCGACGGCCAAGCCGACGAAGACGGCGGCGAGGGTGCCCAGGGCGACTTTCCACCGGATGCCGAGGTTCATGCAGGTACGTCGGATTCGCGTAGTTTGTATCCGAGCGATTTGATCGAAATGATGGCGTCGTCCAGCAGCGGAAGTTTTTGTTTGAGCCGGCGCACGTGGACATCGACCGTGCGCGTGGTACCGTAGTAGTCGTAGCCCCACACGGCGCTGAGCAGCACGTCGCGAGTGAGCACCCGCCCGATGTTGCGCAGCAGGTGTTCCAGCAGGCCGAACTCTTTGGCCGTGAGCGCGACTTCCTGTCCATCCAGCCGGACCTCGTGCCGGGAGAGATCCACGGTCAAGGGGCCGTAGTGATATTGCGTCTGGGGGATGTTTGCGTTCCGTTCCAGCCGTCGGAGGAGCGCCTTGACGCGCGCCACCAGCGCCTTGGGGCTGAAGGGTTTGGTCACGTAGTCGTCGGCGCCCAGTTCGAGGCCGATGACCGTGTCGGATTCTTCCGCCTTGGCGGTCAGCATGAGAATGGGAAGCAGGGCCGTCTCTTGATTGAGCCGGATTCGTTTGCAGACTTCCAGCCCGTCGAGTTCAGGCAACATGAGGTCGAGAATGATCAGGTCGGGATGCTCGGCTTTGACCTGGCGGAGCCCCTCTGTGCCGGTCATCGCGGAGACGGTGCGGAACCCTTCCTTCTCCAGATAGAGCTTGACGAGTTGGAGAATGTCCTTCTCGTCTTCGACGATCAGAATTTTTTTATGTGTCGTTGCGGGGGGAGGCATGGCAGGATTCTCCCACAATGGTTCCGCGGCCTCAACTGCTTTTGCGGAGGAGCGGGGCAGATGATCCGGTTGACGACAAGGGCGGGTCTGACGTAAGGTGATCGTTTAGTGAGACTACGCGCTTTTCCCGGCAGGCCGGGCGGCCCTTCATGAGCGTGAGAGGGAATCAGCAGATGAAGATTTATTTAGCCAATCCTCGTGGATTCTGCGCGGGTGTCGACCGCGCCATAGATATCGTCGATTTGTCGCTCAAAAAATACGGCGCCCCGATTTATGTGCGCCATGAGATCGTCCACAGCCGGCATGTCGTGAACTCGCTGCGGCATAAGGGTGCCGTGTTTGTGGAAGAGCTGAATGAAGTGCCGGAAGGATCGGTCGTGATCTTCAGTGCCCACGGTGTGGCAAAATCGGTGTGGGAGGAGGCGCAGAGCCGCCGCCTGCACGTGATCGATGCCACCTGTCCGCTGGTGATCAAGGTGCATAACGAAGTGAACCGCGACTATACGCAAGGGTATGAATTGATCCTTATCGGCCATGCGGGACACCCGGAGGTGATCGGGACGTTGGGCCAGATCCCGGATAAGTTCCACCTGGTGTCCTCGGTCAAAGACGTGGAGAGCCTCCATGTCGAGAAGACGCAGAATCTCTCTTATGTGACCCAGACCACGCTGAGCGTCGATGAATGCCGGGACATTGTCGAGGCGTTGCATCGACGGTTCCCCAATATCAAGGGGCCGCACCAGGAAGATATCTGTTATGCCACCCAGAACCGCCAGAATGCGGTCAAGTCGTTGTCGAAGCTGGTCGATGTGATTCTCGTGATCGGATCACCGAACAGCTCGAATTCGAATCGGCTTCGCGAATTGGGCGAGCATTGCGGCATTCCCTCCTATCTCATCGATGCGGCGTCGGACATCAATCCCGATTGGCTGAAAGATGCCAAGAGTGTGGGACTGTCCGCTGGGGCTTCGGCCCCCGAAGTCCTGGTCACCGAAGTGGTGGCCTACCTGAAGCGTCTTGGCTCTTCGGAAGAGGTCGAGGAACTGACGGTCATCGAAGAAGATGTCGAGTTTCTCCTTCCCAAAGAATTGGTCACGATCGAATCGGCTTCGCGCGTGTCGGCCTCGGCGAACTAGCTTCGTCGACTACCGTCCGCTCTTCCTCCACACCGTTTTCGCCACTCCTCCATATGTTGGGGGAGTGGCGCCATTATTCCCCCATATCAGGTGTTTTTCTTTGCATTGATTCTATCGCTGTGATAGAAGATTTTCGTTTTATTCCTCACAATCCGTCCCATCTCAACCGTCTTGCTCTGGAGGTCGCCGGTGTATCTGAAGTCATTGGAAATGCTCGGCTTCAAGTCGTTCGCGGAGGCGAAGATCCAATTTCCGAAAGGCATCACGGCCATCGTGGGCCCGAACGGGAGCGGCAAAAGTAATGTCGTGGACTCCATCCTCTGGGTGCTGGGTGAGCAAAGTACGAAGACGCTTCGAAGCGAGAAGATGGAAGACGTCATCTTCAACGGCACCGAGGTTCGCAAACCGTTGGGGCTGGTGGAGGTGTCGCTGGTGATCGGCGGGCTGGGAGAATTACGGCTGGATGCGATTTCCGGGCTACCAAGCGAGCTGAGTGAATATCAGGAACTGATGATCACCCGCCGCCTGTATCGAAACGGGGACAGCGAGTATCTCATCAATAAGACCCCCTGCCGGCTCAAAGACATTCGAAACGTGCTGATTGAAACCAGGGCGGGGTCCAAGGGCCATACCGTCATCGAGCAGGGGCGGATTGAGCAGATCCTGCAGGCCTCGCCCCAGGATCGCCGGGAGCTGATCGAGGAAACCGCCGGTATCGTCCGCTACAAAAAACAAAAGGCCGAAGCCCTTCGCAAGCTTGAAGCGACGCAGCAGAATCTGGTGCGGGTGCGCGACATTGTGGCCGAGGTCAAAAAGCAGCTGAATTCGCTGGAGCGTCAGGCTCGCCAGGCGCGTTCGTATCAAACGCTGCAGCAGGAGGCCCGCGGTCTCGAAATCGAACTCCTGTCCCGCGACTATCGCACCATGCATGCCGACCTGGAGTCCGTCGATCACGAAGCGCGCGAGGTGGAAGCGCAGGAAGCGGAACAGGTGGCCGAACAGGCCCGCCTCGACTCTGAGCAGGAAGCGATCAGGCTGCGCATGAACGACGCGGCGGCGGCCATTTCGCGTGTACGTGACACGTTGGCCGGTACCGAACAGCGGCAGTCGCAGGCCTTGACGGCCGCGGAGGTCGAACGGAACCGCACGGAATTGTTTGAACGTCAACGCATGCAGGCCGCGCAAGAGATGGAACGGTTGGCGGCGGATCAGGAGCAGGCGCAGTCGGAAATCGAGACCCTTCGGGCGATGCTGCTTCAATTGGAGGGGGACATCGTCGAACAGGAGGCGCAATTCCAACAGGCGGATGTCGAGGCGAAATCGTTGGCCGGGCATCGCGCTTCCGCGGTGGCGGAGGAAGAGCGCGCGCGGAAAGATGTGTTGAACCTGGCCGTCCTCGTTGCCAATACAGAGCAGAGCCTGACGCAGGTGACGGCCCGTCAGCAGGAAACCGCCGCCCGGGCGGAACGGGTCTCGCGCGAACAGGAACAGTTGACGGCACAGGTGGCCGGGTTGGATCAGCAGCGCGACTTGCTGGCCGCGCAACGGGAAGAGGCCAGCGGGCGCATTCAAGAACTCATGGCTGAACGGCAGGCGGCGATCGAGCGGATCGAAGGGCTGGGCGGGCAGATCACCGGGCTGGACCGGGATATCGTGAAGTTTTCCGAAGACGTCGCCGGCGTGGAATCGCGCCTCGGTGCCCTGCAGGGTGTCGTGCGTGAGGAAATGGGATATGGCCGGGAAGGTGAGGAGGAAGGCACGGCGTTGAAAACGTGCGACGGCGTGCGCGAAGCGCTTGCCGAGTGGCTCGTGATTCCGCCGGGGCTGGACCGGGCTGTAGAGACGATTCTCGGGGAACGTGTGCGCGGCTGGTTGGTGGATGAACCGTCGGCGGCCTGTCGTGCGGTGGAGTTTCTAAAGGGCAAAGAACTGGGGCGCGGAGCGTTTCTTCCGCAGCAATTGCGATGGGCTCCCGAGCAGGCGGCGCTTGATTCATCGGCCTCGTGGTGGCCGACGCTGACCGGACAGCCTGGTGTGGTGGGGCGCGCGACGGATTTGATCCGTGCGGAAGGCGCCTCTGCCGCGACATTAAGCTATTTGTTCGACGGGATTGTGTTTGTGGAGTCGTTGGATGTGGCGCTGCAGCTCTGGCAGCAGCATCAATGGGCTGCCCCCGCCGGGCCAACATATGTCACGTTATCGGGTGAGACGCTGGATGCCGCCGGTGTGATGACCGGGGGCGGCAGCAGTGCCAGTGGGGGCTTGCTCCAACGTCGGCGCGAAGTATTGGAGTTGGAAGCCCGGAGGACTGCAGCGGTTCAAGCCCTTGAGCAGGCACGGTCGGCGCGGGAGGACGCGGCGGCCGAGTTGGGGCTCGGACGTGAAGATGAGCAGCGCCTCGGCCGGGCGATCCGCGAAGCGGAGATGCTGGAGTTGTCGCTGCAGAAAGACGATGCGGGCGTGGAACGCCAGCGCGGGGAATTGCACCGGCGGATGGAGGTGTTGGCGGAGGAGCTGCAGCGGGGCTTGGCCGAGCAGGCGCGGCTTCAGGAAGAGTTTCAGTCCAGCCAGGCGCAGTTGGGGCAATGGGTGGCGGAAAAGGTCGGGCAGGAAACCGGGTTGCTGCACGTGCGAGAACGGTTGGTGGTGATCGAAAGCCAAAGTCTGGCGATCCAGCAACGGTTGACCGAAGTCCGGTTGTCTCTGGAGAGCATGCGCGGGCGTCGGGAACATGCCACGAACGACATTGCACGGTTTACGCAACGACTCGATGCCGCGCAACGCCGCGCGATCGATTTGGAAGAGCAGGTGGCCGGGTTGGTTGAAGCGACTGAAAATAGTCGCGAAGAGCAGACCAGGCAGGAAGCATTGTGTCGGGCATTGGGCGCTGAGGTAGACGGAATCAAGGCGGAGTTAGTGGCGGCCCAGGAGCGGCAGGCACAGGAAATGGACGGGTTGCATGCGGTAGAGGAAACTCTTAGCCAGGTGCGGCAGAGCCTCTCCGCCTTGCATGATCGACGGATGAGGGCTGAAGTGCGAAAGGCAGAAGTGAAGGCGCATCTCTCCACGATTGAGAGCACGCTCGCCGGCACCTATCAGCTCGAGCCGGCTACGCTGCTCCTGCCGGCGAGTGATCAGCCGGTACCGGAGGGTGAAGAACCGCCGGCCCCCGTCTCGATTCTTGAAACGCCGCAATTGCGGGAGCAGATTCAGAAAATCCGTGAGCGCCTGGACCGGATGGGCGCCATCAATCTGGCGGCCATCGACGAGCATCGTGAGTTGGAAGAGCGGTATCAGTTCCTCACGACGCAGGAGCAGGACCTCTCGACCTCCATCGCGTCGCTCAAGGAGATCATCCACCGGATTAACCGGACGACGAAGGACATGTTCGTGGAGACGTTCAACGAGTTGCAGCAGAAATTCCGGGACGTCTTTTCCCAGTTCTTCCCCGGTGGCCGCGCTGAATTGCAACTGGTCGAAGAGCCGTTGGAAGAGGGCGTGGAAGACAACGGTGCGCGCGAGCCCGGTGTGGAGATTGTGGCCCAGCCGCCGGGGAAGCGCTTGAAGAGCATTACCATGTTGTCCGGCGGAGAGAAGACGCTGACCGCGATGGCGCTGCTCATCGCCAGCTTCCTGATCCGCCCGACGCCGTTCTGCATCCTGGACGAAATCGATGCGCCGCTCGACGAAGAAAATATCGGGCGCTTCACGAGCGTGTTGCGCAGCTTGTCGTCGACCGCCCAGTTCATGGTCATCACGCACAATAAGCGGACGATGGCGATGGCGGACTCGTTGTTCGGGGTGACGATGGAAGAGCCGGGCGTGTCGACGTTGATTTCAGTCAAGCTCGGTGATCTCCAGCCGGCGTAGTCCGAGCGGAGATGAGTACGTAGGGGGCTGTTCCGGCGGGTGGTGAAGGCAATGCCGCCGCGCGAGGGGGGCCGCTTCCCTTGACTGCCTAGAAACAGTTTGTTATACAGTTCTGCTAATGGTTATAAGTGGTACTGTGCGGTTTCATGTGATCGCTTCCTGATCGATGGAACCGTCTCGACTATCAATCCCGCCGTCTCTTTCAGATTCACGGCATCACGTTATGCGACTTCTCAAAAACCTGTTCAATCGTTTGTCCGATAGTTTGCTGGTGTCGGTGCCGAGCCGAATCAGGGCGGCGCGCGACTTTGCCTCCGCTCCGGTGCTCCGACTCGTCTCCAATAAGTCTGCGGTGCCGGCTTCCGGCGACAGTGCCGCGAAGCGAGCCCCGGCACATTCCACAGGCCAGGTGGAAGCGCTGGAAGAGGCGCTGCGGAAAAGCCAGGCCTGGTTTCTGGCGCGACAAGACGCGTCCGAAGGGTACTGGGTTGCCGAGTTGGAAGCCGATACCACGCTGACATCTGAGTATCTGATGTTGCGCCGCTTCCTGGACTGCATCGATCCCGAGCGCGAGCGCAAAGCGGTCCGCTACTTAAAATCCGCTCAGTTGCCAGACGGCGGATGGTCGATTTATCACGGTGGCCCGGCGGAGATCAGTGCTTCGGTGAAGGCCTACTTTGCGTTGAAGCTCTCCGGCGTGTCCGCCGATGAGCCCTTCATGGTGAATGCCCGCACCTGCATCCTGGACAAGGGTGGAGTGGTGGCGGCAAATGTCTTCACGAAAATCGCCCTGGCCCTGTTCGGTCAATATGACTGGCGTGGTGTCCCCAGCATGCCTCCGGAAATCATGCTGTTGCCGAAGCGATTCTATTTCAGCATTTACGCGATTTCCTACTGGTCTCGTGCGGTGCTGATTCCGCTGTTGATCATATTCGCCAAACGGCCCTTGTGTCATGTTCCGCCGGAACTGGGCATCGACGAACTCTATACGGAGCCCCCGGCAGAGATCGATTACGGCATGGTTCCTCCGTTCAAGAAGGACCGGACCTGGTTCACGGCCAGGAACTTCTTCATCAATCTCGATGCGCTGCTCAAGATCTACGATCGTTCGCCCGTTGAGTGGGTTCGACAGAAGGCGCTCAAGTGCGCTGAGAACTGGATGCTCGACCACATGAAGGGCAGCGGAGGCCTCGGCGCGATTTATCCTGCCATGGCCAATTCCGTGATGGCGCTGCATTGCCTCGGCTACAAAAACGATGATCCCCTTATGGTGAAGGCCATCCGGGAGATCGAAGAACTGGAAGTACACGACACGGTGCAGGACAACGGCCAATGCGTCGATGCGATGCATTTGCAGCCCTGCCACTCCCCGATCTGGGACACGGCCTTGCTCATCAATGCCTTGATCGAGGCCGGTATGCCGCAAGATCATCCGGCGCTGCAGAAGGCTTCGACCTGGTTATTGTCCAAGCAGACTAAGACCGTCGGCGATTGGATTATTTCGGCTCCCGGTGCCGAACCGGGCGGATGGTATTTCCAATTCGAGAACGAACTGTTTCCCGATGTGGACGATTCCGCGGTCGTGTTGATGGCCCTGGCGAAGGTGCATCTGTCCGATGAAGCCCAGCAACGTCTGGCGATTCGTCGCGGTTGCCGCTGGGTGACCTCTATGCAGGGATCGGATGGAGGCTGGGGTGCCTACGACGTCGATAACAATCGGATTGTTTTCAACTACATTCCGTTCGCCGACCATCGGGCCCTGCTCGATCCCAGCACGGCTGACCTTGCCGGACGCTGTCTGGAGATGCTCGCGACGCTGGGATACGACTGGACCCATCCTGCCGTGGCTTCTGCGCTCACGTTTGTGAAAAACGATCAGGAGCAGGACGGCAGTTGGTATGGCCGTTGGGGCGTGAACTACATTTATGGCACCTGGTCGGTCCTGTCCGGCCTGCGAGCGATCGGTGAGGATCTCTCGTCTCCCTATATCCGCCGGGCGGTCAGTTGGGTCGAGTCCAAGCAAAACCCCGATGGCGGATGGGGTGAATCCTGCCTCTCGTATGGAGATGTCTCGCAGAGCGGTCGCGGTGACAGCACACCGTCGCAAACTGCCTGGGCGCTGTTGGCCCTGATGGCAGGCGGAGTGACGGACTCCTTCAGCCTGGCCAGGGGGATCCATTACCTCATTCGGAATCAGCGGAAGGATGGGTCATGGGAAGAGGTGCGCCATACCGGAACTGGTTTCCCGCGCGTGTTTTACCTTCGTTATCATTGGTATTGCCAATACTTCCCCCTCTGGGCGCTGGCCATGTACCGCAATCTCAAGACTCGTGGAACGACGAGGGCAGATGAATTGCGTCTGCAGGCCTATCAATCAGGACAATTCCGGTCGCCACGCTGACCGTGGGTGTTCATCGAGTTCAGCTTTTCCTGTCATTGTCCCTCGGGAGTCATTGTGACCGCGATCGGAGTCTTCGTGGCAACCCGGTGGGAGTCGGCCGCCGTGTGTCAGGCGTTTGCCGCGAGCGAGATGCGGGTCGTCGGAGGGATTCGTTGTGCCGTTGCGCGGCAGGGTCAGGTCGAGTGGTGGGTCATCCCGATGGGTGTCGGACCCGAGCGGGCCACCACGACCGCCGGACGGGTGCTCGGGGAACAGTCATTTGCCGCTGTGTGGTCCACGGGGTTTGCCTGTGCGTTGGGTCAGGCCGTTATCGGCGAGGTGTTGATCGGAACTCACGTGACTATGGAAGGTGGCGCGGAGGACGGGCGGTCCGTTCCCTGTGCTGCGGCCGGAGCCGATTGGGTGCGGCAGGCCGTGCAGCAACAGCGCCTCCCGGTGCAGGCCGGGCAGTTCGTTTCGGTGCCGCGGGTTCTCTGCCGGGCGGAGGACAAGCAGGAGATTGCCACTCGAGCGGGAGGGGTCGGCCTCGACATGGAGAGTGCGGCGTTGGGGTTTGTGGCTTCGGAGCGCAAGATTCCATTTGTCATTGTTCGTACGGCGTCGGATCTTGTCGATGAAAGCCTTCCGCTTGACTTCAATCTGTTTCTCAGGCCATCTGGATGGGTGAAGGGTGTCGCCGCTTGTCTGGCTCATCCGACGAGTCTCATCGGACTCAATCGACTTCGTGTGCAAAGCCGCATCGCCGGAACACAATTGACGGCGGTATTCAGAGCCTGCGCGGATAAGGCGTTACGCGAGGGACTGGCCTGACCGGGCCCAACGTGTTTCGACCGCTGAGTTTCGGGTAGGTGGACGAGAGGAGAGCGTGGCATGGAAGGCATTGCTCGTATCGGACGGTATACGATCGATCTGACAGAGCAGATGGGACGGATGATGTTGTTCGTCCTCTCCTCCTTTGCCTGGCTGACGCGTCCGCCGTTCCGCGTTTACCAAATCGTCAAGCAGCTGAATTTCATCGGCTACAAGTCCACGTTTGTCGTCGTCCTCACTGCCGTTTTTACCGGCATGGTCCTGGCCCTGCAGGGGCATTACACACTCCGAAAATTCGGTTCTGAAGCGGTGCTCGGCTCTGCCGTGGCGCTCAGCATCATCCGGGAATTGGGTCCCGTTCTGGCGGCGTTGATGGTGACGGCCCGGGCCGGATCCGCCATGACCGCGGAAATCGGCATCATGCGGATTACGGAACAGATCGATGCTCTGGACACGATGGCCATCAATCCACTGCAATATCTGATCGGGCCTAAACTCGTCGCCAGTCTCATCGCCGTGCCGCTGCTGGTCGCGCTCTTTGACGTCGTCGGGATTTATGGGGGGTACGTCGTCGGCGTGCAACTGTTGAACGGGAATGAAGGCGCCTACTGGAGTTCGATTGAGTCGGCCGTCGAGTGGAAGGATGTCTATGGAGGCATTTTGAAATCCATCAGCTTCGGCCTGCTGATCAGTTGGGTCTGTTGTTACAAAGGCTTTCACACCAGGCAAAGTGCCGAAGGGTTGGGGACCGCGACGACCGAAGCAGTGGTGCTCTCGGCGGTCTTGATTCTGGTGTGGGATTATTTTTTGACGTCGGTGCTGCTCTAACATCGTGAAACGTGAAGCGCATGAGGAGAATGCGGCTACGGCGGAACGGGGCAGCTGCCGCCCGTACGAGGCTCCATGATTAAACTGGTCGGCGTCGAAAAGACTTTGGGCAAGCAGCCGGTGTTGCGGGGCGTGGACCTGACCATTCCCACTGGAAAGTTGACGACGATCATCGGGCGAAGCGGCGAAGGCAAGAGCGTGCTACTGAAGCATATCATCGGCCTTATGCAGCCGGATCGCGGCGAGGTCTGGATCGACGGGACGAACATTGCGCGTCTCAAGGGGCAGGCGCTCAATGAGGTGCGCAAGAAGTTCGCCATGTTGTTCCAGGGTGCGGCCCTGTTCGACTCGATGACGGTATTTGAAAATGTCGCCTTCCCCCTACGAGAAAAGCTTCGCCTGAAGGGCGAGATCGTCACCCGGAGAGTTGAGGAGAAACTGGAACAGGTGGGACTGAAGGGCATGGGCCATAAGTTTCCCGCCGAACTGAGCGGAGGCATGCGCAAACGCGCCGGGTTGGCGCGCGCCCTGGTCATGGAGCCGGAGATCATTCTGTTCGACGAACCGACGACGGGGCTCGATCCGTTGATGGCGAAAGCCATTCATGATCTGATCGTGGCGATGCAGCAACAATTCAAGTTTACTGCTGTCATGGTCAGTCACGAGATCCCCGAGATTTTCGGGATTTCCGACTATGTGGCGATGCTCAAGAACGGACGGATCGCCGAAATGGCGCCCTCGAACGAGTTTGTGAAGACGACGGACGAAGAGATTCGAGAGTTTATTTTTGTCGCCGGGACCGTCACGCCGAAGGGGTTGCCGACCGCATCCCTCTGATAGGAGACGTTATGGAACGCGCAAAGCTGGAATTGATGGTGGGAATCTTTGTGCTCGTCGGGATCGCCTGCCTCGGGTATCTGTCCATCAAGTTGGGGAAGCTGGAAGTCATCGGTGGGCATAATTATCCGGTCGAGGCGGAGTTTACGTCTGCGTCGGGACTCAAGCCGGGGGCGTCGGTCGAAATCGCCGGTGTCGAGGTCGGACGTGTCCGGCATATCGGCCTGAGTAGCGACCGTGCTCTGGTGGCATTAGCCATCCAAGACGGCGTGAAGTTGTATTCAGATACGATTGCCTCAATCAAGACCCGCGGGATCATCGGTGACAAGTATCTCGCTCTGTCGGTGGGGGGAGGGGGCGATCCGTTGAAGCCCGGCGACAAGATTCGTGATACCGAGTCCGGACTTGATCTCGAAGAATTGGTCAGCCAGTATGTACACGGGAAGGTCAACTAGGCTGATCGTGTCAGCTGTCAGGAGATGAAAGTGAACAAGCCAGGCCGGTGGGGTCAGGGACTCACCACTCAAAGGAGAGGTGTTGGAATGCATACAAGCCGTTGGATGATGATCGGGGCCTTGCTGGCCCTGCAGATAGTGGTGGGCGGGCTTTCGTCCGCCATGGCCGGACCGGCGACTGATTCTGTTAAGGGCACCATCGACGAGGTGCTCAGGATCTTGAACGATAAAGAATTGAAAGCCCCGGCCCGCCTGGAGGACCGGCGGCAGCGCTTGGAAAAAGTGGTGGCCCAGCGGTTTGACTATCCAGAAATGTCCCGGCGGTCGTTGGGTGCACAGTGGAATCAGTTGTCCGACAAGGATAAGCAGGAGTTCGTCGATCTGTTCCGGACGCTGTTGACCAATACGTACGCGGATCGTGTAGAGACCTATTCAGGCGAGGGTGTGCAATATCTGAATGAGCGGACCGAGAAAGAATACGCGGAAGTCCGCACCAAGGTGCTCTCGGGGAAAACTGAAATCCCCATGGATTACCGGTTGCTGAACAAGAGCAACGACTGGCATGTGTACGATGTCGTGGTCGATGGCGTCAGTCTGGTGAACAACTACCGCGGGCAATTTACAAAGATCCTCCACACCTCCTCGTATCCCGAACTCGTCGATCAACTCCGCAAGAAATCCGACAAGATCAAAGCTCCGTAGGTCCGGTAGGGAGTGAGCGATTCCGGCGAGCGCCATGCAGTGTCACTATTTGTCGTCGATTCGAAGTTGTCTGGCGCTGGCCGGCCTCTTGCTCCTGAGCCTTCCGGCTGCGGCAGGCGCCGACACGCAGATTTTTCCGGTCCCCTCCGTCTCGACCAGCCGGAACGACGGCAACGACGCCGGTTTGATCGCGCCGATCCTGATTGCGGATCCGGACGGAGAGCTGAAGTATCTGATGGCGCCCATGCTCATTCAGAACTCGATCGTGGGGACACGCGGGGTCTTCAATCTGTTCAAGTACGATCCGGGTGGACGACAGATGCGATTCATCGCCTCGTTGACCGAACGAATCGAACGCAAGGTGTTGTTCGATTATGTCGATCCGGCATTCGGCAACGGGCAATATTCACTCAATTTCGGCGGCACCTTTTTTAAGAACGCGACCTCACGGTTCTTCGGCCTCGGCCAGGCGACGACCCAGGCCGCCGAGTCCAACTATACGGCCAGGGAAGCGCGCGCCTACTGGCGGCTTGGCCTCTACGCGAATGAAGTGACGCAGATTTCTGTCGGGCAGCGGG
Organism: Nitrospira sp. ND1; assembly: GCF_900170025.1. NCBI lineage: Bacteria > Pseudomonadati > Nitrospirota > Nitrospiria > Nitrospirales > Nitrospiraceae > Nitrospira > Nitrospira sp. ND1. Next base: position 1,044,640 of record NZ_FWEX01000006.1, on the reverse strand, counting down.
TCCGGCAGGTGCAGCTCCAGCGAGGAGCGATCGATCTGCCCTTTTCGGTCGAACAATTTCCCACGGTTGACGGTATTCAAGGCGAGTCCATCATCGTGGGCCACCGCGCCTCGTTTTATTACGATACCCGTGACAGCTTGGTTTCCCCGACCGACGGCGTGGCCATTACCGCCTATGCCGAACTGAATCAAAATGTGAAAAACGGCGACCACCCGGTCTATTCGCGGTATGAACTCGAAGTCAAAAAATTATTCCCCAGCGAGTCCAAGCGCGCCATTCTGGTGGTTCGCGCCGACCTGCAGGCGACGATCGGATCTCAGGTGCCGTTTTTCGAACAGTCTTCGCTCGGGGGGCAGAACAATCTGCGCGGATTCGGCTTGGACCGGTACATCGACAAACATCTGATTGCCTTTAGTATCGAAGAGAGAATTCATATCTTAAGGACGAAACTGGCCGGGGTGACCGCGGATTTCGAGGTGGCGCCGTTTCTCGACACGGGGCAGGTCTTCAATTCATTCAAAGACGTCAGCTTTCAAGATTATCGGATGACGCCGGGGTTGGGGTTTCGCGCCATCGTTCGTCCCAATGTAGTCGGCCGGGTCGATTACGGCTACAGTCGCGAGGGCGGAGCGGTCTTCGCAGGGTTAGACTTTCCCTACTAAGTGCCACTGAGTGAACGGCCGGGGTTGCTCTTGCGGTACACCATTCATTGTTTCTGCCTCCTTGCACTTCTGAGTGTCCTTCCGTGTGCTGCCGGAGCGGAAGGTTTCGGCCCGTTTCCAGTCAGAAACTTTCAAGCGCTGGACCAATTGGTCCTGGCCATGCCGGGCGAGCGGGCGACGGTGCTTCGTAAGGGCGATTTCGATGTGCGGCTGGAAGCGGCGAATACGGCCAGCATCGCCAGGGACAGTGAGGCGCAGGCCGAGGTGGCGATGAAGTTTGAAACGGTCCGGGCCGGCCTTTTTCTCCGGTATGGTCTCACCGATCGATTGGAGCTCGGCGCGGAGATTCCCGGCTATCATCGGTACCGGGGCTTCATGGAGGGGGCGATCATCGGGGTGGAACGAGGCACGACCGGCGTGGCGCCACCGCGCAAGGCCCTGCGGGAGACCGGGTATGCCTTCAATATTTCAAACGGCTCCCGCACGTTGTTTCAAGGAAACGACGGCGCGACGGGATTGGGCGATATCTCATTCTACGGCAAGTACCAGATTCTCAAAGAAACCTCGAGCCTTCCAGCCCTGTCAGTCCGGGTCGGGGTCAAGGCTCCGACCGGAGACACCGGCGAAGTGTTCGGTAGCGGGCATCCTGATGCCGGCATCGGCTTGGCGCTGGATAAGAAGTTCGCCGATAACTGGATCCTGTACGCGAATCTCAACGGAGTGTTTCCCACGGGACGGATTGCCGGGTTGGGACTTCAACCGGTGGTGAGCGGGTTGGTCGCCGTGGAATACCTCTGGACGGAGAACTTTTCCATCACAGCCCAGTTCGATTATTATTCCCCGCCGTTTCACGGGACAGGCACGCGAGTCCTGGATAAGGGCGTGACGGAGTCGGTGCTGGGGGTGAGTTATCGAATCCTTCCCGGTCTGCTCTGGCAGCTGTATGGAGTGGAGAATCTGGATTTCATCACCGGGAGCGCGGCGGATTTTACCCTCTCCACCGTCCTCACCTACCGGTTCCGGTCGTAGTCGCGAGGGCGAAGTTTTTGGTGCAGGGGAAGGCGAAATCTTGACACAGGCAGTGCCATATGTGAGGATGAGCCGATTATACGAAACTGCTTCGCTGCTTCGTCGCGACCTTCTCTATACGGCTTGTTCCCACTGAATGAATACCTGCGCCCAATTGTCATCATTTGACAAGGAGATTGTGCAATGTCTCTGCTGAAAAATATCCACAGTCCCGCTGATTTGAAACGCCTCTCCCCTGAGCAGTTTCCGGAACTGTGCCAGGAGATCCGTGAGCAGATCCTTACGGTGGTTTCGAATGTCGGGGGGCACCTGGCCTCCAATCTGGGTGTGGTGGAGCTCACGGTCGCGCTGCAATATCTCCTGGATACGCCGAAAGACAAAATCGTGTGGGATACCAGCAATCAGGCCTATACCCACAAACTGCTCACCGGACGACGGGAGCAGTTCCACACGCTCCGGCAGTACGGCGGGTTGAGCGGGTTCTGTAAGCGCGAGGAGAGTGTCTATGATACCTTCAATGCCGGGCATGCCGGCACCGGAGTCTCCGCCGCATTCGGCATGGTGGAGGCGCGCGAGCAGCGGAACGAAAAACACAAAGTTGTCTGCGTGGTGGGTGACGGCGCCATGACGGCCGGGATGACCCTCGAAGGGTTGCACCATGCCGGCGGCACCAACAAGGATTTCATCGTCGTCCTGAACGACAACCAGATGTCCATCTCGAAGAATGTCGGGGCGATTTCGGCCTACCTGAACCGGACCTTCACCGGCGAATTCTACGCGCGTATGCGGGAGGAAACCGGCCAACTGTTGCGGAAGATTCCCCACATCGGCCTTGAGGTGCAGAAAATCGCCCGACGGGCTGAGGAATTGGCCAAGGGGGCGATTCTTCCCGGTCTGTTGTTTGAGGAATTGGGCTTCCAGTATGCCGGACCGATCGATGGACATAATTTCGAGCACCTGCTGCCGACCTTGGAGAACGTGCTGAAAATGAAGGGCCCGGTCCTGCTGCACGTGATTACGAAGAAGGGCTTGGGCTATCAGGCGGCCATGGATAATCCGGTCTGGTTCCATGCCTGTCCGCCCTTTGTGCGTGAAACGGGTGTGCCGGCCAAGAAAGCATCGCGCCCCAGCTATACGAGTATGGCGATTGATGCGCTGATCAAAGTCGCTCATCAGGACAAGCGGATCGTGGCTGTTACCGCCGCCATGTGCGAGGGCACGGGCCTCAATGCGTTCGAGAAGGTGTTCCCGGATCGGATTTATGACGTGGGTATCGCCGAGCAACATGCTGTCACCTTCGCCGCCGGTATGGCTGCGCAGGGCATGAAGCCGGTGGTCGCGCTCTATTCCACATTCTTGCAGCGGGCCTATGACCAGGTGGTGCACGATGTGGCTACTCAGAACCTGCCGGTGACCTTCTGCATCGACCGGGGCGGTCTGGTGGCCGAGGATGGTACGACGCACCACGGCGCGTTCGATTTTGCCTTCCTGCGCCATGTGCCGAATATGGTGGTGGCAGCACCGAAGGACGAAAACGAGCTGCAACACATGATGAAGACCTGTGTGACGCATGACGGGCCCGCCTCGGTGCGGTACGCGCGCGGCGTGAGTCTCGGGGTGCCGATGGATCCAGAACCGACGGCGTTGCCGATCGGCAAGGGCGAGTTGTTGCGGGAAGGCACGGATGTGGCGATTGTGGCGATCGGAGTCACCGTCTGGCCCGCCATGAAGGCGGCTGAACGGTTGGCGCAGGAGGGGATCTCCGCTGCGGTGGTCAACGCCCGTTTCGTGAAACCCCTGGATACGGAATTGATCATCAAGACGGCGAAGAACGTGCGCTGCCTGGTGACTGTCGAAGAAGGCTGCAAGATGGGTGGATTCGGTTCCGCGGTCTTGGAAGCTTTGTCCGAAGAAGGTATCACGAACTTGAGAACGAAGATGATCGGCCTGCCTGATTGGTACATCGAGCAGGGTCCGCAAGACCTGCTTCGCGAACGGTATGGCCTGACGGCAGACGGAATTTACAACAGCGTGAAGGCCTTGTTCGGGGCCAGTGTGGCCACGGATGATGCCGCCCGGTTGGCGTCGCTGGTGGGGAGTTTGCCGCACGGCGATGAGCAGGGCAGTTAGTTGACGTCGGGGCGCACCAAAACAGGACATACGCTGAGAAGCTGATGCATATCACGAGAAAAAAGACGCGACAGATTCAGGCGGGATCGGTCAAGATCGGCGGAGATGCGCCGATTTCAGTCCAGTCGATGTGCTCGACGGATACACGCGATGTGAACGCCACGGTGGCTCAGATCCGTCAGCTGGAAGAGGCCGGGTGTGAAATCATTCGTGTCGCCGTCCCTGATGAGGCGGCGGCAGCTGCGCTTCCTCAGATCAAAGCCGCGATGACGGTTCCGCTGATCGCCGACATTCACTTCGACCATCGCTTAGCCCTCAAGGCGGCGGAAGTGGTGGATTGCGTCCGCATCAATCCAGGCAACATCGGCGCTTGGTGGAAGGTGCAGGAAGTCATTAAGGCCGTCAATGAGCGGGGCATTCCCCTGCGCGTGGGCGTGAACGGCGGCTCGCTCGAACGTCCGTTGTTGGACAAGTATGGTTGGCCTTCTCCCGAAGCCCTGTCTGAGTCGGCTTTAAATGCCGTCCATGCCTTGGAAGACGAGGGCTTCACCAATATGAAGGTGTCGCTCAAGGCTTCCGACGTGCACCATGCCATCGATGCCTATTATTTGTTCTCCACCCAGTCGAATTATCCCCTGCATATCGGAATTACGGAAGCGGGCACGGCGATGACGGGTGCGGTCAAGTCCGCAATCGGCCTCGGTTGGCTGCTCTCGCAGGGCATCGGGGATACCCTTCGAGTCTCGTTGGCGGCTGATCCGGTGGAGGAAGTCAAAGTCGGGTTCGAGATTCTCAAGTCGCTGGAGTTGCGCCATCGTGGCATCAATGTGATTGCCTGTCCGACCTGCGGCCGGGTTGAGATCGATGTGGTGCGCATGGCGAATGAACTGGAAAAGAAGCTCGGCCATATCAAGACGCCGCTGAACGTCTCCGTGCTCGGCTGTGTCGTGAACGGCATCGGGGAAGGCAAGGAAGCGGATATCGGCATCGCCGGCGGTGAAGGCAAAGGGATTCTCTTCAAGAAGGGCAAATTGATGCGGAAAGTGCCGCTTGAAGAACTCATGGACACGCTGATCCACGAGGTCGAGTTGCTGGCCAAGGAAAAAGAAGCCGAGGCCGCCGGAGGGACTCACGAAACGGCAGCATCGTCAGATGGGCAGGCGGAGCCTGGGTGGGAATTGATCGGTCATGCGCCGGATGAGCATTCCACCATCGTTCGCGATATTCCTGTTTTGCCGACGAAACGCTGATCAGAAGCGGATCCCCCTCAGTTGGACTATGTTTTGAACATTCCTCCATTTCTCTGCTCTTCGCGGTTGAGTTCCTGAAGCTCCCCCTTCTATAATCCGATCCGTGGCGCCGTACCCAAGTGGCTAAGGGAGCAGTCTGCAAAACTGCGATGCGGCGGTTCGAACCCGCCCGGCGCCTCCAATCATTCCTGCAGATATCTCAGAGGGTTCGGTGATTCTGACCGGACCCTGTTCCACCCGCTGATTTTCGTTACTCCCGGTTTTACTCCCGGTTCCACTCGCACTTTTCGACGCAATCGCTCCTAAACTCGCTCGATTTACCGCCGTTCGCAGATGGGCCGGGGAGAGATGGGCGTAGCGCATTGTCATCGTGATCGTGGAATGGCCCATCAGTTCCTGCACTGTCCTGATATCCACTCCTGCCATGACAGCCCGAGACGCGAAGGTATGCCGTAAGGTGTGCCAGGTGACATCTTCGATTTTAGCTCGCTTCAAGGCTGGCTCGTAGATCTTCACCACAAAGTTGCGCCCCTGCATCGGTTGTGCGGAGGTAAGAGGACTCGGGAACAGGAATGGGCTGTGCATCCACGAGGTGAGACCCTTGACGATGTCCAGCGCGGCATCCGTCAGAATGACGTGGCGGGTCTTGCCGGACTTACTCAATGGAATGGTCAAGATGCCCTGTTCGGTGTTCAGGCAGTCCCAGCGCGAATGAAACTGCTCGGTGAGGCGTAACCCTGTTTCGAGAGCGAAGGCCACAATCAACCAGTGCTCTGGAGGCAAGGTATCGCGCAGGCTGGAGATTTCTCTATCACTAAGGAACCGTAGTCGCCCGGCTGGTTCTGAAAAGAACTTCACGCCTTTGACTGGATTGGCCGAAAGCAAACCATCGGCAATCGCCAAGTTCAGGATGCGTCGCAGGGCTCCAAAGTAGCGGTTAATCGTTCGGGCGGTTCGTGTGCCCTTGTGCTTCATTTTGGCTTGGATATGCCGTAAGTCGTCGGCGGTAATCTCGGTCAGAAGCTTCCGTCCTAGGAGCTTCGACCAGAACTTTCCATAGCGATGCACATTCCGAAGACCTGGTGAAGTCACGCCTTCCAGATACCGCGCAATCCATGCCCGGAGGGTCAATTCCTTGGAGACGGCATACTTCTCGGGAAAGTAGCGATTTTCGCGAGCCTCGGACCGCAACCGACCGTACAGTGTCTTGGCTTGGCTCTTGGAGTCCGCCCGGAACCATTTCTCCCGGCCATTCACATACAGGCGGACCCACCAACCGCCTTGCTTAAACACCACCCCACGGTCTTTACCGTTTCGCCTTGCCATCGGGCTTTCCCTTTCGGTTTTTCATGTCGGAATCCGCCGTTGTGCCAGTCCTACCTACTGAGGCTTTTTGTTTCTTCGGTAGATGTTTCTCTCGCCATTTACGAGTGGCCACTCGTGTCTGGCACCGAGGACCGCAGTATGTTTGATCAAACCGAATCGCTAAGTAAATCCGTTGGCATTCTGGGCAACGGCGAATTCGCCCGGAATAGTCGACCAATAAATGGGCGAACCGATATTCAAACTCCTTCACTTTTCGCTTTGTGGCAACAAACACATTCCCTTTTCGTTCGTGGTCCGCGCCAGGCAGTGTGACAATGATGGTGAATTGAGGGAACGTGAAGGCAGTCACTGCCTTTTCCCATAAGTTTTCCAGGCTGTGGAGGACCATGGTCTGAACCTCCTTGGCCTCTGCGCTGCTTGGAATAGTGCCACGAAACCTCTCTCCTGGGATAGATTGGACGCTCCACCCTCCTTCTGTCGCGATTTCCTCCCCATGGCGATTCGCGACGTCATCCACAAAGCTGGCCACCTCGAAAGCCAGGACCATCCATTCACTTGGCGTGAGAGCTTCTAGGTCGGTCTGGATAAACTTCAAGAGCCAGCCGACTTCGCCGTCTGCTGTGGTGAGAATCCGCTCTCTGGCCTTCTTCATCTCGCCGTAGAACTGCTCAAAAATTGCGGCACGGTCTATGGTCATCTGACCTCTCCTTCTGTAGCTGGCTTCGGCAGCTTCATCACTCCACCCCATTTCATATGAAAAAACTGGAGGTGAACGAGGCACCTTGGGACTGAAAACTCTTGGGGAGTGTACCTCGTCAATGGTAATGCATGTCAATGAGCGTTATGCCTAATAAGTATTAGGCATAACAGAAATGATTCACTCATTACCAAGGAGGTGCCCGATGGTCCCGAGTACAAAATTGATCACCATTCGAGAAGCGGCAAATCGGTTAGGGCTCAAGGAAAGCACGATCAGGAAATACATCCTGAAACGGCAGATCGCCTATGTGAAGCCGTCGGTGCGCGCCGTACGGATTCCCATCGAAGAACTCGAACGGATTCTGTCTGCCGGCCTCAGACCTGCCATCCCTCAAGCGGAAGGTGCCCGATGAGCCGCTGGAAGGAGTTCCGGCGGGAGCCCGTCGCCGGGGAATGGACGCGAAAGCAGAAACGAGGCTATCACCGCGTCCGGTCGCTGCTTTGGTTCTGGGAATGCCACCAGTTCCAGGTGCTCTGGGTCACGCTCTCCACGGCAGAAGGCGGGGATGCGGAGAAGCTGACCTACCATCATAAACAACTGCGTCAGCGGATCGAACGCCAGCTCGGCTTTCAGGGGTTGGAGTATTACCAGGTCCGGACTGAGGAAGGGCATGGCGTCCTCCATATCTTCTGGGCCTGGCGGGTGCCGGACGGGGAGCGCGCCCGCCGCTTCTGGATCTCTCAGGAATGGCTTTCCTCCCAGTGGCAAGCCCTCCACGGGGCTCCGGTGGTCTGGATCAAGGCCTATCAGCCTAGCCATCGTTCACGAAACCGTCTCAGCCGCTATGTCATCAGCCAGTACGTCCAGGATCAATGTGGCTACGTGAATATGTGTTGGTCCTGGAAGCGGTCGCTGGGCTTTCCCATCAGCCGACTGTGGGAGGAGATGCGGCATCAATGGTCGACCAGGAATGCCTACCGACGGATCAGAGGCGAGATTGAAATCCCGAGGATCGTTTTCATCAAGACCTGGGAGGATCTGCTGTCAGGGCATCCCATTTGGTTTAGCGGCACCATTCTGCAACTCGTGCTGGGGAAGGGGCTTGTCTATCAGGAGGTGTGAGGATGATCTGGCATCGATGCGATCTGAAGCTGCCGAGTCTATTTGGGCCGGCAGGTTGCAGACGGGAAGCCACCACGTATGATCGTGCGCGCAAAGCCTGTCTCTGTTCTGAGCATACGAAGGAACGGCTCTGCGAGTTTTGCCAATTTGAACGGGCGTGGGTGCGGTTTTGTTATAGGGAGCATGACGTCACATGCGAAATCTGGCTCTGTATCGACTGTGCGGGCTGACCACTCGTAGTCTCGATTCTTAAAATTCTCGGCTACCGCCACATGGAATATTCGCTCGATTAAACCAGGCCTTGGCATTGAAAGCGGACATTTCCTCAGCATGCCAGGATTTTTTCAGTTGGGTCTATAATCTATGGCTGTGATGAATTTGTGACGGACGCTATGCTAAAGGCATTCCTGCTGCCTCGAATATATGGTTTTTATGGCTAAACAAATTCTTGTCGTAGAAGACGACTTAGATATTGGTCGGCTCTTGGAGATGCACCTGACCGACACCGCATATGCCGTAGAGATCGCCAAAACCGGAGAGGATGGCCTTCAATGTGTGCTCTCGAAGAGATATGACCTTATTATTCTTGACGTGATGCTGCCTGGCATCGACGGGTTAGAGATATGTCGGCAGCTTCGATCGCTCCCCACCTATACACCCATCCTCATGTTGACTGCGAAATCCTCAGAAATAGACCGGGTCCTTGGGCTGGAAGTTGGTGCTGACGACTATGTTACTAAACCATTTAGTGTTCGAGAACTGCTCGCACGTGTAAAGGCCCTCTTCCGCCGTTCTGAAGCATTTAGAGATAAGACGCAGGACCTTCAGAAAACTATCCGCGCAAAGGGCCTCTTCATCGATGTTGAAAAACGGAAGGTCACAGTGAGAGGCAGCTTGAGGGATCTCACGGCCAAAGAGTTCGATTTGCTCCTGCAGTTTGCATCCCATCCAGGCCGAGTTTATACGCGCAGTCAGCTTCTCGATTCGGTCTGGGGTTACGGTCACGACGGCTATGAACACACGGTAAATTCCCATATCAACAGATTGCGCGCCAAGATTGAAAAGGATTCGGCCAAGCCCGACTTTATTCTGACTGTGTGGGGCGTCGGATACAAATTCTGTGAACTAGAAGGATCCGGCTTAAAGGACTGACCATGTCGCGGTCACTCTACGGCAAACTCGCCCTTGTGTTGCTCTTCCTGTTTTGTGCGGTTGGGGTTCTATACACTCTCCTAACGGTCTTCACGACGCGCATGTATCAGCAGGAAGTGAATCAGAAGCTGAACCGTGCTCTGGCCAGAAACATTGTTGCTGACCAGTTACTAAGCAGCCAAGGAGAGGTGAGTCCGTACGCTCTGAAAGAACTGTTTCACCTACTTATGGTTATCAATCCGAGCATTGAGATGTACTTGCTTGATGAGAATGGGGGCATAGTCAACTTCTCCGCTCCCACTGAGAAGGTCAAGCGCTCGGCTGTCTCGTTAGAACCAATACATCGTTTTCTCACCGAGGCGGACGCATTTCCTATTCTTGGTGACGATCCCCGTGATGCGACTCGCCAGAAGGTCTTTTCTGTTTCAGCCATACCCTTACACGGACAACCAACAGGATATCTGTACATTGTCCTTGGCGGAGAGGAGTATGACTCCGTCGCCGATATGCTGAATCGGAGCTACATCTTCCGGCTGAGTCTCTGGGCAGCACTTACCGGCTTACTGTTCGCTCTTTTGGGCGGTCTCTTTCTATTCAACATGCTCACCAGAAGGTTAACCAAACTAGCATCGACGATGGAAACGTTCGCAAAGAGCGATTTTTCAGAGGCGCTCGAGCTGCATCCTCAGGATTTCATTCCTGAGCGGAATAGTGATGAAATTGATCGGCTCCGGTCCACATTCAATCGGATGGTAGAACGAATTCTTCAGCAAGTGGCCACTTTGAAGCAGACGGACATCCTTCGGCGTGAGTTGGTGGCCAATGTGTCCCATGATTTGCGTACCCCCCTGGCATCCTTGCATGGGTATCTGGAAACGTTACTGATGAAAGAAGGGACGCTTACACGAGAGGAATACCGGACGTTTCTCGACATTGCCCTCAAGCAAAGCCAACGGCTTAGGGAGCTTGTGGGGGAACTCTTTGAATTGGCTCGCTTAGATTCGCGTGAAGCTCGCATTCAATGCGAACAATTTTCTTTAGCCGAGCTTGTCCAGGATGTGTGTCAAAAGTTTCAACTCACCGTCGCAAATAGGGGGATAGCCCTAAAGAGCAGTTTTACAGATGATCTGCCATTTGTGGAGGCTGATATCGGCCTCATCGAGCGGGCGCTAGAAAACATAATCAATAATGCTACTCGCTATACACCGAGCGGAGGGACCATTGCGATTTCGTTAAGCCACGAATCCGGCTCGGTTATGATACGAATTTCTGATACTGGCTGTGGTATCGCTGATCACGACTTGCCTTATATTTTTGATCGTTTTTATAGGGCGAATCGACAAAATCAGCCTGGAGGAGCTGGGCTCGGGCTGGCCATTACTAAGCGAATCCTAGAGCTACATGGAAGTACAATTCGAGCAGAGAGTATACCTAACATCGGAACCATCATCAGCTTTGAACTGCCCACCGTGCACTTCTAGTCTCTATTGTTCTCGACCGTTACGGGCCGCTCGCCACATCAGGCGTGATAAAAATGTGACAATTTCGTGAGATCGATGTGAAGGGGCAGGGCTATGCTTGACCATGCATTGGGTTGTACCAGCCCTTTTAACCGAAAAGGAGAACGGACTTATGAAGAGAATCAGTCAGATTTCGATGGTTGCGCTTCTATTATGCTTCCTTCCCATGTTGTCTGTAGTGAGTGAGGCGGCCATGGATCACGACAAGCTCTTAAAGGATCCTGGTGTCTACGCAACGTTTGCTGTGTTCAAGATGGGGGAGCACTGGTGGCAGATGGATCATGAAGCGCGTGTCAAGGCGGCCTCCGAAATGAAAAAGGTGTTCGAAAAGCACGCCGATAAGTTAATAGTCGATACGCATTTGCTTCGTGGTCTGTCTGAGAGAGCTGATGTACTTGTCAGGATTCACTCGAAAGAGATGGTTCATAATCAGAACTTCTTGTTAGACCTCATGGGGACCACTATGGGGATGGATATGAAAAATACTGACACCTTCAATGGCATCACCAAAACCCTAAATTATGTCCCTAGCTTCCCAGAAGAACTGAAGGGGGAGTTGAAGACACCGCCACCTCAGGGCAGCCCATACGTTATAGTGGTTCCTATACGCAAGGACGCAGAATGGTGGATTTCTGGACAAGACACCCGAACAGGCCTGATGAAGGAACACACGGATGCGACGGTCGCATACTTGAAGACGGTGAAACGGAAGCTCTATCACTCCAGCGGGTTGGATGATTGGGATTTTATTACCTACTTTGAAACATCCAAGCTGGATGATTTCAACAATCTTGTGACTGGATTGCTCAAGGTCAAGGAGAACCGTCATAATAGGCGTTTCGGTGATCCTCTCCTGTTGGGGACCATTCGACCATTGGATGAAATCCTCGATATTCTCAGTCGCTAGTCTATTTCGCTCGCGCGTTCCAGAACACGGTGACCACCTGGGAACAGGTGGTCACTTCTATGCTGGTACTCACAAATCTTTACTTCTAATACTTAGTTATAGGCTCTATATCCGCCCCACCCTGTCACCACCTGTTGGCTTCTCAGGGGGTGAGAGGGAGGAAATGCAGGGTTATTTTCAAGTGGTGACGGCGATGCGCTAGCTTGGCCGTCCCCTTGGTGAATTAGTGGCCATGCAGAGTTGAGATGAAGACTTTGTCTGCCCAGGATTATCAACTAGACGCGAAATATGCTGACCACGAAGGCCCGCCGGCCGCTCCGGACTGCCGGGGCCGGACGGCCGGGGGGCTCGGGGGCGCAGCCCCCGCTTCACTTGATCTATATGGTCAAAGTAGGACGACCCTTCCTTTGGGTTCTCAGGCGGAAGCCTAACTTTTGGGCGGGAGGATTCAGTTTCAAGGAAGCGCTCGCCGATTGCCTAAAGATTTTGCGCGAGCCTCTGAGGAACCTCGAAATGTCGATCTAATGAGGTTATATTTCGATAATCTTTAATGCAGAGGGGTGCCGGAAAGGCAAAGGCTGAACGAAAAAAGGATCCATGAGAATTAAACTAAAAAAAGGGACGCCTCAGTGGTTCAAGTGGAAACTTAGTTTCTTAGGTGAGCCCGCTCCGATTAATCCGATGGCACTGTTTGCTGGAAACATGTGGAGTTACTTCGATCCTGGATCTCCAAATGAAAGATATGAAAATTTCATACGGAAGGGCCGGCATCCTCTATCGACCTTTTTGGATAGCATGCTTCTGTATGACAAGGTTATTGTCCCAACTCATGACTTCATGTCGGTTGTTATTTTGATAAGTGTTTTTGGAGAAGATGGCGTTGCAGAGCTGATTGAAAATAATGCAGTTAGTTTTGTACGTGTGAAAGGGGCACTTGCGTACATAGGGAACGGGGGTGGCCTTGCATCATACGACATTCTTCACGACCAAACTCGCCCTGTAGATCAATTTGCGGATGATGATTCAACCTTGGAGTGGGCCCTGAATGGGCTCAGTACGAAGCCGAGAAGGGTGAACTTAAGTAGGATGATCCTTGAGAACACCCAAACATTCCCGATGGAGAAGATGGTTTCTCTGATCCGCGAGGAGTCCTACAAGGATATTTTAGATGGCCCATATTTAAGGACTGCTTTTAGCCTCAGGAATACCAGTCTTGATCATTTGTTTGGTGTTGAGCCCAATCAATTTAGGTGTGGGGAAATTCAGACTTTCGAAGAGCGAGATGAAATTGATTCCGTTCTTAGAATCGCCCGCGCCAATCTAGAAATGTTGCTTGCATTACAGACTGGTTGCACGGATACAGCTACTGGAACGCCTGTTGGTCACGTATTGAAGGCGAAACAGCAGCGAGGCAGTGCTAGATCTAGTCCTTTTGAGAGATTTGGATCCCTGAAAGAAATTACAGAAGTTCCCGATATCGCGAGTTATGTAATAGATGCTTCGATTCCAGATAGACCAGCACGCCTGCATGACATTTTGATTAAGCGAGGGACTAGAGATGCTGTTCAATTTAGAGCGTGGTTTCATGAAAAGTGTCGTGACAGTCCTCACGTAATTGCCAAGGAATACGGGAGATTAATGCATGATATTCCATTTGTTTCGACTCACAAAGGCAAGACTTTGCGTCTTTTGGCTACGACAATGGCGGGAGTGTATGACCCCGCTCTGGGCTTGGTAACCTCCATCGCAGACAGCTTTCTTGTAGATCTTGTGCGGAAACGAAACCCGAAGTATTTTATTGAGGATCTACGGCAAATTAATAATTAATTAGTATGTTGGTTTTGACGGGCAGTGTTATTGGGAACTGATTCGCTTCCCACCAATCTACGGCAACGTACAAACCCTGATCCCGGTTTTAGTCCCGGTTCCACTCCCGATTTTGCTCCCGGTTGGGAGTCCTCTTTAGTCGTAAATGGGCACCAATAAAATGTCGTAACACCTTGTTATTTAATGGCCTTACTCTCTGTCTGTCGCTGTTGATCTTCATGGGTCGTAGAGCCCTCGGGCAAGCTGCAAAACTGCGATGCGGCGGTTCGAACCCGCCCGGCGCCTCCAAGCAAAGCTTGCTCGACCCGGATCCCTTACGATTGTTCTTAGCGACGGGATAACTCCTCCAGGGCATTCTGGGTAATTTCTCCTGACTAGGCCTCGCCCCTCGTCATTCCCTTTGCATCCGACTACTCCCGGTTTTACTGCCGGTTCCGTTCGGACTTGTCGCTGCGATCCCGTTCCAACTTATGTACAAGGCGGTGATGCGTCCGATCCCACTCCCAGTGTTGCTCTCGTTTCGATATCCTAGACAGTCGCAGTAGGGTGCAATCGCGAGCGGTAGATCATTGATTGTCTGGCCGACCTCTCTATCCGTCGTTCTTCGCCGTCATCGGTCGTAGAGCCCTAGGCCAAGCTGCAAAACTGCACTATTGGAAAATAAAAACAGGAGAACCTTCGCAATATCACATCGCTCGTAGCCGACACCTGCCGAACATGTAATACGTGCGTCCTTATCAAACAGTCCTTTAGCATTTTACTTATCGCGGCAACCAGCGTTGGTTCATGCTAGTCTGCAGCATAGCAGACGACCTTCTGTCTGAGAGGACTCATGACCCCTGATCCGATTTTTTTCAGAGATCTCGCATATGTCTTTGTCGCTGCGGTCATAGGCGGGGCCTCCGCCTTTCTGCTTCGTCAACCGTTGATTCTGGGATATGTCTTCGGCGGCATTCTGATCAGCCCGTTTACCCCCGGTCCCTCCATTTCGGATGTCCATAGTTTCGAATTGTTCGCCGAGATCGGCGTGATCCTCTTGATGTTCTGCATCGGGATCGAATTTTCCCTGAATGACTTGTTACGAGTCCGGTGGGTCGCCCTGCTGGGAGGGCCACTCGGCATTTTCCTCTCCATTCTCCTCGCTGTCGGTCTGGGCCATGTGGTGGGATGGAGTTGGATTCAAAGCGTGGTGATCGGGTCGGTGGTGTCCGTGGCGAGCACGATGGTTCTGGCGCGCTTGCTGCTGGACAGTGGAGATTTGCGTGCCAAGCATGGCCGGGTGATGATCGGGATCACACTCGTGGAAGACCTGGCGGTGGTGGTGCTCACCGTCCTGCTTCCGGCGCTCGGTGCTCTGGAACCAGGCCGCTTTGCCACGATTGGAAAGGCCTTGTGGCTCGCGGTCCTCATTCTGCTTCCCTTCGCCTATCTCGCGGCGAAGGCCATTCCGCCGTTGTTGACACGCATTGCGAAGGCACAAAATGCCGAACTCTTTCTCCTGGTCGCGTTGTCCCTGGGAATCGGCACGGCAGCCGTCACACAGATGGCAGGGCTGTCCCTGGCGCTTGGCGCGTTTCTGGCCGGATTGATCATCAGCGGTTCAGAATATGGTCACGAAACCTTAGCCCGGCTTCTGTCGCTCCGTGACGCGTTTGTGGCCCTGTTTTTTGTGACGATCGGTGCCCTTATCGATCCGCGCGTGGTGTGGGCCAATCTCCCGTTGCTCGGTCTCATGCTCGGATTGATTATCGTGGGGAAATTCGTCATTTGGACGCTGGTCGTGAGGCTGTTTCGTTATGCTTGGGGCACCGCCCTGCTCGTGGGCGTCGGTCTCACGCAGATTGGCGAATTTTCTTTCGTGTTGGTTCAGGTCGCTAAAACGGCGGGACATGTGAGCGAGGATGTGTATAATGCCACCCTGGCCGCTTCGCTGCTGAGCATTCTCCTTAACGCGCCCCTCGTTCGGTATGCGCCTGGGTGGATCGCTGCATTACATTTTAAAATGGGACGAGTGTCCTTGCCCATTCAAGGCGGGATTTCTGACGAGCAAGCCGGGCATGTGGTGCTGTGTGGGTTCGGTCGCATGGGCAGTGCGGTGGGACTCGCCCTCGATCATTTTGAACTGCCGTATACCGTGATTGAGCGCGACCCGGACATCGTTCGACAGTTGCGCCGACGCGGAATTTCCTGCGTCTACGGGGATGCCTCGCAAACTGAGCTGTTGAAAGCGGCCGGTGCCCAACATGCGGCGTTAGTGATCGTGGCGCTTCCGGTCATTCACGAGACGTCGCTTACCGTTCGACGATTCCGGGGGCTGAACGAAAAAACTCCCCTTCTCGCCCGAGCGCATGGCTTTAGGGAGGCTGAGGACCTGAAGGACGTGGGAGCGACGGAAGTTATCCTGCCTGAGGTCGAGGGGGCACATACCTTGATCCGACACGCCTTCCAGGCCTTGAAGGTCTCGAAGTCGAGCATCCTCGATTATCTTAAGTCCTGCCAAGCGTTTCGATCGTCCGGTGAGGGACCTGATTCAGGGAACGTGGAGGCCGGGAAGGCCGGTGTTGGGCGAAGTACGTGAAAGTCTGAATTAACTGCGGCGTCATCCAATCTCTTACTGCGATGCCGTGGGTCGAACCCGCCCGGCGCTTCCAAACAGAGCTTGCTCGACCCGGAGCCTTTACGATTGTTCTTGGTGCCGGGATAACCTAGTTATCACCTTCTCGTTCATTCTGTTTCTGCCTGCCGGCAGCCCGTGCTGATACCGGCGTTCAGCGGCTCACCTCGGCAATTCGCCGTTCTTGTTCTTTTAGTTTCCGACTTGCGGCAAGGGTGTCCGGATCCAGCAGGCCATGGAGAATCTCCTGTCTCAGTTGCATGAACAGCGGCTCGTGCCTGACGGATGCCGGCTGACCGCCTTGCAGCAGGGTGAGCCAGCGAGTGCTGGAGGCGGCATAGCGGCCGTTTGGCACGGTGGTGCGTAATTCTTGGAATGCGTGGATCGCATCCTCGCGGTTTTCGAATAGCGCGACTAGGCCCCTGAGGTACGTCACCTCTTCACAGCTGGCGTTCTGTTGGCAATTCGCCCGCCGCGCTTCCTGGGTTCGGCTCACCACCTGCAATGCCTCTCGCTCCTTTACGTCGGTCTCAAAAAAGGCGCTACTCGGCAGCGTGACAAACGGCCCCGCGCCGGCACAACCAAAGAAACCGCTGATGAGCAGTACCCAGAGTGAACTGTGCGCAACGTTTCTTCCATTCATACGATACCTCCAGGTAGTAATCGGATCGACAGCCTGTGTACTTGCCATTGGTTCTGCCGGGTGATCGCCGGCTAGCCTGTCCGCGTTCCACTTTGCGCTGCTAGCCCGGCGAGTCCCAACATTCGATGTAAAGGACTTGCAGGCTGAGTCCCGCTTGGCGCGGATGTCTGGCTCAGATTGCCCGGTGGTCTCTAAGGAAAGACTCGATGCAACGGTGGCTGAATTCGAGGGGATGACAATAGGACAGTTGCGGCACCTGAGTAGAACCTATCTCAAAATCGTTTGAGGAGCATCGTGATGCAGGCGAGTTGCACAAATCCGAGAAAATTGGCCGCGTAGTACTCCCAGCGAATGAGGAGTCGGCGTTTCCACTGGAGCCAGGCAAAGAACCGTTCCACGAGCCAGCGGCGTTGGTACCGGCGTAGGTGCCGCCCATCCTGGGTCTTGAGTTTGCGAGTGGAGCGATGCGGGGCGATCAGGTTCACACCGTCGTGGCGGAGGGCGGCATCGAGGCCATCGCTGTCATACGCCCGATCTCCGATGAGATGCTCGGGCTTGGCCTCGAGCATGTAGAAGTCGAAACTGAGTTGCACCAGGGTGACTTCATGATGATTCGCCGCATGCGTGCTCACGGAAAGGGGCAGTCCGTGCCGATCCACAAGTGCCAGGATTTTCACACCCTTGCCGCGTTTCGTGAGCCCGATGGCCTCGCCGCCGCCCTTGGCCGCCGCAAATGTGGCATCGATGAAACTTTCGCGTTCATCCAGGGCTCCTTCGTCACGCAACGTATTCGCCAGCTGGGTGAGGACCTCTCGCAAGACCTCCCGTTGGCACCACTGTTGGAACCGGCGATGCACCGTCTTGTAGTTGGGATAGCACTGCGGGAGCAGGTGCCATTGCGCCCCGGTGTTCAGAATCCAGAGCACCGCGTCCAGGACGGCCCGGGTGGGGATCGGTTTGCGGCCGGGGCGAGTGTCCGGGATGTGTTCTTCAGGAAACTGGTCCCGAATTCGCTCCCATTGATCGTCGCGCAACTGCAGCATGGTGCACGTATACGGACGTCTGTTCACCCTGTCAATGATTTTGAGATAGGTTCTAGCCCGGGATTTTGTGTGGACGCGTCAACACGGGGAGCCGCCTTTCGAGCGTTGTCGGCGGTGGCAGGCCGCAGGCAGTGGGGGCAGAGTGTGGGGGATAGCCAGCTGTGACCTTACGCCTTCTAGCCGGCAATAGCAAAGATCGGCTGTGACCCAGAGTCTGCCACTGTGCGCGTGGTGCTGTGGGAGGGCACGTTGGACTTAGGCTGTTAGGTGGAGGTCCATGCCCGAGCCGGAGATTGGAGGAGTCGTTTTACCGGGCAAGTCACTAGGGCTATCGTCCGAAATGGAAGGCAACGCCGAACATGAAGAGGTTGGCGCGGTAGTCAGCCGTGATGTTGCTGCGACTGAAGCTGAAATGGGCGAAATTGTACTTGTATTCAATGAAGGGCGCGATCTTCGGTGTCACGAAATATTTGATGCCGGCTAGCACGTTAAAGCTCGGGGCGAACGACGCTTCCGGCCTGAAGTTTCCATCCGAAAGATTCCCCATGTTGAGGCCGATGCCGAGACCTGCATAGGGCTCAACTTTGTATTGATAGCCGGTGACGCGGACGAGTGCGTTAAACGCGAGCGAATGCACCAAGAGGTCAGCGCCGACGACTTTTTGCGACAGGAAGCGATTGGTGGAGGCGGGGATGTTTTGCTGTTTAACGTCGGGCGCCGATCGATACATGTCGACTTCGAGGCCGAACCAATTGAAGCCGCGATCGTCGAAATAGTGGCCGAATTTCGCGCCATAAGCCAGATTGTTCGCGAGATCGATTTTGCCGACGTCCGTGGTATCGAGGGTGGCGATATTCGGCCCAATGGCGAATGCAGCATAGTTTTCGGCATGACCAAGCGAGGGGAGGCAAAGCACCACGATTCCTAACAAAACCGCTAACTTCCTACGAAACATACACCCTCCACCATGAACGAAACGTCTGCCTGCCGCCTGTCGCTGGTGCTACTCTAACGGGCTTGATGCGGGGTGGCAAGAGAGAAGTGTGTCTCAAGGCTGGCTGCAGGACGACTCGCTTCGATGCAGTAACGTCGGTCGCAAGCAGAACCCGCGCCATGGCGATTGATCCCAGGACCAGTTGAGTAACGCATACTCGGTATGGGTCATGCGATTGTCGATCACGCGCCCGAACCCGCCGACCCGCAAGGAGAACCCGGCCGGCAGCAAAAAATCGCGCAAGAGGCCGAACTCCGTGAAGTTTCCGGCGTAGTAGGCCGGGTCGCCCTGTTCATTCACGAAATGCTCGCCTCGCCAAATCGTGACGTACGGCCGCCAGCCGTCCAGATCCACACCTGCCGTCAGTTGGTAGCCCCGGCCGCGAACGATCGGCGCTCCGCTCTGGGTCGGCTCGTTTTGGCTGGTGAGATACAGCGCCATCACGTCGATTTCACGAAACCACGACAGGGCGGACGAGTAGCGATTGGGCTGGAACGTGAATTGCGGTCCGACGGCCGTCAGGAAATTGTTCGAGGCCGGCCGGTCCCTCGGCAGGCCGGCTCCGAAAAACGTGCGTGATTCCGAGTACTGGGCCCCGCCGCTGTGTGTCCAGTAGACTTGGCCGTTTAAGGAAAAGAATCCGGCGCTCGCGCGCCCTGCGTATCCCACGTCGAATCGCTCCGCCTTTTGAAACGTCTCGATCTGGTTCCAGTTGATGAATAGATCCTGCTGGTAATGTTCCCGGTTCACCAGGAGCTGGAACCCTTGTTCGAGAGGGCGTGAAAACAGGGAGGCATCGTTGAACAGGGCATCCACAAAGGGGTGGTTGCGCTTGATCGTGCCGGCAATCAGCGACACCGCCGGCCAGAGTTCATACTCCGCCGACAGGATCGGCTGTACCGTGTGGAATCGCTGCGTATCCCCGACGGGTAACCCCGCAAAGACGCCGATATCCAGATTCAACCTGGACGAAGGGCTGTATCTGAGCACAGGCGCAAGGTATTGACCGGCGAGCGTACTGTTCGCGACCGGTCGCCCTCCGATTTCCAGGAGGCCGGAATAGCCGATGTTATACACATAGGTCAGGGTGTCGAGTTTGGCCGTAAACCGAGGCGTGGGATCTGAAGGCTCGGTGGCGGCCGGGTTGCTCTGCGTGGGGAACAGGTCTCTCATGAACCGACCATTTGCGGTATCCCAGTTCCAATTGAAGACGAGATATTGCTGGTTCACCCATTTGGTCCCTTGCGGGATAAATTCATTGACCGCATTGCGCAGGCGCCTCGCTTGCACCCCGAACTCGATGGAGGCATTCTCCCCGAGCGCATACACTTTGGAGAGCCCCACTTCCATGAAATTTCCTGCGACGAATTCAGGGTCACCCTGTTGTCCGAGGAAGTTCACGCCGCGCCAGAATCCTATGCGCGGCCGCCAGCCTGCGATATCCAGCCAGGCTTGAACGTCGTAGCCGCGTCCCTGATCATAGGGGGTGGCGCGAGCCGCTTGATTAAAGCTGTTGAGATACGTCAGCCGGATGCCGAGTTCATTCCACCATCGGAGGGAACTGAAGTACCGTGCCGGTTTGAAAACGAGTTCGGGGCCGAACGCGGTCACCAGATTGTTGCCGGTATTGAAGGAGCGATCGAGTTTGAGAAGGGCTTGGCCGTGATGGACCCAGTGAGCCTGCCCATTGAAGCGAAAGAGGCCGGCTCGAAGTTGTCCCGCATAACCCACATCGTATCGATTGGTGGCGGAGCCGCGGAAGGCCTGCTCCCAGTTGATAAACAGGTCTTGTCGGTAATACTCTGAGTTCACCGTCACTTGCGCACCCTGTTCGATCGGTCGCACAAACCGGTTGGCGTTGTCGAAGACCGCGTCGTGAAAGTCCCGGTGCGGGACCGAAAGGGTGCCGAGCAGCGCCTTGATTTCTTCAGTGGGGCGATATTGAAGGCGGACGATCGGCCGGACTTGCGACACTTCCGTGTCATGGCCGTACGGCATATTGGCGAACACTCCAAGGTCCAAGTCTACGGAGGACAGCAGGCGTTTCCGCACATACACGTTCAGCAGATTGCCCATCAGGGTCGTATCCCGGCCCAGACCATTCGTGAACGTGTTGTCCTCGAGCCCTTGTTTTTCAAGGTTCAGGAGGAAGGTTGTGGTTTCGACATGCAGGTCAAGCGTGTGTGGGGCGGAGGCGGAATCCCCTGTGCTGTCCCCTGAGGCTGGGAGTGTGTCAAACAGCGCCAGGAGCGTCCAAACGACGATCAGTGGAAGCGCGCGCCATGTGAGGGAGGTGGGCTGAAACACAATGGGAGCGGATCATAAGTGGGAGCGGTGTGAAACGTCAACGTTCGGGAACCCTGCAGGGAAGGTTCTCATTGAATGCCGCCAGGCAGGGAGCGCGTGAGTCCAGGCGTGTCGAAGACCGGGCTGGCAGAGGGAATAGGGTCATGAGCCGAATTGCAGTGATCGGAGCGGGCTACTGGGGCAAGAACTTGATCCGGAATTTCGCCGAACTTCAGGCGCTCGGGGCTATTTGCGATACCGACGAGAGGGTGCTTCCATATTTCACGCAGCACTATCCGGAATGTGTCACAACAGTCTCACCATCCGATGTGCTCGGGGACCGCACAATCGATGCGGTGGCCATCGCAACTCCCGCAGAAACCCACGGCCGGTTGGTCAGGGATGCGCTTCTGGCGGGGAAGGATGTATTCGTCGAGAAACCCCTGTGCCTCACCCTTGAAGGCGGCCGAGAATTGGTCGCGCTCGCAGCGGCCCAGGGGCGGGTACTGATGGTGGGGCATTTGCTCTGGTATCACCCCGCGGTGCTCACGCTGAGGCAGCTGATTGCCCAAGGGGAACTGGGGCGCATCCAATACATCTACTCCAATAGATTGAACCTGGGACGGGTTCGAAAAGAAGAAAATATCCTCTGGTCGTTTGCGCCTCACGATCTGTCGGTGATTCTTGGGCTCCTCAACGAGATGCCGGAGACGGTCCATGCTCAGGGCGGCAACTACTTGCAGCCACGGATTGCCGATGTCACCGTCAGCCTGCTGTCCTTTCCCAGTGGAGTAAAAGCGCACGTCTTTGTCTCCTGGCTGCACCCGTACAAAGAACAGAAGTTGATCGTGGTGGGCAATCAAAAGATGGCTGTCTTCGACGATATGGAGCCTGAACATAAGTTGCTGCTCTATCCCCACTCCATCGGATGGAAAGATCAACTCCCTGTGCCCACAAAAATGGACGCTGAGGTTGTGCCCGTGACTCACGAGGAACCGTTGCGGGCCGAATGTGCGCATTTCCTCGACTGCGTGAAGACACGGAGCACGCCCAGAACTGATGGGAGTGAAGCCCTGCGGGTATTGCAGGTGTTACAGCTGTGCCAGAAATCGCTCGAAACCGGGCAGGTGATGCGACGCACGCCTGAGACCGGTTCGCCCAGGCGTCCCTATATGGCGCATGAATCAG
Organism: Nitrospira sp. ND1; assembly: GCF_900170025.1. Lineage (NCBI taxonomy): Bacteria > Pseudomonadati > Nitrospirota > Nitrospiria > Nitrospirales > Nitrospiraceae > Nitrospira > Nitrospira sp. ND1. The sequence continues at coordinate 1,022,247 of NZ_FWEX01000006.1, read as the reverse complement.
CGTTCATCGATGAGGGGGCTGAGATCGGTGCGGGAACGCAAATCTGGCATGTGTCGCATGTGATGCGTGGGGCGAAAATCGGGAAGAATTGTCGTATCGGTCAAAATGTCGTGATCGGCCCGAACACGACCATCGGAGATGGAGTCAAGATCCAGAACAACGTGTCGGTGTATGAAGGGGTGACCCTGGAAGACGCGGTGTTTTGCGGGCCATCAGTAGTGTTTACAAATGTGCTCAATCCGCGCAGTGAAGTACCTCGCATGAACGAGATCAAGCCGACGCTGATTCGGAGTGGCGCGAGTTTGGGTGCGAATTGCACGGTGGTGTGCGGAGTGACCGTCGGCCGGTATGCGTTCGTCGGTGCCGGTGCCGTGGTTACGAGCGACGTTGACGCGCATGCACTGGTCGTTGGAAATCCTGCCCGCCGCACGGGCTGGATGTGTCAATGTGGCGTGCAACTCAAGGACGCCCGAGGGCAGCTCACATGTCATGTCTGTCAACGGCGCTATCGCAAAGGTCGTGATGGGCTGGCGGAAGAATGGTAAGCTCGCGGCAACTCGGTGTCGCTCCTCACGCGGCTCATGATCGCGGCGAGGGACCGGCCAAGAGCGGTCTACACGTCGGCACAACCCTGTCCGCCGTCATTGTGCTGCAAATCATGAGCGCCTTCGGCATCCAATGGTATACCGTCGCGCATCTGGGCGTCGGTGCCCAAGCCGATGCACTCTATGCCGGGGGCACGTTGCCGCAGATTGCGACCGCGTTCCTCATGGAGCCGCTCGGATTCGTCTTAATCCCGTTCCTCTCGTCGAAGACGGAGGCCGATCGGGACCGGGCCGGTTGGCCGCTGCTGTGCGCCATCGCGGCGGTCTCGTCGATAGTCGCCCTCCTGTTATTTCTGGTCGCGCCGATCGCCGTCCCGCTTCTTGCGCCCGGGCTGGCTGCATCCACTGCTGCGCTCACGGTAGAGTTGGCTCAGATTCAGGCGGTGGGCGTGATAGGGGCCGGTTGTGGAATCGTGCTGATGAGTCTCTCCCAGGCGAAGGGTCGTTTTGTCTGGCCGGCCTTGACGGTCCTGCTCTGCACATGTGGAGGATGGGGGCTGCTCGTGGTCGGGCTGGATCGATGGGGAGTGCAGCTGGCTGCCTGGGTACAAGTCGCGATCGTTACCGGCCCTGTGTTGCTGCAATTGCCGGTGCTTGCCGGGGTGGCACAGGGTCCTCTCGCCGATATTCCGTTGCTCTCGAAGGATGTGTGGAGGCGGATGCGGCCGCTTGTCGCCGGTGCTTCGTACCACCGCACAGGGTTTGTCGTCGATCGGTTTTTTGCCTCGCTTCTCGCCCCTGGAAGCATCGCCGTTTTGGACCTGGTGCTGCGGGTTCATTCGGCAATAGGAAGAGTGCTCAATCATGGTGTGGTCGCTCCGATCGTTCCCCGGTTGGCTCGACTGGCGAGCGAAAAATCCTGGTATTCGTTCAATGCGTTATGGAGCGAACGCGTGTGGTGGATGGGATGGTTGAGTGGAGGGGTGGTGCTTGTGCTTTTCCTCGGGGCGTTCGCCGTGCACCGCTTGGATCTGTTGGATCAGTTGAGCCGCGACGGCACATTGCAGGCCGGTGATCTGACAAGGATGTGGGTCATCCTGATGAGTTGTTCCGGGGTTGTGCTGGCGGGCGGCATCAATCACATATTGGTGAACGCCTTTTATACCCAGGGCGACATGACGACTCCCGCGAAGATTGAGGCGCTGACCTACACGGTGGGATTGATTCTGAAAGGGGTCGGGGCCTGGCTTGCCGGTCTGGTTGGAGTCGCGACCGCGATCAGTGTCTACTATCTATTGAATAGCGTCATGCTCGGAGCTGTGTTGAGGAGACGTGCTGTGGCACAGCTTCAGGAACAGCCTGCGATCCAGGGCAACCCCCTCATGCCCGGAGAACTCCGTTAGGTCACTATGTGTGGAATCTGTGGTGTTGTCAGGCCAGCAGTCGATCACGCCCTTTCGGAAACGATCGACCGAATGGCTCGCGCCCTGCACCACCGGGGGCCGGATGGGTCAGGAAAGTGGGTTGATTCAACGGGAACAGTTGGGCTGGGACATGCGCGCCTGGCAGTGATCGATCCGGCCGGAGGACAGCAACCCATGGGTTCGGCCGACGAGCGCTACGTCATGGTCTATAACGGTGAAATTTATAATTTCCACAGTCTCCGGGAGGAGCTTGAACAGGTTGGAAAAAGGTTTCGCACGCAGTCCGATACGGAAGTGCTCCTCGAAGCGTACGGCTATTGGGGGGCCACCTGCCTGTCGAAGTTCCACGGCATGTTTGCGCTGGCGGTGTATGACACGATGGAGAACGAGCTGTTTCTTGCAAGAGACCGAACCGGAATCAAGCCCTTGTACTATGCCACGCTCGACGGGGCATTCTGCTTTGCATCGGAGATCAAAGCGCTCCAAGAGCTGAGCGCTCGGTCGCTTACGTTGAATTATGCCTCCCTCGTCGATTTTCTCCTGCTCAGCTATACCGTTCCGCCGCGCACGTTCTTCTCGGAAATCCATGAAGTCGAGCCCGGGTCGTGGTTGCGTGTCACGAGGCGGGGGATTGAGCGTGGGACATACTGGACGTGGAAGCGGGAGCCGGCCGATTGGAGCGAACCGGTTTCTCTTGAAGCCGGCCGCCGCGCCATTTTGGAAAGCCTGAGCGAACAGCTCGTCGCAGACGTGCCGATCGGGGCGTTTTTAAGCGGAGGAATTGATTCGTCCCTTCTGCTCGCGATGCTCGTCAACGATCTCGGGCGAAAGGTTCCATCGTTCACGGTTGCGTTCGGTGAGACCTCCTATGACGAATCCCCCTATGCGGCCATGGTGGCTCGACATTTGCGAACAGATCATCATGAGATCCGTGTGCCGGTCGGACAGGGAAGTCTTGCGTTGATCGACGAGGTGCTTTCGCAATTCGATCAACCATTCGGGGACTCATCCGCCGTTCCCTCCTACTTGATGTGTCGAGCCGTCAGACCGTTTGTCAAAGTGGTGATAGGAGGAGACGGTGGTGATGAGATGTTCGGGGGGTATCCCCGCTATGGTTACGCGGATTTCGCCAGGACATTGGGCCGGGCGCCGACCTGGACTCTGCGGGCAATGCTCCTCTTATCTCACGCGGTTTCGCGGGTCTCGCCCTCTGAGCGGGTGCGACAAGTTCAGAGATTGTTACGGGCTGCGGATGCGTCCGGCAATGAGCGACTTCTGGCCTTGTCCTGTTATCTGTTCCCCGAAGAATTACAGGGCATGCTGACTCCTTCCGCAAGGCAGAAGACCGCTGATTATGTTCCTATGCTCATGGGAGCCGGCGACCGCTCAAGGGGAATCGGTGGCGCGGATTTCATCGATGCCACGATGAACACGGCCTTGCCAGGCGACTATTTGAGAAAAGTCGACATGATGAGCAGTGCCCATGGCCTGGAAGTTCGCATTCCATTCCTTGGAGAATCGGTGTTGGCCTGTTCGGCTCGGATCCCGGAGCGCTGGAAGTATTCGGTCGGGGAGAACAAGCGACTCCTCCGGAAACTTGCCGAACGCTATTTGCCGCCGGCGATCTGTCGCAGGCCCAAAGCGGGGTTCGGCTTTCCGTTCGATGCCTGGCTGGGGGACCAGGGCCGTCGCGAGCTCCATCATCAACTGTGTTCACCGACGGCACGCGTCAGAGATATTGTGTCTGCCGGTTACCTAGAGCGATTGCTCCGGTGCTTTGTCGAGCAACGGTGGGACGACCTTCGGATCAGCAGATACAACTTGTATCAACGGGTCTATTGCCTCTGGGCCCTGGAGCGATGGCTGCAACGGTGGAGCCCGAATCTGTGAGTGACGTTCATTGGCAGTCAGTCTCGACGGAACAGATGAAAAGGCTGTGAAAGCGATGACTCCAGGCTCGCATCGCGCGTCACTGTCCGTGATGGTGGTGACCGTGTTGCTGTCCCTGTTGGCCTGCGGCACGTTCCTGGAAATCGGCCTGAGGCTGCTGCCGGTCAGCGAAGGGTTCCGTGCTCTGGCTGTCAACGATGCGAACCCGATTTACCGCTACGCGCCGAACCGCACGGCCGTGTGGTCCAAAGGCTGGAATTTTTCCATTACGAATCGTGTGCGAACCAACAATCTGGGGTTCATTTCCGAGGTGGACTACGATCCGAAACATGCCACTCCGTTGCTGGCGATCGTCGGAGACAGCTACATCGAAGCAGCCATGGTTCCGTCCGATCAAACGGCGGCGGCGCGCTTGAGGCGTGACATTGGAGCGAGAGGGGCTGTGTATAGTTTCGGCGCATCCGGATCGGCGCTGAGTCAATACTTGGCCTATGCGAACTATGTCAAAGACGTCTTTCGACCCGACGGTCTCGTGGTGACCGTGGTCGGGAACGATTTTGACGAAAGCCTGCTGCGATACAAGCAGGTGCCGGGGTTTCACTACTTTTCGCAGAATGGGACCGCCGAGATGCAGCTCATCCGGCTCGACCGCGAAATTCCGCTGTGGAGGGATTATGTTGCGGCCTCTTCTTTGGCGATGTACGTCGTGGCTAATTTGGAAGTCGCGGGCCTGCTGGATCGGAGTCTGAAGCGGGTGAAGGGTTGGTTCGGTGCAGACCCCAAGCCGAACACGTACGTGGGGAATACCGCCGATCATGCCGATCCTGCGCGGATTGCCGATTCGAAAACCGCGGTGGATGCCTTCCTGAGGCAATTGCCGGATCGGGCGGGGCTGCCGGCGTCGACCATTCTCCTTGTCGTCGATGCTCCCAGGCCGGAGTTGTATGAGCCTGCTCGCCGCGATGCAGCCACGCGCAGTTATTTTGGGCTGATGCGCGCGTATTTGATGGACCGGGCCGTCGAGCAAGGGTTCGAGGTCGTGGATATGGAACGGGAGTTTCTGGAGGACTATTCCAGATCCGGCCGGCGTTTCGAACATCCTGACGATCATCATTGGAACAGCGTCGGACATGAGGTATTCGCTCGAGCCGTGAGGAAGTCGGCGGTCTACGAATCGGTTTTCGGAGGGGCTCGGCAGGAAGTAGGTGCGAAGTGAGCGGTATTGTCCCCGCAGTCTCCATGATGTGCCCGCAGGAACAAGTGAGTTCCAGCAAGGCGCTTCGTGTGTGTCATGTACTTCCCGGCCCCGCAGATTCGTCCAATATGATTTTCGCCAAGAATCAGATCCTTGCGCTATCCGAGGCCGGGGTGGAGTGCCGCTCGGTGTTTTTGCAATCACGGACGTCGCCTGTCGTGCTCGTTCGAGAGATCGTACGGCTGCGGAGAGAATTGGTGCAGTTTCACCCGCATCTCGTTCATGCGCACTACGGAACCGTGACGGCAGCGGTGTGCGCCCTTGTATCGCGGTGCCCGCTGGTGATCACGTACAGAGGTAGCGATCTGAATCCTGGTCCCGGGCTGTTTTCGCTTCGCTCCGCAGTCGGGAGATTGTTGTCTCAATGCGCCGCGCTGCGCGCGAGCCGGATGATGTGTGTCAGTACGCAGCTGAAAAATCGTTTGTGGTGGAAAAAAAGATTCGTGGCCGTTGTTCCCGGCGGCGTTGATCTGCAGCGATTCAGGCCGATGGCGAAAGCGGCTGCGCGTCTCCGCATGGGTTGGAAATCAAAGGAGAAGGTTGTCATATTTAATGCAGGATTCGACGCGACCCGGAAGCGATTGGACCTGGCCGAAGCTGCCATAGGGATGGCTCGTCGATGGTGCGATGACATCCGGTTGGAGGTCCTGGACGGTTCTGAAACGCAGGAACAGATCCCGTTCTATCTCAATGCGGCGGATTGTTTGCTCATGACCAGCGATTGGGAAGGTTCTCCGAACATGGTGAAGGAGGCCATCGCCTGCAATCTTCCGGTGGTGTCAGTCGATGTCGGTGATGTCAAAGAGCGGTTGGCTCATGTTCGGCCATCGAAGATTGTCGGTCGAGATCCGGTCGAGATTGGAAAGGCCTTGGCCGACATCTTGCTGCAGGCCGAGCGGTCCAATGGATACGAGGTCATTCAAGATCTCTCTTCCGAGCGTGTCGCTGAACGTGTCATGGCGGTGTATCGGGAAGCCGTTCGCAACATGTGCTGAAATATGTGAGGCGACGGGGTATGCTTTTTCAGTGACCCGACTGCTTAGAGAGCGAGATAGGCAACGTGGATTTTTACCTGCTTCTAACGGGCGTCACAATCGTGATTCTGCTTCTCGCCGGGCTTGTCTGGAGCAGAACCCGCCATCTCTCATTCCCGCTCGGCATCGGTCTGATCTATTACTGGTCTCTGTTCGGAGCCTGGTCCATCGTGCAAGACCGGCTCGGCGGCGAGAGCGGGAAACGGTACGACTATCTGGAAGCGAAATTGTTTCCGGTCATGCTCGATGAGCACTACCTGATGACATTGCTGCTCTATGCGGCGTTCATCATTCTGATCGAGATCGCGCTGCTCTTGTTTTTGAAGCCCGGGCCTCTCCCGGATGACACCTGGACGGCCCCGATCGATGTGTCCCATGGAGTCTTGCTTTGCCTGGCGGTGCTGTGCGGGATGGGCAGTTACGCGCTCATCCGCGAGCCCTTGGAAATGGCCGACGCCATGAACCTCTCCACCTACATGGTGACGCGAGGAGGATTGGGGGAATTGCCTCCCTATTTCACCATCCATCAGTTGTTGAGCCGCGGAGCGATGCTGTCAACCGCCATCGGGTTGAGCATTTTGAGCAGTGGCAGTGATGCTCGTCTGTTCGTCGGTTCAGGCGGATGGGCCGTACGGGCCGGATATCTGGCCGTTGCGGCCGGCCTCTTCTGGTTCGCGCTCATCCTGGGGAACAAGAATGAATTGCTGTTCGTTGGCATCGGAGGTGGCCTCCTGTACCTCGCCAATGCACGGCGTCCTCGATTGGTCGCGTTGACGCTCACCGGTGCGGTCGGCTTTGTCGGGTTATGGCTCGTCGACACGTTGCGCGGCTTGCCGCTGGCGGCGGTTGCGGGAGGCCTGCAGGATCTCGAGCCGACTCATTGGTTGGACGCCGCGCAGTTTGTCGCGTCAAGTAATGAAGCCTTCTCGGCTCATTTTTCCTTGTACGGAGCGCTGGCTCTCAACGTGCCGCTGACCTATGGAGAGAGTGTGCTCAGCATGCTCGCCTCGGTGATTCCACGATTTGCATGGCCGAACCGGCCGCCGGATATCTATCTGCACTATGCCGATAGTATCGGGGTCGCTGAAGGACAGGGCTTTACCATTCATCATGCGACAGGGTGGTATCTCAACTTCGGCGTGCTTGGAATTCTGGTCGGAGCGCTGCTTTGGGGATGGGTGTGGGCCAGATGTTCTGTCGATGCCCATCGTACCGGCCCGCACCGATCGCGATTCTGGATCTTGTGGGGACGCGTGCTGCCCTGGATGTTCGTGGCCAGTATCCCCATGCTGATCAGGGCTGGATTGGAAGGGTATAAGGCGCTTCTCGTCGAAGCCTTCTTGCTTCCCACGGTCATTCTGCTCCTGGCGTCGACCGACGGAAAGGTCTGCCGTATGCTCCGTCTGAATCCCACCCGCCGTACGCCGCTTCTTGCGGAGTGAAAGAGTCGCGGATGAGTGACGCATCGCACCCTGCCGTGACCGTCCTGGTTCCATGCCGCAATGAGGAGCGGTTTATCGGCGCGTGTCTCGACTCGATCCTCAAGAACGATTATCCGAAGGAGCGCCTCGAAATTCTGGTCATCGACGGCATGAGCCAGGATGAGACGCGATCGATTGTGTCCCGTTACGTGACGCAATATCCATCGATCAGACTGGTGGACAATATTCAATTGATCACTCCCTGTGCGTTTAATGTCGGAATTGCGGAATCGCGCGGGGATATCATCATGATCATGGGGGCCCATGCGGAGTATTCCTCTACCTACATTTCGAGACTAGTTGACTGGCTCACGCGGAGCGGGGCGGACAATGTCGGCGGCGTGTGCATGACCGTGCCTGCGAATGACAGTCCCGTGGCGCACGCGATTGCTCGGGGCCTTTCGCATCCGTTCGGTGTGGGAACGTCGTATTTCCGAATCGGGACCTCCACGCCGCGATGGGTCGATACGGTATTCGGTGGCTGTTACAGGAAAGACGTGTTCGCCCGAATCGGGTTGTTCGATGAGCAGCTCATCAGAAATCAGGACGATGAATTCAATCACCGATTGATCGCTCGCGGGGGGCGGATTTTGTTGGTCCCGGACGTGGTCTCCTATTATTATCCCCGGTCGTCGCTCGCGCAGCTTTGGAGAATGTTTTATCAGTATGGATATTTCAAACCGTTAGTCGCCCTGAAGCTCGGCAGGATCGGTACCGCCCGGCAAGTGGTGCCCATGGTGTGTCTGGGGTTGCTCGTCGGCCTCTCCGTCGCCTCGTTCGGTTCCCACGCCTCCAGATTCATGCTCGTGCTGCTGGTCGCCCTATACCTGTCGGCAGATTTTGCCGTCTCGTTTGCGGTAGGATTATCGAGCGGTCTTCGTTGCGCCGGGTGGCTGATGCTGGTCTTTCCGACCCTCCATGTCAGTTACGGCATGGGCTATATGCGCGGGATATTCGATTTTGTGATCCGTCGGAAGCGGCCCGATATCGCCGTGAACACGATCCCACTGTCCAGATGATGCCTGTGGAACTGTCACAGAAGAAATGTACGACCGATGCTGCGGATCTCGAACGGGAAGCGGCTCGGATTCGGGACGCCTATGCGCGCCGTACGACCGGCTCGTGTGCCGGGCTGTATTCCTTCTTCAATCGCGGCAACCTGTTCATGCTTCAGGAGCGGGAGCGCCGTGTCCTGTCCATCCTGGAACGGGCCGGTTGGTCGTCGCTTCAGGCCGTTCGCATTCTTGACGTGGGGTGTGGCGCAGGGTTCTGGATTCGAGATCTCATTCGTTGGGGCGCCGACCCACGACACATCACCGGCGTGGATCTTCTGGAGCAACGTGTTGAGGAAGCCCGATGCCTGAGTCCGGAGGGGGTGGCCATTCATTGTCGGAATGCGGCCGCACTCGAATTTCCCGATGAAAGCTTCGACCTCATCATCCAGTCTACGGTGTTTACGTCCATTCTGAACCGGGACGTACAACTGCTGCTCGCCCGGGAGATGGTGCGCGTACTGAGGCCGAATGGGTTGATCCTGTGGTATGACTTTCACATGAACAATCCACGCAATCCCGATGTTCGCGGGGTCACGTCGCGCGAGATCCACCGGCTGTTTGAGGGCTGCACCATCGAACTGAGCCGCATGACTCTCGCGCCACCGCTCACGCGGATGCTGGCACCGTTCTCCTGGTTTGCCTGTCAGCTCTTCAGCGCAGTGCCGTGGCTCTGCACCCATTATCTCGGAACCATTCGGAAGTCAGTGCGCCATGAGTGAACACGCGGTCCCATTTCATCTTCCGGAGATCGGCGAAGAGGAAATTCGCGCGGTCACTGAGACGTTGCGCTCCGGCTGGTTGACGACGGGGCAGCGGACGAAGCAATTCGAGCAGGAGTTTGCACAGGCCGTGCACGCAACCCATGCGGTGGCCACGAATTCCGGCACGGCTGCGCTGCATCTGGCCCTGGAAGCGGTCGGAGTCAAAGAAGGCGATGAAGTCATTCTGCCGACCATGACGTTTGCCGCCACGGCTGAAGTGGTGTCGTATCTCAGAGCAAAACCGGTTCTGGTGGATAGTGAACCGGACACCTTGAACCTCGATCCCGACGCGGTGAGGCAGGCCATTACGCCGCGGACCAAGGTGATCATGCCCGTTCACTTCGCCGGGCATCCCTGCGCGATGGATCGGCTGTTGTCAGTGGCGACGGAGTACGAGTTGAAGGTGGTCGAAGATGCCGCGCATGCGCTACCGGCGGCAGATCACGGACGGATGGTCGGCGCGATCGGTGACATCACCTGTTTCTCCTTCTACGCGACGAAATCCATTACGACCGGGGAAGGCGGGATGGCCACCACCCACCATGCCCACTATGCCGAGCGCATGCGGAGCATGAGTCTGCATGGGATTACGAAGGATGCGTGGAGCCGCTACGCGGGGACCGGATCCTGGTATTACGAGATTCGCGAGCCTGGATTCAAATACAACCTGACCGATATCGCCGCATCGATCGGCATCGAACAGCTCAGGAAATCTCGCCGGTTCTGGACGGCGCGTGCTCGAATCGCCGCGGCCTATCACGATGCGTTCAGCGAACTGCCGGAGATTCAGCGACCTCTGTGCCGTCCCGGCTATGACCATGCCTGGCATTTGTATGTGATTCAATTGAATCCCGAGCGTCTCCGTATTACCCGGGATGATTTTATCGAAGCCTTGAAGAAGGAACAGATCGGAACGTCCGTACATTTTATGCCCCTGCACATGCATCCCTATTACCGGGAGCGGTATGGATACCATCGCGATGATTTCCCGCATGCCCGCGCGGCTTTCGAACGCAGCATCTCACTACCGATTTATTCGCGTATGAGCGAGGCCGATATCCGGCGCGTCGTCGATGTGGTTCGATCACTGATTACGCAGTATCGGCGGTGATCAAGCGGTTGGTCGATATCGTGGCCGCGAGTATCGGCTTATTGCTGTTCAGTCCGCTCTTTCTGATCCTGGCCGCGTTGATCAAGCTCGACTCCTCCGGCCCGGTGTTGTTTCGGCAGGAACGGATCGGCCGGGGGTTCATCCCGTTCCTCATCTATAAATTCCGAACCATGGTGGCCGGTCGGGCGAATGAGGGGTTGTGTATCACCAGCCGGAATGACGCACGCATCACGCGCGTAGGGCGATGGTTGCGCGCGACGAAGCTTGACGAGCTTCCGCAACTTCTCAATGTGCTGATCGGAGATATGAGCCTGGTGGGCCCGCGACCGGAGGTTCGGCAATACGTCGAACTCTTTCGATCTGAGTATGAACCGTTGCTCTCGATTCGTCCCGGTATGACAGATCTGGCGTCACTGAAGTATCGAGATGAAGGGGATTTTCTGGCTCAGGTGGAAGACCCAGAAGCCGAATATGTGACCCGTATTTTGCCGGACAAGATTGAGCTCGGGAACATGTATCTCCGACGAGCATCTCTACTCTTCGACCTCTCCCTTATCCTGAAAACATTGCTCAGGCTCGTCTGGCCTGCGAAGAAATAATCCTTCCTGCGATCCTCGGCGCCTGAATTCCCTGTCGAGGGCCCCTGCCAGCGGTTTGTCTTCGAATGCCTGGGACTTATCCTAGGGCTGGATTCGGCGATTGGAGACGGGGTATGTTCGTGAGTATGGCTTGAGGCAATGGCCCTCAGGAGCTCCTCTTGTTCGGACTGAGTCATGCCGATCCTGTTTCCCACAGTCTTTTCCGCGGTTCAGCGGCGTCTGTTGCTGTTTGTGGGCCACTTGGGACTGGCTGCGCTTTCGAACTGGGTGGCATTTCTGCTTCGCTTCGATGGAAACATTCCTGCGCAGGAATGGGACCTGCTCGTGGCGATGCTTCCGCTGCTGCTGATCATCAGGGCGTTCACCTTCTACCCCTTCCGGCTCTATGACGGCATCTGGCGGTACACCGGTCTGTGGGACCTCCGTAATCTTGCGCTGAGTATCGCAGTCAGCTCGTTGGCTTTTGCCGGGGCGGTGCGATTCGGGCTGGGTACGCGAGCCTATCCATCCTCCATTTTTGTCATCGACGCCTTGCTGCTGTGGTGCCTGCTGGCCGGGTTGCGAGTGCTTCCCCGGCTGATACGGGAAGCGGGTTGGTTTCGGACCGACCGGAAGCGGGTGCTGATTGTCGGCGCCGGGGATGCCGGAGCCATGATCGTGCGGGAAATGCGCAACCATCCTTCCTACGGCTATCGTCCGATCGGGTTCGTTGACGACAATCCGGCGAAAGTCGGGCACCGCATTCATGGGGTGAGAGTCCTGGGAGACCGGGATTGCCTCTCTCACATCATCGCCCGACAGGCTCCCGACGTGGTGCTCGTGGCGATGCCCAGTGCCAAGCCTGCCGCGATTCGGGCGGTGGTGAAGGTGTTGGAGCCGTTCCATCTCCCCATTCAAACCCTGCCGAACTTACGGGATCTGTTGCAATGCCGGGTGGAGGTGAGCCAGATTCGGAACCTGTCCATCGAGGACCTGCTGGACCGGGTTCCGGTCGATCTGGATCCTGAACCGCTTCGCGCGTTGGTGCAGGGGGAGCGGGTGTTGGTGACCGGAGCCGGAGGGTCGATCGGCGCGGAATTGTGCCGGCAGGTCGCCGGTCTGGCTCCTGCATCCCTGGTGTTGCTGGATCGCTCTGAGAACGGGTTGTTTGCGGTGGCGAACGAGTTGGCAGCGGCCGGGAAGACGTTTGTGGCGCCGGTGATCGGCGACGTCACCGAGGTCGGCCAGATGAACCGGTTGTTTGCCGAGTATCGCCCGACGCTGGTGTTTCATGCCGCCGCGCATAAGCATGTGCCGCTCATGGAGGGAAATCCCTGCGAGGCCGTCTTAAACAATGTCGGCGGGACCAGGGTGGTCGCGGAGGCCGCCCATCGGCATGAAGTCGACCGTTTCATTCTGATCTCGACCGACAAGGCGGTGAATCCGGTCAGTGTGATGGGTGCAAGCAAGGGAGTGGCGGAACTGCTTGTGCAGAGGCTGGCCCGAACGTCCCGGACGGTATTCGCCACCGTGCGATTCGGGAATGTGTTGGGCAGCAATGGCAGCGTCGTCCCGCTCTTTCTGGCGCAGATCAAAGCGGGCGGGCCGGTGACGATTACGGACCCCAACATGCGCCGCTATTTCATGCTGATGACCGAGGCCGTGCATCTGGTGCTCCAGGCCGCACGGTTGGCCAGGGGAGGAGAACTCTTCGTGTTGGAGATGGGCGAGCAGATCAGCGTGGTGGAGATGGCGCGCAATCTGATTCGTCTGTCCGGACTGGTCCCCGACAAAGACATTGCCTTGACCTATCTCGGTTGCAGGCCGGGCGAGAAACTGACGGAGGAACTGGTCGCCGGTCACGAAACGGTGGAGTCGACTACGGTTCAGAAAGTCCTCTGTATCCGGCCTGACCCTGCGCGTAATTTCGCTCAGTTGTCCGGGCTCGTGGCCAGACTGGAGGAGTCTGCTGCGGAGGGTCATGTGTCGAAGGTGCTGGCCCTCCTCTGCGCTATCCTTCCCACCTATTGCCCCGCCGGTACATTGTTGAGCCAGGAGCGGGGAGGCGAGACCGATGCTCTCCTGTCCGAAATCCCTGCGCAGTCCCCGGCCGGCATAGAAACGGTCGCCGGTCTTGCGCCGGCCGCTCCGCACAGGCGGAAATGATGCATCGCCACCGTTCTCTGTCGGAGATTCAGGCCGCACGGCTCATTCTCGAACTTTCCCTTTCTACTCCTGTCCGGCCTGCCTTGTGAAAATCCGTCGCCTTTCATTCGCGCTCAGTCTCGGCCTGGCGCTGTGGCTCTTGCTGAACGGGATTGCCCTGGCCTCCAGCAATGTGCCGCTGCACCACTGGAGTTATGACGCCATTGAGCGCTTGATCGGATTGGGTGTGATCGACCGCGCGTTGATCGGCGCGAAGCCGTTCAGCCGCGTGCAGGCGGCCCAGTATGTGGCGCGGGCGGTCGAGCGAGTCCGCGCGGATCAGGTCGAATTGGACGGTCGGGAGGCGATTGCCGAACCGCTCCTGGAACGATTGCTCGCGGAGTTCCGTCCGGAACTCATTCGTCTGGGTACCGTCCGTGCGCGCCCCGACGATAAAACCGGCGCCTTACGGTTCGGCGCCCGTGTCACGTCGGAGTTCGATGCCTCCTCGATCGGCGGCGGCCAGACCGTGCGGTTTCGCGAAAATCGAGGCGGGGAATACTCGGTAAACGGCGTGCAGAATCAAACCGATGTGCGCGCATGGGCGGAGTTGAGCGACTGGGCCGCGGTCATGGTGCAGCCGAAGTTCATCAGCAATCGCCATCTCTTGGGATTGGGTGCGACAAACAACAGCGAAAATTTCTACCTGCGCGAGTTCAGCCTCAAATTGAGTTATGCCAATGTCGCGCTGGAAGTGGGGCGGGGGACGCAGTGGTGGGGGCCCGGCTATCACGGGTCGTTGCTGCTGACCGATCACGCGTTCCCGATGGAAATGATCAAGCTCGGAACGGAACGCCCGTTTCAATTGCCGGGATTTCTCAGCGGGCTCGGGGACTGGAAGGTCAATGCGTTCCTGGGCCGGTTGGAGGAGAATCGGGATTTCCCTCGCGCGAAACTGTTCGGGGTGCGGCTCAGTTACCTGCCGGCTTCCTGGCTGGAGTTCGGGCTCACTCGTCTGACGCAGTTCGGCGGCCGCGGGCGTGACCAGTCATTCCCCGGAGTGGTGTTCGATGCCTATATCTCGGAGCCCAATCAAACCGGCAATCGGGATGTGAATGAGCAGGCGATGGCCGATTTCCGGCTCCGGATTCCTTCGATTCCCTATCTGATTCCCTTTCCGGCCGGGCTGCAGCTCTACGGCGAGGCTGGAACGGAGGACAAATGGTCGCAACTTCCCGTTCCGAGCCGCACCGCCTTTCTCGGCGGCCTCTATATTCCACAGGTGTTCCAGGGGGATACGCTGGATTTGCGTATCGAATATGCCGACACCGATTACGGCAGGCGCCGTCATCCCGAGCTACGGCAGGTCTGGTACAACAATTCGCCCTATACCAGCGGTATGCGGTACCGCGGGTTTCCGCTCGGGCACCATATGGGAACCGACGGGACCGACTTTTTTGTACGCACCACTCGATATCTGACCGACACACTGCAGTTGGGCGCGAACTTCAACCTGCAGGAGAGGGATCGCGGGCAACCGGTCCATGAGAAGAAACGGGAGGCGGCCGTGGATCTCACCTGGTGGTGGTCGAACCGGACCCAGCTCACGGTGGGCTATACGTTTCAGCGTCTCAAGAATCCCGGGCAAGTCTCTCAGATTACGCCGTTTGTCGAAACGTTCGCTGCCGGCGTCGAGGCCCAGAACCATTTGTTCTGGACTTCTCTGGCCATGCAGTTTTAGGCTACCGGTTTGGCTGGTCGGCTATCGCCTGGCCGGATGATTGCCGGATCGTCCTCCAGGGGGTGTCGACAGTATGCCGACTCTTCGCTTCGCGCAGGAGGGATTGAGAATCCATGGTCGTGAGTATGATCCCCCATCACCGTCCCCATCCCCCTGTGCGTCAGGTTGCCCTCTCCCACGCCTTGATCTGGATGTTAGTGCTGTCCTTTATTCTGCCGCCGTCGCTGCTGGCCCAAAATCTTCCGCCGCAGGTCGCGCCACCGGGAATGATGCAGCAGGCGTCGCCTGGTACTCCCGGTAGCCTGTTCACGCCCGGCGGCTTCAACGCTCCCGGGGCCGGGGGCGGTTTCGGGCAGGCCATCGTCACCAACCCCACCGCATTGCAGCCGATTGTGCCGACCCAAACTCCCTGTCCGACTCCTCTCTCCTCCGATCTCAGTTCGAAGGGAACGGTTCCCAACTTGAATGATTATTGGCCTGTCGAACCGAGCAGCCTACTGCCCAGTTCCATCGAGCAGCGGATGAAGCAGGAACAGGAAGAGCGCGATCGCCGGCAGGAAAAGCTGCAGGCCGAGAAGGAAAAATCGAGTATCGAGTATCAGGTTCAGGTCGAACGTGAGAAAAAGGGTGTCTCGCAGTTGCCGTTCGGGCAGGGAGTCGTACCCAGTCTTCAACAGCCTGCCGCTCAAGCTCAGGGCCAGCCGGGGAATCAGCCTGGAAGCTCACCGGGTGGGGTGCGTCCCTTGCCCGAAAAGAAGGCCTTTACCGCTGAATTGCTCCGTCAGCAGGATTTCAATGTGGAAGAAGCCTTTGCCGAGTTTTCTGTGTTGCACGGCGTGAAGAGCCGTGTGCGACAGTTCGGCTACGACTTTTTCGAAGCGCAGGCCAATACCTTCTCGCCGATCCAGGATATCCCGGTCGGGCCGGATTTCATCGTCGGGCCGCAAGACTCGCTTGCCGTGCACATTTGGAATGTCCCCGACCCCAGCTTCAATCGAAGCTTCATCGTGCCGGTCGAGCGTGACGGGATGATCGTGATCCCGCAGGTGGGAGCGATTCCTGTCGGCGGCCAGACTTTTTCGCAGGTCGAGCAGACCGTGCGGTCCAGACTGAGCAACCTTCTGAAGCGATTCGAATTGCACGTGTCGATGGCACGGATCCGGACGATCAAAGTGTATGTCGTGGGCGAAGTCGTCCGCCCGGGTGCCTACGAAATCAGTGCGTTGGCCACCACGTCGAATGCGCTGTATGCCGCCTGCGGCCCGGCCCGTTCAGGATCGTTGCGCCAGGTCAAGGTGATGCGCGAGGGGAAGACTGTCGCGGAACTGGACCTGTATGATTTTCTGCTGCGGGGAGACCGGCGTTTCGATCAGCGCTTGCAGTCGGGAGACGTTGTGCTGGTTCCGCCGCTCGGTCCGGTGGTGGCGGTCAGCGGATCGATCAAGCGCCCGGCGATCTACGAAGTGAAACCCGGGGTGCGTTTGACAGAACTCCTGACTCTCGCCGGAGGCCTCACGCCGCTTTCTGACCGGCAGCGGTGCCATCTGTTCCGGCTTGATCCTGAACGTGGCCGGATCATGGTGGATGTGGATCTGGTCGGCGCGCTGGCGTCCCAGGGGCATGAAAAAAGCCGGCCTGGCGTAGCAGGGGGCGATCCGGTTCTACTCGACGGGGACTATGTGCGCATCGGCATTCTCCCGACGCAAATCACCAATGTGGTGAGTCTCGTCGGGGCCGTGAAAAGCCCGGGACCTTACGAATATCGCCCCGGCATGACGGTGAAGGACCTGTTGATCCACGACCAGCTCACGATGGATGCCTATGCCGATCGTGCCGAAATCGTGAGGACCGACCCGGTCACCTATCAAACCAAGGTCATTCAATTCAGCCCCCGGGCGTTGCTCGAAGGAAGCGAGGCTGACAATCACGTGCTCCAGCGGTTGGACCAGGTGGTTGTTGCCAGCCAACATCGCCCGCCCAATCTGGTGCTGGTTGAGGGGGAGCTGAAGAGACCGGGCTATTTCACGATCGAAATGGGTGAGCGATTAAGCTCCGTCTTGAAGCGTGCCGGCGGGGTGACGCAGAACGCGTTTCCCGCCGGGCTGGTATTGTCTCGGGAATCCGTCAAGCTCCGGCAACAGGCCGAACTTGAGCGATTTGTGGCGTCAGAACGCCAACGGTTGACGGCGCAGGCGGCGGGAGGAGCGGCAGGCGCCTCCGGACTGAGCACGGCCGCGGTGTTATCCACTGGCGGAGGATTGGCCGAGCAACAGGTGTTGTCATTGCGGCTCCAGCAACTGGAGGCCATCACCTCCCGCCTGGAATTGGGGCGTGTGGTCATTCGAATGGACTCCATCGAGCAACTCGAAGGCACTGAGGACGATATCATCCTGGAAGCGCGGGATCGGATTTTGATGCCGACTCCGTCGCAAACGGTCAGCATCATCGGGTCGGTGAAGAATCCCAGTACGGTGGTCTATCGGCCGAGCCTGGGATTGGAAGACTACCTGCGTCAGGCCGGGGGACTGACCGAGGATGCGAATAAGAAAGAGATGTATGTCATGCGGGCCAACGGAACCACCGACTCCGCCTACCTGGCCGTGAAGGAACTGCGGTCCGGAGATACCATCGTGGTGCCTCAAAAGATCGAGGCCCGGACACCACAACTGGCCCTGTGGCAGACCGTGGCCAGTATTATCGGCAGCGTGGCTCTGACGGCCGCCGGTATCGCGGTTGTCGGTCGATGAGCGGGACGTGAGCACATCATGAGTCGGGTATTGGATAGTCCTCAGGTGGTCATGACTCCTCCGCGCGGTCACGGGGCGAACCTGACGAGCCGCGACGGGATGGGGCCGCAGGATCTCTTGTCGGTGGTCTCGCGGCGTCGGGGGCTGGTGGCGACGATTATAGCGGCCTCGTTGCTGGGTGCCTTCGCCGTCAGTGCCCTCCTCCTTCCCAAAGCGTATGAATCGACCGCGACCCTGCTGCCGCAGCTGGATTCGAAAGAAGGCGGGAGTCTGGCGGCGCTGTTGGCGACCACCGGTGCCGGCGGGATGGCGCAGAATCTCGGGATGGGGCTGCCCAGCATGCCGACGACGCCTACCGACGTCTTTGTGGCAATCCTCAAGTCGCGGGTGATGGCGGACGAGGCGATTGCCAAGTTCGGCCTGATGGCGGTGTACAACGAGCGGACGATGCACGATACCCGCGTCGAACTGGCAGAGCGCGTTCGGGTCAGCGTCTCGAAAGAAAAAGTCATCAAGGTGACGGTGGAAGATGCGGATCCCCAGCGGGCTGCCGATATCGCAGCCTTTTTCGTGAGCAGTCTGGACCGCCTGAACCGCACCTTGAATGTCAGCAAGGCCAGTTATAATCGCGCGTTCATCGAGCGGCGTCTTGCGGAGACGCAAACGGGACTGGTGAAAACCGAAGAGGCCTTACGGGACTTTCAGCGAAATAATAAAGCGGTGGCCGTCGAGGCGCAGTCCAAGGCCATGATCGAGGCTGCGGCCATGATCCAGGGGCAGATCACCGGCTATGAGGTACAACTTCAGGTGATGAGTGCCTACCTGTCCCCGGACAATCCCGATCTCTCACGGGTCCGTTCCAGCATCGAGGAGTTGAAGAAGCAGCTGGCCTTGCTGGAGTTCGGGAAGGGGGCGAAAGGCGCCTCGCCGGGAGACCGCCTCCATCCGGCCATGGTGACGGTGCCGGATCTGGCCCTGCAATACGGGCGATTGTTCCGCGAGTTGAAGGTGCGGGAGACGCTCTATGCGTTGCTCACCTCACAATATGAGCAGGCGAAAATTACCGAAGCTCGTGATACGCCCACGGTTCAGGTTCTGGACCCGCCTATCCCCGCCGACAAGCAGATCAAGCCGCGGGTGGTCTTCAATACGGCCGTAGCCGGTCTGTTGGGGGCGTGTCTCGCGATCATCCTGGCCTACGGGCTGGAGGCGCGCGCCAGAAGAAATGCCGGTCTGCCCGGTTGATCCCGCCGAAATTGACGATTTTTCAATCGCAATGGTAGAATCCGCGCGGTTTGTCTGCTAGAAGGCCGGCAGTCTCAGTCGTACGTTACATTCACATTCACCAGAATAGGAGAGAGGGATGGCTGTTCCAGTCTCCCAGATGTATACAGTGACCAAGTACGTGTTGACCCAGAAACTCCGGGGGGTCAAACGGTATCCGCTCGTGCTCATGCTCGAGCCCCTGTTTCGTTGCAACCTCGCGTGCGCGGGGTGCGGCAAGATTCAATATCCGGATCATGTCCTGGATAAGCGGTTGACCCCGGCGCAATGTTGGGCTGCGGCCGACGAATGCGCGGCGCCCATCATCAGTATTCCGGGCGGTGAGCCGCTGATCCATCCCGAGATGCCTGAGATCGTGCGGGGGCTCGTGGAGCGTCAGAAGTATGTGTATCTCTGCACGAATGCCATTTTGATGGAACGGAAACTGGACGAATATCCGCCGTCGAAATTTCTGACGTTCAGCGTGCACATGGACGGCCTGCGGGATGAGCACGACCTGGCAGTTTGCCGGGACGGCGTCTACGATGTGGCGGTGAAGGCGATCAAGGCGGCGCTCAAGCGGGGTCATCGCGTCACGACCAACACGACGTTGTTCGACGATGCGAATCCCGAGCGGGTCCGGAAGTTTTTCGATGAAATGATGGGGCTCGGCGTCGAGGGTATGATGATCTCGCCCGGGTATAGCTATCAGAAGGCCCCGGATCAACAGCATTTTCTCAAGCGCAGTCGTACCACGGAATTGTTCTCCAAGATTTTGGGCAATCGGAAGCGCGGCTGGCAGTTCAACCAGTCGCCGCTGTTCCTGGAGTTCCTCATGGGCAAGCGCGAGTATCAATGCACGCCCTGGGGGAACCCCACGTACAACGTCTTTGGCTGGCAGCGCCCCTGCTATTTGCTGCAGGAGGGCTATGTGTCGAGCTTCCGGGAGTTGATGGAACAGACGGATTGGGATTCCTATGGCACCGGGCGCAACGAAAAGTGCGCGGATTGCATGGTGCATTGCGGATATGAGGCTTCGGCAGTGGAGGATACGTTCGGGTCGTTCTCCGGCTTTGCCAAGACCGTGAAGATCACCCTGTTGCCGAATGCGCGCTAACCGGGGCGAAGAATATCGTGATTCCTGCAGCGGTGAAGCGGTTCGGTCGCTGAGCCGGCCGAACGCTTCACGCATCACCCTCTAGACGATAAGAGATACTTATGACCGACGCGAAGTACCATGCGCCGGAGACCGGCAGTCTTGAAGGCCGGGTCTTTCGGCCGGCCTCCCTCACGGAACTGGCAGAGGCGATCGAGCTGGCATTTGATTACCGGGGAGATATCACCGTGGAATTGAAGTCGGGGGGGCATGTGACGGGATACCTCTTTAATCGCACCGCGACGGGTGAGCAACCCACCATTGAAATCTTTCCGGCGACCAGCAGCGGAACGCTGACGATTCCGTTTTCTGAGATGGTCGCGATCGCCTTCACCGGTGAGGACACGGCCACAGGCAAGTCCTGGGAAGCCTGGAGCGCAAAAAAGGAATCGGAACGACGGAAGGATATTGATCGCGCCGCTGCGGAAGCCAAATCCCGCGGCCATCTGTGAGCCGTCAGCTTGCTGGCGCGCGAGTGGCCGTCGTTCGTTTTCTTGTACCGGCTCGTTCTGGCCAGCGGCTTTAATTGCCCTTCACGCGTCCCCAATTTTCATCGCGCATTTCGTCGTGGCTCCCTCCGTTTAACTCCATCCATTTGTTGACAAAGAGGGGGGGCTATGCTAGAAGAATCGGCCTCAAATTTGGGTCGTGTCCGTGTCGATGAGGCCTCTCGTAGCATGGCTGTGGGCGGGATGTTTGTGAGGCCGAAAACAAGTCCGACACGGGTCATACGTATGCGATGGCGGAGAGCAATTAGTCGGAAAACCGCCTGGCGCGTCGTTGTCGTTTGGGGCCTGATCTCGACGTTGTTTGTGCCGTCGGTCTTGTTCGCGAGCCACGCAGCCGACCATCGATTTACCGTCGAAGGTTTTGTGTGTGGCAAAGACGGTCGACCCGGCGCCAATGTTGAGGTGCTGGTAAAAGATACGCGGATCACGGTCGGCCAGACTGTGACGACCGATGGTGACGGGTACTATAAAGTCACCCTGCATCTTCACAATGATAATGTGGGCGACCCGTTGTTAGTTGAAGTCGGCGGGGAGCAAAAGAATTATAAAATCCAGTTCGACCCGAACGATCTGGAGACGGAACGTAAGCTTCGGGTTGATTTCGGAAGTGGGTGTGAGCGCGATCTTGGTCCTCCGCAGTGGTTGTTGTACGGGCTGGGGATCGCGGCTGTTGCTATTGTGGGATGGATTGGGCTAAAGATCTCCCGCAAGCGGATGCGAGAAGAGCAACGGCGAAAGAAGGGACAGGGGAAGCGGCAGAAATAGGGCACGGTCCGTGGGGCATTGTTCCTCGCCGGATCGATTAGCAAGAAGTAGGCGGGGAAGTCCAAACGTGACCTCGTTGTATTGTGAGTCTTGACGCTTTTGCTGTGGCTGCTCGTTGCGCCGCAGGGAAGCGTCTTTTTTTTCTGTCGATGGTAATAGGTGTTGGTGCTTGAGAGGGCGCCGGCATGAAGAAAGGAGCGGGAACTTTTTTATGAAACAAGCAGGCATGAAGAGATTGGCTCTGATGGTCGGCATTCTTGGGTTCGGTTTTGGCGTCGCCGCCTGCGGCGGTGGTGAAGGGGGAGGCGAAGGCCCCGTAGTTCCGCCGCCACCCGCTCCCGCGGAGTATGCCGACAAGCATATGCCTGCCGGTTGGTGGACGGATCCGAAAATTATCGAAGAAGGTAAGGAGTTGTACATCGGCGGCAAGAACCCCGACGTCAATTGCGCCAGTTGCCATGGTAAGGACGGCAAGCCGGTCAAGGCGGGCGCCCGGGACTTCCGCAATGGCGATCGCATGAAGTTGTATTCTGACTCGGTTTGGTTCTGGCGTATTTCTGAGGGCGTTCCCAACACCAAGATGAAGCCCTGGAAGAGCAAGTTGTCCGAAGAGGATCGTTGGAAGATTTTGGCGTTTGAACGTTCCTTCGGTTTGGCGGGTAAGGGCTGGGATGCCAACAAGAAGGATTGGGTACCTGCTGATCAGGTGAAGTAACTCACGCCGGGTTCGGTTCGAGTCATGGGTCAATCGGTTGGAATGAGGAGGAGCGGCGAGACATCATGAAAATCTGGCAGCGCTGTTTGTTGGTTATGTTCGCGCTAGTGGCGATATTGGGAGGTGTGGCATACGCCCAGGCTCCCAGTGCGCCCCCCGTGGAGTTCCCTTATACCGGGAATCGCACGGCGGTATGGATCGTCGCTCAGCTCCACATTCTCTTTGCGGGATTCATTCTGGGGGCCCCGATTTTCGTCGTCATCTCGGAATGGTTGGGGTATCGCAAGCAGGATCCACGCTATGACCGGCTGGCGAAAGAGGTCACCAAGGTCACGGTCATTCTCTACAGCATGACGGCATTAACGGGCGGTCTCTTTATCTTCGTGTTGCTCGCAACCTATCCACAGTTCACGACCTGGCTCATCAATCACTTCTTCCTGATATTTGCGGTGGTGTATCCGCTGTTGTTTATCGGCGAGACCATCATCCTCTACATGTATTTTTATACGTGGGATGCGTGGAAGGGTGAGAAGAAGGCGCGCCATATCGCACTGGGCGTGCTGTTGAATCTCATCGGTTCGATCACGCTGTTCGTGATCGACGGTCCGACCTCCTTCATGAATACCCCTGTGAGGGCCGAGGGCGTCTCGCCGGCGGAATTCCTGGCGACCGCTTCCCTGTGGGATAAGGTGTTCAACTATAGTTGGATGCCGCTTAATCTCCATAGGCTTGTCGGTAACGTGACGTTCGGCGGATTCATCGCCGGCCTGATTGCCGCCTACATGTTCATGGGCTCGAAGAAGGAAGAAGAGCGGGCCTACTACGATTGGATGGGGTTTGTCGGCAACATGATCGGTGTCGGCGCGCTCTTGTTCTTGCCGTTTATGGGTTATTTGCTGTCCTATGAGCTCTGCGACTACGACGCCTCAATTTGTCCGTACATGATGGCCGACCAGCTCTCGATGTTCTTCGAAATGCAGGGCGCCATGGTGGGCCTGATTTTCTTGGCCAGCAATTACTATATCTGGTTGAGCATGAAGCGGATCGAGGGGGTGGAGCGGGTCCGTATGACCGTGATCGCGCCGATCGTGATGGTGTTGCTGCCGATCGTCATGACCAAGGTCCTGACCGACTATCCAGTGCCTGATGCGACATCGCTGGCGTTCCTCGTGCCGCTCCTGTTGGCGCCCGTTATTCTGGGGCGATTTATACCTCTGACAGTATCGTCCAGCACGGTCATCAAGGTCGGCTTCTTGATGGTAGTCGTGGGAAATGCGATCTGGATGACGCCGCACGGTTTTGTGCCCACTGGGGCCAAGTTGGTTGCGGAGTTGGAATTGCCATCCGACTGGAATTTCCTTGCACTGATGCCGGCGAAAAACTCCGCCGCGTTCACCTTGATCTTCGTGACGGTGGTGAACTATGTCATCTACAACCGTGCGGTTTCGCAGGGGACCATTGTGTGGGGTAAGATCGATTTCGCCTCACAGTTCGTTTTGGTCTTCCTGGCCTTCAGCGCCATTTGGACCATGGGGCTGATGGGTGCCGTACGATCGTTGTTGCGGAAGTATTTTCACGCCTACAACCTGCTGCCTGATTTTACCGCCGAGTCCTTCACGCCAACGCTGTCTTACTCGGCCTGGTGGATTACAGGCATTACCGTGACCTTTTTTGCCGTGGTCAGCTTTGCCATCATCGTGACATTGCGCCCCTCGGATTCGAAGGGCCATGCGCACGAGGGGAGCCCTGTGCCGGCCGGTGCTAAGTAAGCGCTCACAATACTCGAAGGGCGATAAACGAGGGTACTCATGGGAAACGTGATTAAGAAGTCGCTAGTTGGAATCGTGATCGGCGGAATTCTGTTCGGAGCCACCAACGCACTGGGATTTCCGTTTGTGTTCCAGGTGCTGTTTTTTGGCTATGCCATGCTCGGCGCCGTCGTCTTTATTATTCTCGACCTCCCTCCGCTCAAGCCGATCAGCGGGGGAAAAGCTGCGGGAGCCCTCGTCGTATTCTACGCCATTCTATCGGTCGCCTATATTGCAGGTGGCGCTGTATGGCCGCAGTTTGATCCGGAAGACGAAAAAGGCAAGATCGACAAGATCTTGAAGCCGAAGCGAGAACATTACGAGGCCGGCAAAGTCGAGGTTCTGTTGCAGCGCGCCAAGGCGCTCGATGAAAAGGCCAAAGAACTGACGGCGCGTTTGCAGGCGTTGGGTGCTGCGCAGGCTCCGGCGGATCAAAAGGCCGGTGGAGAGGCTGCACCGACGGCGACGACAGCCGCTGCGGGTGGTGATATCGCCAAGCTCGGTGAGGAGCAATGGCAACTTCAGGAGTGCTACAACTGTCACAAGCTGAACGGCGAAGGCGGTAAGAAGCGTGGCCCGGAATTGGACAACATTGGCAACCTCCTGTCGGCTGAGGAAATCGCGATAAAGATTCTCGACCCGAAGAGCTATAAGGCCGAAGGCTTCGAGAAGGAGTACGAAAAAGGGAAGATGCCCGACAAGTACAAGGACCTGATGGAGCCCAAGGATGTGCAGGCGCTGGCGGGTTGGTTGGCCAGTTACAAGAATGCTTCGGTCAATACTCCGAAGCCCATCAAGATGAAGTGAGCATCATGCAGCCGAAACTGAAATCCAAAGTTCGATGTACGGACGGTGAAGTCGGGGAGGTGCGCAGGGTCATTATGGACCCGCTCTCCCACGAGATTAGCCATATCGTGGTCGGCGCCGGCGCAGCGGATTCGGTCGAGCGCCAGGTCCCTATGGGGCAGGTGCAAGGAGTCGCCGAAGAGGTCGTGACGCTCCGTGGCACCTCGGCAGAGTACACGGCACTTCCGGCGTTTAAGCGTGACGAGTATGTGACCACTCATGAGGTGGAAATTGCTCACCTGGAGGAGCGCATCCATGTCACTCCGGGTGAAGTGCTGGTTCCCTTCCCGGAGCTTGAGCGCAGCGTCAAGCGGCGGACCTTCTTCATGAATTTCACTCACGCCATCGGATTTCTCATCGGTTTGCCGATCGCATTTCCCGTGCTGCGATACCTGATGAAGCCGATGTATTCCCCCTTCGACAATCAATGGCTCAAGATCGGCAACTCCGGAAAGATCAAGCAGGATGACGTCGGCGTGCAGTTCAAGTTCAAAAGAAAAATTAAAGAAGCCTACATGCCGGAGCAGGAAATCGACAAAAACGTCTGGGTCTTGAAGGCGACTCCAAAGGTGCTGGAGACGATTTATCAGGGTAAAGACATGGAGTTTCACGACGCGGCCGGAAAGGTCATCTGGACCAACAAGAAAGACGTGCCCTACATCGCGTATTCCGGCAAGTGTCCTCACCTGGGGTGCGGTTTCAAGTGGCGAACGCATAAGGCGCTCGGCCAGGTCTTTCTGTGCCCTTGTCACTTGAGCATCTATGACGCAGCCGGAAAGGTCCTTGATGGGCCGGCTCCGCGTGCGTTGGATCCGCTCCCGATTAAGGTTACTGCAGCGGGCGACATCACCATTATCGATATGGAATTCAAGGCGGGCACCAAGGCCCAGGTTCGGATTGTCTAAATGGATACGACTACGCAGCCGACGACCACTCAGCCCTCAGCCATTGAAAAAGTCTTCGCCTTTGTCGACGAACGCGTCGGGCTGAAGACTCTGCAAGCCAAAATGCTCAACGAGCCCGTCCCAGGCGGGTCGCGATGGGCGTATGTATTTGGCTCCGTCCTGCTCTTTATTTTCATCATGCAGGCGGTTACTGGCATTTTGTTGATGTTCTATTACGTGCCGACGGCCGACCATGCCTATGCGAGCACCCAATACATCATCCACTCGGTGGATTACGGCTGGTTCTTGTTGAGCTATCACTTTTGGGGATCCACGGCGATGGTCGTGTGCGTGTTCGCCCATATGTCCCAAGTCTTTCTCTGGGGCGCCTACAAGAAACCGCGCGAACTCATCTGGTTGGTCGGTTTGGCCCTCTTCGGCATTGTCATGGGATTCGGCTTTACCGGCTATCTACTGCCGTGGGATCAACGGGCCTACTGGGCCACGACGGTCGGTGTTGAGATCATGGACAAGACGCCGCTTCTCGGCGACTTCATGGCGCGCTTCCTGAAGGGCGGCGCGACGCCAGGCCAGATGACGCTGAGTCGCTTCTTCGTCATTCACGTCATGGTTCTTCCGGCGGCCTTGATGGGGCTCGCGGGACTGCATCTGTTCCTGTTCCGTAAGGCTGGCCCTGCCGGACCCTTCCGGGGCAGCGTGGAAGAAATTAAGGCCAAGACCGACTATTTCTTTCCCCGTCAAATCTGGAAAGACATTGTTGGGATGGTCGCGGTCTTCCTGTGTATCTGTAGCCTCGCGTTCTGGGAGCCGATTGTGCTCCTCGAAGAGGCCACGCCGGATCCCGGAGATTACCACCCGGAACCGGAATGGTACTTCCTCTTCTTGTTCCAACTGCTGCGTCTGAAGGTGTTTGCCGGAGAGTTCGGGCAGTTCCTCGGCGCCATTGCCTTGCCGGGCGCGTTCATGGCGTTGCTCGCGGCATTGCCGTTCATCGATCGCAGCCCGGAACGCAATATCTTCAAGCGACCGATCGCCTTGATCGGATGGATTGTGGTCATGGCGAGCATTCTGATTTTCACCGTGGCGGCAATCATCAACCGCGAATTTCTCGAATAGGCGGAGGGGTTTGGGCACATGACTGGTCGAGAGACGATGTCGTCATTTAAATTAGGGCTTAGCATTCTCTGGCCGGCCTGCTGGACCGCCCTGCCGATCAAGATGGCGTTTGCCATGTTGTTTATGGCGATGGGGACGATCCATCTGGAGACGAAACTCGGGATTACATTCCTGATGTTGCTCATGACTCCGGTCAGCGTCTTTGCATTCTTCGTGATCTCCCTAGGTGTCGGGTTCCATTTCGGGGAAGGGATCGGGCTTCCCTTATTGTTCCTGCTCTCCATTCCAATCGACATTTGGTCCTTGGGCTTGGTCGCCCGTACCGTGTTTTTGGAGCGCTTGCGGCTCGAGCCCCCCGACTCACTGGGCATTGGGCTGTGGGTTCGATTTGCGGTCGCCGGGGCGATCTACCTTCCCTTCTTGTGGGTGGTACAGGGCGGCGCGACCGATCTCGCCCGTTCAATTACGAAATCCATTTTGGATATGGATATGCTCAAGGCTATGCCGGTCGCTGAGCGAATCGGTCTGGAATTCACGGCCTGGGGCAGTGCGGCATTCGTCGTGCTTCTGGCGCTGACCTTTGTCGGCCTGTCGATTCTTGGGAAACTGGTTGAAGGTCGTGCTGCCGGTGCCCAACCAGCGGGAGACACCTATCAAGATCTCATATCGCGTTGGGATATGATCCGGGTGCCCGCCGATCAGAGCTTGATGTTGACCGCCTTCACCGCCGCGGGCGCAGTATTGAGTCTCCTATTCTGGGCCGTGCTTCCGGTGTCGACTCCCCATCCGCACGAATGTTGTAAACCTGCCACTGTGGAGGCTGCTCCGCCCTTTGATGCTCAAAAGTCCCTCTCTAAGGGAGAGAAGGCGTTCAAGGACGCAGAGCTGAAGATTGCCGCGATCGAACAGCGAACGGCAGAAGACGAAAAAGACAAGCAGAAGGGCGGCAAGGACAAAGCCGGTGCCAAGGATGGCTCTCCCAAGAGCGACGGCAAGCCTTCGCAATCAGCAGCTGGGAAACCGGCGGGAAGCGGCAAATGACATCATGGCGAATGACGAGGTGAGAACAATGATGAACCGGGGTCAGATCGTCACCAATCACGGGAGCCAAATCGCAGGCCGTGTGGCCCTGTTGGCCGGATGTGCGGCACTGCTGGCATGGGTGGGAATGCCGGATGCGGCCCTTGCTCAGGAAGCTGCCCCGCAGGCTCCGACCGCGTATCGAGATATTCCGTATATCGGCAGTCGAAACCTTGTCTGGATTATCGCCCAGCTCCATTTGCTCCTCGCCGGCTTCGTGCTTGGCGTGCCGATCTTTGCCTGGTTGTGCGAAATCGTCGGCTGGAAATCAGGCGATAAGCGTTATGACAAGCTGGCCAAAGAGTTTACCAAGCTCTTGACGTCTTCATACGCCACGACGGCACTGTTCGGCGGTATCCTGTTGTTCCTGCTCATCGGCTTCTATCCGAAGTTGATGGCTTATCTCACGGATATCTTTTTCCCATCCTTTCTCGTCTATTGCGGTCTCTTCCTTGTGGAAACGGCCACGCTGTACCTGTACTGGTACGGGTGGGACGCCATGGCCGAGGGTAGCGGGAAGAAGTTTCACATTTTCCTGGGATTTCTCCTCAACGTGTTCGCGTTCTTTATCATGATCGTGCCCAACTCGTGGGCGACGTTCCAGTCCAGTCCAGTGGTGATCTCGGAGGGCAGCGATTTCGCGCGGGCGTGGGCGGCGACGTGGAATCCGACCTGGTGGCCGGTCAACATTCACCGCTTGATCGCCAACGTGGTGCTCGGTGGTTATATTTGTGGCGCGTACGCCGGCATCCGGTATCTGTCGGCCAAGAGCCAGGAAGAGCGCTATCACTACGATTGGATGGGATACGTCGGGAACTTTATCGGCGTGTTCGGACTCTTGCCTCTTCCATTCGCCGGGTACTGGCTGATGCGGGAAATTTATCAGTACAACCAGCAGATGGGTATCACGCTCATGGGCGGATTCCTCTCCTGGTTGTTCATTCTGCAGGCCATGTTGATCGGTGTGCTCTTCCTGGGCTCCAACTACTACTTCTGGCTCGGAATCACCCATCGAATTCCGGGGTCGGAAACGCAATATCGCAAACCGATTATGGCGATGTTGATCATTCTTCTGCTCTGCCTCGGTGTGTGGATGACCCCGCACTCCCTCGTTGCCAGCTTGGAAGAGGCCCAAAAGATGGGCGGCACGCACCATCCTTTGTTGGGCGTATTCGGCGTCATGTCGGCCAAAATGACCGTTTCCAATCTCATGGTGCTCGTCACATTCATGAGCTTCATTATGTATTGGCGTGCCGGTAAGCAAGACACCGCAGGATGGGCCAAGGCCGCCAAGGCTCTGATGGGAGGTGTGCTCGGGTTGGCAGCCATAGCAGTCATCGTGCTCGGTGTCTGGGGTTATTTCGTTCCCGCTATTATCCGTATCAATTACTTCTCTACGTCCCAGGTGGGTATCGTCATCTTTGTGATGTTGACGATTACTCCGCTCACTGCGCTCCTTCTCAAGAGCGCCAAGACCACCACCGAAATGGTGTGGGGAAGAATGCCACCACGCGCCGGCTATGCGCTGGTATTGAACGCGGTCATGGTCATCCTGCTCATGACCCTCATGGGCTATGCGCGTTCTTCATCCCGCGTTCACTGGCACATCTACGGTGTGATGCGCGATTCCTCCCAGTACGCGTTTTCTCCCGCGCTTGGTTATGCGGCCGCGCTGATGGCGCTGAACACGTTCTTGTTCTGTATGTTGGTGGCTTTTATTTTCTGGGTTGCCACGATGGGAGACAAGGCCAAGGCCGCTGCCAGTACCAAAGGTTCGGTCGAGCCAGGAGCCATACCCGCGATGGCCGGCGGGTCGCCGGCGCTGGATGGGCCTGAGGCCGATGCTTCTGAGGAAAAACGTCCGGTCTGATCGGGAAGATGATCTTCCCCTGGTTACCAGGGGTGGGTCGTGATCATTATCCTTTGTTGAGGACTTATGAGTGAAGTAGTCAAACTGCAGTTAATCGGTCTCTGTGTCGTCGGACTCGGAACCGTGATCCTCCTGTTCATCAAGGGGCAATTCATTCGGGTCATTGGTTTCGTGGCGATCGTGCTAGGACTGTTTTCATTGGTCGCTCTGGCCGTTCCCCAGATGGCCTCATTGCCGCCTGCTGAAGAAAGCATCAACATCGCCGATATCAAGACGCCGACGGACATGGCGACGATCGGGCAGAAGATCTTCTTCAGCAAGGGCCAGTGTGCGCTCTGCCATTCTATCGGCCCGAGCGAATCGGCACGCTGTCCGGATCTGAAGGGAATCGGGGCCAAGCTGTCCCGCGAGTTTATTTTTGAGAGTCTGACCGAGCCGCAAGCGTATCTTTATCTGGACTACCGACACGAGGGAGTTCCGAAGGAGTATCCGGCCCGGATGCCGTATATCAACAAGAATCCAATCGGCCTGTCCAAGAACGAAATTCTGTCGGTCATTGCATTCCTGCAACAGATGAGCGGTGAGCCGATCAGCGTGAGTCCGACGGAATTGGATTTGCCGCGGGCAACACCGGCGCCGGTCAAAGCGGCTGATGCCGGGGCGCTGGCGGTGGCACAGGCTCGATAGTCGTCGGTGAAGTAGAGGAGGGTGGTTATGGGAGGCGTACTCGTTCGACCGATTATTCTGACGGTCTGTATTTATCTGTTCTTAAAGTTTATTGTCCCGAATCTGCCGCATTCCGCGCCGCTGCCCTCAAGCTTGATTTTCCTGTACCTGATGCTGACGACGGCCGGGATTGTCATTTTTGCTACGCTCAGCGGGGCATCAAAAGACGCATTTTTTGGACCGATCCTGCGCTTTCTCACTGGAGAAGGTGGTGGGGCCCTGAGTGGAGCACGGTATCTCGTGTTGGCCTTATTCCCCTTGCTCGTCGGATGGCAGGCCTACGGGAGCACGGCCTCCAGTGATGCACCACCGGGTGAAAATCGCACGATTCATCCCGCTCCTCCCGGTGAGTATACCGGTCTTTCCAATCCCGTTCCGAAGACGCTGGACAATATTAATTATGGCAAGGGGCTCTACGCCTCGCGTTGCTCGCCATGCCACGGCAACTTCGATGGTAAGGGTTTCGCTGCGGCGGGATTCACGCCACCGCCGGCTAACTTTAAGGATCCGACGACGATCGCCATGCTGCAGGAAAGCTATCTCTTCTGGCGGATCAAGAAGGGAGGCGTAGGCCTTCCTGTCGAAGGGATGCCATGGAAGACGGCTATGCCGCGATGGGAACTGGAAATGTCCGATGAGGATATCTGGAAAGTTATTATGGGCGAATATGACGGGGCCGGACAGAAACCAAGAACGTGGGATGAGTCCGAGTAATTCCTCCGATCAGAGATTGCTGAGCAATTAAGGGGAGCGTATGGCACGAGTGAGGAGCGTAGGAAACAGATGGTGGGTTGGAGCCGTCGGCCTTCTGGGGCTGTGCGTGGCCGCCGAGGTGCAGCCGGCCTATAGCCAGCAGAGCGTGTCGGTGCGCGCCGCGCTCGTGAAAGGATCCCTTCCGGCAGATGATCCGACGGCAGCGGCCTGGGCCACGGCGGCGGTATCGGAATTCCCAATGTCTCCTCAGGTGCATTGGCCGGTTCGTATTACCGACGTCACGGCCAAGAGCGTCAAGGTTCGCGGACTTCATGACGGGACCACGGTGGCGATTCTTCTGGAGTATTCGGATCCGTCTGAAGACCCGGAGGACGCAGCAGCCTTGGAGTTCATGGTCGGCGATACCAAGGCCCATTTCGCCCACGGCCAGCCCATGGCTCAGGTGGAGGGCGGCCCGGTCAATATCTGGTATTGGAAGAACAAGGACGGCAAGGGCGCAGACCTTGGTGCAAAAGGGTTCGGAACGCTGAAGCCTCATGCCCACCAGGATGTCAAAGCCAAAGGTGTCTACCAGGGTGGCGTCTGGAAAGTGGTTTTCTCGCGTCCGTTAAGCACGGAGCATGTGGCCGAAGATACCCAGTTCAAGCCAGGGACATTCGCGAGCATCGCTTTCGCCGTCTGGGACGGCAAGAAGATGGAGACCGGCCAGCCGAAGGAAAAGGGCTCTGAAAAAGCTATTTCGTCCTGGTGGTATTTCCGGGCCGATGCGCCGCCGGACTATTCGCCGTACATGTATGCATTACTCGCGGTGGCCTTAGCGCTGGGCTTTGAGTTGGTCCTCGTGAGACGTTTAAAGAAAGGGTCGTGAGCATGAGGGCGTGGCGAAGAATACGCGTATTTGGAGCGGTCGCAGTGGTGGTGGGACTCTCGGGCCTCATTGGAGCCGGGGGTTGTTCGATGTTTCAGAACGAACAATCCGCGAAGGGCAAGAAGCTCTATGCTCACTATTGCATGCATTGCCACGGTGAAAATGGCAGACAGAACGAAGGGTTCAATTGGTCGTCCATGACGGACCCGAAGCCCAAAGACCTTTCCAATAAAGACGAAATGGGCACCTTTAAGGATGAGGAAATCTTTAACACCATTTCCCGCGATATGAAGGACACAGGACCAGGCGGGGAAAAGATCGGTGATGATGAATTTGCCGTTCCGACCATGCCGACCTTCAAGTACACGCTGTCAGAGGAAGAGATCTGGGGCATCGTCGGATATGTGCGCTCGTTGCATGGAAAGAAATTAGAGTTCAATGTTGAAGGTCGAAAGAAAGACCTTCAAGCCGCCCAGCAGGCAGCCGATCAGAAATTTAAGGAAGCGGAACGGGTGGCTCAGGAAGCGGAGAAGAAAGCCAGCGACGAAGCCGACAAGAAGGGTGTTGAAGTCGACGATAACGCCTATGCCAAAGAAATGCAGGCAATGGGGCAGGCCAAAAAGGAACTCGACCAGGCCACGGCCGCACTGGCGAATTTTACGACCAGGCCCGGCAAGGGCGTAAACATTGCGCGTCCCGATCTGAATATGAAGCCGGATGCCGCCGCGAAACTGGTGGAAGTCGGCAAGCAGATTTATGTGACCAAGTATGGGTGCAATGGATGCCACAAGATCGGCGACGAGGGTGGAAAGGTCGGGCCTGCGCTGGATCGTGCCGGATACCGTCTGAATCCCACCTGGGTCTACCGATGGCTGCGCAACCCGCAAGCCATGAAGCCTGATACGCGTATGCCCAGCTTGGGATTGAACGATGCGGATGCAAAGGCTGTGGCTCTCTATCTGAAAACCCTCCGCGCTCCGAAGCCTGACCAGCCACTCGGGAAGGTGGGCGAATAGCCGGCTAGGGAGTCTGATTAAAGGTGCCGATCCAGATACCGACGAGGATCGCCACGCCGGAATAGACATGCTGTTTGAACATGGCGAAGGCGATGTGCGGAGTGACGGGCGCTTGTAATCGTCGTACCTGCCAGAGGAAGACTCCGGTCGGCAGGGCCAATATTAGATAATATCCCATCCCGAGGCCGGACAACTGTCCGGCCACTACCAGGCACAGTACCATCCCCACAAGGAAAACTCCGACGGCGACCGGGACGGCCTCACCGAAGAGAAGTGCCGACGACTTCACTCCGATGCGGCGATCATCCTCGCAGTCCTGCAGCGCATAAATTGTGTCGTACGCGATGGCCCAGCAGGTCGTCGCGGCAAAGAGCCACCACGCCGGCGCTTCGATCGAGCCGCGCGAGGCCGCCCATGCCATCACGGCTCCCCAACCGAAGGCAATGCCCAGCACCCCTTGCGGAATCTGAATCCATCGCTTACTGAAGGGATAGATCGCTGCCAGAAAGAGAGCGATAGGACTCAGTAGCATCGTGAAGGGATTGAGTGTGATCACCAGAGCGGCCGCGATCACTGCCAGGCCAAGTGCGACGAGCAGCGCTTGTCTGGGCGCAAGGCGGCCTGCGGCGAGCGGTCGAGTGCGTGTGCGTGCGACGTGTTTGTCGAAATTGCGGTCGGCCAGGTCGTTAAAGACCACGCCGAGACTCCGCATCACGAAGGCGCCCAACGTAAAGACGCCCAACAGCCACATCGGTGGACGGCCCTGATTTGCCAGGACTAACGACCACAGGCTGGGCAACAGTAAGAGCCAGGTGCCGGATTGATTCCGCAGTCGGATCAGGTCGGCCACCGCGCTCCAGGACCATGCGGGTGTTGAGCGGTGAGTTGAAGGACTCGCAGCGTTCACGCGCTGGACCATAGCCGAGCACAGGAGGACTGTCAACGCGGCATCGCGTCGGTTGTTATGTCTTTGTGAGATTCGGTATAACGAAACTATTGTGCAGTCATCTATGTGCCCAGGAATAGGACCAAGTGTGCGGCGGCTGTCGAGGTGTCCTCTCGCCTTTCTGCTGTTCGTGGTATGGGTGTCGAGCGGATGCCAATTCTTCGGTCAGCGTAGCAGCCTGCCCACTCATTACAATCTCCCACTCACCGTCCAGCTTCGGATGGATCACAGTATCGCTGCGGCGTCGCTAGACTATCGCGATGCCTGTGGCCAGGCCCTCACCCTGCCCATTCGTGACGGGTTAGAGACGCAATTGAAAAAGCGCATGGGGCAGGTATTCGAACGCGTGCACCTTGAACCAGGCCCATCGACTGGTGCCGTGGATGGTGTGGTGGATACCGCGTTAGGAGTCCGCCAGGTGGATCTGTTCATTCCTCGTAAGGCCAATAAATCCTATCCTGCGACGGTGACGCTGGGGATGGAGTTTTCGTATACCGATCACCACGGCACGGTCCTTGTGAGCAAGAAATTGCAGAGCGCTGCGACCGGAGAAGTCGAGACGCGGGCCGACACCTGCAGTATCAGCGGCCTCGACAAAGTGGCGGAAGAGGCGGCCGCCAAGCTTGTGGAAGGTATGGCGCAACAGCTTGGCACTGCCACCAAAATTCGCGAGCAGGCACAGTTCAGAAAGAGCGGCGACAAGGGAACCATGCAGTCTGCTCCCGTGCCGCCTGCGACACCGGCAGTGGCTCCATTGGCGGCCACACCGGTGGTTCCGGTAGCTCCCTTGCAATCCGCTGCCGGCTCCACGCCGCAGGCCGCAGCCCCGGATTCGGCTATCCGATCCGGGATGACTCAACTCTCGTTCCGGACCATCATCCGAGACGATAACCAGAATCATGTTCTGGAACAACGTGAGTCGTTCAGTGTGGAGTTTGAAGTCAAGAACGAGGGGGCTGTAGTTGCGGAGGGAGTCGAGGTTGAATTGAGCGGTCATGCCGCGATCGTCGGAGGCCTCAAGTCGCCGGTCTCGTTGGGGACGCTGCAGCCGGGTGAAGTTCGCCGCGTGGCCGTTGACGGCAAGGTGGGGGCGGTCGCAGACGCCGAGCAGGCCGAGTTGATGTGTGCCCTGCGAGCGTCATCCAACGTCCTGCTCCCGTCAGCAAAGAAGTTTTTTGTCGCGATACATCCTGATGCCGGTGCCGCTGTAGAGGTATTGTCGGTAGATGTGGACCAACTCCCGAGCAGGAATGGAAAGTCGGCGCAACCGAACAGTGTCGGGATCGCGATCGGTATCGGCGCGTTCCGGGATCCGGCCGTGCCGACGGTGAAGTTCGCCGCACACGATGCTGATGTCATGGGCGGGTACTTCAAGACCGTTCTGGGCGTTCCTCCGCACAAGGTGAAGGTGCTGTCCGACGCCAAAGCGCTTAGAGATGACTTGATCGAAGTGTTTGAGCAGTGGTTGCCCAAGCAGGGCAGTCCGCAGGCGACGGTGTATATTTATCTGTCCGGCCGGGCTGTGGTGGATCAAGAGACCGGGATCGTCTCGTTGTTGCCTTACGATGGGACGCGAGCCGGTGCATCCCGGATGTTTTCCCTCGCCCGGCTTCAGCGGGCTCTGACCAAAGCCTCCGTGAAGCAAGCCGTGTTGATGCTGGATCTCTCCCTGGAGCCGTCGTCCGGTTCCGATCCGGGCCGGGTGGTCCCTCCGCGATGGACCCAACAGGATTCAAGCGGGGAGCCGGATCGGGTCATGCTGATGATCGGAAACTCCGGCCTACAGGAGGCGCAAGCCTATCAGCCGGGACAACATGGGTTGTTCACATATTTCCTGCTGAAGGGGTTGCGCGGAGCGGCCGATCTCGACAAAAGCGGGACTGTGTTGTCCGGGGAACTCTGCGAATACGTGCATGATCAGGTCGATGCCGTTACGCGAGGAGCGACGGGGGGTGGCCAGCCCACACTCTGTCTGCCGATGGGTGGTCGGCAACCGGTGTTAACCGGGATTCCTCTGAGTAAGATCCGTTGAGGGTGGCACTCTACCTTCCGGAAGGCGGTGGTGATGCTGACCGGACGAACACGATGGCCACGGGCCCGTCGAATCCTCTTCCTGGCATGTCTGTGGCTAGCCAGCGTTAGTTGTTCGATTATCGTTCTGGAATGGGTCACAGGGTACCTCTATGAGCGCACGCCCTTCTCGAATGGAAAGCGGATCATCGATCTGTACCTGGGGCAACAGCCGACCGTTCGCTCTGATGTAAACGGAGAGAGCGCGTCACTCGCGTCCCATCCCTACTTGCTCTACACGCATCTGCCCAATTTGACGACGGACGGGTATCAACAGACCAATTCGCTTGGCTATCGGAATAGAGAATTCACTGTCGCAAAACCACCGGACACCATTCGAATTCTGGTGCTGGGGGGATCGACGACCTTCATGTGGCCGTTCGTGAAGAACCCGGCGGATACGTGGGTGGCCTGCCTCGAGGCTAAACTCAAGACGATTTCGAAGAAGACGGTTCAGGTAGTCAATGCGGGACTGAACTACGGAACCAGCGCCGAGGCGCTCGCCGGCTATGTGTTTCGACATCGTTTTCTCCAGCCCGATATCGTGATCTATCATGGCGGCGGCAACGACGTACTGCCGCTTTTTTTCGGGAATTACACTCCCGAATATACCCACTTCAGACGGTATGGGGCGGGTGAGATTCCACGCCCAGGAGAGAAATTTCTGCTGCGGCACAGCAGCACAGCAAAATACGTCTACTCCAGGTGGCTGGAGCCGATCGGTGCGGTCGTCGTGACGGAGCCGTTTTGGGAAGTGGATCCGAAAACGGCGCTTGAACGGGTACGAATGCAGGCGCCCGAAGGGTTCCGACGGAATCTCGACATGCTCGTGTCTTCGAGTCAACAGGCCGGCTCAGCCGTGGTGTTGTTCGGTTTCTTGCAAGCGAGAAGGCAGAATCTCAGCAAGAATGCAGGAGCCTTCAAAGGGTTCGAAGAGGCTCTGATTCTGGGGCTGGAAAAGAACTATGACGTCATGCGGGAAATCGCTGTCAATCATCAGCCGAAGTTGACCCTTTTATTCTGATGTGAAATTGACCCCTCCCCCGAGTTGAATCTGCATGTGATGGCGCTATGACTCCGACTGGGCCGCGGCACCGACAGGGGACTTGAAGAGCCCCGCCTTCCGCTTCTCTCGCAATCGATAGCTCTCACCTTTAATATTGATCGTGATGGAATGGTGGAGGAGCCGGTCGAGAATCGCCGTGGCGATCACCGGATCGCCAAACACGTCGCCCCAGGCGCCGAGGCTCTGATTGCTGGTGAGCAGGATCGAGCCCTTCTCATAGCGCCGAGAGATGAGCTGGAAGAACAGATTGGCGCCTTGCCGATCAATGGGGATATACCCGATCTCATCAATGATCAAGAGCTGGGGCTGGGCCAGCACCTTGAGCCGGTCCTCCAGCCGGTTTTCGGAGAGCGCTTTGCCGAGCGTCGCGAGGAGCCCCATGGCGGTCGTAAACAAGACGCGGTGGCCCTGTTCACAGGCCGCGATGCCCAGGGCCACGGCCAGATGCGTTTTGCCGACGCCGGGCGGCCCGAGGAACAACGCATTCTCGCCCTGCTCCAGATAGCGCCCGGTGCCGAGTTCACGGATCAGTTTCACATCAATGGAGGGCTGGACCTTAAAGTCGAACGTCTCCAGCGTCTTCTGGAACGGGAACCGCGCCATCGCCAACCGCATCGCCAGATGCTTGTCGGTCTTGGCCTGCACCTCGCGCCGCAGTACCTCCTCTAAAAAGTCGGTATAGGAGCGTTCCGCCTTGGCCGCCTGCTCCAGTAAACTCGGCAGTTCGGCGGCAACTTGATAGAGGCGCAGGCGCTGACAGTGTGCCTGGAGTCGCTCCAGTTGGGGCGTGCTCATGAGGCACCGCCCGGTTCGGCCACGGCGGCATAGAGGGCCAGATCCCGGACCATCACCTCGCCGAGGTCCCCATACCCAGGATCCCACTGGGGCGGCCGGGGCGTGGGGGCGGGTCCGCCCGCGCGCAGCAGCCCGCGATAGTGCGCCCGATCCACGACCACCGCATGGCGCGGGGACTTGGCATGCCGCGCAATGCAGACCCCGCCATGGAAGATTTCATAGTGACGACTGCTCTCCTGCACGTGGACGGTCGTGCCGACATACTCCACCGGCACAGAATAGCGGGCGGCCGCGATGGCGACGAGCGCATCGGCCGGAACGCGGCGCAGACGCACCCGTTCATAGTGATAGGGGGACCGCGAGCCCAGCGGCGTGAGCGTCTCCCGGGCGAACCGCTCGATCGGCCGCTCATGCGTCGTCCCATGGACGCGCTGATCCGCGACCGTCACCGTCCACTCCTGCAGCCAGGCGTTCAAGGCGTCCCACGACGCAAACCGGCGGCCCGCGAGGGCATTGCGCTTCACATATTTCACGCCGCTTTCTACTTTGCCCTTGGTCTGTGCCCGATACGGCTGGCAGGCCCGCGGCGTAAACCCATAGCGCCGCGCAAAATCCTCCCAGACCGGATGCCAGAGCACGCGGCCCTCGCGCCGGCCCAGGACCAGGGTCCGGGGGTTATCGTACAGACACTCCAACGGCACGCCGCCAAAATGCTGGAAGGCCCGCTCATGCCCATCGAGGAGCGCACTGAGCCGTTCATGCGGATAAGCCGACGCCCACAGTCGGCGAGAGTACCCGAGGGTGAACACAAAGATGTGGATGACTTCCAGCCGGTCGCCAATCCAGAGACGGGTTTGGCCAAAATCCACTTGGGCTTGCTGGCCCGGAGTCGTCTCAAACCGCACAGTCGCCACGGTCGCCCAGGCGCGATCGACGCGGAGCGGCTGAATCGCCCGTTGCACTTGTTGGTAGGTCCCCGCGAATCCTAACGTCTGCAGTTCCCGATGGAGCACCCGGCCGTTCCAATTCACTTCGGGGCCGCGGCGTTCCACGAATAGCCGATAGGGATCGATCTGACTGGGGCGGGGTCCCGACGGCCGCGGGCGCCAGCCCCCCAGCCGTTGCCACCGCTTCACGGTATTGCGGGCCACGCCGAGATCCCGCGCAATGGCTTTGATACGCTCGCCGCGCTGTAGTCGCGCCAGCACCTCTCGCACGCCGTCTTCTCGCAGCATCCCATCCTCCTCCGTTCGAGCCGTCTCCCGAGAAGAAGGTAGTGGGGTGCGCACTGGTTCTGCTAGCTCCATGGGTGTCCTCTCCTGGTTGTGGGGGAGGGGTCCATTTCACATGATGACAGGGGTCAATTTGGCATGATTACTGACAATCGCGACCCGGTATCGAGTGCCCTTTGTTATTCCGCCCCAAGATCGGTTTGAGGATGAATGGTTTCAGGACAATTGTCACCTCTCTCCAGCGGGCGAGGAGGTCAAGGCGCAGATCATGTTCGAACAATTACGGGATCATCCCATTTTTCTATCTGCTCTGTAACGGGAGGCGTTTCAATCATTGACAGTGCTTCCATCCCCTGAGTAAGATTGCGCTCCTTGACCGATCCGAAGATGATGTTCAGGTCAACAAGCCGGCGTAGCTCAGTTGGCAGAGCAGCGGTTTCGTAAACCGCAGGTCGGTGGTTCGATTCCACTCGCCGGCTCCAGAAATATCTCCGACGAATCAACCTGTTGGCGGTTTGCGACAGCGCTGCTCTCACCCCTCAATTCTGCCAGTGTAACCGCAAGTGTAACCGTCTGCTTTTCGAAGTAGGCCGTGAGTGATCGTGCAGCCTGTTCGAGGTCCCGTTCGTTCACGATGTTGTACCGGTCAAAGACACTTCTGGTTTTGTGACCAGAAATGGCCATGGCGATCTTTTCCGGCACGCCTGCCCGGATCATGTTTCGCACCGCTGTACGCCGGAAATCGTGAGGTCTCTTCCCGTCCCACACGAGCCGGTCCTTTCTCTCATCCTTCACCCTGTGCCCTAAACCTACGGCCTCGCAGGCTTCCCACCAGGACCGCTTGAAGCTCTGCAGGCGAATGCCGCCTCGATGGCAGATCCACTGACAGGCCGGCCATTTCTTGTCGCAACGGGTCTTCCAGGCCAAGAGCACCCGATAGAGGTCCCCGGTCAAATAGAGGACCCGTGGGGTGTTCGTTTTGGTATCCTGGGCCTTCAGAAAGAGTTTCCCCTCTGTCCAGTTAATCTGCTTCCATTGGAGCGAGTACACTTCTCCCATTCTCATGCCACTGTAGTAGGCCAGCGTCGCTGGAACTTGGGCATAGTCGGGGAGGGCACCGCGCAGGGCGAGGAAATCCTCATGCTCGAAGAAGCCGGAGCGTATGTTGTGCTCTTTGAGCTGGGGAATGTGGGGCACACGAGCCACGAGCTGGGGAGTCTGTTGGTAGCCTAGGCGGAACATCCGTTTGAGAAATCCGATTTCCCGGTTGATCGTGCCATTGGCCGCGCCTTGCTCCTGTCGTTTGATGATGTAGGCTTTGATCCGTTCCGTGGTCATGGAAGACACTCGGGTTTTACGGAAATACGGTTCCAAGTGTTTTTGATACTCGGTGATCCGTCGAACCGTTTTTCGCCTGTTGATCTGGTAGTCCTGTTGGACCAATGCGGCGAGATCTTCGAACCTGATTCGATCCATACTCGGCCCTCGATAAATCCCAGCCGCGACTTCTCCCTCTTTGACCTTGAGAATCTTCTTGGCTTGTTCCTTCTCGAAAACCTTTGTGCTTTCCTGAATCGCTCGGCCCTCGATGTAATACTTCATCCAGTAGGGGCCTTGCTCCTCTAGCTTGCCCGTGGCCGGATCACGCTTCTTGCGGCGATAAATCATGCCCATCATGGACCTCCGTTTTGTGGTTCTCGATGTGTCGTTCCAAATCATGAATATCGAACAGCACTCGACGGCCTTGCCGCACACAGGGCAAAGTCCGTAATTTCTGAAGATTGCGAACCGACCACGGACTTACACCGAGATAGCGTGCCGCCTCCCTCACGGAATACAGGCGTTTAAGCACTTGCTCTGACATTTTCCTCACCCCCTTTCATTTAGAAATGATTGTATTGAAGATTTGCACCGTCTTAGGCCTTGGGCTTCGCCTTTTTTATATCTGGGGGAGACATGAGCACGCCCAGGCCTTTCAATGCCTCCCCGGTCATTTTCTGCCAGCCCTTCATGGCCTGATCTAATTTGCCAGCCTTCGCCTGTTCCAACATTGTCGCCATATGTTCGAGAATCGGCTGCTGTTCGGCTAATAAGTCTCGGATGATTTCGGCTCGCGGCTTATCCATAGCAGCAGATACTCGCGAAATGGTGTTGTAGAGGTCCGTGGGTAACGACAATAGGACTCGATGCGGCGTGTTTTTCGGTTTTGGACTCATCTATGGCCCTCCGTTATAGATACGAACATATATCGTATGGCTATAGGTGTGTCAAGTCGGCCGCGAAGCGGTGACGAATGGGGGCATACCTAGGCCACAGTCGTATCAACAAAAGAGTCCTCGCCATGTGGTTATCAGACTCAATCGCCCGTTTCAGGCTGTTCCGTCACGGACGCGGACCGGCCAAAAGCGGACCTTCGGCCTCGAATCTTCAGCTGAGGCAGCAAGAGAACAATAACCTCACAACCAAACGCCAGATTTCCCCGCTAATATCCGGTTCCCATGGGAAAAGTCCCCGGTATAAACTGGTCGTGTCATGACGCAACCATCAAAAAAGACTGCTAAGCGAGGGAAGCTGCCTGCGAAGCAGATTAAGAAAAAGGCGGTGAGACCGAGCACAACGAGATCGACGGCTGGGACCGGTTTCGACTTTGAGGATCAGGTCGCTGCCTGGCTCCTTCTAAAGGTGCTTACCGGTGAGCCGCTTCCTGGGCTTGAGGGCATTGGGACGCGACTCCAGACGCAAGTTGAAGCGCTTGGCTGGACCATCGACGACATCTTATTAACGGTAAGGATGGGGTCAGATGATAAGAGGCACCTTGCGATTTCTTGCAAAAGCAACGTGCAAGTGACTGCCTCGAGCTTGCCTGCCGACTTCGTGGCGCGCTGCTGGAAGCAATGGGGTCAAGCCAATCCGACAAATCCTATGCAGCTTGGCAAGGATCGCCTTATGCTGGCGACGCGGGGTAGAAACAATGCGTTTATGGCAACGTGGAGCGATTTGAAAAACGCCGCTCTAGGCACGGATATCACGCTTGCGGTTCGCCGTATGTCGGCGACAGCTAAGCACCGTAAAATATTTGAGAGCGTG
Organism: Nitrospira sp. ND1; assembly: GCF_900170025.1. Lineage (NCBI taxonomy): Bacteria > Pseudomonadati > Nitrospirota > Nitrospiria > Nitrospirales > Nitrospiraceae > Nitrospira > Nitrospira sp. ND1. The sequence continues at coordinate 979,927 of NZ_FWEX01000006.1, read as the reverse complement.
AAGGTGCCCGCCAGGGATGCTGGCGTTAGGGCTACTGACAGGGATATCGTGGCGATGATTAGCAGTATGGAGGTGACTCCGCTCGATTTCCAAATTGCTGATTCCGAAGACGAAAGCAAAGCCATCGCGCAGTCGAGAAGGCTGTTAGTCAACGGTAATTCTCAGGAAGGCAAACGGCTGTGGGGCGAGCTCGTTGCTCAGGCCAGACAGGTTCGACTTGGCTCGGGAACGTTGGACATTGCTGACTTATGGCGCCAGCTCCGGCGCAAGTATCTGCTCAAGGATCACCCTGACTACGAGGCCTCATGGCAGAAACTTCGTGCTCTGACGGAGCACTATAAGGGTACGATAGAGACGGCGCTGCCATCCGGCCTTTCTCTGGATCGAAAGGATGAGATCGATGAGTTATCAAAGCGAGTAACCAACGATAGAGTATGTGTCGTCTACGGAGAGTCCGGCAGCGGCAAGTCGGCGCTCATAAAGACATTGCTGGATGAGAGTTTCCCGAACGCTGCGCAGGTATGGTTTGGTCCTGACACTCTTGAGCTCGCTCTGAACGAAGCAGCGCGAACAAGCCTCGGTATCAATCAGCCTCTGGTCGATTTACTAGATGCGAGTCCTCGTGCCGACAATTTTCTTGTCATCGACGCTGCCGAACGGCTAGGTCACGACAGTACCTTGAAAGCCAAGGCGCTTATCGAGTCATTGAAACGACGCAACGCGTCCGAGGCGTCGATCGGATGGCATGTATTGATCGTCGGCCAAACGGAAGCCTGGGCCCGTGGAACACTTCAAGAGTTGGCAGGTACGGCATCGCCGTCAAACTTCGAAGTCGAAGGGTTACGGGATGAGACCGTCAAAGATGTGTTGCGTTCAGTTGCTGATTTGGAATGGTTGGGGATGGATAGTGATGCAGTATCAACGCTCAGAAACTTACGCTCACTGGCATGGGTCATTCAAGCTGCATCCCAATTCCATGCACAGAACGGCAACCATGCACTCTCACTCCCGGTAATTGCTGACCGCCTCTGGACTCACTGGACTGAAGGCAAGTCGAGCGTCCACCGGCTGCTGGTGAGGTTTGCTGAGCGTGAAGCCCGTTTCGAACACAGCTTTGCGATCAGCGAATTAGAGAGCGGCGACGCCGCCGTTCTTGACGGCCTCCCTGTCACCTGCCCCTTGCGCAAAGATGGAGCAACCGGTCGGATTCAGTTTCAGCACGATCTTGCTGCGGACTGGGCACGGTTTCAGCGACTGAAAGAGATTGTGGACAATACCGCCCAGTGGGCTGGGTATGCGAGCAATCCGTTCTGGCACGGCGCGCTTCGCATGCTGGGCCAGCTTCTCTTGAGGCGCCAGGTCGAGACTCGCAATGCCTGGGATGTGGCGTTTGAATGGGCAGAGCAGAATAGGGATACGGCGCGGCTCGCCGAGGATGTGCTCCTCGATGCACTGTTCCTCGATCCCAGCGCCGACGTGTTCCTGGAACAAAGGGCGGAGATCTTGCTTGCGGATGGCGGACGACGGCTATTGCGTTTGCTCAAGCGGTTCGAGCATGTCGGTTCGGCTCCTGGTCCAAGCCCCGATGCTCAAGGTCCCTTCGCGGACCTGAGTCTCTACAGCGAGACCCATTTCCGAACTCCAATCTTTGGCCGATGGCCCGCGATTGCGCGCTTCCTCAATAAGCATAGTGACCGGATTGTGAAATTGACATCTTCTGTATTCGGAAGTGTGTGTAGGCTGTGGCTTACGAGCACACCCCCAGCATTGCCTGGCGGCGGAAGGGTACCCTTTCGAGAAGAATTTTCGGAGTTAGCATTAGCAATGGCGCGAGAGATCCAGGTCGGGCACGCAAAAGGCGTAGTGTATCTTGGTTTTGACCAAGGGGAGAAGCTCATTTATCAGGCTGTTTTCGCGGGCGCTCCAGACTTGACCGCCGACGTATCGGAATGGGCACTTGAGATGGCTCAACGCCGTCCGTATCGGGCGGATATCGTTGAACAAGTTACAGCATACCACGCAGCGCAGGCAGCGAAACACAAGCAGCGTCTCGCATCTGATTCTGAATATCGCAAACGCCATCAACAACTCAGGGAGTCATCGGGATTAATAGGTTCCGGTAGAAGACTCCCACCCTGGCCCCTTGGGCCTAGGGATCGCATCGTGGGGGCTTTTCGCGAAACCGTGCTGCGATCGGCGGATTTTCAGGCGCTTATGCGTGCTGATGCCGAGGTCGCGGGCGAAGTGCTTCTTGGGTGCATTATTGAAAGTGAACCCGAGGAAGAATATGGCTCTCACCAACGACTTGGTCGGGAACTTGGCATCGAGTTTGATTCTGAAGGCTATCCGACGGCCCCGTGGAAGAGTCCGTTTTACACGTTTCTCCGCATCAAACCAGAGGCGGCGCTCGGTCGTCTGCATCAGCTCATCAATTTCAGTACGGATCGATGGGTGCAGGCGGTCAGCAAGAGAAATGGGTCCAATCCATCGAGGCTCTCAATTCGTTTGTCTGATGGTACAGTGCGCGAGTATGAAGGCAATCATTGGGTCTTTTCCTGGTCTGATGAAGACTCCAACTCCATCGGTCAACTCCATTGTGCGCTTGCGGCGCTGGAACAATGGCTATGTGACCTCATTGATGCGGGGATAGATATCGTCCCGCGCATCGAAGCTTTGCTTCGAGCGACGACCTCAGTTGCTGTACTGGGTGTTCTTGTCAGCGTTGGGAAATATCGCAAGGAGTTGCTCAAAGGCCCGTTGCGGCCGTTGCTTGGCGTGCAGCACTTCTATGGGTGGGATTCACGGCGTGTTAATGCCAATGCATATCGATTTGATGCGACGGCGTGGGCTCGATGGGGTGAGTTCATCTTCGAGATGGCTAAGAGATGGTTCTCGGCTCCATATCGAAGACAGCCGTTGCGGGCGATCGTCCCAAAAATAATTATGGCTGACAGGGAGGTTGGTGATTTTGTTGCAGCAATGACTCGCCAATGGGTTTCGCCTAAGTCTGAGAAGGAAGCGTTGGAATTCCGAGCGCTGGTGGCGGAGCTCGATTATAGGAATTACTCATCTGTGCTTGATCCTACATCCGGAAAGCAAGTTTCTGAGTTCGCCTGTCCGCCGGACATCGCTGAGGCAATTGCGACCTTCCGACAAAAAAGCTCACGGGCCATACAGGCGCTGACATTCCCTCAACAATTCCGCGACGCTCTCGATCAGACGGGTACACTTAGCAACGAGAGCGCTGAATCCGTTGCGTCGCTCATGGGGGCTCTCGACGGCGACGAAGAGATCGATCTCGATGAAGATATGTTGCATGCGCCACGCGTGGCCACAGCAGTCTTGCTTCTCTTGCGTGCCTCCGACTGGCTGGCTCAGAACGCGGCTACCGAGCGGAGGGCGCAGTCGATCATTGATGGTGCCATTGACGAGATTGTCGATAGTGATGGAGGGCACCGGCTACGAATTCAGTCGGCACCGAGTCATTTAGAATTTGCTGCTTACTATGCTGCTGAGCGCTGGCTTACTGATCCAGGACAGGAGAGCGACGAACGGCTATTGCGGCTGCTTACGAGCGAGGATTCGTCAGCAGTGCGTGTGTTGGTTTGGTCGGCCTACCAGAACCGTGATGCGCTTGGTCAGCGCTGGTGGCGACTTCTCTTTATGGCGCTGTTGTGGTCAGGCCTCTCGATGCTCGTTGCACGGTATGGCGACAAAGAAGGCACAAAGGCTCGCTGGCAGAGATGGCATCGCTGGCTTCGGACGCGCAGCCTCTCCGTCGTAGCGACATTGTCCTCGATTGCTCCGTTGGCGATTGCGCAGCGGGTCGAGCGGCTTGAAGTCAGACGATGGCGCCGACGCTACGCGCGCCGCGATCGCACCGTCACCATTGAGCCGGGGCGGCGACTCTCCGGCAGTCTTGATACGGCCTTTCTCAAGAGCGCATTTACATGGCTGTTTCCCAGTCAAGCTGATCGTGTTATTCCGGTCCAGGAGTTGGAGACGCACCGGCAACTGGTCTCGGCATTCTGGTCTCATCAGGCATGGTGGTTATCGGGCAGCGGCAAGGATGAGGATGACCACTATCAGCCGATGCACGAGTTCGGCTATGCGCTTCTACAGGAATTGGCGCGCCTAGTTGTTGAAAGTCCAGTTTCGGAAACGCCGTCGCTTTGGCATCCGGTGTTTGAGCTAGGATCTAAGGGGCACTATGCGATTAGTTATTTCCTGTCCTCTTGGTTCGGGCAGCTAACGGAAGCTACTGTAGTCGAGGAGTTCGCCAAACGCTGGCGTCCAATGGTCGAGTTCATGATCCTGAATTCTGAGTGGTCCAAGGATGGGCCGTGGTATTACGGTGAGCGACTGGAGCGCGAGGTTCTAGGATTCGGCGCGTTGGGCTATATAAAGCGAGTTCCAGGTCACGCTGCACTTGTAGGAATGATGCGGGACCTGTTTCCGATCTGGGCTCAAAACCGGCTCACGAGTGATGAAGAAAATCTAGCGTGGTTCTGTAGATTTCTTGCCCACGAGGTTGGAAAGCCCCTGCGTATGGATGGGTTGCAATGGATTGGCGATGCGATGAAGACCAACGGCAATATGGGGAAATGGCACAAGGACTCGACATCGAGCGCTTTCATGGAATTCCTGGACCTTCTCGTCTCCGAACATTCAGGTGAGCTACGGCAAAAGGAGAATTTGCGCCAGCCCCTACTCGACCTTTCGGCGCACGCCGTAGCGCGGCAGCTCCCGGCGGCGTTGACCTTGCATGAGCGGATTCGGCGGCTGGTTTGAAGGTAAATGTTTGTAGGTTCACCTCTTATTACGTCTGAGCCGCACAGGTCCGCTTTGGATCGTCTGCAGCCCGTCAGAACAGCGAGAAGGCCCGTCACATATGCGCTTTTCAGACTATTATGGGGGAGTCTTCGACACCCCCATCCCCCCCAAAGAGCGCCCGCGCCACACCGAGCGCCGGCGCTGTAAGTCAAGGACTCTGAGTACTCGGCACCGCTTCAGGCTTTCCAGTTACCCATCGTATCGAACCATCTTCAAAGCCGGCCATCCAGCCGTAGGTGCCCGATCCACCCATCCATTCCGTAAGACGGCAACACACCCCAACACGACGCAAGGCCTCTTGCCGAATGAGGCTGTACATTTTCCTTTCAACGTCCTTTGCCCTTCGATCCAAGACGAATTCATGCTTTTCCGTGGGCACCTTCACGCCTAGTGAACAAAAGTATCGGTGCTCCTCAAACTCACGCGGCATGTTGTCAAAATCCTTGCTGATATATTTTGATAGGTAGCGGGCGAGCTTGACGGGTGAACTTCCCGGACGAGGGCCTCTGACATTGACTTGCCCCTGGCCGTTCCCGACGATCTTGTACCAGCATCGTCGTAAGAGCCGAACATCCTGAAACCCCTTCACTGCGAGATGAGGATGTAGCGCCCCACGCTGTTGCCGTTCCAGGACCGCCACATAGGGCATAGAGCAGCCCGATCGCGATAGCGCACGCCGTAGCCGCTCTAGATCGTGTAACACCCGGTCTCGATCCTCCATATTCGCTCGATAGGTCAAGGTCACGAGATGGTCGGCTCCGATGGTCAAGCATTTCTTCCGAATCGTGCTTTTGGCCCGGCCTCGTGCCCGAGCCTCGTTCATCTTTCTATTCCGCGATGCGCCTTTCTCTCCTCTCTTGCCTTGAATCGGGTCTAACCTTCCCCAAGACATTTCGACCCATTGTTTTCCGAAATCATGAATCGTGATGGACCAGACGTTCCCTGCGGGAGGTAGTGTGATGTGAGGCCAGGTGTGTTCGCCGAGAAATGTCCTCCTGTCAAGTTTAGGAGTGGCCGCTGGCGCGGCTCCCCTGCGCGGGTGGCTTGCGCCACCCCGCGCACGGGCGTCCGGCTTTGGGTTCCTGCTGTTTGAATCGAGTGGCTTATCTTGACAGGACACGCGGAACCTCCTAGCCTTAGGCTGACTAATCAGTTAGTCAATGAGGAATTCATCATGGATGATCGTATCGTTGTTGATTCCAAAATCTGCAGCGGGAAGCCCACGATTCGAGGCACCCGTATTATGGTGAAGAACATCCTCGGCATGGTAGCCGGTGGCTACACTATGGCCCGGATCATTAACGCGTACCCCGAACTGACCGCCAACGATGTCACTGCCGCGCTTGAGTATGCCAGCCAGGTGATTGACGAAGAGAAAGTCATCCCGCGTGCCTGACCGCCTGACCATCCTTCTCGACCAAAATGTTCCCCAAGCCGTCGTTTCATGGCTGAAGCTGTTAAAGCCGACGTGGGCCGTCTTCCACACTGGCGATGTGGGATTGTCCGGGAAATCTGATGAAGAGGTCTTCGCCTGGGCGCAGCAACAGGGCGCTGTCGTTGTGACCTTTGATGAAGACTTCGCCGATGGCCGTTCCTTTCCAGCACAGCGACACCATGGCATTGTGCGCCTTCGGGTTTGGCCGACAACGATCGAAGAAACCGAACAGGCTTTGGGTCGATTGCTCAGTGAGGTAACCGAAGCCGAACTCACCACGTCTCTCATCATCGTAGACCGCTCTCGAATCCGCGTGCGGACCCGACCCCAGTAAGTTGCACGCCCCGCAAAAAGCGAGGCGTGCAGTGTAACCAAAAGTGTAACCGTCGAGACCGCTTTCGACGGTTTTGGGCACAACACCACATGACGAAGCACGATCCACCTAACCCAATGGTGGATCAGGCTCTTCTGTGAGTTTTTGTGGTGTGGAATGAGGTAGTGAAATTACTTGGGGATCGCTTCGTAAACCGCAGGTCGGTGGTTCGATTCCACTCGCCGGCTCCAGAAGTATTGATTCAAAGCTCAGTATTGGCGAATCCAGCGTAGGCGCTGAGACCGTTCAAACGATTCTCTCCCCTGAGTCGATTCGCTGCCCCGCCTCGCAATATTTCCCAATCGTGATGAGTATCGCGCTGCATCGATGTGCGTCAGATTGTGCAGGTCGAGAGCTGCCACAATGGTTGCCTTACTTCAGTCCTGGCCAATCATCATCATGCTGATCACATTTCGTCCAAGGATGTAGCGCGGCGCCCATTCCTGCCCCCACCATGGCAAAGGGCATTGCCACAACGAAGAGCGGCAGCCCGATCCCGTAACCGACCCACTGCAGCGCGACATTGTCACGTTTCTCGCCGTTGGCTATCACGCGTTTTGCGGGGTAGAGGGGGAAGGCGCCGTATGCTGTGCCGAGACTGGCACTTTCACCCACCGTTCGGCAGCGTCCGTAGCTCAGTTCGGGTAGCAACACGAGAATAAGCATGAACGTCAGGACATTCAGTTTCATATCGGATCACCCCCGTCGCACATCGTGGATGTATGAGTCCCACGTTTGAGTGAGTGGCCAATTCCAAGGAACGCAAGATACACACCACGTCTCTGATTGCAGCTCACTCGGGCTCCACGAGCAGCATCAATTGGTCGTATCTTCTTCTCCGGCGCGGTTACGTGTCATGTGGTTCCACGACCTGTGCTGCAGCAGGGAGTTTCTCGTCCATGCAAGGTGAGCGATTCTGCTCTCTGCGCTCACGGTGATTCCGCTCGGGAAGCCCCCCTTTCCATTCCGAGCGCAAAACTGCCGCTCAATGCGAGGAGGCCCCGAGCTATTCCATGCAAGATCCGGCCGAACCGGTGATGGAAGTGGTGCTGTTTGCGCGACAGGACGCGGTCGAGGCGAGAGGTAACGCGTATGCCGACTATGCGCCGGCCCGGTAGGGATCGATGTCAGAGACTGGCGTGGCCTGAGCGAACGAATTGCCGATCACGAAGACGTTCGGCTTCAACAACTGCAGAATCCAGAACCTGTGGAAGACCTATAGAAGGGTGGGGGCGATGCACTCGGTGCCTCGTCCCGCTGAGGGTTATTTCTGTCAGCACATCCCCATCGTGCTCTGTGGCATGCCCGCCGAAGTTCGGATCCGACGTGATCAGGCCTGCCTTGTTTTTCATGCTCTCAACGGATAGATGGTCATTGCTCAAAAGGTGCACGGCCTGTATCAACACTTCTCCGAAGCAGAGGCTGATGGCAACAAGTACAAGAACGATGGTGCCGGAGACGAGGATGGTGGCAGGTCGATTGGATGACACTGGTGCTTCGTCACTGACGGATGGCCCACAAAGAGGGGTACCTAACGGACCCTTGGCATCATGGTGCGCCCCATTTCGTTTCATCGGGAATACCCGCCCATGTCGAGGCGTACTCGTGAGGAGCGATTAGTGTTTGGTCCCGATCAGTTCGAGGACGAGAATGGCAATGACAGCAACAAAGAGAATGGCAGATGCCAGGGCCAGTTTTTTGTATTGGTGGTTCTTCAGGCTCAGTTCACTGAAGCTTTTATGCGCAGACATGAGTCGTGTTCCTCGGTAGCGTCTTTTGAAAGCGAGCGGATCATGCGTTGTGGTTCCGCACATCCGACGCCAAGGCACGGAGCTGCCGGAGCGCCCGGTCGAGGATGTAGAAGCTCTCGGCAACCTGTTGTGCATGCGGCGGAGCATCCGGACGCTCAGGCTGTCTCCTAAGTTCGTTGAGGCGCAGTGTGATCAACGGAAGAGTGTGTCGAATCTCAGCGTGTAAAGCGCGGACAAGTGCACCCCGTTCAAATTGCCCGGCCTCTTGCAGGCTGTGAGAGAGAACTCGTAAGCGATCGTTGGCCTGAGACAGTATCGTCGTTGACGCCATCTCAAGGTGCTCCAGTTCGGTCTGTGCAGCCTTCATCGATTCCGAGTCCATTGCGGTTCTGCTCTCTCTGGTGGTCCCATACTAGCCGCCGGTAGGGTGCCACAATGGACCATGCCGGCGGAATCAGGGATACCCTGGAAATCGATCCAATTACACCTGAGGATGGGTGGGACCTGGGCGTTGTGGGGGCTAGTCGGACTGGACGAGACCGGTGCGAATGGCTAGCCGGACCAGTCCCGGCACATCGTGGATATCGAGCCGCTCCATGAGCTGCGCGCGGTGGGTTTCGACGGTTTTCACACTCAGATCAAGACGTTGTGCGATCTGCTTGGTCGAGCATCCCTCTGCGATCAGTTGGAGGATTTCACGCTGGCGACCGGTCAGCCGTGCCAGAGGGCCTGTCTGCGCTTCTCCTTGTTGACAATAGGCATCGACGGCAAACTTGGTCATGCTCGGTGTCAGGTAGGTCTCGCCCCGCCATACGGCTTTGATGGCTAATTCCAGTTCATTGCGATCCGCGTCTTTGAGCAAATAACCGGCGGCGCCTGCGCGAAGCGCCTCCTTGAGATACTCCTCGTTCGTATACATAGAGAGCATCAAAATCTTGGTCCTCGGAGACTCCTGCCGAATGCGGCGGGTCGCTTCGAGCCCGTTCATGCCCGCCATGGCAATATCCATGAGCACGACATCGGGGTCGAGCTCTTTCGCGAGCTTCGTGGCGCTTCGACCGTCGCTGACCTCTCCGATCACGAGGATCCCCTCGATTTTTTCCAGCAACACCCGGAATCCTGCGCGCACCAGGGTATGATCTTCGACAAGGAGTACTCGTATATTATTCATGTTCTGTCTCGGCCGACTCCGGACCTATCGGAAATGTCGCGCGAATTTCAGTTCCGGTCGACGGGGCTGACTGGATCACCATGTGTCCTCCTGCGAGGCGCACCCGTTCTTCCATCCCGGAGAGCCCCACACTCGTCCCCGCACGAGCGCCCGTGCGGAGGAGGTTCGAGTCAAAGCCGATCCCGTTGTCGCGGATAATGAGGTCGAGTTGCCGGCGACCCATTTCAAGACGAACTTCCACGACTGTTGCTTTCGCATGCCGCGCGACATTCGTCAAGGCCTCCTGGGTGAGCCGAAAACAGGAGATTTCCACTTCGGGAGAGGGGCGCGTCATCACCTCATCGGCCAGAAACTGAACCTTCCATCCGGCACGTTCGGCCTGTCTTCCGATATACCATCGCAGCGCAGGGACTAGGCCCAGTTCATCAAGCATGGAGGGCCGTAAGTCCAACGCCAGGTTGCGTATATGCCGGAGCACTTGATCGAGGATTTGCAGACTGTCGGAAAGCGGTTTGCCGTCCGCAGCGGCGGTCGAACCATCACGCTGCTCGCCAAGCTCACGAAGGTTCATTTTGATGGCCGTCAACGCCTGTCCGATCTCATCGTGCAAATCCCGGGCGATCGCGCGACGTTCCAACTCTTGGATTTCCATCAGCCTTCTGGAGAGGATGCGCAAGCGGCTATTGGCGTCGCTCAACGCCGCCGTGCGTTCCGCGACACGATGCTCCAATTCTTCATGTGCGGCTTTCAGCGCTTCTTGCGCCCGTTTTTGCTCGGTAATGTCCGTATTCAGCTCGAGACTTGCGCTGGCTGCGCCATCTGAGGTTTTGAGCAACGTCCACCGGCTGGAGACGGTGATCCTCTGGCCGTTTCGAGTCGTGTGCAGGAGTTCCCCGGCCCAATAGCCCTTCGCTAAAAAGGTCTTTTTGATGTCCGCCAATGGCTGCGGAAACGTGGTTTTCAGGAAATCGTGGATATAGGCGCCCGCGGCTTCCTTGCTGGTCCAGCCATAGAGGCGCACCGCCCCGTCATTCCAATAGTCGATCGTATCGCGCTCCAAGTCGCGGACTAGAATCGCATCGTTGGCGAGGTCGAGCAGTTTTGCGTGATGTTGGAGCACGTCGTTCGACCGTATCTCTTCGCGGATTTCTTGAAGCACCAGGATATACCCCGCGATATGGCCTGATCCGTCCGGGAATGCGCTGATCGAGAGGTGAACCGGAAGGGGCCGGCCGTTGCGGTGAAGATACGTCCAATCATGCTCTGTCGTATGGCCCGGTTCGGCGTTCGCGACGATGATTCGAAATACGTCCGTCGCCCTGGTCGCCGGTTTGGATATGCACGCGGCAGCACGTTGCTGCAATTCGCTTGGATCATGAAACGCCGCGAGGGGAAGCGCCCCCACGACCTCTTCCGCGGAATACCCTAAGAGGCGCTCAGAGGCCTCGTTGAAGCTCGTAATGATTCCGGTCGGGGAGGTTGAGAGTATGGCAAGCGTCTGCCGCCGGTTGCGATGTCCCTCGCCCATCTCGCCTCCGTTCCTTCCGCTTCCATTTCGGGAGGAATATGGTGGTTGCCAGTCAACGGTAGCCTCTTAGGCTAGCATTAGATTTCTTCCAATTGCTATCGCTGTCAGATGATTGTCGGCGGTGCTGCCTGCTGATAAGGCTGCATCCGAAGGATGCCCTCTGCCTTCAGGCCGACATCAGGATCGCAATGGGAGGGCACTGAATGAAAAATGATCGAGTCGAAGCGGTGAGAGACCACTCTGCGGCTCGGGTGATGGTCGGGGCGTTCCCTCGAATGCCGATGGCTCAGGACACGCGTGCGGTGACATCAGCTGCACGATCGTCATGTGTGACGGACATGCCCGTGTCGTCAGGGAAGGAGGCGCCCAACTGAATCTTGCGCGAGGGGCCACGCAGGGTCACCCGCATCGCATGTCCGTCCCATCGCCAATCGATTGAGCCGCCGGGAAGCGCGAGATTCGAGACCGTCATCGAACGTGCGATCCAGGCCTGGGGAACGCCCGCGCCGATCACCACTGTGGGCTCTGCCGCCCCGTCGTCCACATAGGCCAGCATGTCTTGCTGCAACAGCAAGAGCAACGCCGCCGTCTCATAATCGGGAGAAACGACGGACTGATTGCGCCACCCTCTGACGTATTGCCAGCCATCCGCCACATCGGTGGTCGCCGGCCTCGGCATATCCCACGTGTACAGCCCGGGCGATGCCTGCTGAGTCCAAAGCCGGTGCAGCGCAGCCCAGACGGCGTCCGGTCGCCCCTGTCGCAAGGCCAGATGAGCGTCGCTCAATTGCGTGGCGACGGTTGCCGTGTCGGGAGAAGGCCGATAGACCGTCAATGCTTGCCCCAATTGCTCGCGATTCGACGTTATCGAAGCTGATGGTCCCAGACTCACCGTCGAGATCTTGGCATCAGAGGCGCCATTGCGGTTTCGGCGTTGCCAATTGTCGCGTAACGTGTGGGCATGGTTTCGCCAGCCTGTCGCGTTCCGGTGCTTCCCCAGCCGTTCGGCGAACTCGGCCGCGGCAAGCAAGCCGCGGTAGCTCACCGCATTCACGTAAAGCGAGGGCCACTCGTCTCCGACACGGCCGACGATCAGTCCGTCGTGTGACGGTTTGGCCAGCACACTGTTCTTTATCTGCTGTCCGTGTTGGAGATCGTACGGAGAGGGGACGGTAAAAGATTCTTCGATGGGGGCGCGAGCCGTCAACATGGCCTCAATGCGTTGTGCCTTGCGGAGCACATGAGGCCACAACCACTGATCATGGGCAGGATCGGCGATATAGTCTGCGGATGTGGTCAAGGCCCAGATGGTCAGGCCCGGCGCATCGGCTTCGGGACCGTTCCCACCGCCAAAATCATGGGTGGCGAGATATTGGGCCAGCACGCGGCTGACGCGGGGGTCACCCGCGCGCGCGAGGGCGGTCGCGATATAGGCCCCCTGTCGTTGCCAGGCGCGATAGAAAAAGATGGGGTCGCCGGGTCTGGTTTCCCGGCCGATCAAACTCATCATCAGGTGAGTCGTCTGTGCCGCTAGCGAAGCCTCAAATCGTTTGTCGGGAAGGTCGAGATGGAGCTGTTCAGGTGCATTTCTATACCACCGCTGCATTTGAATGGGAATCCGTAAGTCGGACAAGATGAGCCGGTATTCCTCTCCCGCCTCTGAGAGTTGCCCCGGTAGCGCGAGACGCGCGTAACCCCAGCCGGATGCATTGGTCCAGGACCGGTTCGCCGATTCAGACGTCATCCAGTTCAAGGTCTGCTCGTCTCCGAGAGAGACCTTCGCAGGAGCAGGCGTAACGCGGACGGTCCAACGACGATTGATGTCGAGCTGCTCGCCGTCCCAGCCCAACTCGGTGACCGGTCCTCCGGCAGGCCCGACGCTGCGAATCACAATCACCGGGGTGTGGGACGTATGATTCTTGAACCGCAGCTCCCAATGGGTGGCGTCCAGTCGTGTCCAGGTGGCGTCATAGTAGGGCGTCCTGGTCGCGATGGTGGGAACATGAGGATGCGTGGACGGTTCGAATGTCTGCTGAATGTCTTGGAGCGGCACCGACTGGCTGGTGACGAGCGGGCGTCCCTCGGCATCGCAGAGCCAGAGCGAAACACCGAAACTCGGGGCCTGCGGACTGAAGTCCCCACCGGGCTCGTGATAGGCATGTTCGGCTTCAGGAGCGCCGGGCACGGCCATCGGGATATGCCCGACCGATCGGGGCCAAGGGCGGTCCGGATCGTTCCGCATCAGGCTGGTCATCGCGTCGCGTTGCGGCGTGAAGTGGGTCGCGGATTCCGTGGCCTGCCTGAATTGTTGCCAGTTGTTGATGCCGACACACAGGGCGAGGAGGCCCGCAAGGACGAGCACCGCCGGGCGTCCCGGGCTGAGCGTGCCCAGCGCGGCGAGCGCGATGAGAAGCGGAGTGAAATTCAGACTGTAGGTGAACGTTTCTTCCCCATAGACCATGTGCAGCGAAAGTTCGAACAACAACAGGGTTGCCAGCACGAGGCGGAAGCGCAACTGGCGATCCATAGTCACCAGCCGCCAGAGTCCGTTGAGAAGTAAGGCCGACCACAGGCAGACGGCGATCAACCCGAGCGGGCCCGCCGACCCGGGAGTGGAAAATTGAAACGCCAGGCGTTGCGCCAGACGAACGGAGTCGTCGCCGACCTGAATGTACCCATCGTCATCGATGAACCGTATCGCCGGCGCGATGAAGGTGTGGAAGGCAAACGACGAGGCAATATTGCTCGCTTGTCCGGACTGAGGATGGTTGATCCAGTTCGCTTCCTTGCGGCTGCCGATGAAAAATTCCGCGGACGGGAAGATGAACTTTTGCGCTCCCCACAAGAGCACCACCAGGCAGAAGGCATTTATGGAGAGTTGTACCGCCTGTTTGAACGGCCAGCGCGCCAGCGTCGTCAGGAGACCGGCCATCCAGTTGGTGACGGTGATGCTGAGGGTGAAGGCGCTGGCGAGCACATAGGGCAAGGCGCCGACTCGATGCTGTTCGGCGAGCAAGAGCAGGGCGAGCGAGAGCATGATCGACCAGGAGCCCCAGGTATAGGAGTTGGGCACAGGCAGCCAGAAGATCGCCGAGGCACTGGAGAGCCCGAGTGCCGTGAAGATGCAGGCATCGAGCGTCCGGCAGCCGAGCAGGCGCAGCAGGAGATACAACGTCCCCATCCAGATGCCCCCGAGGATGCTGGTCACGTACAAGACCGCTTGCAGCGGGGGGATCGCCAACGCATGTTTCACCAGGTAGACGGGAACGAAGGTGAGGATCGAGAACAGGGGATGCACCGAGGTCCGTGAATGGTCATCGGTGGTGGAGGTCATGTTCGAGACTTCACGAACCGTGTCCGATTCAAACCAAAAATCCATCGATTGCAGCAGGAAGGCAGGGATCATATCAGCAATGAAGAGACAGGCCATGCCGACCGAGAGGGTTAGGAGCGCGGCAATCACCCAGTCCGTTCGCTGCAACCGTACGGTGTGATGCGGTTGTTCCGGGGCGGGTGAGGGCGAAACCTCGGTGCCCTTGTCCGGGAACTCCGGCTCGGGATAGGGAAGCGCGCGTGCTGTATTACCGTCTCTTTCGAAACCCATGTCTATTCAGATAGTTAGAACGGGGGTACGATCGGGCCCAATCCCTACAATAAGAAATCGGTCGATTGGGTTGCGGACTGAAGCAGGGAGGGGTCGCGGATCGGTTACGGAACGGGGAGATGCCGCAGCAGGTTCGGGATTGGGCGCCTCTCTGTCCTGTCCGTGAGTTGGAGCGTCAGGGGGTCCGATGGGACATTGTGTATACTTTTAATCAGATGAACCCGGCTACACCGACTCCTCCGGGAGCGACATGCTGGGGCCTGGATCGGGAACCGGCCTGGTTGCTGCAACCCCTCAGGCCGACAATGTAGACAAATCCCTCCTCTGTGGCGCTGCGACAGGGCGGGCGAGATAGGCGGTTCATTCCATGCATCAGTATGCGATCTTTTATGGAGCGGCTGCTCTGGCAGTGGTGGTGTGGTGTCTCACGTTTCGATATGGTTCAGCACGAGCGCCCTTTCTCGCAATCCTGGGCGCAGTCCTGGGCGGTCTTGTGCTTTGGGCCTGGCAAGTTTCTGAGCCATCCATCCTGTTCTCGGATTTCAATGTCGCCTACTACCCGGCCGGCCGGGCCATTCTTGAAGATATCCCCCATCTGTTCGTGCGTTGTTGGGATACGCCGGTGTGCGGGTTTGTAAACATTCCCATCGTCGCGTTTCTCTTCACCCCGTTCTCGATGCTGACCCTCCGCCACGCCCACTGGCTCTTCGCCGGGTTGTCGCTGCTCAGTCTGGTCATCAGCGTCGGCCTGCTCTGGTCCATGACCGACCGGGTTGCGTCCAGACGGTGGGGAATCGTTGCGCTGTTCATGACGAGCGGCCCCTTACTCTACAGCCTGAAAGAGGGCAATCTGACCCACTTCGCCCTGTTGCTGCTGATTGCCGGGGTCGTCTGCCTGGACAAAACGTGGGATCGAAGCGCAGGGGGTTGTTTTGCATTGGCGGCGATCATCAAGCTGCCGCTGTTGCTGTTTGCGGTGTATTTCTTCGGCAAGCGGCGTTGGGCGGCGGTGTTCGGCTATGGCCTGACCCTGCTGGCCGTGACGGGTCTATCGATCTGGTACGCCGGGTGGGCCAGCCACGTGGCCTGGTATCGGGAGGTGATCCTGCCGCTGTCCGACAAGGGAATTGCCGCGTTTAATGTGCAATCGGTGCAGGGGCTGCTGCTGCGACTGCAGGATGGTGTCCGGTTGTACGATTGGAAGCCTGTGGCCGTGCCCTGGGATGTCGGGGCGGCAGGGCAGGCCTGTGCGGCCTTGCTCGTCGGGTTGTCCGGTTGGCTGTTTCTTCGGAGTCCCGGTCTGCAGGTTCGAGAGACGACAAATCTTGAGTTGTCGATGGTGCTCTGTCTCTCCTTGATCATCAGCCCGATTTCATGGACCCACTATTACCTGCTGCTGTTGCTGCCGTTGTCGTTGTATGTGGGCAACCGCCTGCCGGTTGCAACTCATGGCGGCTGGGCGGTGGGGATGACGCTGTGCCTGTTGCTCATCTCTCCTCCGGTAACGTTTTCAGGGCCGGATCAAGCGGCCGGCAGCCAGATCGCGACGTTGTTTCTCTCTCACTATGTGATGGGAGCTATTCTCTTGTGGGGGCTGTGCGGGTACGCCCGCTGGTCGGTTGCGAATGTCAGCCGTCTACGGCTGGTGGCTGCAGGTTCAGGGCCGCATGCTCCGGTCAGGGCAGATCGACTGCGAGAGTCCGACGTGCCGGAAGCACGATCTGCCTAAGCAGGCCCATTCATGAGTCTCTTCCACGTGGCCTGATCCTCTCGTCCGTCCGGCCGTTTCTCATTCAGCTTCCTCGACGAACTGCACGCCATCCTGCATCGGTCTCGCGCGCGAGACGTTCCGCTGGACCGTGGTCGAGAACGTCTCCCCACGACATTCAGGAATGGTCACGGTCCACGGTCCGTTCGGCCCGCACCACGTAGCGCAGCGGCCCGCCGGCTTGGATTGCATCGAAGGGAAAACAGGTCACCAGCACCAGATCCTGTGTGTCTTTCCCTGTCGGAACGAACTCCCGTCGCGAATCCATGACTCGCTGGTCAACGATTCGATAGTGCAGCGTGGTTCCGTCGCTTCCCGTCAAGTCGAGCTGATCGTTCGTGTGCACCTCCCTCAAAAAACGAAAATGCGTGTCCCGGTGACCGGTCAGCATCACCGTGCCTTCCTGCCCGGGCAGGGCGCTGGACGTGACGTGGCCGGGACCGAATGCCAGGGTCCGGCCATACGCGCCGGCGAGGACGATCAGGTCTACCGACGGGTGCTGCATGCGAAGCCGCGCAACCGGCCAGGTATCGGCCCAGGGCCAGGGTTTCGGCATCGCCTCTCCCGCCAGGGCTCGGCACCAGGCCCGCTGCAGTAGGAACTGCGCGAGCCCGGCCTTCGCATAGATCCACGATCCCTCCCCGAGCTGCCAGCAGCCGATGGCGAGAAGTCCCGCCATCAGCATTGTCAGCAGGCGGGAGCCCGGTCTGAGTCGACTCATGCGACCGCCCGGCGAAATTGCCACAGCAAGCCAGCCAACATGAGTGCAGCTGCCCCCAGTAGAATCTGCAGTTGTGCGCCGGTCGCAGTCCTCGGTAGGTTCGCGAGGGCGGTGAGGTCCTGTGCACGCGCCGGGTTACTTGTCTGGTCACGCTCAGTTGCCGGGGAGTCCGTCGGTCTGGCAGGCGTAACATCGACAGCGACCAGACTGGTGTATTGGCTGACCAGGTGGTGAGTAAGGGCGACGTCCAGCACGGCCTTTCGGATCGCCTCTTGCGCGCCGCCCTTGTAGGTCTCGTCCATCAGCGCCGCAATCTTTTTCCTGGCCCAGTAGACCGAGAGCCCTCCATGAGTGGGGGCGTCGTTGAACGAGATCGGGAGCGACCAGGCTGCGCGTCCGATCTGTCCGCGCAACACGCTTTGGGATGGCAGCGAGTCGGCCTTGAGTGCGAGCACGATCGGTTCGCCTTCATAGAGATCCGTGATGGTTGCCGGGAACTGTTCGAGCCCCGACCATCCGGCTGCATCGATGGTGATGTCGTTGAGCACCGGATGCTCAAGCTTTTTGAACAGACCATCCAACTTGTCCTTCACCTCGTTTACGTTGCCGATGTAGGTGAAGGTGCCGCGGCCTGTTTCGGCAGTCTTCCGCATCAGGTGACTGTTGGGCGTGGAGCCGATTCCGATGGTGAACAGGCGTCTGCTGCCCACGCGTTGGTGCAGCAGTTCGAAGAGCTCCTCCTCATTGCCGACCTGTCCATCGGTGATGAGAATGATCTGCTGGAGCCGTGCGCTGTCCTGCGGGCTCTTGAGGGCCTGTCTCAAAGCCGGAAGTATTTCCGTTCCCCCGTCGGCCGTGAGCTGTTCGGTGTACCGGATGGCTTGCTGCATCGCTGTGGTCGTCACGGGTTGCGGTATCGAGAACAGCGACCGGACCGTATGATTGAATTGAATGATGTTGAAGCGATCCTGTGTGGTCAGCCGTGCGAGGGCGGCCGCTAATGACCCCTTGGCCTGTTCGATCGACGCGCCGGCCATGGATCCCGATCGGTCGATGATGAACGTGATGTCTCGCGGAACCCGCGCCGCTTTCTCATGGTGCTGTGTCGGAGGAACGAGCATCAGCAGGGCATAGGTCGCGCCGTCTTTCTGTTCGGTAAAGACGGTGGCCATCGGTTCGGTGCGCGGTGCCGGATGCCAGATGAGCTGGAAATCCCGATCAGCCGGTACCGCATCTTCCCGGAGACCGATCTGATATCCGCCGCCCTGATCCTGAATGGTAATGATCGGGTGAAACGGCGACTCCACCTTGGCAAGAGGAAAACCCGGGTTGAGCGAGAGCGAGAGGCTCAGGGGGTTGATCGCGCCGTCCTCGGGTGGGTGTATGGGCGGCGTAATCCGTGAGGCATCAGGGACACGATCAGTGTCCGGACTGGTGCCGGATCCCTGAGGATCCTGTCCTTCGACGACCACCGGGACGCCGGGGATGTACCGCGGCCCGACGGCCATGGGGAAGCGGAGTTGAAACTCTTCATTCTCGTAGCGGACGGTGTCCTGATATTCGAGTTCGACCGTCACATGTTCACCGGGCCCGATATTCGCGACTGAAGTGGTAAAGAGATTCGGACGTTCCTGTTCGACCAGGCCGGTCCGTTTCCCTTCCCGCTTGGCCTGGTCGTAGAGTTGTTTCGCCTCCGCCCGTTCCTTGATCCGGCCTTCGATGATCCGCTCGCCGATTTTTATGCGGAGATGATCCACCGCGGCCGTCTCGGGCAGCGGGAACACGTAGACACCTTCCAGCCAGTCGCCTTTCTTTTTGCTCGGGTTGGTGAACTCCTGCCGGACGGTCGCGCGGGCAATCGTCCCGGTGACCGCGATCTGCACATCGGTCTTGAGAACGGGCGCCGGTGTATAGCGTCCGGCTTGGTCGGTCCTGAACATCAACGTGCCTTCCGTCACATCGTTGATGCCCATGGTGGAAACGATGCCGGTATTGAGGGATTCGCCCGGTTCGGCGCAGGAGGTGGCTGGAAAGGGAGAGCCAAGGGCCAATGATAGAAAGAACGCACAAAGCGCGAGTTGGGTTGCAGAGGTTCTTGTGCGTTGTCGTAGAGAGCCGAAGCGGTCATTCAGCATAGGATCCTCGTTTCGTCATAGTCGTGGATGATGGATTGACGGCGGGTGCCCCCGGGAAGGACTGGTGTCGTTCCCGAGGACAATCCCCGGCAGCAGATTAGTTGCCGTCGGTCGGCTCAGAAGTACGTTCTGCCGGTTCGGAGGTCGTGAGTGGAAGGCCTTCGCTACTCGCTCCGCTCCCCCCGGTTTCAATTGAGGGATCGACGCTGTTCGAGAACGGATCGGTCACTGTTTCAGTGGCGGTTATAGGCACTACCATGTGTTCCTGGCCGATCCTTCGCATCTCCACGTGTACCCGTCGGTTCATCCGGCGGCAGACGTCGCTGTTGTCGATGCAGAGGGAGCCTTCTTCACCCAGGCTCACGGTGCGGATCGACGATTCCGGCACACCCAGCGCGATCAAGTGTTGTTTAACGGTCTCGGCGCGCTTCATACCCAGGATCTTGTTGAAGCTCATCGATCCCTGTTGATCGGTGTAGCCTTGGAGCAGGATGCCCCAGTCCCGCTCGCTCGTGAGGAATTCCGCATGGCGCTGCAAGGCGGCCTTGCCTTCATCGGTCAATCCCTTGCGGCCGATTTCAAAGTGAATATCGTCGTGCAGGATGTCGGTACTTCGGGTTGCCAACGGGGTTCCTTCCACAAGCGTCCTTGGAATTGAGGCTGAGACCGGTGCGTGCTCGGTCGGATCTTTCAGGACTTGCGAGACCTGCGTACTATTGAGGGCTTCTGTCGACGGGTTGCTATGGGCTGCCTCGTCGGCCTGGGAGTAGTACCAGAATGCGGACACGACCACGGCGAGGAAGAACACCAAGCCGCTCATGATATAGACATCCTTCATCTCCTTTTCCGGTCCCATGACGGTGGGAGACACTGGTCCTGTGCTGACACTGGCTATGGGGGCTTTCTGCATGATCCGTCTGCTCCTTGTGTTGTAGGGCCGGGGTACCCCGGCCCGTCGGTTGCTGATGGATGAATCGACTGACCCTTGCATTGCGGGGCCGGCTTATTGATGCTCACCTCCTTCCTGCCGGGCTGCCCGCCGTTGGCCGGTGGGTAGAGCAAGGCGGAGGCCAGGTGCCGTAACGAGGCTGAGGGTGGAAGATAGTCGTCAAAACAATGAGTTATGAAAACGTTGTCGGTGCGAGCGAACAGCGGTTCATGCGGGGATCGGTGGGGATGCGGGGATAGCCCCGCATCAGGAAGCCGGGTAGATGAGGCGAATAACCAGCCCACCTATTGGGAGCCCGTCTCGTAACGCGCCGTCCCGAACGAACTTTGTTGAAAGCACGAAGCGGGGATCGAACAGGCACCTCTCGCGAAGGGAACCTATACGACCATGGCGTCGTTGCTGGAAATGTTTTGCAAGTGTCCGCTGCTGCGGTAACATGGCGCAAAAAGCCGCCGACACCTGTTCGGAACAGAGGCAGGGCATGAGGAGTCGTCGAATGAAAAAGTCTCTTTTACTGTTGTTGCTGTTGTGGGCCGCGATGTTCCCTTTGGCACAGGCGGGGGATTACCAGTTGATCATCGGCGAGCAGGTGGACGTGTGTGAGGCCTGCAAACGCAATCTGGAACGGATGACCGTGCATCCGGCTTGTGAGCGGGATTATAGCGATCAACTTGGACTGGAGGCTCCTGAGTGGAAGCCATTCGATGTGGGGGGGCATATCGGTGCGATGGAACGAGTGCTACGGTATCTTGCAACCGGTGATGAGTTTGCCGATGACAGATATAATTCGGATGATGATCGGTACGCGGATCCGGTACGAAGAATCGGTAGGAAGGAGGAGCCCTGGGCCTATTGGGCGTACGTCGACATCAACAACGACGGGAAGGCGGAGCCGGTGCTGAAGCTCCATTCGGCGCTCTGCAAACTGAGAAATGGCGGATCTATCGGTCAAGCCTATTCTGCTCCCATTGTGGTGCTCAATGAGAATCTCAGTGGCATCGATCGTGCGCTGACCGATCTCGTGGTTCAGAACCCTCGCAAGGAGGGAACGGTGGCCGGCACAACCAATTACCAGCTCTACGGGGTGTTCAGTTTCAAGGGGGAAATGTACTTCGACCGTTGGAATGACACTGAGACTGGAGACGAGCGCGAGAGCTTTACCCTGAGTATTTATGAAGCAAAGGGGGACACCACTCGAACACTGTGCCAAATGAAAGAAGTACAGGTGAGAAGGTGGTCGCCCGGTAAGCCCTGCGCATTCCGCCACTGTCCCCCGGCGAAGCCGTTTCCCGTGAATCTCACTCCCTGATTCACCAGACTGTCGCCATTCTTCCTTCACGAACCTCGATCATCGAATCCCCAGCCGCCAGAGCGACGTGATCTCCGCCGCGCGGGCGGCGCGGAGCGGGTCTGCTTGGTCGGAGGCGCGGGGATGATGCGGCCGGATATCGGTCTTGCCGAGGACGACGAGCCCGGCCTGATCGAACGCGGCGAGCAACTCTGCCCTGGTTCGCAATTCCAGATGTTCGGCCAGGTCGGACAGCAGGAGCCAGCCTTCTCCTCCCGGTTCCAGGTGAGTGGCCAGCCCGTTGAGAAATCCGGTCAACATGCGACTCTCAGGATCGTAGATCGACTGTTCGATCGGGGAGGTCGGCCGGGCCGGCACCCAAGGCGGGTTGCAGACCACGAGTGGCGCCCCGCCCTCGGGAAAGAGATCCGCTTGCACCACTTCCACCCGATCGGTGAGCCCCAATCGCTCAAGATTCGTGCGGGCACAGGTCAATGCGCGAGGATCCTGGTCGGTAGCAACAATCCGCGAGATCCCTCGCCGGGCGAGGATCGCCGCCAACACGCCGGTGCCGGTTCCGATGTCGAAGGCGAGGGCATTGGAAGGCAGCGGCGCATCGGCCACCAGGTCTACATACTCGCTGCGAATCGGTGAAAACACGCCATAGTGGGGATGGATGCGATCGCCGAGGGCAGGGACGACAATCCCGTTTTTACGCCATTCATGCGCACCCACCAGTCCCAGGAGTTCTCGCAGCGACACCAAGGCCTGCCCTTCACCGGGGCCATAGGCTTCCGTGCAGGCGAGTCGAAGGTCGGGGGCGCGGCGGAGCGGAATCTCGTAGTCCTCTTCAAGGGGCACCAGGAGCATGCCGAGGATGCGGGCGCGGCGAGACTGGGTCTGTCGATGAAAATGGAAGGACTCTGCCGGCGAGGTGCCAGGTTTGGGGGGATGGCGGTCGGCACGCCGCGCCATGGCGTTGAGTAACTGCCGGGCATTCTGGAAATCGCCCCGCCAGAGCAGCGCGGTTCCCTCGCAGGCCAGGCGGTGCGCAGCGTCGGCGGTCATACTGTCGTCCGCAATAGTTACACGCGCGGGCGGTGGAGCTCCCCATTCCGAGCGCCAGCGCGCGGAGCAGGGCTGCCCTGACTCGGTCCAAAGCACGAAGGGTGTCTTGCTCATGAAAGGACCTTGCCTGCGGTGCTTCGTATGTCTGAACGAATTTTAAACAAGGTGTTGTTCATAAATGTGGTTCTGGTCCGGGATGAGATTCGGTGAGTCGAGGTATTCTACCCGAAATGTTGCCGGACCAGGGCTTCGACGGATTTGAAATGCCGTTCGGGGAGATTCTTGAAGCGCCGTTTGCAATCGAGCAGGGCTTCCTCCGCGGTGGTGAAGGGCTCGATCGTTTCCATCAAGTGGCCGTAATAGTCCATCAGTTTCAGTTCGACCGCGCGTAGTAACGAGGGGTCTCCCGCCAGGGCCGAAGCTGCTTTTGTCTGATCTCTTCCCGATTCCACGAGTGCCTGAAAACAGAGGCCCTTCAGCCGTTGTGTGACGGTGCTGCGATCCCACCCCAGGGCCTTGGCTGTCGCCTGCATATCGAACCGGTGTTGGCGCAGCTGGTTCAGCACGGCGATGTCTCCGGCCGGATCGGGGAGGAGCGGTTCGGCTCCCGTCACGACGACGGTGGGCGAAGGTTGCCCCGAGAGGCGGAGGTCGGCTGTTGTGATGATCGGTCCGTCGGAGAGCGCGATCGCCTGTTCGAGACATTGACGCAGCTCTCGCACGTTACCTCTCCATGCCTGCTGCTGAAGCGTCGCCAGCGCTTCTTCCGAGAGCCTCATGTTCGCGTGCTGCGGCTGGTTCGCGGCTTCCCGGAGAAAGGCTTCCGCGAGGGGAGGAATATCGTCGGGCCGGTCCCGCAACGGCGGGAGGTGCAGGACGAGGCCCTTGAGCCGAAAATACAGGTCCTCGCGGAACCAGCCTTCCGACACGCCACGCTGAAGATCTTTGTTGGTCGCGGCCACGATACGGACATCGACCGTGGTAGGAGTCGTCGCTCCGACTCGATAAAAGGTCCGGTCCTGCAGCACTCGCAACAGTTTGCTTTGATGGTCGAGTCGAAGGTCGCCGATTTCGTCCAGAAAGATGGTGCCATGATGCGCCAATTCAAAATAGCCTTTGCGATCCATCAGTGCGCCGGTGAAGCTGCCGCGCACGTGGCCGAAGAGTTCACTCTCGAAGAGTTCCGGGGAGATCGCCGCCATGTTCACGGCGATGAACGGCTTCGGTGCCCGGGGGCTCAGACGGTGCACGGCACGCGCAAACAACTCTTTGCCGGTTCCCGGCTCGCCGGTGATCAGGACCGTGACGGTGGAACGGGCGCCTTTCTTGAGATCACGAAACATGGTCAGGATCGTAGCGGCTCCGGTGACGATGCCCACTTGCTCGCATTCCCGGCGGAGTGTTTCCTGTTCTACATTTCCCAGGGGCACTGAACTGATGGTTGCGGCCCGCAGGCTCTGAAGCTGCCGTTCGAGCTCGTTCATGCGCTGCCGCGTCGCCTCCTCCTGCGCCTGGGCATCGGCGATTTTGAGCTGAAGATCGGCGGCGAGTCTCGTCGATTCGGCTTCTCTCGAGGCTGAGTGGGACATGCCGGCGCGAGCCGATTCGAGGTCTTCCTCCAGGGATTCCACTGCGGTCTCCCTGAAGATCAGTGCTTCGCGAACCGCCCCCAGGTTTTGCTGAACCTGCAGCATGTCCTGCTCCAGCAAGGCCAGGCGTCGGGTTGCCACGACCTGCCCTAGCAGGCTGGTCGCCACGAGCACGGTGACGGCTGCCGTGACAGGAATCACAAACGGCAGAACCCAATGGGCCGTGGTGAGCGAGACCAGCCCGAAAGTCAGATACAGCAGGAGGCTTCCGGCTCCCAGGAGAAGTCCCTTCCAATCCGTCCACCGGAGGACTAACCAGGCGACCCAGAGACAGAGGGCAAAGGTGACCAGTAGCCTCTGAAGTGGGGAGAGTTCGTGAATCCAGTCTTGCGTGAGCAGCGTGTGGAGCAGGTGTGCCTGGAGGAGCACATCCGAGGCGTCGTCGCCTGAAGGGAGCGTGCGTTCCGGTTGCGAGTGCGGTTGGATGAGCAGGACAACGACTTTGCCGTTGACCAGCGTGCCGAGCGCTTCATTATCCTTCCGGTCGAGGAGGCGGGAAAGTTCCAACACGGTGGTGCCGGGGAAAGCCGTGGGAACTTGTCGTCCGGCGAAGTTGAGCAGGAGTCGGCCCTGACGATCGAGCGGGATCGTCAGGGAGCCTGTCGTACCGCCAGGCCACCGTGCGTTCTGCACTCGAACCTGTCCGGAGCGTCGCTCCACCTGGCGCAATGGAATCTGCCAGAACGTGGTGGCTAAGGAGAAGCCCAGGGCTGGAAGCTCGTCGGATCCGTTTCCATAAAAGAGCCCGGCCCGGCGCGCAATGCGATCGAGGTCCAGGAGCGGCTGTAGGGTGCTTCGGCCCGGCGTGAGGCCCTGTGCGGGCACAGCAAAGTCTACCCTATCCTGATCGATGGGCGCAGTTGGAAATGCGGGGTAGGAGACGGTTCCGGCGGATGTCACTGCCTCCATCAGCAAGGCGTCGCTGACGGCGCCGCCGAGGTTGGGAGGGCTGGGGAAGTCGAGGGGAATATCGAGCCCGATAGCCGCTGCTCCCGCATCGTGCAATCCAGTGATGAGCCTGGCCGGGAGGCTGCGATCCCACAGACCGGCGCCGAACTGTTGTTCGCTGGCCTGATCTCTCATGACCAGGAGCAGGTGTGAGTCGGGGGCCGGTTGCGAGCGGAGTCGCATCCAGGTGTCGTAGGGTGCCCATTCGAGCGCGTGGTAGGTCACAGGCGCCGGCGCCCACATGGCCTCGGAGAGGGCGAGGGACGCCAATGCCATGACGACGGCTTGCAGCCAGACATTCCTGACGAACAGGCGAGTGGCTATTTGCATGGGTGGTGGTGACTAGCGGGATGATGAACAGGTTCGTCGGTGCCCGCATCCATCGCCCGCATGGGGGAGTGGGTTGGGTCGAGCGGACTGTGCGAACATCCTGCGAGCGGTTCTGCTCCTGCCCGTGAGACATACCGTCCGGCATGTCGAGGCCATTGAAATCATGTCCAACAGCTTACTACGGTTTTGGAGTCTCAGGGGTGATTTCGTCGAGAATACGTTTGACCTCTTCCCGCGGCATCCCCTTCAGATAACTTTTGGCCTTGGCGAGGTCCGGTGCCAGGCCGAGCCCTTTGGCGTAGATGCGAGCCAGGGCCGTGCGTGAAGGAATCGCGCCATCGGCTGCGGTGGATTCCAGATAACTCAGAATCCATTGGCCATGGGGGGGAAGCTGGCCGTCGAGGCCTTGTTCGTAGAGCTGGACCAGCGCCGCATGCGAGATGTCGTTGAGCGCATAGGCTTCCCGTAGCAGCACCGGCAGGGCCTCGCCTGTGCGGCCTTGCTTGAGTAATGTGGTGCCGACGGTTTCCGTGGCCTGGTCCCCCCGATCCAGATCGGGGAAATCCAGCCAGAGCTGATCGCAATAATTTTTGAAGGCCTCAGCCGCCGCCTTGGATTGTTTTGTCTGCAGATTGCCTTTGACCGCTGCCAGCCGCCGGAGTTGGGTCAGCGCCTGAGCCGCTTCCGGCAGGCCCTGCTCAAAGGCCCGCGCCCACCAGGTGATGGCCATGATCTGGCTCTTCTCTACGCCCTGGCCTGAGCGATAGGCGTTGCCGAGAAAATATTGAGCTTTGGCCAATCCCGCCAGCGCAGCGGCTTCCAGTTCCTGCGCCGCATCCTTGTCCCGTCCCGCGACTTTCAAGACCAGCCCGAGGCGATAGTGGGCTTCGGCAAAGTCCGCTTTAAGCCGCAGGGCTTCCTGATAGGCCTTGATGGCCGATTGTACATTTCCGCGGGTGTAATGAATCGTTCCCATGCTGTAGTGCGCCTGCACGAGGGTCGGATCCAAGCGGACGGCTTCCTGGAGCTCCGTCATGGCGCTGCGCCAGTCTTGCTTGGCCATGAGCGCGGTGCCCAAATCGAGATGGGCCTGCGCAACGGTCGGATGGAATCGTAGGGCGGTCCGGTATTCGTCGATGGCGCCATCGGTATCGCCCAGATGGAAGAGGGTTCGGCCCAGCGTGAGGCGTGGCTCCTGGGCATCGGGTTCGAAGTGTAAGGCTTGGCGAGCCTGGGTCAGGGTCTCCAACAGGCTGAGGGGCACAGGCGCCGGAATCGGCGTCGGCAATGCCGGCTGAGCGACGGATTCAGGGGGGAGCGGCTCTTCTCGAATCGGTTCCGGGGCCGGGATCGCGGAGGGGTCTTCTTGCGCGCGCGCCCAAGCCGGGTGAATGAGCAAAGCCATGGCCAGGATCAAAGGCCACCCTCCCTTGGTGGCGTGGTGCAGAAACATAGGTGCTGGCAATCCTCCACATAAAAAAAGACGTTCCTTTATACACATAGACGAAGCGGAAATTCCACGGGATCTCGCATGAAACATGTGCCGGAATGATGTGCGGGGAGCATTCAATTGTTGAGGAATGCGAGCGCGAGGACCATCGCGACCAGCAGACCCAGGAGGCCCAGTATGAGGGAGCGCCACCAGGACAATTGATCCTGAATCGGCATGAACCCCAGGCTGACGCCTTCCGCCAGCAACCAGTTTCTGAATTCCTGCGGGGCGACGAGGTTGAGTCCCCGGTCCGTGCAGGAGGTCATGAACCGATCCACAACCACGCCCTGCAGCGCCGCGCGAATCAGCCTTTCCAGCCAACGCGGAAGTCTCAGACGGCCGGCGGTCTGAGTCACGCATCGGTCGACCATGGTCTCGTATTCCTGTCGAGCCGTGGCAAGACTTCGTCCTGCCGAAGTTGACGCCGACTGCATGGCAGGCAAGGCATGGAGCCAGTCCCGGAGCGTGAGCTCCAGCCGCTCCACCGTCCGTTGGGCTGCGCTCAACACTCCCGCAAGGGCGCCGCCGACCAGCGCACCGACGACGTAGAGGGCCGTCAGCGACCAGCTGCCCACTGCGGCCCATGTGCCATGGGAGGATACTGTGTTGCTGTAATAGGCGGCAGCCCCTCCGACGACGGCGATCGAGACGAGCACGTGCAGCGGCAGAGACCAGAGCAGAGCCCGGAGGAAGGTGCGAGGCCTATTCGCGCTTGGTGGGGCAGGTTGATTCGACATCGCGACCAGTCGAGGACCTCAGGGGTTTACGGCGGACTGGTTTGGATGAAACGGCCAGATGTTTCTGAGACGGTCGATTTCCAAAGCGAGTGCGGTCGGTTCAAGTCGAACCGGTTCGTGTGCAATACGCCACACCGGTTCGAGCGGCGCGGGATCCCGAGGAAGGCGTGGAATCAGATGCCAATGGATGTGGGGAAGCTGGTTGCCGAGCAACTCATAGTTGACCTTCACGGCCTGCCACTCTTGCGCGAGCAGGGCTGCGACCCCGGACACTTCTTCCATGAGGCGGCTGCGTTCGTCGCGAGAGAGGTGAAAGAGTTCCGTGGCGTGCCGTTTCAGGACGAGCACGGTCCAGCCGGGGAAGAACTGGTCGTCATGCAGGTAGGCCCGGGTGAGTCCGCAATCGGCGATGAAATGACTCCGGTCGGGCCAGGTGCCGACACAGGCCTTGCACGACTGGCTGCTCATGGTTGGCTCAGAGACTGGGCTTCCTGCGGCGTGATCAGGCCCTTCTTGATCAGGAGTTGAATCAGCTTGTCCGTGGTGGCCTTGTTCGGTGCGGCCGCGGCGGCAGCGGCCGCCGCCGGGCTTTTCTGTTTAGGTGCGTCCCGTTTTTGCCCCATCACCCGGAAAGACGGGGTAAAGACCGCGACATAGTCCCGGTTCCTGATGCGGACGGTGACGGGGAGGCTCTCGCTGTTTGGGGTGAGGTCCGGCCCCGATCCTTGAGGGACACGAAAAAAAGGTCTTCCGTCCTCAGTGGTGCCGTCCTGGCCGATGATTTCCATTCTGTTCAGGAGGGATTCGCCTGTCAGGTTCTCACGATCCTGCCCGCCGATATTGGTTATGCGATCCAGGACGATGATCAAGGAGTCGGCAATGAAGAGATCGGCAGAATTGTTGCGGACCGTCACATCGTACCGGTATTCGCTCGAGAAATTATCACGGCTACGCAGGGTGACGAATGCGGCGGCTTTGCCGCTCAAATCAATCAGTTCGGCTGCAGCGGAGAGCAGGGGTGTGAAGGCTTGGGCAAGTAGGAGGCAGGCGCTTCCCACAACAATGTGCATGGACCGCGTCTTCGCCATGATCCCCTCCCGGTTGTCGGTCAGCATCAGCCTCAGAATAACAAAGCCCCACAGTGAGTGCGAGGAAATCCTCTGCCCGAGTCGTGGTTTGCTTGACACGTTCTTTTCACGGACGATATTCTGCCGTTCGATCATCGACTGCGACTCATCACACCTGCATGGCAACTACACGTATGACGTCCCCTCCGCTGCTTGTTCCGCGGACACTCGTTTCCCAACTGCTGCATCTCTACGACTATCCCGACCCGCGCCGTCCAGGACGGCTGATTAAGGGGTACGACTGTCCGCATGCCCTCCGGACGGCCCGGATGTGCGCCGCGGTGGCTCAGCGCATGGGACACCAGCCGGCACGAATCAAACAGTATCAGATCGCCTGCATTCTGCATGATTTAGGTCGAGCCGGACTGGATCGACGGCTCTTCGGCCGGATCTGGTCCTGGGCCCGCGCGCAGGGAATTCCCACCAGGCCGCGTGAATGGCGTGTTCTCCACCCGGAGACCCGTTATGGACGGGAAACCGAGGCCTTTGTTTCGCGTTATCGAGGCGCGATGGAAGCGGCCGGCATCGAACTGAATCCCTGGGCCTGCGAGCAGGTGGAAATGCGGCTTGGGTACGCCCGCAGATTAGCCGCCCGATTACGCGCCGTGAAACCGCGATTGCGGGAGCTTGCGGTCACCTGGTCCCCGTGGATGAGCCGGATCATGCTGTATTACTACTATCCGGAAAAGCTGAACGGCGCGCAGCCCTGGGTGCGGCAATTGGCGGAGATCCTGGTCGCCTGCGAACAGTTCGAGGCCTATAGCAATCAGCGTCGCGGGCGCGACTACTATGTGCGGCAGCGTGAAGATGTGTCGGAAGCCTTCGCCTATCTGGATGCTCTGCACGGTGAAGGGATTATCAGTCGTCCCGTGGTGCAGGCCTTGCGGGAGCTTGCGGCGGAAGGGGTATTCGATCGCGTATTGGAAGAGGCCAGGGGGCGGTCGTTGTCCAGCCGCGAGCGTACGTTCCTGCGCCGGGCGGGTCAGGAGTCACTACATGCCGGTTAGAAGTATGTCGATGCAGGTGAAGATGCAGGGCGATTGCCGAGTGGAGAATATTACCGGACAGGTCCAGGCGGCGTTGAGTCACACGCAATTACATGCTGGAATTCTCACGCTCTTTATCAAGCACACCACGGCCTCCGTGTTGATCATCGAAGATGAGCCGGGTATCCGCGCCGATACGAAAGCGCTGTGGGAACGGTTGATTCCGGCCGATCCGGGCTGGCAGCACAATGTGCGCAACGCAGGAGAGGACAACGGCCACAGCCACTTGCGCGGTCAATTGCAGGGGCAATCGCTCACCATTCCTTTCAACGACGGGGTGATGACGCTGGGTACCTGGCAGCAGATCGTCGTGTTGGATTTCGATACGCGCGCACGAACCAGGGACCTGGTGTTGCAGGTCATCGGTGAATAGGATGCGTCTGAGCGGGGCGATCCGGAAGAGGTGGCGCGGGAAACGGTTGAGAGTTGGTTTGGTGGCGGCGCTGGCGCTGTCGTCACCGGCCTGGCTTCAGGCCGCCGAGGGCACGAACGGGCTTCTCATCGCGCAATCTGCCGCGCCGACTGAACTCAGTCCGGAGGAGCAGGCGACCATCGCCGTGTTTGAACGCGCTACGCGGTCGGTGGTGTTCATTGCGAACACAGCGATGCAGCGCGATCCCTGGTCGTTCAACCTCTTCGAAGTGCCGCAAGGCTCGGGGACGGGCTTCGTGTGGAGCCGGCAGGGCCACATCGTCACCAACTATCATGTCATTTACGGCGCGGATGCGATCACGGTGACCTTGGCCGATCGCACCGAATACAAGGCGAAAGTCGTCGGCGCCGATCCGGATCACGATCTTGCGGTCTTGCAGATTCAGGCTCCAGAAACCGCGCTCCAGCCGGTGATCATCGGCAATTCCCAGTCGCTGCGTGTCGGGCAGAAGGTGCTGGCCATCGGCAATCCCTTCGGGCTCGACCATACCCTGACCACGGGAGTGGTGAGTGCCCTCGGCCGCACGATCAAGTCGATGAGCAACCGGACGATTGAAGGCGTGATCCAAACCGATGCGGCGATCAACCCGGGCAATTCCGGGGGGCCGTTGCTGGACAGCGGCGGCCGGTTAATCGGCGTGAATACCCAGATCATGAGCCCGAGCGGCGCGTTCGCCGGCATCGGGTTCGCGGTGCCCGTCGATACCGTCAGCCGGATCGTGCCTGAATTGATCAAACATGGAAAGCTGATCCGTCCCGGACTGGGCATCTCACTAGTGCCGGATGCCATGGCCCGGCGTTGGGGTGTCAAAGGTGTCATCATCGGAAAGGTCGGCCGGGGGAGCATCGCCGAACGGATCGGGCTGCATGGGGCGCGTGAGACCGTCGGCGGCCGGATCGAACTGGGCGATATTATCGTGGCGGTGGACGGCCAGCCGGTCGAAACCATCGACGATTTGATGGATCTGATGGAGAAGCACAAAGTCGGCGACGAGGTGACGATCGACTATGTCCGGGGCAAACGTCGGCTCCAAGTGATGGCGCCGCTGCAGGCGGTCAATTGAATGGATCGGACCGGTATGAAGAGGCTCGTGCGACCGCGACAGTGGAGTTGTGCTCTGTGTTAGGATGACCGGAGTTGGACCAGCCGGAGGAATTGATATGAGCGACCATCGAAATCCGGATCAGCCAGAGTCGGGCGGGCAACAGCCGCCGCGCCGTGAGGCCTCTGCATCGTCTGATCCGATCGAACTGATAGAAGAATGTCTGGCCGCGTTTCCGGACGGCGACCCGCGCCAGAAGCTGCTCTATAAATTGCGACATGTGATCACCGCCCAGTCGGTTGCCCAGGACCGGCGCGATACCGAATTGAAGAAACTTAATGAGGTCGTCGCCAAGTTGACGGCGCCTGCTAACCGAGTCGGCCTGCTGCTCGAAGTGCCGGCGGAAGCTGTGGCGCGCATTGTCGTCGGAGGGGCGGAGTACTACGCCAACATCGACCCGCGTCTCCCGGTCGAGGATCTCAAGATCGGCACGCAGATTCTGGTGAATGAAGCCTATACGGTGATCAAGGCCCTGGGATATGACCGCAACGGGCCGGTGCTGAAGGTGGCCGAAGTGTTGCCGGATGGACGCATTCGTTTCGAACAGGATATGGGCCGGCAGGCGTTGATCCTGCAGCGGTCCAGCGATTTGCTGGGGGCCGATCTCAAAACCGGCGACGAAGTCCGCATCGAGCCGACACACCGGATCGCCATCGAAAAATTCGAGAATCGTCAGGCCAGGACGCATCTTCTCGATGAAGTCCCCAGTGTGACGTGGGCGCAGATCGGCGGGCAGCATCAGGCGATCGAAGCCATTCGAAAAGCCATCGAATATCCTCTGCTCCATGCCGACACGTTCACGAAATATCAATTCACGCAGCCGAAGGGATTCCTGCTCTATGGACCGCCGGGCTGCGGCAAGACCTTGATCGGACAGGCCGCAGCGGCCAGTCTGGCTCAGCTCGTCCGTGAATCGCAGGGGCAGGCTGCCGCGGATGGCACGTCGAAGAACCCGCCGGTGACAAGCGGCGCCTTCCTGCACATCAAGGGGCCGGAGATTCTGAACATGTGGCTGGGCGAATCCGAGCGGATTGTCCGGGACCTGTTTGCCAAGGCGCGCGCCAGACGGAAAGAGGGGGCGCTGCCGTTTATTTTCATCGATGAAGCCGAGTCCGTGTTGGGCACAAGGCGGTCGATGCGGTCGTTCAACATCAACAATACGCTGGTGCCGATGTTCTGCGCTGAGATGGATGGCATCGAGTCGCTGCATGATGTGGTGATCATTCTGGCCTCCAACCGGCCGGATTTGATCGATCCGGCGGTCCTCAGACCCGGTCGAATCGATCGGAAGATCAAGGTCGCGCGGCCGAGTCGGGAGGCGGCCGTGGAGATTCTTGCGGTGTATCTCACGCCGCCGTTGCCGCTCGATCGTGAGTTGCTGGAGCAGAACGGGCAGGACCATGAAGCTGCCCGTCGCGCCGTGATTGAGCAGGTCGTCGACAGTCTGTTTACACGAACCGATCAGAATCGCGTGTTATCCATTCGCCTTCGGAACGGTCAGAACAAGGTGCTGTATCGCGGCGATCTTGTCAGCGGCGCGATTCTCTCTTCGATCGTCCAGCGGGCGAAGGAGAAGGCGATTGAGCGGGCGGTGGCAGAGGCCGGGGCGCCTGCCGGCGACGGGATCCGCACGCAAGATCTGCTCGATGCGGTGCATGAGGAATATCGCGAAGGTGAGATGTTGCCGCCGGACGATGCCGCCGAAGAATGGCTCAAACTGCTGGATCACCATCCTGAACAGGTTGTCGGTGTGTCGTCCTTCCGCCGCGGGCGGCCGACGGAAGAGCGATTGGTCAACCAGATTATCTGACAGGGCCTATGCATCTCTTCGGCATTGAAACGGAGTATGGCATCACCCGCGAGGATCTGGATGCCGTCGACCCCGTCGAGGAATCGATGGAACTGGTCCGTGCCCACTTGCCCGGCAAGTTTGAACGGCGCTGGGACTATCGAGGTGAGGACCCGCATGAGGACGCGCGCGGTTTCCGAGTCTCCGGTCTGCAACAGGACAAGGAAGAGGACGACTTCGTCAAGGTTGATGCGCATCGACCATTTTCGTTTCACGAGATGAAGAGCGATCTGGTCCTGCCGAACGGTGCGCGCTTTTACAACGACCATACGCATCCCGAATATTCCACTCCGGAATGTCGCACGCTCAAAGATTTGCTGGCGCATGATCGGGCCGGAGAGCGCATTGTGCAGCGGGCCGCGGATCGACGGAATCAGCAACTGGGCGGTGCGCACGTCCAACTGTATAAGAATAATACCGACTTTCACGGGCACAGTTACGGCTGCCATGACAATTACCTGGTGTCGCGCTCCCTGCCGTTTGCTCAGCTGGTCAGCGGCCTCTTGCCGTTTTTGGTCAGCCGGCAGCTGGTGGCCGGAGCCGGGAAGGTCGGGATGGAGGCGCAGGAATCTGGTTTTGTGCCCGGTCCCTTCCAGATTTCGCAGCGGGCCGACTTTATGGAGGCTGAACTAGGCGTCGATACGATGCACAACCGGCCCATCCTCAATACCCGTGACGAGCCGCATGCCGACCGGACTAAGTACCGACGTCTGCACCTGATCCTCGGCGACGCGAACATGTGCGAATACGCGACGGCGCTCAAGGTCGGCACCACCAGGCTGGTGCTGGACATGCTCCAACGTGGAGAGGCCCCAAGCCTGGAATTGGAACAGCCGGTGGCTGCGATCAAGCAGCTCTCCAGAGATCCTGATTTGAAGACAACGGTGCGATTGAAGGATGGCCGGACGATATCGGGACTGGCGATCCAAGAGGAATATTGGAACGCGGCGAGTCGATGCTGTGCCGGCAGTGATCCGGATGCCGACTGGGTGTTGCGGGAATGGCAGGAGACTCTCTGTGCGCTTCGTCAGGATCGCACGCAATTAGTCGGGAAGCTCGACTGGGTGACCAAGCAGTGGCTGCTTGAGACATTCATGCGGGAAGAACGGCTGGCGTGGGAAGATCCATGGCTCGCTAGTTTGGACTTGGAATATCACAATGTGAACCCCGACCGAGGCCTGTTTCTGGGCCTCGAAGCGGAAGGGAAAACCTGGCGCATGACGAGCGAGCGCGACATTGCGCAGGCCCTGGTGGCCGGCCCCTCCGATACCAGGGGCGGGCTTCGCGGATTGTGTGTGAGACGGTTCCCGGAGCAGATCACGGGGATGCAATGGGAGCGGGTGCAGTTTTCCGGGGGACTGCGTGCGCGGACGCTAGAGATGGGTGACCTCTTTGAGCCGGATGCGGTGCAGGCCTGTGCCGCGTTGTTGGAAGCTGCGGCGTCTCCAGCCGATGCGCTGGCGGCGTGGTCGAGACGAAAGGACGGGTAACCATGCGATATATGTTGATGCCGGAACGTCGTGAGGCGCCGGGCGATCCCATGCCGAAACCGTCGGGACCGTCTGAAGAAGGCGGGGGACCTCGGCGGCCTGAAACGGGCTCGCCGGATAAGGACAATCTGCTGAAGCGGATGCGAAAGGTCGATCCGAAGCAAGCGGAGCGTTATCGGCAACGCACGGGCCAATAAACGTGAAAGGTAAAAAGTGAAACGTGAAAGGTCGCGGGGCTGAGGATTGAAGCGATCGTTGGTCCACCTTTGACGTGTCACGTCTAACGAGGTAAGCAATGGGGATGCAAGGAGACTTTTTTCAGCTCTTGAAGGAACAGGGGTATCAGTTCGGCAATCCTGTTGCGGCGGCCGCAGGGATGGAAGTTCCCACTGCCACCACAATTCTGGCCTTGAAGTATCGCGATGGTGTGTTGGTCGCAGGCGATCGCCGGGCGACGGCGGGCAACATGGTGATGTACGACCGCACCGACAAGGTCCTGGAGATCGACCGGCACAGCGTGATGGCTATCGCGGGGGTGCCCGCGACGGCGTACGAGATGGTACGGGTGCTGGAGCATTCATTCAAATACTACCGGCGTACGCAATTGCAGGAGTTGAGTTTCGAAGGAAAACTGCGGGCTGTTTCCAAGTTGCTCAAGGAGAACGTGCCCGCGGCGTTGGCAGGGACCGGGGCGGTGGTTCCCGTCTTTGCCGGATATGACCAGGAGCAGGAGTCTGCGAAGATTTATTTCTACGATATTCTGGGGGCGGAGTTTGAAGCCGTGGAGTATGCGGTGTCCGGTTCCGGCTCGCCGACGATTCGCGGGATCCTGCATTATGTGAACACCTGGGGCCCGCAGCCCCTGGCAACCCTCCCGGAGGAGCAGGCCACGACCCAGGCGCTCCGGTTGCTGTCCAGTGCGGCGGAATTCGATTCGGCCACGGGTGGCGTGAACCGGGAGCTGAATCTCTATCCGGTGGTGAAACTCATCAAGGCGTCCGGTGTGCAGACCATTCCGGACGCCGACTTGAAACGATTGCATGAGAGCGAAGTGCTGCGCGGACGCTAACAGATAGACGGCTGGTTATTGACCCCTATGGTGAAGGTGGCACGTTATGTATGAAGAACCCTATCGGTGGATCGAGGCGGTCGGCAATCGACGCCAGTATCTCGATGAACAATTTGCAAAGGGCTCACCGGTCGTCGCGTTGGCCTATGCCGACGGGATACTGGTGCTGACCGTCAGCCGCGGAACGCCCAAACTCTACGAGATTTACGATCGCATTGCGCTGGGCGGAATGGGGCACCCGGCGGATCTGGAGAAGTTGCGCTTTTCCCTCCTGGAGATGGCCCATGTCGAGGGTTTCAATCGATCGCCGTCCGATGTCACGGGAGCCAGGCTCATGAAGTATGGGCTGGCACCGACCATTAAGCAGGCCTTTGAAGAAATTTATAAAGCCCCCTTCATCGCCAAAATTTTGCTCGCTGAATTGGGCGTGAAGCCCGAGCGAAACCTGTTTCTGTCCATCAACTACGACGGAAATTTCGAGGAGAGCCAGGGCTGGGCGGCATTGGGCGCGACGGCTTCCGTGCAGGGCCGGATGCGACGCTATGTTGAATCGCAACCGGCGTTTGCGCAGGCCTCGCTGGCGCAGGCCGTGGAACTCGCCCTGTGCACCTGGGCAGTAGGCTCGTTAGCTCAAGCGGCGTCCGAGTCCACGGCTGCGGAGTCTTCCTCAACCCAGGCATCGGAAGAAAAGACGGAAGGGGATGGTTCGAGTCTCCCTGACAAGGCAGCGTTGCTGGCACATGTGCGTCAGACCGTTGCCGAGAAATCATTGGAATGTGTTCTGCTGGAGCGCCGCGGGCCTGGATCGGCCAAATATCGCGCGCTTCGTCCTGAGGAACTGGGCCGTCTGTTGCCTTCGGCTGTCAGCGCACCGGCCACCACCTAATATGTTGAATCGTATCTTCGGACTTGAAACGGAATACGGCCTCCTGGTGAACCAGGATCGTCCCGACCATTCGCCCTCCTGGGTGGCGCAGCGTATTCGCGACCACATTTTTCATGTCGAACGGCGAGGAGTCCTCGATCTTCACCATCGTGGTCATGACGAGCCGCCGGGCAACGGGGGATTTCTGACCAATGCGGGCCGTATCTACCTCGATATGGGGCATCTGGAATATGCCTCTCCGGAGTGCACGACCCTGGCGGATCTTGTGGCCTCGGATCGTGCAGGGGATCGGATTATTCAAGATGCGGTGAGGGCGCTGGGGCTGGACGAGACGGTGTCGCTCATCAAAAACAATATCGATCACGAGACCGATGCGACGTTCGGCTCGCATGAAAACTATCTCGTCACGCGGCAGTTTCCCTTTTCCCGGCGCGGCCTCGGTCCACTGGTGACGTTTTTGGTCACCCGTCAGGTGTTCACCGGGGCGGGGCGCATCGGATGCGCGAGTGATCCCAACGAGTGGGTGCAAGTCGGGGGGCTCATCTTGCATCGGCCTGGGCTGCGGGATGCGCAAGATCGATCGATTGTGCCGTTCCAGATCTCCCAACGCGCCGACTACATCGTCAACGACTTTTTCGAGTGGGTTCAACACAACCGTGCGATCGTCAATACACGCGACGAGCCGCTGGCCGATCCGAACCAATACCGCCGGATTCATCTCCTGTGCGGGGATTCGAACATGGCCGAATATGCCACGGCGCTCAAGATGGGGACCACCGGGCTGGTGCTGCAACTGATTGAGGCCGGACAGGCCCCGCGCGGCCTGGGGATCCACGAGCCGGTCGAGGCCCTGCAGGATATTTCGCGCGACCCGGATCGCCGTTGGATCGTCCGTTTGGAGTCGGGACAGTCGATGTCCGCCATCGATATTCAGGAACAGTTTCTGGCCGCGGCCCAGCGCCATTGCAAAGGGCAGGACGAAGAGACGGATTGGGTGCTGGAGCAATGGGAATCCGTGCTGACCGATTTGCGTGGCGGGTATGAAAAGCTGGTCGGCCGGATCGATTGGGCCTCGAAACTGTGGCTATTGGAGACCTATCGGGAGGCCGAGCAGTGTGCGTGGGACGATCCCATGTTGAAGAGTCTCGACCTCGAATATCACAATCTGCATCCTGAGCGAGGACTCTGCTACGGTCTCGAGGAGGAGGGGCGAGGACCGCGCCTGACGACCGATAAGATCGTTCATCTCGCTCAGGACCATCCGCCTCGCAACACGCGGGCGTTCGGACGCGGTGAGTTGGTCAGGCATCTACTGGCCAGCAGAGGCGGAGGGATCGTGTCGGATGCCCCGCTCGACTTCGAAGAACAGATGGCCTGCGAGTACATCATCAATTGGTCGAATTTTAAACTGCGCGGAACGGCGCCGTTTTTTATGGCTGACCCGTTCAAAACCTACGTGCAGGATGTGCGTAGCCACCTCGCCGCTCGATAGTCTGGCAGGATGCGGAAAAAGTCCGCCAGCGGCGTTCTCGCAAGACACGGCCGTCTCACCGTCTCGGCGGCGTTCACAAACATGACGCGCGTTATTCCGCGCGTCGTGAACCTCAGAAGCTCACCGTACGGCCACGGGACAAGAGCCTGTCTTGGCAGGCTCGGGGTGGGCGGGTACGAAGGAACGCTTCGCCTCTTCGCTTACTGCGGCCTTGCTGGACGGCCTTTTTGCGCATCCTGCGGGTTAGTGCAATACCGACAGGGCGCATGAGTTGATCGTCGTGTATTGCGCAACAATCGAGTTTTTTCGCAGCCTGCTAGCGCCTACCGCTTCAGTCCCATCCGTTCCAGCGCGCCTTTCGACACATCGAACGCGAAGCGCAATTGGACTGCGTAATACTTTTGGACCAAGCCGGACTGGTCCAGCGGTCGGTCTTCTTCGCGGTAGAAGGCCAATTCCGTATCCTTCCATCGGACGGCGATGCCGATGATCCAATCGAGTTCGGAAGGGTTCAGGGTGTTGCTCGCTTCGCGGTCGGTGAAGAGATTCATATCCCCGTACAGGACGACCTTGTTTTTGTAGACGTCCAGGTCGGCATGGGCGACGTACCGGAACAATGCGCGGCCCGTATTGTTGGGGCGGGCGAAGTATTGGCTGTTGTGGAAGAGCCATCCCGCGCCGGCGTAGGCCGTGAGATTCTGGTTCGGGAAGGTGCGTCGCCACCAGGTGGAGTCCTGAATCGCTTGAAACCGGGCTGTCACGAGCGCATCGGCGTAGGCCTGTTTCAGGCCACGACGGTCCAGCGGGGCATCTCGTTCGTACTGCAGCCGCCAATTGAAGCGATCGAGCACGCCGGTGAAGGCGAAGGTGCCGTCCCATTCCGTCAACTTGATCCATCCGTCGGTGCGGTCCGAGAAAAAATTCTGATCGGTGTAAAACGTGAGGTACTGCTTATAGAGGTCCGTTTCCAAGTGCAGCATGTGGCGCATGCCGACGAGTCCGGTATTGTCAGGCCTGGCGGCGAACGTCGGATTCTTTACAAAGGCACCGGTTAATAGATAGCCGCCGAACAGCGTTTCCTCCTCCTCGCGCGCTTCATGTTCCGGTTCATCCATGGAGGGGAGCGGGCGCCCGTACTTTTCCAGCCCGAGCGCCGGTTCCGTCCAGGGCATCATTGCCGACAGCAAGCCCATGAAGAACAGCAGCCAGCGCGGGCCAACACTGCGGTGTCGCCGGGCCGTCATTCCGGGCAATTGGCGAAGATCTCTTCGCAGTCGTTTGAGGCATCGACCGAACTCGGCACGAAGCGATACTGCACCTGGTCGACTCGTTGGTGCTGAATCACGACCGTTGCCCAGCAGCCGTGATGTACGGTAGGACGGCTGCTCTTCGAGGACACCATGGACTCTTCGAGCAGCGGGGCCTCTTTGTAGTACCGGAGCATAGTAACCGCTCCATCCTCTCGTTCCTGGAGGGGTGTGCCGGCGCAGGCCAGCACCTGTTCTTTACTTTTTCCTTGCAGCGCCCGCTGATGAGGATAGCCCTCGGTGATAGGCGGGGTGCTGTGGCAGCCCAGCATGATTCCGGCCAGGACGGGGATCAGCATGCCGCTGTGAGCACGAATATGAGGTCGGCGCATCGTGAGTACTCAGGCTGACCTATCGGGGACTGTGAGTAGCATACCTGCCGGGTCAAAGCAACCAACCCGGGCCGATTCCCCGATGCCTGCCTTGTCGTCGAACCAGCTTGCGCCGGGTCACGATGTCGGTCACTGAGGAGGGTCGGCATTAACCGTCATCGGTGAGCCGATGCCCCGTGGAGAAGGCAAATTCTGCCGCGTGAAATTCCTTAATGGCTCGGGTTCTGATGCGGCGATGAGCGCCTTGCAGGGTGTGCGTCAGGCCTTTGCGCGAAGTGAGGAATCGGCGTCAGTATCATGACGGTCGTCATCGTTCTGACTTGCTGGGGCTGCTTCCGCGTCGTGGCGACCCGGCCAACGGCGTCTTTCTTCCCTGTAGCTATCATCTAAGTTAATTTTTGTAGGTAACTACATTTTTTTTCTGCGGATGAGTTGACAATTATGTCTAATTCCCTAGAATAAGCTTCGAACATTGAGTTGTATTACAGTCGCTGTGTGCCAGTTCTGAGGCCGTGCGTGTCGTTAATCCTGCCCTTGTTAGATCAGCCGACATCCTCCCGCATTTTTGGAATCGTTCGTGCGCTTGCAAGAGTCCAGCCTCGCCCGGAGCGAGCTCTGTGAGCGGGCGACGACGTCCACACGTTATTCAATTCGATGCTGTGCAACGCGCAGCACTCAATACGGCGGGAGGGAATGTATGTCGAAGCACATCGCTGCGCGCAATGAGAGTGTGTCTGTGATCGGCCTGCTTGGCCAGGAGAGCAGGCGGCAATCTTCGGTGCCCGATCGGAAGAAAACCAGCGATGCCTGGTCTCTCTCTGTTGCAGAGCGGCGGGCTTCCCGACGCCTCGAGAGTCGCATCTCGACCCTCCTTCACTTTCAGGATCATACGTGGAACGGTCAGACGAAAAGCCTCAGCTTAGGCGGGCTCTCGATGGAATTTTCCGAGGACATTCCTGCCATGCTGAATCAGCAGATTCTGCTGAGTGTGACTCCCGGGGCCACGCGGCCCGAAAGTGTTGGGGTTGTGTGCGGGATTCGCGTTTCCGAAAGTGTCCTTGGTTCAGGTCAGACGAAAAGAGGGGTGACACTTGCCGTTCAGTTTGCGCGGTTGAGCCCTGGCGATGAGCAGGTAGTAGCCATGTGGATGAGCGAGGGCCGCGCACGGTCGAAGGGGCTGCATCTCGTCGCCGCATTGATCGCTCAGGAGAGTGAGGATGCCCTTATCGACACCGAGTCCCGGCAGCCGGTCGTCGCTCAGGCCGCGCGCGCGCGCCTTGCCCGGGTGCCCGAGCGTCCACGTCAGGAGCGGAGGCGTCAACAGCGGATTACGGTCGGATTGAGCACCGAGGTCAATGTCCGGCTTAGCGCCGGTGATCGAGTCTTGTCGGGGGCGTTGACGACAGATTTGACGTCAAGCGGGGCCTGTCTGTGTCTGTCGGCCGAAGAGGATTTGCTGGGTTCAGAATTGGAACTGAAATGGGTGTCACCGACTGTCGCCCAGCGAGGGTCTTCTGTGTCCACGCCGTCTGTCGGCTGCTCCGTGGTGGGTGAAGTGGTATGGACAAGACCGGGAGAGGTCGGCGCTCCTTCCGGCTATCGGCAGGTTGGGGGGCGGACGGTGTTGGCGGGGGTGCGCTTTCTCCCGGTTGCAAAAGAGGCTGAGGACATCATTGAGCACCTGCTCGGGCAGCAGCAGGGCGAGGGCGTCGTCGACAGGGCGGAAGGGCCTTCCGTCATCAGTGAGTTCTCGGAGTGTGTCCGCCCGTCCGGTCACCGTATCGCGCTCTGTCACGATCGGCCTCGAACCGATCTGTCGGACGACGCACCGATTGTGGTGTTGGCTCCCGGGTATGGGGAAAGCAAGCGCGACTATGTGCCGTTGGCCTACTATCTTGCCGGCAATGGGTTTCATGTCGTGCGCTTCGACAATGTGAATCATGTCGGAGAGAGCGATGGGTTGGTCACGCAGTTTCGCCTGGAGGATATGGAGACCGATCTGGAGACCGTGCTGGACTACGTGGCTGCTCAATGGCCGGGTCGATCCATCGGTCTTGTGGCGACCAGCCTGGCCGGTCGCGTCGCGCTCAAG
Organism: Nitrospira sp. ND1; assembly: GCF_900170025.1. Lineage (NCBI taxonomy): Bacteria > Pseudomonadati > Nitrospirota > Nitrospiria > Nitrospirales > Nitrospiraceae > Nitrospira > Nitrospira sp. ND1. The sequence continues at coordinate 937,922 of NZ_FWEX01000006.1, read as the reverse complement.
GTCGCGGGGCGAGTCCCTCACCTGGGGCTGCTGGCGATGATCAATGGAATCATGGATGTTCAGCATACGCTGCAGGCCGTCCATCAAGAGGATCTGATCGGCGAACATCTGGCCGGTGTGCGCAAAGGGGTGGTCAACATTCTTGGCCTGACCATCGATGCGGATCGTTGGCTGGAGCATGCTGTGCAGGGAGGCTATGCCGACCTGCACACCACTCAGCAGGACGCCGAGCACCTCCATGCTCCCGTCGTGCTGTTTCATGCCGAGCAGGATGCGTGGGTCGATCCGGCCTCCATCGAGGCAGTCGGCGCGGCGATGGGTGCGAATCTCCGCCACTCCTATGTGGTGCCGGGCGCGTTGCATCGACTTCAAGAGAGCCCCCGGAAAGCCCGCACGGTCTATCGCCAAATTGCCCTATGCTGCCAGCAGGAGTTGTGGCCGACACGGTCGATGGCGCGCATGGTCGAACCATCGCATCGAGAAATCGGCGTGCAGAACCGCGCGGAACGCGAACGCAGCAAGAAGCGTCGGCCGGTGGGCAAGTCGGATCATGTGGCGTTCTGGCAGGAGTACTTACAGAATTTCCAGACGATCCCGAACGTGGCCGATTTTTGGCGGCTCATGGATCATGTCTATCGCCTGATGGGCGATTGCCATCACGGGGAGCGGATTTTGGATGCCGGGTGCGGCAATGGTAACCTCGGTGTGTTCTTGCAGCTCAATCAGGCGTTTCGGCAGCGCTATGCCAGGCGCGGAGATTTTCGCTCGCCTGACTATGTCGGGGTGGATTTTGTCCCGACGGCTCTGGCGCAGGCCATGACCAACTTTGAGCAGGTGGGGGCGGCGCTACAAGGGCAGTTTTATGAGGGGCTGCGAGCCTATGTGCCGATGTCGATGCGGGTCTGCCGTGCCGACCTGGAGTCTCCGCTGCCGTTTCCCGATCATTCCTTCGACCGGGTCGTGTGCAATCTTGTGATCGGGTACGTGCGCGACCCGCTCTTCACCCTCCGGGAATATCTGCGCGTGTTGGCTCCCAATGGACGGTTGGTGATTTCCAACCTGAAGCCGTATGCCGATCTCTCGGCGATTTATCGCAGCTTCGTTGAGACGGCTCAGACGCCGGACCAAATCGAAGAAGGGCGTCGCCTCCTGGACAATTCTGGTAGAATCAAAGAGCGGGAAGGCGAAGGTATTTTTCATTTCCATTACCAGGCGGAACTGGAAAGTTTGTTGCGCGCGGCCGGCGTCACGCATCCGCGGGTCTATTCCACGTTCGGAAACCAAGCGCTCATTGCCGTGGCCGATAAGGGCCTGGCGAACCTCACGGTGGCGGCATGATGACACGGCCTCGACTTTACCAGAGTACCTGAGATGAAAGTGCTCGCGTTCAGCGCCCTGGTGAATGCGTTGGCTGCGACAGGGCTCGGAATGTTCGTCTACTTCCGAGATCCTGCCGCTGCACGCAACCGGATTTACGGGCTGTACTGTCTGAGCATTGCCTTTTGGAGCGTCTTCTACTGTGGCTGGCAACTCACGGAGTCCAAAGACCTTGCGCTGAGTCTGCTGCGCTTGGTGATGGCCGGCGCATCTCTCATCCCGATTCTGTATTTTCACCACACCGTCACGTTTCTTGACATTACCGCGCGCCACGCCAAAGCCCTGAAGATCGGCTATGGTCTGGCGGCACTGTTTCTGCTGGCCGATACGACGCCCTGGTTCGTGGCCGGGGTGCACCCTGCGATGTCGTTCTCTTTTTGGCCGGTTCCCGGCCTCTTCTTCCATCCTTTCCTGCTGTATTTCCTCTGGTATGTCGTCTACGCAACCTCGCTCGTCGGGGTCGCTCTTCGGGATGCGAATGGCATCCGGCGCCATCAATATGCGTACATGCTGGCCGCCAGCATCATCGGGTATGCGGGCGGGGCCACGAATTTCCCTCTCTGGTATGGCGTACCGCTGTTGCCCTACGGCACGGTGCTCATCACGATGTATACGGCTCTGATGGCGTACACGATCGTTCGATACCGGCTGATGAATATCAGCGTCGTACTGAACAAGGGGCTCGGATATGCCATCGTGCTGGCGATTATTGTCGTGGCGACGTCCATCGGCGCGGTGCTCAGTAATCGCGCGACCGGACATTCCACCCCTCCGTTGTTGGCCGGAACGCTGTTCCTGATTTGTGCGCTCTGGGTGCTCAGCAACAATCCCCGTTCCACGTCGAATACGATCTTCAGCGCGGTGTGCGGGGCCGCCTGTCTCTGGTTATTCGGCTGTTTCATGCTGTTCTCCGCGTCACGCGAGGATGAGGCGCTCTTCTGGGTGCAGGTGATTTACACGGGAGTGGTCTTCTTGCCTGCGCTGACCTATCACTTTGCGCAGAGTCTCTCCGGAGGGGCTGCGCATGATCGCCTGATTGTGTGGAATTATGCCGTCGGCGCGCTTTTTTGGAGCCTGTTGTTCACGCCGTATCTGGTAGATGGTCAGTATGTCTACTATTGGGGCCGATATCCGAAGGCCGGGGTGCTCCATCCCTGGCTGGTCGCATACGTGGTGGCGGGCGGGGGTTTGACGGTTTATCGGCTGTATCAGGGGTATCGGCTCCACCTCAGTTCATCCCCGCTGCTCGGCGCTCAGCTGAAATATACGGTTGTGGCCCTCGCGCTTGGATTCCTTGCCTCTCTCGATTTCCTCCAGAATTATGGCGTGGGGTTCTATCCGGTCGGGTATTTACTGGCCGGCCTCTCGGTCACCGTCGTGGCCTATGCCATCGCTCGATACGAGTTGATGGATGTGTCGTTCGTCCCGAGTCGGCCGAAGGTGATGTTGTCGATCAAGTTGATGGGCCTGATTCCGGCCTACATGATGATCTTGCTGGTCATCCGGATCTTTACCGGGACGTTCCATTATCTTCTGGCCGGGGTGCTGTTCGGTTTATTTGTGATCGTATCGAGCGGCTTGGCGAACCTTCAGAAGGGGGTCGAGCGCGCGATCGGGCAGACGCTCTTTCGAGAGCGCTACGATGCCTACGATACGTTGGTGCAGTTTTCGAAGTCTCTTGTGGCGATCCTTGAACTGAAATCCCTCACAAAAGAAATTGTGCAAACGCTCGCGCGTGTGATGAACATCAAAACGGCCTCCGTCTATGTTCTCGATAAGGAACAAGGGATCTATAGCTTGACAGCCTCCTACGGGTTCGTGACGCGTGAGGCTGTCGTGCCTCCGATTAAGATGGAGGGAGAATTTCCCAAGACCTTGTTGCGGACAGAGACCGCCCTTGTCCGGGAAGAAATCGAATACGACAAGGCCGATACGGAGCATCTGCGCTTGCTCGACACCTTGAAAGCGTTGGAGTCCGAGGTCTGTATTCCGCTGATCAGCAAGGACCGGCTGGTAGGTTTTTGTAACTTAGGCCGCCGGGCCAATCATGGCATGTATTCGACCGAAGAGTTGGCCCTTCTCAAGACCCTCGCGCAGCATGCGGCGATCGCGATCGACAATGCGCTCTTATATGAGGACCTCCGTCGGTCCCAGTTGTTGATGCGCCGTACCGACCGGTTGCGCTCGCTTGAAACCATGGCCGGCGGGTTTGCCCATGAGATTCGAAACCCGTTGACCTCCATCAAGACGTTCGTTCAGCTGGCCCCTGAACGCCGTGACGATGTAGAGTTTATGGAGCAGTTCAGCCAGGTCGTGTGTGAAGACGTTGAGCGGATCGAGCGGCTGGTGCATGAGATTCTGGACTATGCGCGTTATATGACGCCGAAGCTTACTCAGGAAAGCTTGAATGACGTGGTGTCGTCCTGCCTCTACTTTATCGAGGTGAAGGCGAGCAGCAAGGCCATCACGATTCAGAAAGAACTGGCGAGCGATCTGCCGTACGTGAAACTGGACCGGCAGCAGATCAAGCAGGTCTTGCTGAACTTATTTATCAATGCGATGGAAGCCATCGGCGGTGACCAGGGGGGCCGCCTTTCCGTTCGCACTCGCAAACTTGTCAAGCCGGTGAATGAGCCATGGGTTCAGATCGAAGTCGAGGATAGTGGGCCGGGAATCGACCCGCAGGATCTAGACCATATCTTCGATCCGTTCTATACCACCAAGCACGAGAGCGGCGAGCGTGAGGGAACCGGGCTCGGCTTGACCATTGCGCACCAGATCGTTCAGGAGCATGGGGGGTATGTTGAGGTAGCCAGTGAGGTGGGCCATGGTACGAGATTCATGGTCAATCTTCCCGTGAATCCACCTATTGCGGAGTGGCAGGCTGCGCAGCCTGCCTTCGATGACGGAAGAAAGCTGGCCGGAGCGTTTCTCGCCAGGCCTCACCTCGGGTTGGATGAACAGTTTGGCAAGCCGCCTGCGCCCGTCAAAGCGAGTACCTGACGCCCAAGAGTAACTGGCGGTGGGGCTTCGCTATCCGACCGAATCTGTTCTCTCCCAAATGGGTATGGAGATATGCCGCGGATCTCGGAAGACTGCTATGTCTATGTCGTGACCATCCGACCTACCCATTCGAGGATTCTATTTTCAGCCCAAAACCGGTCCTCCTGCGGACACCGTTTCTGAAAGAATCCACAGTGTCCTCCGTAGCGCAGCATCATCAGTGTAATATTGGAATTGTGTCGGATCGCCGGGGTATCGAACATCGTAGCGGGAATGAATGGGTCGTCTTGAGCCGTGATGATCAGTGTGGGAACGGCGATCTGGTGGAGCACGTGACGGGCTCCTGCTCGGTCGTAGTAATCGACAACATCCCGATACCCTCCGTCCCGGGCGGTGTAGGCTTCGTCAAACTGGGTGATCGTTTTCATCGAACCCAACGGCGACAAGTCCCAGGTATCGGGAAAGAGCGCTGCTTTTCTTCGCATTCTCGCCTTTAAACTCGACAGGAAGTGCCAGTGATAGAGCCAATTCCTGGGTTGCTCGAGGGCTGCCACACACAGCGTGGGATCAATATTCGGGCTGACCGCTACCACACCTGCTAACGTCGGATCAGACTGTCCCATCTCTCCTGCCGCTTTCAAGGCGAGATTTCCGCCCATCGAATATCCCACTAGCCACATCCGAGACAGGTGATCGCGTTCCCGCAATTCCTGGATGATCGCTCGATAATCGTTACTGAGCCCGCTGTTGTACAGTGTCGGTGTCAGGTGGTCACTGCCGCCGCAGGTACGTTGGTTCATGCGGATGACGTTAAATCCCGCACGGTAGGCTTTGGTCGTCATCCCGCGCATGTAGTGGGAGTCTGCGGAGCCCTCAAGCCCGTGGAGCAGGATGAGGGTCGGGGAACTCCGGGGGTGAGACTGCCAGTGACAGAAGCCCTGCAGCTGGGTTCTCGGTTCGGTAGTGAATCGACGTGTCACCTGAGGGAGGGGTGCTCCTATCGCCTCCCGAGACCAGTAGCGAGGTATCAAAGTCATGAGATGCGGATTACGGAGCAGGAGTGCGGGAATGAATCCATCTAGCGCAGTCATATCCGGCTCATCATAAACAAATGCCGCTCCCTGCGCACTTTTCATTTTCTGTCGGGCCGGTGCCTTCTCCCCTCAAGGGTTGCGGGTGAGGAACCGATAACAGAAATTGGAAAGTTGATTCCCCAGGGAGGCAGGTATGCTGACTGCAATCGGTGATGTGATGAGGCGAGTGTATGAACGAGGTTGGATTACGACCCGAGACGGTAACATCAGCATGCGGAAACGGGCGGGCAAGTACCTGTATATCACACCGTCCGGATGGCGAAAGACGATTGTCCATCCAGAACACATCGTGCGGTTGGAGGTTCTGACTGATCCTGTGACCGGCCAACTTGTGCCAAAGGTGCGTGATGGGCAACAGCCATCCGGGGAGCTGTGGATGCACTGGAACCTGCAGAAGGACACGAAGAAGACGAGGACGGTCGTTCACGTCCATGCGACCCACATTGTGGCTGCGATCTATGCCGGAATCGATTTGCAGGCGATGAGTGCGGAGTTTCCCGAGATCTCACGTTATACGCGTGTAGGCCGCACGGTCCCTGCATTGCCGGCCTTGTCACGTGATCTGGCGGATGTGACGGCAGAGTGCCTGGGGTTGAAGCAGGATGGGACGCTGGAATTTGACATTGTCGGGCAGATGAATCACGGTGTGTGCGCCGTCGCGACGGACCCTTGGGGAGCCTATGAACACATCGAGCGGCTCGATCATATTTGCGAGATTGTTTTGAAGAGTGGAGTTGTTTCGAAGCCCTTGCCTAAACAGTCGTCCTAGTGAAGAGGTAAGAAAGATCAGGCAAAAAGAGAAGGGGCTGGCGGTGTTATTCCGTCAGCCCCCTTTGTATTGTGGCTCCCCGGGCAGGACTCGAACCTGCGACCAGCCGGTTAACAGCCGGCTGCTCTACCAACTGAGCTACCGGGGAACAAAGAGATTCAAGATAATCGTCGGCATTCTAGCAAAACTAAAGAGAGAAGGGGGAGACTTTTTTAGATGCCGAAATCATCAGTCTCGTCTTCGTCTGATGAGGCGTCCGTATTTCCTTCCGCCAGCGCGGCAAAATGTTTTGCCCAGGTGAGGTAGAGATTCCCGCTATCCCGCATCGTATCGGCGGCTTTGATGAGTTTCTCGGCTAATTCAGGGTCTTTTCCTCCGGCGTGTATGGCTGCGGCTTGCCGCTCAATCGCCTTGGGATATTCATTCAGCAGGCCGGCGATATCACGAAGCAGTTCATCGAGCACATTGTCTTCACGTTCCATGGGATCCTCTCAGTGCTCAGTTCAAGAAAAGGCCCCATAGCGTGGAACGCTATGGGGCCTTGCGACAACGCGACTCGCTACCCTTGGTAGGCTTGCCCGAGGCCTGCGGACTCGCCCTTGTGGCTCATCAGCTGCCCAGTGGCGCTGACTGCCTGCATCTCAATCGCTTCGTGTTTGGCGGCGTTGCAGACAACGACACAAAGTTCGCATCCCTTACAACGATCAATTGTGACTTCCGCCACCATTTTGGTCGAGTTAAGGTCCAAGCAGTTGGCTTCCGGGCAATACATGATGCAGAGGCGGCAGCCCTTCTTGGCCACGCACTTCTCGTCGATCACTTGCGCTACGTTATACATGCGACGTGGTTCCTTCTCTCTCGTTAAGCTGCAACGGCAGGATTGCCAACCCGCAACTCGACCTTGTTCTTATCAGCCCATTCGCTTGCGATTTCGTAGGCTCGCTTGACTGTTGCCAGGTTCTTCGCCAATAGCATTTCTTTCTTGGCGAACTTCTTCTTGATCGCTTCATCCAAGGAGGCGGTACCACCGGATGCCACGAACTTCTTGCCGAATCGTTCTTGCAAGGCGCCGTCGAGAGCTTCCATTGAGACGCATTTGGTAATACCTGCGACCGAACCGATCATCGACATATTCGTCGAGAGCTCGGTACCGGCGACTTCGATCGCGAGCTCGGTTCCCGCAATGTAGAACAAGGCCACGTTCAGGTCCTTGAGGCGATTGATATCTTCTTCTGACAAGAGAGGCTGGGCCGAGTTGATGATGACAACCCCCCCCTCTTTGACACCGGAGTAGAAGGGCATGGTGTAGCTCTTGCCCATCGTAATAACTTGAGGATGAAATACTTCGATCACATCGGGAAATACCAACTCACCCCGGTCATAGATCCGCTCAATCCCGATCCGACAGTAACTTTCTGCGGGAGCCATTCGTTTTTCAGCGCCAAAAAATGGATTCGAAATGGAAAACTTTCCGTCTCGGTTGGCGGCCATGGCCATTACGTGGGCTGCCGTCACGGCGCCTTGCCCACCCAACCCGGACATGCGAATATTGAGTCTCTTCTTGATCATGAGCGACCTCCGATTCCTTAAGCTTTTCCCGCTAACTGTTTTGCGGCGGCTTTGCGTTCCTTGTCCTTAGCAGCTAGTTCAGCCAGGAACTGCTTCGCCGGTTCGCTGACATACTCTTTATAAGCAAATCGCTCAGTTGGCTTTTCAGAGTCACGCATTTCCTGGAGGCCTTCCATGCTGTTCTTGCCGATTTCAAGGATGCACGGCGTGTACAGCTGGATATACGTAGGTCCAATTTCACGTGCAATGAGGACGGAATTCCGAATCACCTTTTCCACAAGTGACGGCTTGCTCACTGTGCAGTTAACGACGTAGTGACAGCCGGACTCTCGGGCAATTTCAGGCAAACGGACTTTGTCGAACAGTTTTCCAACCGGGGCCATTTTGGCAACGAAGCCTTTTTGCATCAGGCCGCTCTCCTGGCCACCGGTATTGGCGTACAGTTCATTGTCGAAACAGATGGTCGTGAACTTTTCCTGGCGGAACCAGGCTTGCAGGGTCATGTCCAGGCCGATATCGACCGTCGCACCATCGCCTGCCAAGACGACTACGTCTTTCACGCGGTCAGGGAATCTCACGCTCAGGGCTCGCTTCAGCCCGGATGCAATGGCGTTTTGATTGCCAAAGAGGGAGTGAATGTTGTGCACAGCCACCATGGGAAACACGAGGCTGGTGCAGCCTGTGGAACCGACCATCACCGTATCCTCAGGGTTTGGGAGTGAGGCCAGGATATAGCGAAAGGCCATGGATTCAGGGCAACCGGCGCACAAGGAGTGCTGCTCAATCAGTTCTTTAGAGGTTCCAATATCTTTCCAGCCACGGTCCTCTTTCCCATAGGTCGCGCTTTGAACGAGGTCCTGATAGTCCGACGGCATGATGTCATATAGGTCCGGCGAAATTTTGATTCGCTCTTTGCTCATGTATGCCTCCTCAAGGCTTGTCTATCACGTAATGATGGCTCAATGGACGGTGTCACAACTCAGCTACTATCAGCTACCTCTTCCAGCGAGTGACTCGGAGCGCAAGCCTAGAGCCGCTTTGATCTCTGAGGCAATAATTTCTGGCGGCATTGTCATTCCGCCACACACATGCGGGCCGGCATGAACACGCTCGCTGTTAGGGATGGTGGCTTTGATTTCTTTCGCCAACCAGCCCGTCACGTTAAACTCGGGCACAAAAATGTGTTTCGCATTCTTGGTGGCCTCGCGAATTTCCTCTCCGGGCCAAGGACGGAGTGACTTTACCTTCACCAGTCCGCAACGCACGCCTTCGTCTTCGAGCAGGCGAATAGCTTCTCGCCCCTGCGAGACCGCAGTGCCTGACGCAACAATCACGACCTCAGCATCGGTGTTTTCCGTATCGATCAGGCCATTGATCCACTTGATGGTGTGTTTGCGCGAGCGTTCAACCGCCGCCCAAATTTCTTGTTGCCATGAAGCGTGGGTGGCATAACTGATGTAGTTGCTCTTCATAATGAACGGGTCACGCATCATTCTGACCGGCGGACACTCCATGTCCATGCAAGGCACGGGTGAGCGGTAGGGATCGTAAGGTGGTAGGCACATATCTGCTGGAGTGAGGTTCACGACGTCTTTCGTATGGGTCACGAAGAAGCCGTCGCAGCATAGCGCCAGAGGTAAATGCACTTCCGGCTCTTCCGATACCATGAAGCCTTTGAGGATCCAATCGAAAAAGTCCTGTGCCGTTTCTGCATGCCAAACCAGCATGCCTGTATTTAACAGGTAGGAAATCTCAATGGTATCCGGCTGAATCGACAACGGGGAGTTGATGCCGCGACACGTGACGATCATTTGAATCGGCAGACGCGCACCTGCCCACATAGGAAAGTTCTCCATCGCGCGCATTGTGCCGGGTCCTGCGGTCGTAGTGAACACCCGTGCGCCACCAAAGGCAGCGCCGGCGCATTGGGACATAACGGCAAACTCGCTCTCTCCTCGGAAATAGTCGCCGATATAGCCTTCAGCAAATAATTCGCCGATGAGGGCAGCAGCTTCGCTTTGAGGGGTGATGGGATAGGCAATCATCACGTCGCAGCTTGCACGCCGCAAGGCTTCTTTAATAACCTCGCTGCCGGTATAAAAGGACGGGTTGCGAGGGGCCTCGTGCATCATCTCCCACGCATCTGTATACGTCTGGCCCTTTTTATTCTGTGTCCCGATGTGGGATTTTATTTCCGCCATGGACTCGGCCTCCTTTTAATCGTTAGAAGTGCTTGAAGCCACTTAGTTTGACGCGCTGGTCTTTGCTGTGGTCAGCCGCGGTTTGACCGTGCCCTTGAGTTTACGGATCCATTCGCCGAGCTTGAGTATTTTCTCCACAGAGGCATCTCTAAAGGAGAGCATGGCATCTTCATGTCCTGCCTGGGCGCACATCGCGACGGTATAGCAGGACGTTCCGCCCCGGATGATCTTAAGCGACAGATTCGCCTGGTGGCAGTGCACCCCGATGAACATGCAGCAGTCAATCTTGTTATGCCAGATGGTCAGGTTCGGGTGGTTGGGATTGATTTCCACTTCGGGATTGATCTTCGGATACTTGGGACGATAGTCCGGCATAGGAATCAGCATCGGTTTCTGCCCGGGCTGAACGCACTCCTTCAAAATTTCGTACAGCTTTCTGACGGCAGCGGCCTTCTTAGCGGCCTTTTCGTTCCAGGCCCACAAGACTAAGGGGCCCGGGAAAATGGTCGGTACCTGTGCCATCAGGAACTGGCGTGCCGCTTCTTCGTAGGCTTTTTCTTCAGGAACGATCACGCCGTTGATATGTGCCTCGCCTGGATTGGGGAGATAGATCCCCATGGAGGCTGCTGCCGGTGGCAGGAAGTGCTCTGGGCCTGGTAACACGCGATACTGAGTCATTCGAACCTGCTCTCTTTTGGGGGTTAACAACTTGGAGAAGGGACACCCTCGGTTAAAGCGTGGGGTCAAGTCACTCTATGCTTTCTCGATGTTTCTCTGCAACACGGCAGAAGGCCCACTTTGGGGAAATTTAGGGCCAGCGCTGGAGAAGGCCGTTAGGTCTTTTGAACTAGAGTGATTCGGCTTTCACAAACGGCGCTAAGTGCGCATTATAGGTGGCGATCTTTCGGGTTGTCAATCTGAGGAATATGCGGGACGCTACCCAGTGTAAGTGGGACGTAGGTGCTTACTCTTGCTGCGAGTAACTCACCTCGGGTCCCTGAAGAACGTTGATTACGTGTGCGATTGTGAAGCGGGAAGTACCTGTTGGAAGGGATGGACTTCCACGCGTTCGAAAATTCCGTGCACTGTGTAGGGGTCTTCTTGGGCGATCCGCTTGGCTTCTTCGAGAGAATCTGCCTCTATGATGATCAGGCTCCCTGCCTGATCAGTGAACGGGCCGGCTAAGAGCACTCGCCCTGCGCGGTTCAATGGCTCCAGTCCGGTCAGATGAGCGGTGCGATGAATTTTGCGTTTTGCTTGGCCGTCGGGCCCATCAAAGCCAAGGATGACGAATGTCATGGAGGGCACAGTCCTTTGCTAGCTAGAGGTTTCGTCAAGCGGGTGGCGATCTTTATATCCACAGGAAGTCTCGTGCCACCATCGAATTTCATCCTCACCGAACTTCCAGCACAGATAGACCACACGACCTTCGAGCTTATATGGAAAGTCACATAGCCCGAGATCGACGTCTTTGATGACCACGCCGAGTTCGTGAATCGCCTGAAGGCTTCCGCTGATCTCGTGGAGGGCTCGGATATAGAGCGCTCCAACGGGGCTTCCGCCGCCTGACGCGGCCTGCGCGCTGGCTTTGCTCACCTCCTCCTTCGTGCTCGCGATAACGGTTTTCGCCCGGCGTACCGAGGCAAATCGCTGATTGAGTTGAGGGAGGAGTTCGTTGGCTTCGGCCAACGTAAATATGCGATCCGGTGTGTCGTTGTCTGATTTGGCCATGAAAATTTCCCCGCGCGATCTTTAACATATCACTCCACGGCCTGCAACCGAGATGCCCGTCCACACTTGGGGTTTACTTATTAAGGAGACTGGTATGTAACGGTCGGAGCGTTGTGGGGCTAGTAAGAAGGTGTGTTGTGGTTCGAAGGACGACGGATCAGACGTTAATCTATTGACAATGTGCGGGGTCGGCGCTAAAATCACCTCAACTTCGCAATTTGTAGAAATTGCTTTACCTTCTGTGCATCAGCTTCCGAGACCCATCTCAAGCATAAATTCCCAAGGGCAGTGCAGCGGCAGTTGTGCAATAGTGGGTTGTTTTCATTTCCGCAAAATCTAAATCGACAACACCTTCATCGAACCATCCTGCCGTAGACAACCAGCAGGTCGACATCTAGACAATCACTTCCGTGAATTCGTTCATGACCACTAAATCGTTTTTCTCATTTTGGGGAGCTGTCGGGTTGAGAGCCCGATAGGGAAGAGGTATGACACAGGTTAAAGGGGAAGTTATGCATCTCGCGGAACTCAAGCAGAAGTCGATTGCCGACCTGAATGAGGTGGCGCGGGATCTGAAGATTGAGGGGGCGGCAAACCTGCGCAAGCAGGAGCTCATTTTTGCCATTCTCCAAGCACAGACGGAGAAAAACGGTGTTGTGTTTGGCGAAGGAGTGCTGGAGACCTTGCCGGATGGTTTTGGGTTTCTGCGCGCACCTGACTCGAACTATCTCCCTGGGCCTGACGATATCTATATCTCCCCCTCACAGATTCGCCGATTCAACCTCCGGACGGGCGATATTGTGTCGGGGCAAATACGTCCGCCCAAGGAGAGCGAGCGTTATTTCGCTTTGCTCAAGGTGGAGAAGGTTAACTATGAGGATCCTGAAGTCGCGCGTGACAAGATCCTGTTCGATAACCTGACCCCCCTCTATCCTGAAGAGCGCCTCAATCTCGAATTTGACCGGGAAGAGTACTGCACGCGTGTCATGGATCTCACGACGCCGATCGGCAAGGGGCAGCGCGGCCTGATCGTCGCCGCGCCGCGAACCGGAAAAACCATGCTGCTGCAGGCGATCGCCCGCGCGATTTTGAAAAATCACAAGGAAGTCACGCTTATTGTCCTGTTAATTGATGAGCGACCTGAAGAAGTCACAGACTGGCAGCGGCAAGTGAAAGCCGAAGTCATCAGTTCTACATTCGACGAACCGGCACAGCGCCATGCTCAGGTTGCGGAAATGGTGCTGGAAAAGGCGAAGCGGCTGGTGGAGCACAAGAAGGATGTGGTGATCCTCCTCGATAGCATCACTCGGTTGGCCAGGGCATACAATACGATTGCCCCTCCCAGCGGAAAGGTTCTCTCCGGCGGATTGGATTCCAACGCTTTGCAGCGTCCGAAACGATTCTTCGGCGCTGCCAGAAACATTGAAAACGGCGGGAGCTTGACGATCATGGCGACCGCGCTGATCGATACCGGCAGCCGCATGGACGATGTGATCTTCGAAGAATTCAAGGGAACTGGTAACATGGAAGTACACTTGGATCGTCGCCTGGCCGACAAGCGTTTGTTCCCGGCGATCGATATCAGTCAGTCCGGGACCCGCAAGGAAGAGTTGCTGGTCGACCGCGATCGCTTGAACAAGATGTGGATCCTGCGGAAGGTGTTGAGCCCGTTGGGGACGATGGAAGCTATGGAGTTCTTAATGGACAAGATCGGCGGCACCAAAACCAATCAGGAATTTTTGCAATCCATGAATCGTTAGGTGTCGCGCTTGCCAGTGTGGGGCACTCCAGTGTAAAGTCGTGCACCCTGGCGAGCAGGACCGGGCGAGTCAACGAATCAAGGGCAGTAGAGGAGCTCGTATGCAAAAGGGAATTCATCCAGTCTACCGTGAAGCGACTGTGCATTGTGCCTGCGGGAACACGTTCAAGACGCGATCCACCATCGGAAACATCAAGGTCGACATTTGTGCCGGGTGTCATCCCTTCTTTACGGGAACTCAGAAAATCGTCGATACCGAAGGGCGTGTCGAACGGTTCAAGAAGAAGTACGCCAAGAAAGATAAGTAGGCCTCAGTCAGGACATCATGGAGACCCTGCTTCCTTTTGGGGCAGGGTCTCTTGTTTTTTGGGGTAAAGCGGGCTACGGCCGGAATGGGCGGGACATGGAAGACGGGCTGATCAAGAAGTGGGAAGGCATGGCTGCGCGCTTCCAAGAGTTGACCAATCAGCTCATGGATCCGTCTGTCCTTAATCAGCCGGGGATGATCCACAAGCTGAACAAGGAGCGGACAGAGTTGGAAGAGCCGGCGCTTCAATTTGTCGCCTACTGCGAGGCGAAGAAGCAGCTGGACGAAGTATCTGCCATGCTCCAGGACGCCTCGACAGGGGCGGACATGAAGCAGCTGTTTGCGGAAGAAAGTGACCATCTCCAGCAGCAGGTGCTGGATCTCGAGCATCGCGCTAAAGACTTTCTCACTCCGAAGGATCCGCGCGACGAGAAGAATATGTTTCTCGAAATTCGAGCTGGAACGGGTGGGGATGAGGCAGCCCTGTTTGCCGGAGATCTGTTCCGGATGTATCTCAAATATGCCGAGCGCAATCGGCTCAAGTTAGAAGTCGTCGATGCGTCTGAGACCGGAATTGGTGGTTATCGAGAGGTGATCGCTCTACTCGAAGGGAAGGGCGCGTACGGGCGTCTCCGGTACGAAAGCGGAGTGCACCGTGTGCAGCGGGTACCGACCACGGAAGCCAGTGGAAGAATTCATACCTCGACGGTGACGGTTGCGGTCATGCCGGAGGTGGATGAAGTCGAGGTGCATATCGATCCGAAGGATTTGCGTATCGACACGTTTTGTTCGTCAGGTGCGGGCGGGCAGAGTGTCAATACGACCTATTCGGCGGTCCGCATTACGCACATTCCAACCGGTGTGGTTGTCAGCTGCCAGGATGAGCGGTCGCAGCTCAAGAATCGAACCAAAGCCATGCGGAATTTGCGGGCGCGCATTGTCGAAGCTGAGCGTGAAAAACAGGATGCGGAAATCGCACAAAACCGGAAATCGCAGGTGGGAACGGGTGATCGAAGCGAAAAGATCCGCACCTACAACTTCCCTCAGAACCGTGTGACCGATCATCGCATCGGCCTGACGGTCCACAAGCTCGATCAAGTCTTGGCGGGTGATCTGGAAGAGATTGTTCAGGCGCTACGCGCGCACTATGAACATGTAGCCTCCTTGGAAGTGAAATGAGTACGGAGCAGCTCGGCATTGCCGCCACTTCCGCAGTTACCATCCGTTCCATGCTGGCTGAGGCTGAACGGAGTCTGCATGCGGCCGGTATCGAGCAGCCGGCATTGGAGGCTGCCTGGCTGTTGGAGCATGTGCTGCATCTCTCGCCGCTCATGCAGCGGGTGAAGGCCGAGCGTCCGGTGCCGGCGCTGGACTATGCGAGGGTGCTAGCGCTCGTCGCACGGCGGGCCAACCGTGAGCCGCTGCAGTATCTGCTGGGTACGCAGGAGTTTTGCGGGCGGGAATTCCGTGTCACATCCGCTGTCCTTATTCCACGGCCGGAGAGTGTCTTATTGGTTCGAGAGGCGATCCGTCGGTGCGGGCAGAATCCCGCCGCGATAGTGGTGGATGTGGGAACCGGGTCCGGTTGCCTGGCTGTGTCTGTGGCATCGGCCCTGCCTGACGCGCGAGTGCTGGCGATCGATGCCTCGGCTGATGCATTGGCTGTGGCGCAGGCCAATATGGAACAACACGGACTCGATGCACGAATTGAATGTATGCAGGGGGATCTCCTTGCGCCGTTGGCCGAGTGTGGGTTCGTGAGTCAAATTGACGTCATTGTGTCGAATCCTCCCTATATCCCCGACCTCGATCTGGTGACGCTCCAACCGGAAGTGCGATGTTTCGAGCCGCATTTGGCGTTAGCCGGCGGGCCCGATGGAATGGATGTGCATCGTCGGCTTCTGCAGCAAGCTCCCGTCTATTTGAAGTCGGATGGTGTGCTGCTGCTGGAAGTGGGCCTTGGTCAGGCGGCGGCGGTCTGCCGCGAGGCCGAGGAAAGCGGATGGTTTCGCACCTACGATGTTCTGCGGGACGAAGGTGGCATTGACCGCGTGGTCTGTTTCGAGAAAAAAGAAGAGGGGAGGAATCCTCAGAGCGGTCAACCAAGCATCCAAACGGCAACGAGCAGACCGTCTTCTTAATTCTCATGGACCAAATCATTATCCAGGGTGGCAGGCCGTTACGAGGGGAAGTGCGCACCAGCGGGGCGAAAAACGCCGCGCTGCCGATTCTCGCGTCGACCATTCTTGGCGGCGGCGAGTGTGTGCTTTCGAATATGCCTCGGGTCGTCGATGTACTCACGATGGGGAAGTTGCTCGGCATGCTGGGCATCTCCGTCGCGCAGGAGGTGAATCATACGGTTGTGCAGGCGCAGGCGATTGCTTCCACGGAAGCGCCGTACGATCTTGTTCGAACCATGCGGGCCTCCGTCTTAGTGCTGGGACCCCTGGTGGCCAGGCTAGGTGAGGCGAAGGTGTCGCTTCCAGGCGGTTGTGCGATCGGGTCTCGCCCGGTCAACTTCCACCTCGCGGGCTTGGAAAAAATGGGCGCGACCGTCGAAATCGAGCACGGCTATATCAAGGCGACCGCACGTCGTTTGAGAGGAGCTCGTATTTACTTCGATACGCCCAGCGTGACCGGTACTGAGAACCTCATGATGGCAGCCGTCCTGGCCGAGGGAACTACGGTGCTCGAAAATGCGGCGAAAGAACCTGAAATCACCGATCTGGCCGCCTTTCTCATCAAACGCGGCGCGCGCATCACCGGGGCGGGCACGGACATGATTACGATTGAGGGTGTGACGGAGTTACATGGCGCGGATCATGCCGTGATTCCCGACCGAATTGAGGCGGGCACGTATCTTATCGCCGGCGCCATTACCGGCGGTGAGGTGGTGATTGATTGCTGTCGCCCGGAGCACATGGAGCCGTTGTTGATGAAACTGCGGGAGAGCGGCGTGGAGTTGATCGAGGAAAAGGAACGGATTCGCCTCAAGGTCACCGGGCGCTTGAAGGGGACGAATGTCCGGACCAGTCCGCACCCTGGTTTTCCCACGGATATGCAGGCGCAGTTTGTTGCGCTCATGACGGTAGCCGAAGGGACCAGCGTCGTCACGGAAACGATTTTCGAGAGCCGGTTCATGCATGTGGAGGA
This sequence comes from Nitrospira sp. ND1, assembly GCF_900170025.1. Lineage (NCBI taxonomy): Bacteria > Pseudomonadati > Nitrospirota > Nitrospiria > Nitrospirales > Nitrospiraceae > Nitrospira > Nitrospira sp. ND1. Next base: position 920,959 of record NZ_FWEX01000006.1, on the reverse strand, counting down.
GTTGCGCCGTATGGGAGCGGATATTCGAGTCGAAGGAAACCGGGTGATCATTACGGGCAAAGAACGGTTAACAGGTGCTCCGGTCATGGCCTCGGATCTTCGCGCCAGCGCCGGACTGATCGTGGCCGGGCTCGCCGCCGAGGGGACGACGGAAGTCTCGCGGGTCTATCACCTCGATCGAGGCTACGAGCGTCTCGAAGAGAAGTTCAGAGCGTTGGGCGCCAGTGTAGAGCGGAGAAAGGGGAAGTGACCGTGGGGGCGACGAAATCGCACAGCAAGAAGTCGCGGGGGCTGACCATTGCACTGTCCAAGGGCAAGTTGTTGGGACCGGTGCTGCACCTGCTGAAGCAAGCCGGCTATTATAGTCCCGGCCTGTCGACGGAGAGCCGTAAGTTGGTGTTTGCCTGTTCGTCCAACGATGCCACCTTCTTGATCGTCAGGCCAACCGATGTGCCCACCTATGTTGAGCACGGAGCGGCGGATGTCGGGGTGGTGGGCAAAGATGTGTTACTGGAGCAGGGCAGCGACGTCTATGAGCCGTTGGATTTGAAGGTCGGAGCGTGTAGAATCTCGGTCGCCGCGCTGCAGGGGCAGCCTTCGCCGGACCGGTGGTCGTCGAAGATTCGGGTTGCGACGAAGTACCCCAACGTAACCGAGCGGTATTTCAATCAGCGTGGGGTGCCGGTCGAAATTGTGAAATTGTACGGGTCTATAGAGCTCGCGCCGATCGTCGGATTAGCCGATCGAATCGTCGATTTGGTTGAAACAGGCAGCACGCTCAAGGCGCATGACCTGGCAGAGGTTGAGGTGATCACGCACTCGACCGCCAGGCTGATTGTGAATCGAGCCAGCCTCAAATTGAAACATGAACCTCTCACGGTGTTGATCGAGCGGTTGCGCGCCGCGGTGGCGGTGGAAGATAGCAACGGGGCAGCATCGCGCGCCTAAGTGTAAGTATATGAGTTCGTGGCGGGTGTCGAAGCGGCGAGACAGATGATATGACCATTCTGGCAAGTACCGATCGGGCGTATGACAAGGCGTTGCGAAAAATCGTGACCCGCGCGCGCACTCAAGGCGCAGGTGTGGAGAAGAGCGTGCGCACGATTCTGAAGGCCGTGGAGCGGGGCGGAGATCGTGCAGTCCTCCGGTACACGAAGAAGTTCGATCGGCTGTCCTTGAAGCTCGATCACATGCGTGTAACCCCCGAAGAGATCAAGGAGGCCTACTACCACATTCGCAAGGATGAGGGAGACTCTTTGCGCTATGCCGCGGAACGTGTACGGCAATTCCATGAGCGTCAGCGCACCAAAACCTGGATGTATCAGGAACAAAACGCCACGCTCGGTCAAATGGTCACGCCCCTGGACGCTGTCGGTGTGTACGTGCCGGGCGGCAAGGCCGTCTATCCCTCATCGGTGCTGATGTGCGCGATTCCCGCAAAAGTCGCCGGTGTTCGGCGTATCGTCATGTGTACCCCGACCCCAAAAGGGGAGATCAATCCCTATCTGTTGGTGGCCGCGGATATCGCTGGTGTCGATGAAATCTACCGTGTGGGCGGTGTGCAGGCAGTCGGCGCGATGGCGTTCGGGACGAAGACCATCGCCAAGGTCGATAAAATTGTGGGTCCCGGAAATATTTTCGTCGCCACGGCCAAGCGACTACTTTATGGCACCGTCGGTATCGATATGGTGGCCGGTCCCAGTGAGTTGCTCGTGGTGGCGGATGATGACGCCAAGCCGGCACATGTGGCGGCGGATCTGCTCTGCGAGGCGGAGCATGACGAAGATGCGCAGGTCTATCTCGTGACGACCTCCGCGTCGTTGGCCAAAGAAGTGGTGCGCCTGATTCAGGTGCAGTTGAAAGGCTTGCAACGAGAGAAAATTGCGGCGAAGTCGATTGCCCGGCATTTTGTGGCATTCGTGGTTCCTACCATGGATGAAGCCATTGAGGTGGCGAATGCGATTGCGCCCGAGCACTTGACCCTCTCGGTTGATCGGCCGTTCGATTATTTGGAGCAGGTGCGGCACGCCGGGGCCCTGTTCCTGGGCCGCTACACGCCACCTGCGGTCGCGGATTACGTCGCCGGTCCGAACCACGTGTTGCCGACCGGGGCGACGGCCCGCTTCTTTTCGCCGTTGTCGGTCAGCGATTACGTGAAGGTGAGCAACATCGTGCATTACACCAAGGAAGAGTTGACGAAAGCCAAGGATCATATCGTCCGACTGGCGCATATCGAGGGCTTCGATGCGCATGCCAAATCAGCCCAAAGCAGGTTCGCATGAAAAAGAACGGCGCTCCCAGGCAGGCCTCGCTTCACCGTGCCACGAAGGAAACGGATATCCGCGTTGACTGGAGTCTGGACGGCACCGGGCAGGGGACTGTCGACACCTCCATCCGGTTCTTCGACCACATGCTCGATCTTCTCGCCAAGCATGGTTTCTTCGACCTGACGGTTCAGGCCAAGGGCGATATCGAAATCGACGAACACCACACCGTAGAGGATGTCGGGATTGTCATGGGGAAGGTCCTGCACCAGGCGTTGGGTGAAAAGGCGGGGATCAAGCGATTCGGATTCGCCTCGGTCCCATTGGATGAAACCCTCGCGCAGGTGACGGTTGATCTGAGTGGGCGTCCCTATCTCGTGTACAACGTCAATTTGCCGGATCGAAAGATTAAGACCTTCGATCTCGGCCTGTTCGAGGATTTTTTTCAGGCCTTTGTGACCCACGGTGGGCTGAATTTGCATGTGAATCTCCAATACGGACGCAATCCGCACCACATCATGGAAGCTATCTTCAAGGCGTTGGCCCGAGCGTTGGATCAAGCCACCACGTTGGAAGAGCGCTTGTCAGGGACAGTCCTCTCCACGAAGGGAAGCCTCTAAGTGAAACCGGTGGCGCGATAGGAGGCAGTGTCTGCCGTCCTGTCTGTCGTCCATCAAGTCCCCACGGGCCGTCTCCGAACGCAATATATGATTGCCATCATCGATTACGGCATGGGTAATTTGCGGAGTGTCTCCAAGGCCTTTGAGGCGATGGGGCATCAAGCGGTGGTCACGCGCGAGGCTCGTGTCATTGCTGATGCCAGTCACGTGGTGTTGCCCGGTGTGGGGGCCTTCGGGGATTGCATGGCGAATCTGGAACGGTACGAATTAATCGCGCCGATTCACGCCGCCGTTCAATCCGGAAAACCTTTTCTAGGTATCTGCCTGGGGCTGCAATTGCTGTTCACGGAGAGTGAAGAGTTCGGGGTGCACGCAGGTCTCGGCATCATTCCTGGTCGGGTGAAGAAATTTGTGCTGGAACCTCCGCTGAAGGTGCCACATATGGGGTGGAACGAGATTCAAATCGTGCAATCCGCCCCTCCGTTTGCAGGCCTCGCGACCGGCAGTTATTGTTATTTTGTGCATTCCTACTACGTTGAGCCGGTTGAGTCTTCGGTGATCGCCACCGTGACCGAGTACGGGCGGTCCTTTGCGTCCGCCGTGTGGAAAGACAATGTCGTCGCCTGCCAGTTTCATCCTGAAAAAAGCCAAGCTGTCGGACTTCAAGTGATCAAGAACTTCGGGGCCTGGACGTGAGAGACCGGTCTGTGCGTGCTCTATTGATTCCGATGACGTTGCTGCTTCTGGCGGGCTGCAGCGGGACGAAGGTCACGTCCAAAGCTTCATCGCAGGTGGGAAAGTATCCGGTCCGCACAATCGCCCTCATTCCGTTTGAAACTATGGCGACTCCCCAAGCGATCGAGGCGTCTGGGCCCGCGTTTCCCGTCCCGTCCGGCGCAAGACGGTCCGACATGGCTGTCGGGGTCCCTCCGACGACCGATCAAGCCGTGCGCCAGACTCATCGCGTACCGGCCTCCGCAGGTGAGAAAGTCACCGATCTGATGTGGGCAAAACTCAAGGCCCGATCCGGGTTACAACTACTCTCCCCTAACGAATCGGCAAGGGTTGCTCGGGAAGTTTCCGGGGGGACTGCGACGGAAACGATGCCGGCCCACAAGATTGCTCAACGACTCGGAGCCGATGCGGCACTCAGCGGCAAGGTGCTTGTCTATCAGGAACGAGTCGGCAGTCGGCTTGGCGCGGACCCACCGGCCGCCGTGGGATTCGAGGTGAAGCTGGTAGCGCCCGACGGCATAGTCCTGTGGGAGGGCAACTACTATGAAAAGCAGCGGCCGATGACGGAAGACTTTTTAGGCTTTGTCCAGCGCTATGGCGTGTTTGTCACTGCCGAGGAGTTGGCCGCCTATGGAGCGGAGGAATTGGCAGATGCGTTTCCATATGGCGGCGCAGCAGGCGGGGGAAAATGAACGTGTTGCGACAGGTGGTGTCATGCGTGTAATTCCGGCGATTGATCTCAAAGACGGCCGCTGTGTCCGATTGCGGCAGGGCGACATGGCCGCTGAAACGGTGTACTCAGAGGACGTGCCTTCGGTGGCCGGCCGCTGGCAGCAGCAAGGCGCCGATCTTATTCATGTCGTCGATCTGAACGGAGCCGTCGATGGGGAGCCGAAGAATCTTCCCCAGATCGAAGCGGTCATGAAGACAGTCAGCGTGAAGGTGCAGGTGGGAGGTGGAATCCGGACCATTGAGACCGTGCGGCGATATCTCCATGCGGGTGTGGCGCGCGTGGTGCTCGGCACGGCTGCCCTTATGGATCGAACGTTTCTGGCGCAGGCCTGTCAGGAGTTCCCTCGGCGTATTTTGTTGGGACTCGACGCGCGAGACGGGAAGGTCGCGGTGAAGGGCTGGACGGCGGTGTCCGAAACGAAGGCCATCGATCTCCTCAAAGAACTTGCCGGCCTTGAACTGGGGGCCGTCATTTACACCGATATCGCCCGGGATGGAATGCTCAATGGGCCGAACCTGACGGCGTTGCGAGAAGTCGTTGATTGTTCGTCGTTTCCCGTCATCGCGTCCGGTGGCATCACGCGTGTGGAAGATCTGCAGGCGGTGCATGCGCTTGGTCCTCGCGTGGAGGGGGCCATCGTCGGCAAGGCCCTCTACGACGGGAAATTGGATTATGCGGCAGCGGTTGCAGCCATCGGAAAACGTTGAGGATCTTGCATGCGGCTGGACGAAAATAAAACCGGCTCGCTTCACGAGTCACGCTTGACGAACCTCTATGCTGACTAAGCGCATCATTCCCTGTTTGGATGTGAAGGATGGTCGAGTCGTCAAAGGCGTGAGCTTCGTGAATTTGCGGGATGCCGGTGATCCGGTCGAGGTGGCTGCCATCTATGATCGCGAAGGCGCGGACGAATTGTGTTTCCTGGATATCACCGCCTCACACGAAAACCGCAAGACCATCATCGATGTAGTGGAGCAAACCGCCGCTCGTGTGTTTATGCCGCTCACGGTCGGAGGCGGGGTGCGTACGCTGGATGACATTCGGACTTTGCTCAATGCCGGGGCCGACAAAGTCAGCATCAACACCACGGCGGTGCAGCAGCCGGAATTTGTTCGCGAGGCTGCCCAGCGATTCGGTACGCAGTGCATCGTGGTGGCGATCGACGCCAAACAGTCCGGTCAGGCGGGTCGCTGGGAAGTGTTCACCCACGGTGGACGAAAACCAACCGGCCTGGACGCCGTCGAGTGGGCGCAACGGATGGAAGGGTATGGGGCCGGAGAGATCCTCTTGACCAGCATGGATCAGGATGGTCGCCAGAACGGGTATGATCTGGCGTTGACTGCGGCGGTTTCGGAACGTCTCTCGATTCCAGTGATTGCCTCGGGCGGGGTGGGGACCCTGGAGCACCTCTACGACGGGTTGGTGAAGGGGAAAGCGGACGCCGTCCTGGCCGCCTCGATCTTTCACTATCGAACTCATACCATTCAGCAAGCCAAGGCATATCTGCGAGACCGCGGGGTTCCGGTGCGACTGGGACCAGCCTAGATGGAGCAGAATGTGATGTCGAAAGAGAGTCGGACCATGACGTTTGATGGACAAGGGTTGATTCCCGCCGTGATTCAAGATTGGCTGGATGGCACCGTGTTGATGGTCGGGTACATGAATCAGGAGGCCATTGCCAGGACGCTTCAGACGAGATCCGTTCACTTTTGGAGCCGGTCTCGCCGGAAGTTGTGGGAAAAGGGCGAGACGTCCGGGCATTTCCTCAAGGTGAAGGATCTCTTTGTCGATTGTGATCGTGACACGATTCTCGTGAAGGCCGAACCTGTCGGGCCGACCTGCCATACCGGTGAGCGTGCCTGCTTTTTCGCCCGGATGACGGAAGAGGGGCAGGCCAGTGAGGAGAAGACCCAGGATGCCGGTGGGGGGATCTTGGATCGGGTGTATCAGACCATTCTGACGCGTAAGGCCAGTCCGCAGCCCGACTCCTATGTGTCGAAATTATTGCAGGGCGGAGCCGATCGCATTCTAAAGAAGGTTGCTGAAGAGGCGGGGGAAGTGATTATTGCCGCAAAGAATCAAAAGCGGGAAGAGATCATCTACGAGACAGCCGATCTGCTCTTTCACACCTTGCTGGTGCTGGGGTACCACGATGTGACGCTGAACGAGGTGTACCGTGAACTCGGGACCCGCTTCGGAAAGTCCGGGATCCGGCCTTCGCCTGAGGGGGGATCGCGTGGATAACTGTATTTTTTGTCGCATTGTTGAAGGCGGTATTCCGGCCAAAATTGTGTACCAGGATGATCAGGTTCTGGCATTCGATGACATCAATGCCCAGGCTCCGGTCCATATCCTGGTGATTCCGAAACGCCATGTGGCCGCTGTGCAGGACTGTCGAGAGGGAGACCAGGCTCTCCTAGGGCATCTCCTGTTAACCTGCTCAAAAATTGCAGGCATGAAAAACCTGGCTGAATCCGGCTATCGGATTGTGACAAATACGGGCGCGGAGAGCGGGCAGACCGTGTTTCATCTCCATCTTCATGTGCTCGGCGGGAGGCACATGGCCTGGCCTCCGGGATAATCCGCTCCTCTCCTCGATTGACACTTATGCAGACCGTTTGTTAGGGTGAACGGTCAACTTTCAATCGCGCTTAATGCACTCCAGCCGGCTGCAGCCTGGTTGGATCCCTGCGGGCACAAGCGAGGACCGCCGTGGGCCAAGGCCTGATTTCGGACGACGTCATCAACCAAATCAGAGACCGAGTGGACATCGCGGAGATCGTGGGTCAACACGTGGCATTGACCCGAGCCGGCCAGAATCTTAAGGGGCTCTGTCCGTTCCATCAAGAAAAGTCTCCCTCCTTTACGGTCAGCTCTTCGCGACAGATTTTTCACTGCTTCGGCTGCGGCGCCGGCGGCAATGTGTATACGTTTTTGATGAAATTGACCGGGGCCGGCTTTCCTGAGATTGTTCGTGATCTGGGCCGCAAGGTAGGGGTGGATGTTCCGGAGTCGGCCGGTGGATATTCCAGCGAGGCGCGCACGCAGCTGGGTCGGCTGGAGCGGCTCAATGCTGCGGCCGGGGCCTATTATCAGCGCATGTTACTGGATAACACCGCCGGTGCTCCTGCCCGTGCTTATCTCGACGGGCGCGGCATTCAGCACAACACAATGGCGCAGTTTCAAATCGGCTATGCCCTGCCGGAGTGGGATGGATTGACCAAAGCTATGTTGAAAGAGGGCTTCGCCCCTGCGGATCTGGTTGCGGCGGGCCTGTCCATTCCGCGAGATCAGAGCGGACAACAGAAAGCCGCCGTGTCAGGCCACTACGATCGATTCCGCGCCCGGGTCATGTTTCCGATCATGGATCTGCGCAAGCGGGTCGTGGCGTTCGGCGGACGTATTCTCGGCGAGGGGATGCCCAAATATTTGAACTCCCCCGAGACGCCGCTCTTTAAGAAGGGGCAGACCTTGTTCGCCCTGGAAGCAGCTCGTGAGGCGGCGGGGCAGCAACACACATTGATCATTGTGGAAGGGTATTTCGATGCCGTGGCGTTGCACCAGGCCGGCATCCGCCATGTGGCCGCCACATTGGGCACAGCCCTGACCGCCGAACACATCACCGTGATCAGGCGCTTTGCCTCCAATGTTGTGCTGCTGTTCGATCCCGATCAGGCCGGGGTACGGGCTGCACTGCGGACGTTGGATTTATTCGTTAATAGCGGGTTGAGCGTCAAGGTTGTCTCGCTTCCGGAGGGAGATGATCCCGATACGTACGTGAGGAAATACGGGGCCGAAGGGTTTACGGCTTTACATGAAGCGGCCCCGAGTCTGCTGGATTTTGCCGTGGAGCATAGTCTGCGGACGGCTGAGTCCGGGACCGTGGAAGACCGGATCCGCGCTGTGGATGAGGTGTTACGGATTCTGCAGAAAAGCGCCCATCCCATCGAGCGAGAGGAACGGATTCGTTTAGTTGCGGAACGGTTGGGACTCAGCCAGCAACGATTGATTGATCGCTATCCGACGCTGGCATCCGAGGAGACACGCCGGCCTTCTTCCCGGCCCACGGCCCTGCCCGCTGCGGCGGCGTCGAAACCGAAGGGCAATCCGGAGGAGCGTGATCTGGCACATCTCTTGGTGCAGGGAAGTCTGTCGGCCGAGGATCTTCGGAAGTTGTCGCCGGACGCCTTTTCCGCACCGGCCTATCGCCGACTGATTGAATGCGCGATGCAGCATCTTGAGCAGGATGGGCGGGTGTCCGTCCGGGGCCTGCTGGATGCCTTGATCAATGACGAGAACTGTGGCTCATTAGTGTCTGAGTTGTCGATGCTGGAGCAGCATTATGATGATGTCCCGGCACATATTGCCGGATGTTTGGAAACGCTGGAGCGGAGAGGCCGTGAGCGGACCATGGGGGCCCTGATTCAGGAGTTGAAGGCCGCCGAACGGGAGCGGCGTGAAGCGGATGTGCACCGCCTGAACGGATTGATTAACGAGATGCGGATTCGGAAGGCCGGCGTGATGCCGGCTGCGCTGACGTCTGCGGTGAAGGAGTAGGTATGCCGAAACAAGAATTACTCGGCGAGGTGAAGAAGCTCATCAATCTCGGCAAAGAGAAGGGCTTTCTCACCTACGACGATCTCAACAGCACGTTGCCGGCCGATGTCGTGTCATCGGACCAGTTCAGCACGATCATGACGATGTTCGGGGAAATGGACATTGAGATTGTGGAGTCTGCTGAGACCGAACGCGCCCCGAAGGCCGCTGAAGGCGAAGAGGCCATCGAGGAAAGCGAAGAAGCCGAGGCGTCCGAGGAAAATGAAAAAGAGATCGATCTGACACCTGGGGCCCTCAGCCGAACCGACGATCCCGTCAGGCTCTACCTGAAAGAGATGGGAAGCGTTGCGCTGCTGAGCCGCGAGGGCGAAATCGAGATTGCCAAGCGGATCGAAGAGGGCAAGAAAGATATCGCCACGGTCGTCTACGGCCTCCCGATGACTCTGGAGTTCGTGCTCAATCTGCGGGATCAGCTGAAGAACGGCAAGATCGATGTGCGGGAGATCGTGCCGGTGGTCGAGACGGAAGAAGACTTTGAAGAAGAAGCCGTCGAGAAGGACTACGAAGAGCTGCGGGTCAAAACGCTGGATTCTCTCAATGCGGTCCGTAAGGTCTCGGCCTCGCTGAAAGACTTGTACGACAAGGCCCGCCATGTGGGCGCCGATCCTGAGAAGCAGAAGAAACTGCGCAAACAGATCGATACGGTGCGCGGGCAGGTCGTCGACAAGATGGAGTCGGTCAATCTGCACGGTGTGTTGAAAGACCGGATGACGCAGCGGGTTCGGGACCTCAATCTGCTGTTTCGCCAAGCAGAACGTGAAGTCACGAGCTGTCAACGCCGGTTGGGCGTCGGCGGTGAAGCCGGTGCGGAGCTCTTGCGGCGGTTGTGCCGGACACACAAGGATCTTCTGGCGGTCAAACGGCGGACCAGCCTCTCTGAAGAGGTGCTGCAGGACATCAAGAAGCACTATCAGGCAGCCAAGGGCCGGATTCGCCAACTTGAGACGGAAGAGGCGCTGATTTCTGCCGAAGAAATTAAGGACGCGGTCAAGCATCTCGATGTGGCCGAAGAAAAAGTGAAGCGAGGAAAGGCGGAGCTTGTCGAAGCCAACCTGCGGTTGGTCGTGAGTATCGCCAAGAAGTACACGAACCGGGGTCTGCAGTTTCTGGATCTGATCCAAGAGGGGAACATCGGCCTCATGAAGGCGGTCGACAAGTTTGAGTACAAGCGCGGGTACAAATTCAGCACCTACGCCACCTGGTGGATCCGGCAGGCGATCACTCGTGCCATTGCCGACCAAGCCCGGACGATCCGCATTCCGGTCCATATGATCGAAACGATCAACAAGCTGATCCGGACCTCACGCCATCTGGTGCAGAAGCTCGGTCGCGAACCGACCCCGGAAGAGATCGCCGAGCGCATGGACTTGCCGCTCGACAAGGTCCGAAAAATCCTGAAAATTGCGCGCGAACCGATTTCCCTCGAAACCCCGATCGGCGAGGAAGAAGACAGTCACTTGGGCGACTTTATCGAGGACAAGAAGGCGGTCTCGCCGTTGGAAGCGGCCATTCGGTATGACTTGCAACGCCAGATCAACGGCGCGCTGGAAACCCTCACGCCTCGAGAGGAAAAGGTCTTGCGCAAGCGGTTCGGGATCGGCGAGGCCACCGATCATACTCTTGAGGAAGTGGGGCAGGACTTTGAAGTGACACGTGAGCGCATCCGGCAGATCGAAGCGAAAGCCTTGCGCAAGCTCCGACATCCGAGTCGCAGCAAGAAGTTGCGCAGTTTTGTGGAGAGCCTCTAGGCGCCCAGCCACGGGTGGTTTGACTCTGCTTAAGCGGCAGCCTAGAATCGAGCCCGCTCGAACCAGGTGTGGGTGGCGTGTGCATCTCCCAGGGCCGGTTGGCATAGGCCATCGCATCAGGCGGACTATGTTCAGTGTACTGGCTCGCAGGGCTGGGCCCATAGCTCAGGTGGTTAGAGCGGCTGACTCATAATCAGCTGGTCCTAGGTTCAAGTCCTAGTGGGCCCACCAACCTGAGTGCCTCACGATGAATTCCGTGCGAACGGTGTCCGGTCGACATCGGTATCGCATAACCCACAAGGAGCCCGTTGAACCTACAGCTTTCCCCCCTCATTGAATTGCAAAAACTCGACCTTCGGATCGCCGATCTCAAGGAGCAGCGGCGAAAAATCCCCGAGCGGCTGGAAGAAAATGAGGCGCCGCTTCGCGAGGCGAAGCGGTTGTTTCGGGAGGCGTCCGCTTCCGTCGAATCGCTCGTTAAGGATCGCCGGGGTCACGAGAAGGATCTTGAGGCGCACGAAGACCGTATCGGTAAGATGAAGGACCGCGCCGCCCAGTTAAAAACGAATCAGGAATATCAGGCGCATCTCTTCGAAGTGGAACTTGCCAATAAGAAGAGGGGCGAGATTGAAGAAAAAATTCTGCTGGCGATGGAGCAGATCGAGCAGACGCAGCGAACCATCGTCGATGTGCAGGCAAAGCTGAAGGAATCCGAAGCCCTCTTCATCAAAGAGAAGGCAAAGCTGGACGAGAAGGACCGGCTGCTTGCAACCGAGCTGGCCGAACTAGAGGTCAAGCAAAAGCACCTGTCGGGACAAGTCGAAAAATCACTCCTGGCCCGATACAACAAACTGAAAACTACAAGGAAAGAGCAGGCGCTGGCACTCATCAAGGACGGCATTTGCGTAGGGTGCCGTCTTCAATTGCCGCCGCAGCTGGTCTCGCAGGTCAAACGCGGGGAAGATGTCCATACCTGCCCCTATTGCTATCGGATGCTGTATTGGGAAGGGGACCCGGCTACCGAGGCGAAGGGGACTGTGGATCACGATCAAGCGAAGAACTTGGAAGTCGGTGAATCCTTCTAGGTTTCTCCCAGGACCTGCTTCGTTGTCTTGAAGTGCAACTTGGCGACGGTCCCTAACCGGTCACGTCCGTATTTTTTGACCACCATTCGCCCGGCCAGTTCCACGGCGGGTGATGCGCCCTTGGGTAGCGTCGTGTTCAGCTCTTGAGAGAGTCGATCGAGGCGCTGAAGAAACTCCGCCCGAGCCAGGATTGAGGCCGCTGCCACAGCCAGGTCGGATTCCGCTTTCGTACGTTGAACCAGCCGGATCTGTTTTCCCTTTACTTGCAGTGCATTCAAGATCAATCGCTCGTCCCCGAACTGGTCTGCGATCGCGAGGTCGCACTCGACTTGCTGGAGCAGATTTTCCAGGGCACGGGCATGTCCCCAAGCCAGGAGGCGATTCAAATTCTTGATCTTGGCATACAGCTCGTTGTATCGCTGCGGCCCGATGGCCACGAGACTATGGGGGCAGAGCAGGCGGATGTCGGGCGCCAGTTCGAGGATCCGCCCATCGGAGATTTTCTTGCTGTCCCGGACCTGCATCAGGGCTAAGTCCTGCTCCAATGCCGGTGTGACGAACACAGCGGCGATAACTAACGGACCGAAATAGTCCCCCTTGCCGGACTCATCGATGCCGATGCGATTGAGCGAGGAGAGGCTGGTGGCGGCAGGCACTCGGTGAAACTCCCATGTAGCAACTGGCCGGGCGGCGCGGTAATCTAGCAGAGCTCACCGGACTGGTCAATTTGCGGAGGCGTGTGATGGAGGCTCAACAGAAGATGGTCAGAAGACGGACGTCCATGATGCGGTCGAACATGCTGTGCCTCGCGGGTGTTGTCGTGGCCATGCTGGTGACCACAGGCTGCCAAACCAACCCCTACACCGGACGCTGGCAGCTCATGATGATGCCGATGTCTCAGGAAACGCAGATGGGCGCCCAGGCTTATGCCGAAGTGAAGAATGATCCGAAGATGAAACAGTCGACCGACCCGCGGGAGATTGAACCGGTGAAACGGGTGGCGGCGCGGGTGATCGAAGCAGCCAAGCGTTCTAAGTACAGCGAGATGGCGAATCAATTCGAGTGGGAAGTGACGGTCATCAAGGACGACAAGACGATGAACGCGTTCGCGCTGCCGGGCGGAAAGATCGCCGTCTACACCGGTATTTTTCCGGTGGCCAAGACCGAGGCCGGACTTGCGGCCGTGATGGGCCATGAGGTTGTGCACGCGTTGGCACGGCACGGCGGGGAACGGATGAGTCAGAATACCTTGGCGCAGACGACCTTGCAGGCGATCGGAATTGCGCTCGGTGTGAGTGGCGCCAATCCGGTGGTTTCGCAAGGAGCGATGGCAGCATTGGGTGTCGGTGCACAAGTCGGGGTGTTGCTCCCGTTCAGCCGGAAACATGAGTCCGAGGCCGACTATGTCGGGGTGTTACTCGCAGCGGATGCCGGGTACGATCCACGGGAATCGATTCAGCTTTGGATGCGAATGGGCGAACTGTCCGGCGGCAAATCGGCGTCGGAATTCATGTCGACCCACCCCAGCCACGAGACTAGAATCGAGCAGCTGGAGGAATGGATGTCGGAGGCCATGCCGATCTATCAGTCGAAGCCACCGGCGCCCAACCACGAGCTTCCAGCGTTGCGTTAGCGCCGGAGGGCTCGCCGCTTGAATCCCTATCGGGCGGCTCGTATACTTTCGTTGCGCGTTGGGGGGGCACGGGTGCTCGCTCGTCGAGCTTGCTCGACGGGAGGAAAGTCCGGACTCCAAGGGCAAGGACGCTGGATAACGTCCAGGCGGAGCGATCCGACACCAGCACCACAGAGAACAAACCGCCGATGGCCGGCGCGGGAGACTTCGGTCGAGTGCGCCGGCTCAGGTAAGGGTGAAACGGTGGGGTAAGAGCCCACCGCGGTGATGGCGACATCAACGGCACGGTAAGCGTCGTCCGGAGCAAGACCAAATAGGGGGACGCCTGTGGGCTCGCGAGAGCTCGGCAGAAAGGCCGGCCCGGCCGAAGTTCCCGGGTAGGTTGCTTGAGGCTCGAGGTAACTCGAGTCCCAGAGAAATGATCACCCCCGTGTGAGCGCAAGCTTCACGCGGGACAGAATCCGGCTTATAGGGTTTCTCCAACGCGCTTTTTTAATCGCTTCACGCAGCTCTCCGGCGGTCACCTTGCCGGAGAACGTTTCCCGGTCATTGATCAACAGCACCGGCACGCGGTCGCTGTACTGTTTGCGGAGGCGCTCGTCACTGTCGATATCGACTGTGATGAGCTCAAAGGGAAGGTCTTGTTGCACTTGTCCGACCACCCGTGTGACCACTCGACAAAGATGGCACTCGTGGCGGGACATGATGGTGACGCGTAGAGGATTCATAGGCAGCACGATCAATGGGTTGGCTGACTCCCCTATATCACGGGGCATGAGCCGGCACCAGTCTCCCCGGCGAAGAATTCGTGCATCGGCTCTCTTGACCTCACTTGAGAGCTGGTGATACGATCCGCCATCTTACCCGTTGATTTTCCAGAAAGATTGTAGCAGTCTGTGTCGCGTGTGTGACGCAGACAGTCGAGTGTTCTCAGTTAAGGCATCGCGTCCTTCGTCACGATGTGCGAAGGGGAGGGTGATATGAAGCTTACAGGGTCGGAAATCCTGATCGAATGCTTAAAAGCCGAAGGCGTGAAAACAATTTTCGCCTTGCCGGGCGGTGTGGTGTTGAAGATTTTCGACATGCTGCACCAGCAAAAAGATATCGAAGTCGTCTTGACCCGGCACGAACAGGGCGCGGGGCATATGGCCGAAGGCTATGCCAAGGCTACCGGCAAGGCCGGTGTGTGTTTGGTGACGTCCGGGCCTGGTATGACCAACGTGATTACGGCTCTGGCCGATGCCTATATGGATTCCGTGCCGTTGGTGTGTATCAGCGGGCAGGTCTCAACGAGTTTGATCGGCAACGACGCCTTTCAGGAAGCCGACAACATCGGCCTTAGCCGGCCTTGCACAAAATACAATTTCCTCGTGAAGGACGTGAACGACCTGGCGACGACCATCAAGGAAGCGTTCTATATCGCCACGACCGGCCGTCCAGGACCGGTCTTGGTGGATATTCCTAAAGACGTGTCCATGGCCAAAACAGAGTTCACCTATCCCAGCTCGGTCTCAATCCGCGGCTACAATCCGACCTACGAGGGAAATAAGTGGCAGATTAAGCAGGCTGCCGAAGCCATCATGAAGGCGAAGAAGCCCATTCTGTATGTCGGTGGGGGCGTCGTCTTTTCGCAGGCATCCAAAGAGTTGCTCGAATTGGCGGAGATGACTCAGATCCCCGTGGATATGACATTGATGGGCCTGGGGGCGTTCCCGGGCGAACATCCGCAGTCCATGGGCATGATGGGCATGCACGGCACCTATTGTGCCAACATGGCTGTCCATTACTCCGATCTCGTTATTGCCGTGGGGGCACGTTTCGATGATCGCGTGACGGGGAAGGTGTCGGAGTTCTGCCCGTTCGCGAAGGTCATTCACATCGATATCGATCCGACCTCTATCCGGAAGAATATCCATGTCGATATTCCCATCGTGGGCGATTGCAAGGCCGTCTTACGGGAGCTGAATCAAATTCTCCGTGCCACCGTGAACGGGAACCAAAAGGATCTGCGCAAGCCCTGGTGGGATCAAATCCGCGAATGGCAGCAGGCGCATCCGTTGGCCTACCAGCAGGAGCCTGATGGGGCGATTAAACCGCAACATGTCGTCAAGCGGTTGTATGAACTGACGAAGGATCGTGATCCGATCGTGGCGACCGATGTGGGCCAGCACCAGATGTGGACGGCGCAGTACTTCAAGCTTGCCCGACCGAATCGCTGGTTGACCTCGGGCGGTTTGGGTACCATGGGGTTCGGGTTTCCGGCTGCTATGGGGGCGCAGGCCGCGTTCAGAGATCGATTGGTGCTCTGTGTGGCCGGCGACGGCAGCATACAAATGAATATGCAGGAAATGGCCGCCGCGGTGGTGTCGAAGCTGCCGGTCAAGGTGATTATTCTGAACAATCGTTTCCACGGCATGGTTCGGCAGTGGCAGGACCTGTTTTACGAAGGACGGTATGCGTCGAGCTACCTCGACACCACGCCGGATTTCGTGAAGCTGGCCGAAGCCTATGGGGCGGTCGGTTTGCGCGCAAGCAAGGTCGGGGATCTGGATACCGTGTTGAAGGAAGCCATCGCGACCGACAAGCCCGTCGTCGTCGATGTGCCGACCTATCCCTATGAGAATTGTTATCCGATGATTCCGGCGGGCGGGTGCAATCACGAGATGATTCTCGAAGATCCGCCTGAACTGAAGCGAAGAATGGCCGGCGCGCCCAGCACCGGGTCCGACGAAGATAAGGACACGATCTTAACCGCTTAAATCACGCTGTCAGCCGACAGCTATCAGGATAGAGTTTTCCGATGGAACATATCATTTCGGTCACGGTAGAAAATAAGTTCGGCGTGTTATCCCGCGTGGCCGGGTTGTTCAGCGGCCGCGGCTTCAATATCGAAAGTTTGTCGGTCGCCCCCACGCTGGATCCCTCGATGTCGCAGATGACCATCGTCACGTCGGGGGACGAACGGATCGTGGAACAAATCGTCAAGCAGCTGAATAAGCTGATCGATGTCATCAAGGTCGTGGATCTCAATGAGAGTGAATTCGTTTCGCGGGAGACGGCGCTCATCAAGGTTCATACCAAGGCAGAAGACCGAGCCGAAGCGCTCCGGATCGCAGATATTTTCCGGGCCAACGTGATTGACTCGACGCCCTCGACCTACACCATCGAGGTGACGGGTGATCCAAAGAAGCTCGAGGCCATCATTAATCTGCTCCAGCCGCTCGGCATCAAGGAACTGATTCGAACGGGGCGAGTGGCGATTGCGCGTGAAGCGATCCGGCCGGCCCTCAGCCAACCCAAAAAGATCGCCCGGGAATAATTCGCTCATCCCCTGTGTGCAACTGTCGTTTCCACCCATGTGCCCTATGAACCTTCAGGAGTGATGTATGAAGATCTATTACGACAAAGATGCCGATTTACAGCTCATTCGCGGAAAGAAAGTGGCCGTGATCGGCTATGGCAGCCAGGGCCATGCCCATTCGCTCAATCTCAAGGAAAGCGGCGCCAATGTCGTCGTGGGTTTGCGTGAAGGCAGTTCCTGGAAGAAGGCGGAAGCGAGCGGACTGAAGGTCATGCCGGTGGCCGATGCCGTCAAAGCCTCCGATGTCATCATGATTCTGGCTCCGGATGAGGCACAGGCGGCCATTTACCGCCAGGAGATCGCTCCGAATCTGAAGCCCGGGTCCTATTTGGCCTTCGGTCACGGGTTCAATATTCACTTCGGGCAGATTGTGCCGCCCGCGGACATCAACGTCTTCATGGTGGCGCCCAAGGGACCGGGGCACCTGGTGCGGTCGGAATATACAAAAGGCAGCGGCGTTCCTTGTTTGCTGGCATTGCATCAGGATCCCAGCGGCAACACGCGCCAGGTGGGTTTGGCCTACGCCAGCGCCATCGGCGGCGGACGGGCCGGCATCATTGAAACGAACTTCCGTGAAGAAACCGAAACGGATTTGTTCGGCGAGCAGGCGGTGTTGTGCGGAGGGTTGACCTCCCTGATCCAGGCCGGGTTCGAGACGCTCGTCGAGGCCGGGTATTCGCCTGAGATGGCCTATTTCGAGTGTCTGCATGAAGTGAAATTGATCGTGGACCTGATCTATCAGGGCGGCATCGCCAACATGCGCTATTCGATCAGCACCACGGCAAAGTATGGCGACATCACCCGCGGACCGCGCGTGGTGACGGATCAGACCAAGCAGGAAATGAAGAAGATTCTCGGCGAGATCCAGAGCGGTCAGTTCGCGAAAGAATGGGTGTTGGAGAACCAGGCGAACCGGCCGGTCTACAACGCCCTGCTAAAAAAGGGCGAGGGCCATCCGATTGAAGAAGTCGGCGCCCGACTTCGCTCGATGATGCCCTGGTTGAAAAAAGATCAGCTCGTCGACAAGAACAAAAACTAACCCTGCGACCGGGCTCTTCGTGATAGCATCATTAAGAAGGCCTGGAGGTCTATGGCTGATCGAGCCGTCGGGATACCGATCGTAAAAGAAGGCTTGCCGTTTGTCGGTGGTCTTGTGGGCGCGACGCTGCTGTTCGGAGCGGCCGGTTGGATCATTCCGGCCGTGATTGCTGGCGGGTTCACGCTGTTTACGGCGTGGTTCTTTCGGAACCCGAGTCGGACCATTCCGCAGCAGCCGAATGTGGTGGTGTCGTCGGGGGATGGCAAAGTCATTGCGATTGAGGAAGAGTTCGAGCCGCGCTACCTGAAGGAAAAGAGCCTTCGTGTGACGGTGTTCTTGAACGTCTTCGATGTGCATGTGAACCGGATGCCCTGCGCTGGGACGGTGGAGGGTGTGAGTTACCAGCCCGGCCAGTTTCTCGTGGCGAGCAAGCCGGAGGCGACGCTCAGAAACGAACAGAACGCCGTGATGCTGAAGACGGAGTCAGGGGCGAAAGTGCTATGTGTGCAGGTTGCCGGGCTGATTGCCCGGCGGATCGTGTGCTGGGTCGGGCAGGGTGATCGTGTGGAGCGGGGAGAGCGGTTTGGGCTGATACGGTTTGGGTCGCGGATGGATACCTTCCTTCCGCTCGGCTCGAAGATTTGTGTCTCCTTGGGTGACCGCGTCAAAGGGGGCGAAACCATCGTGGGGGAACTCCGATGAAATCACCGGCCATGCGAGCTCCGTTTGCGAAGGGCAATCGAAAGCGACAGGCCATGTATCTGATCCCGAACCTCTGCACGACGGGAAATCTGTTCTGCGGCGTGTTCGCGATCCTGTCGGTGTTTAACGGGCAGCATCTGGTGGCAGCCATCGCCATTCTGGTCGGCATGATTTTCGACATGTTGGACGGGAAGTTGGCCCGACTGACGAACAGTACCGGCCAGTTCGGCATCGAGTATGATTCTCTTTCCGACGTGGTGTCGTTCGGGGTCGCACCTGGCGTGCTGATTTATTCCTATGCGCTGAGCGGCCAGGGCATGTTCGGGGTCGCAGTGATGTTTGCCTATGTGGCCATGGGGGCGGTTCGCCTGGCCCGGTTCAATGCGACGGTGAGCACCTCCGACAGCAAATACTTCACGGGCTTGGCTATTCCTGCCGCAGCCGGTGTCATTGCGTCGTTGGTGATCTTCGATCTGCACATCACCCAGATGGGCTCGGAAGTGAAGCCGCTGTTGATCCTCGTGATCACGTTCGCGCTGGCGTTCTTGATGGTCAGCACGATCAAGTATCGCAGCTTCAAGGACATGAAGTTCCGGCGTGGGGATCATTTCACCTATCTGGTGTGGGGGATTCTTGCGCTGATGCTGATTGTCGCCTGGCCGCAGGCGATGTTGTTCGTGACGTTTACCGGGTACGCCGTGTCGGGTCCATTGGCGCGTCTGTGGACGATGGTGAGCAAGAGTGCAGGGAAGCCGGTGGCGAAAACGGACACGCCGGTACTCGATTCGAGAGAGTAACAACAGCGACGACGAGGAGTAGTAGGCAGCGCTGACCGAACTGAGAGAGCTGGTGGATGGTGCGAACCAGCCGGTGATCTGCCGAACTCGCCTCTGAGCTGGACTTGTGAAGCCCCCCGGGGTTGTAATGGGTTCCGAATGATCCGCGTCACGGATTGAATGAAGGGCGTTCGGATGAAGGACATACTTCATCCCTCGCTGAATCAGGGTGGTACCACGAAGCTCGCAAGGCCTTCGTCCCTGTCCCGGGGCGGAGGCTTTTTTTATTGGCAGCATGCTGAAACGGCCTTCCAATTTTGTTCTCGGCTCGAAAACATCCTCAACGTACCCCAGAGGGTACGCCTCCGGTGTTTTCTCGCCTGCGGCCGCGTTGGAAGATCCGTTTGAGCAAGCTGCGGGACAGGAGGAGGGTAAGCCATGACCAGGATGATCAGAATATTCGATACGACGTTGCGGGACGGTGAGCAGTCACCGGGGGCGAGCATGAACGTCGAAGAGAAACTTATGATCGCCAAGCAGCTGGCGCGCCTCGGCGTGGATATCATCGAAGCCGGTTTCGCCTATAGTTCGCCGGGAGATTTCGAAGCGGTTCGTCGGATCGCCTTGGAGGTTGAAGGCCCAGTGGTGTGCAGCCTGGCGCGGGCCAGGCCGGAAGACATCACGAAGGCATCGGAAGCGTTGAAGGGCGCGCCCCGTGTGCGGATCCATACGTTTCTCTCGACGTCGGACATCCACCTCAAGCACCAGTTCCGGATGACCCGCGAGGAAGCGAAGAAGCGCGCGGTGGAGATGGTGCAGTTGGCTCGCACCTATGTGGATGACGTCGAATTTTCACCGATGGACGCGAGCCGGTCCGATCCGGCGTATCTGTGCGAAGTGATCGAGGCGGTCATTGCGGCCGGGGCGGGAACGATCAATATTCCCGACACGGTGGGGTATGCCGTGCCTCAAGAGTTCGGCGGCCTGATCAAGCGGATCAAAGACAGTGTTCCGAATAGCGGGCAAGCCGTCATCTCCGTCCATTGCCACAACGATTTGGGGCTGGCCGTCGCTAACAGCTTGGCGGCGGTGGTGGCAGGGGCCGGGCAGGTCGAGTGCACGATCAACGGCATTGGCGAGCGGGCCGGCAACACCTCGCTGGAGGAGATTGTGATGGGTCTCCGGACGCGTAGAGACTGGTACGGGGCTGACACCAAGGTCGTGGCGGAGGAGATTTCCAAAACCAGCCGCCTGGTGAGCAAGATTACCGGTATGGTTATCCAACCGAACAAGGCCATTGTCGGTGCCAATGCCTTCGCCCACACGTCGGGGATTCACCAGGATGGGTTGCTGAAAGATAAGACGACCTACGAGATCATGCGGCCTGAATCTGTCGGTCTTGAGCAGGTCAAGCTGGTGATGGGCAAGTTGTCCGGGCGCCATGCGTTTCGTCAGCGGCTCGAGGATTTG
This sequence comes from Nitrospira sp. ND1, assembly GCF_900170025.1. Classification (NCBI taxonomy): domain Bacteria; kingdom Pseudomonadati; phylum Nitrospirota; class Nitrospiria; order Nitrospirales; family Nitrospiraceae; genus Nitrospira; species Nitrospira sp. ND1. Next base: position 900,176 of record NZ_FWEX01000006.1, on the reverse strand, counting down.
GGCTATAAGTTGACGGAAGAAGAGGTCAACCACGCGTTTGAACGATTCAAGCGGCTGGCCGATCAAAAGAAAGAGATTTATGAGGAAGATCTCGAAGTCATTGTGTCCGAAGAAGTCGCGAAAATGTCGGAACGGGTGGTATTGAAATCGTTTCAAGTCGAAAGTGGAACCAATAAGACTCCTACGGCGACTGTGGAATTGGAAATCGATGGGAAACTGGTCTCTCACAGCGGAACCGGCGACGGCCCGGTGGATGCGGTCTACCGGACGATCGCCGCGATGACCCAGACGAAGAGCAAGTTACTGATGTTCGGGGTCAATGCCATTACCGGCGGGACGGATGCGCAAGGGGAGGTGTCGGTGCGGGTCGAAGAGGACGGTCGAACGGTCTCCGGCCATGGCGCCGATACCGATATCATTACGGCGGCTGCGCGGGCCTATCTGAATGCGCTCAATAAATTGGCCTATTTTGCTGCGAAACAGGCTGAAGGGATTCAGAAGGTCAGCTTGATTTGAGCCCAACCTGCAGGGTAGATTCCTCCGTCCGGGCCGATGCGTTCGTATCGGACTGGACGGAGCGACATCGTCTGTCATTCCTACTATGGATCTCGGTGCACGATGCTAAACACGCATCTTCAACGATGCCCGGAATTCTTGGCGGGCGATCACACCAGGCTGCGGGAATTGCTGCACCCGGCAAAGGCATCGCTCGCGCTCGGATATAGCCTGGCGCACGGACTGCTCGCCCCGGGTCAGCAGAGCCTCTGGCATCGCTTAAAATCTTCCGAAGTGTATTACTTCATTGCCGGCCGGGGGGTGATGAAGGTGGAGGACGAATCGGTTGCGGTTGAGGCGGGCTCCGTGATCTACGTGCCCCCGGGGGCCAAGCAATCGTTAGTGAACAATGGAACAGCCCCGATTGAGTTTCTCTGCCTGGTCGATCCAGCCTGGACCGCGGAGGATGAGGCCGTTGGTGGATAGTCGAGAGGAGATCTGCACGTGAACGCGAAAATCGCAGTCCTGGCCGGAGATGGAGTCGGCCGTGAAATTGTTCCGGAAGCGGTCAAGGTGTTGAAGGTCGTTGCGGAACGCTACGGGCATACGTTTGAATTTATATCCGGCGATGTCGGCGGCCATGCGATCGATAAAGTCGGCGTGCCGCTTCCGGCTGAGACGCTCGCCATCGCAAAGCACAGCGATGCCGTGTTGCTCGGCGCCGTCGGCGGGCCAAAATGGGAAGGTCTGGAATATAGCCTTCGTCCTGAGCGGGCCTTGCTGGGGCTGCGGGAGCAACTCGGACTCTATGCCAACCTCCGACCGGCCAAGCTCTATCCCATGCTTGCCGACGCCTCCACGTTACGGCGTGACGTGATTGAGGGCATCGATATGCTCGTGATCCGGGAGCTGACCGGGGGGATTTATTTCGGCAAGCCGAAGGGGATTGAAAAGCTGCCGGGCGGCGGAGAGCGTGGCTTCAATACGGAGGTCTACACGACCGAGGAAATCCGTCGCATTGCCGTGGTGGCGTTCGACGCGGCTCGCAAGCGCCGTAAAAAGGTCACCTCGGTGGATAAGGCCAATGTGCTGGAGTCCTCGGAGTTGTGGCGGCGGGTGGTCACGGACGTTCACAAAGGGTATCCCGACGTGGCCTTGAGTCACATCTATGTCGACAATTGCGCGATGCAGCTGGTGCGTAATCCGCGGCAGTTCGATGTGTTGCTGTGCAACAACATCTTCGGGGATATTCTCAGCGACGAAGCCGCGATGCTCACCGGGTCGATCGGCATGTTGCCGTCCGCCAGTGTCGGCGCCAAGGTGGGGTTGTTCGAGCCGATCCATGGCAGTGCGCCTGATATTGCCGGCAAAAACATCGCCAATCCGATTGCAACGATCGCTTCTGCCGCAATGATGTTGTCCTATGCGTTTCAGCTCGACAAGGAAGCAGCGGCGATCGAGCAGGCCATCGTCAAGACGCTGGAACTCGGGTTCCGCACCAAGGATATTCATGCCGAAGGCATGCAGCTGGTCGGCACCGTTGAGATGGGTGATGCGATTGTGCGCAACCTTCCCTCGTAAGTTATGACGACACGCACGACACAATCCGGAATCATTGAGACTCTGGCAGGCAACGGCGAGCCGGGGTACGCCGGTGACGGTGGGCCTGCGGGTGCCGCCTCACTCAACGAGCCGAAAGGCTTGTGCGTTGATCGGGAGGGTAACCTCTATATTGCCGATTCCGAAAACCATGTTGTGCGTCGAGTTGATCGGGTCACAGGCATCATTACGACCGTGGCCGGAGTTTGTCCGTCAGGAGCGACCGGACCGGCAGTGCCTGAACCGCCTGTGGCGGCGCAGGCTGAGGAAGACGAGGATCCCTTTGCCGACCATTCCGGTGATAGTACCAAGGCCTACACGCAGGTGACCGATCTGAGTGGCACCGTTCGGTATGTGACCGGAGGGCGTTTGACGGTCGAGCACGATTCAGGCGACGGCGGCCCTGCCAGGCGAGCGCGACTCAATTTCCCCAGCGCAGTAGCCGTCGATCGCGCAGGCAACCTCTACATCGCCGACACAATGAACCACCGGGTGAGAAAGGTCGATGCGGCGACCGGGATCATCACCAACGTGGCCGGCACAGGTCAGGCGCGGTATTCCGGCGATGATGGACCGGCGGTGTCGGCCGCGATCAATGAACCGACCGGGTTGGCGGTCAGCGACGAGGCGTTGTACATCGCGGATCAAAGCAATAACCGTGTGCGTCGGGTCGACCTGGCGACCGGGGTCATCACCACGGTGGCCGGAGATGGAACGGCGGCCTATAGCGGAGACCAGGTTTCGGCCGTTCAAGCGAGTCTGGCCGGACCCAGCGGCGTGGCGTTAGGCGGAGACGGCGTCGTCTATGTGGCTGATACGTTTAACAGCCGGATACGATCTGTCGATCCGGCGACGGGGCAGATTGCGACGGTAGCGGGAGACGGCGGGACCTATCGATACCAGGGACCGGCTGAGCCCAGTTCGCCGAGCCTCTCCAGGCCTGCTGGGATTGCCGTCGGTTCTGATGGAAACGTGTATATGACGGATTCAGACAGTCACTTGATTCGGGTGTGGAACGGGCGTAGCAAGACGATCTCTCGCTTGTCCGGTACCGGTGTCGCGCAGTTCGGCGGCGATGGCGGCGATGCCTTGGCAGGAAGTCTCAGTTATCCATTCGGTGTAGCGGTGGACGCGTCCGGGACCGTCTATGTTGCGGATACATTCAATCACCGCATCAGGGTTCTGACCGCGACTGCGTAAGGACAGCATCATGTTGAAGAAGAAACAGGCTTATACGGTGGCGATTCTCGGTGCGACCGGGGCCGTGGGAAAAGAAAGTCTAGAGATTCTGGAAGAACGCAACTTTCCGATCGAGACGTTGCGCCTGTTCTCCTCCAAGCGGTCGGCCGGCGACGTGTTGTCGTGCCAGGGCAAGGAGTATAAGGTGGAGGAACTGACGGAGGCCTCTTCCTTTGCCGGAGTCGACATCGCGTTCGTGTCCGCGACCGATACCATCAGTCGGGACTACGGGGCGCGGTTGGGCGCGGCCGGGGTCGTCGTCATCGATGACAGCGCGGTTTTCCGGATGGATCCCGATGTCCCGCTGGTCGTCCCGGAGGTCAATGGGGCAGCGTTGCGCTCGATGAAGCGCGGGATTGTGGCCATTCCGAACTGCACCACAACCCCCTTGGTCATGGCACTGAAGCCGCTTCGCGATATTGCAGGCATCAAGCGGGTGGTGGTGACCACCTTTCAGTCGGTATCGGGCACCGGGTCGGCGGCCATGGATGAACTCGTCGATCAGACTAAGGCCTTGATGGCTTTCCAAGATGTGAAGGTGCAGGTCTATCCCTATCAGATCGCGTTCAACCTTTTGCCGCAGGTCGGCTCATTCGGTGACGGCGGTGACTGTTCGGAAGAGGTCAAGATCGTTCAAGAGACCAGGAAGATTCTGGAGATGCCGTCGTTGCGGGTCACGGCGACTACGGTGCGGGTGCCGGTGTTGCGCTGTCACTCCGAAGCGATCAACGTTGAGCTGGAACGTCCGTTGAAGGCGAACGATGCGCGGGCTGCGCTGGCGGAGATGCCTGGTGTGATTGTGTACGACGATCCCGTCAAGAAACTGTATCCGATGCCGTTCGACGTGTCCGGTAAGGACGACGTGTATGTCGGGCGGGTTCGTGTGGACGAGTCGATCACCAATGGGTTGAACCTCTGGGTCGTGAGCGACAACCTTCGGAAGGGCGCCGCCCTCAATGCCGTGCAGATCGCCGAATGTCTGATACAATGAACGATGGCAGCGTGGACTGGTATCGGTCGATCGTTGATTGTGGCGGGCCTGGTGTTGGTCGCCGTCGGGCTGCTGCTCACGCTGGCGGAAAAATGGCCAGGCCTTGGCTCTGCGTTCGCGTGGATCGGTAAATTGCCGGGCGACTTCTCGGTCACGCGAGAGCGATTCAGTCTGTATGTCCCGATCGCGACCAGTCTCGTGTTCAGCATCCTGCTGAGCCTGGTGTTCTACTTCCTTTCATGGCTCTTTCGCCGCTGACTCGACATCAGTCATCCAGCCTGGCCGCAGCGGGGGGCATGTTGCTGCTCGCGCTGTTCTGCGTACCGGCCGTCTTTGCCGAATCCATTCGCGTCCTCTTGGCCCAAGAGGCGCCGTTGGTGGAAGTGCGATCAGAGGGCGCTCTCGCTCTTGTGACGGAGACGGGCGACACGAAAATCCTGCAAGCGCCGATCCATCTCACGGCCCGAGGAGACGGCGTGCATGTCGATGGCCGGCGCAGCATGGGCGGGCAGGTCCTCATCCGTCCGCTGCGGAACAACCTCTCGCTGGTGATCGGCAAAGAGGGAGGCGCAACCGCGGGAGCTCCATTGGCGCTCAGCGGGGTTGTGCGTCTGTCGCGCAAAGGGCACGGGCTCTCGGTTGTCAACCAGGTCGATTTGGAGGAGTATGTGAAGGGGGTCGTGCCGTCGGAGGTCAGTTCGGCCTGGCACCAGGAAATGTTGAAGGTGCAGGCCGTGGCGGCACGGACCTATGCGCTGTATAACAAAATGCTCAGTGCGGCACGGGACTATGATGTGGTGGCGACCATTCAGGATCAGGTGTATCGAGGTCGCACAGGAGTAGACCGCCGAGTGGAGGATGCGGTTGAATCGACGCGAGGCATTGTCGTCACCCATCAACAGGCGCCGATCTATGCCGCGTTCTCATCCACCGCGGCCGGTCCGACGGAAGATGCCGTGAATGTCTGGGCGAACAAAGACCTGCCCTACCTCAAGGGGGTCGAATGCCCATTCGATCTCGAATCGCCCTACTATCAATGGCGGGCCAGTGTGAAGATCGATCAACTTGAGCACAATCTGCGGCATCAGGGTTTCTCTGTGGGAACGATTGCCACGATCACTCCGATTGCCTACAGCCGGGCCGGACGGGTCTCGCGCCTGCGGATTTTGCACTCCGGCGGAGAGACGGTATTGCGTGGCGAGGATCTTCGGAAGGCCGTGGGGTACACCGTCATTCCCAGCACCCAGTTCGAGGTGGAATCGATCGGTGCCGAGGTGGTGTTTGCCGGCTATGGAGCAGGCCATGCCGTGGGGCTCTGCCAATGGGGCGCGAAAGAGTTGGCCGAGCTGGGCTATTCGTACAGCAGTATTCTGCAGTATTACTATCCTGGAACCGAGTTGCACAACGCGGCGCTCTCGCAGTTGATGATGCCGGTGATACCGACCCCCTGATGTTACTCAGCGAGTTCGATTTCCCCTTTGATCCAGTACTTGTAGCCGATCACCCGGTGATCCCGCGTGATCGCGCGCGTTTGCTTGTGCTGGATCGGCAGGGAGGCGAACGCGTGCACCGGCAGGTGGCTGACCTTCCATCATTGCTGAAGCCGGGGGATCTCGTGGTGGTGAATAACACCAAGGTGATGCCGGCCCGTGTGCCCGCGCAGGTCCGGTCGAACGGAAAACTCCTCGACCTGCTGTTTGTGGAAGATCTCGGGCAGGGGATCTGGGAGGTGCTGATCAAGGGACGCTTTCGGCCAGGCGCGGTGATCGAGTTTCCGGGCGGCGGTACCGGAGAGATTGTCGAGCGCAGCCGGCTTCGAACGACCGTACAGGTGTCGGGTGTCGCAAGCGTCTACGAACTCATGCAGGCCACGGGCACGATGCCGCTTCCTCCGTATATCAAACGGGAACCGTCAGCGGACGATCAGGAATGGTACCAGACCATGTTTGCTCAACATGAAGGGGCTATTGCGGCGCCCACCGCCGGGCTACATTTTACGCGCGAGTTGGTGCAGGCCCTGGCGCGAAAGGGAATCGAGCTGGCACAGGTGACGTTACACGTCGGCCCCGGCACGTTTCGCAGTGTGAAGACCGAGCGAATCGAAGACCATCGCATGCTGGCCGAACGAATCGAGGTGTCGGCGCAGACGGTGGCGCAGATTCGCCTGACGCGGGAGCGGGGGAATCGTGTGGTGGCAGTGGGCACTACGGTCGTGCGCGCCCTGGAGACAGCGGCGCGAGGCGGGCGCGGGATTGAGCCCTTTCAGGGACCGGCCGAACTGTTTATTACCCCGGGATTTGAATTTCAGGTGATCGACGCGATGGTGACAAACTTTCATTTGCCGCGGACGACCCTGCTGATGCTGGTGTCCGCCTTCGTGGGTGTGCAACCGCTCCGCGCCGCCTATGAAGAGGCAGTGGCGCAACGGTATCGATTCTATAGTTATGGGGATGCGATGCTGATCGGGAGTGGCTGGGCGACCGTTACATAAGCTCTTTGTGAATTTTCACGGGAACTTTGCTCTTCATCGACTCCGCGTAGGCCATCAACGCCCGTTGCTGCTTCTGAAACAGGAGGCTTTGGAAAACCCGCTCCTTGGCCGCAGCAGCCTTGGCCGGATCGGCGTCCCCTTCGCGAGCCGCGAGTGTCTGTGCTTCCGTATATTCAGCCGGCGTGAGCGCCACAGCATCCATGATGACCAGCCGCGCTTTGTTGGTGAGAATATCCTTGGCTTCCATGGCCTCGAATGAAGCGGGGGTCAAACGATTTGCGGACAGCAATCGTCGGTACGCCTCGGGATCGAAGTTCCCGTTCTTCTGAAACTCTGTGCGTTGCATGATCGCTTTGCGCAAGTCTTCGTCGGAGACCGTCAGGCCCATCTCTTTCGCCACGTGCAGCCACATGCGATTGTCGATGAGTTGCTCCAGCACAAACTGCTTCAGAAACTCATCCTTGATGTCGTTCTGTCCCTTGTCTTTGTAGAAGCGATACGTATTTTCATAGGCCCGGCGATATTCATCCAAGGGGACGACCTGGTCTCCGACGGAGGCGACGACGTTGCCGCCTTCCTGGCCGAAGCCCCACCAGCCCATCGTAATGACGAACGCGAGGGCGAGCAGGCCCATGATGGATTTGAGGAACCATGGATAGTCGTGAGCAGCTTCGCGTAACAGTTTGATCATCGAGCGCGCCTCTTGTCGGCAAGGTTTCGCGGATTCTACTCAGGCGACGATCACAAAGGCAAGAGGAAGACGCATGAACGGCGCGCGCGGCAAGATTGCGACTTTGTTTGTGCAGGTGAAAGAGATTTGCTATAGTGTCGAAGAATTGGAGAGATCTCCGGTGGTGGAGGAGGCAATCGGGCACAGCCCGCTCGAACTGGGCGTCTATCCCAAGGCCCAGGTGCTGAATCGCTTCATTGCCAAAATGATCGATCTCCTGATCGTCGCGGCGGTGAGTAAGTTGGTTCCTCCGATCGGTGTCCTGGCCGGACTTGCCTATCTCTTGCTGGCCGACGGATTCGGCGGCGGTCGCAGTGTCGGGAAGCGGCTCATCGGGCTCCAGACCATCGTGCCCCGTACCCGGGACCCGGCAGGGTTCCGAGAATCGATCATCCGTAATCTGCCTTGCGGTCTTGCCCAGTTGGCATTTGAAATACCGTATGTCGGATGGATCGGATGGGGCGCCGTACTCTCGCTGGAAGGGTTGCTGGTCATCGGGAATGAGCAGGGCCGGCGATTGGGCGATGAGATCGCCAAAACCCAGGTGCTGGAGAGCGGACAACTGGATGTGTCGGATTAAGCGGGACGGTGTGGTTGATCGCAGGAATCGTTTGAAGGGAGAGTCCTAGTGGGCTTCATGAGTGACATGTTCGGGTGGTTCTCCAACGATCTGGCGATCGATTTGGGGACGGCGACAACTCTCGTGTATGTCCAGGGAAAAGGCATCGTCTTAAACGAGCCTTCCGTGGTCGCCGTGGAGAAAAAGACGGAGCGTGTGATGGCGGTCGGCGCCGATGCGAAGCGCATGTTGGGACGCACCCCGGGGAATATCCTTGCGGTACGTCCGATGAAGGAAGGCGTCATCGCCGATTTCGAAAAAGCCGAGGCGATGCTCAGCCACTTCATTCAGAAGGCGCATAACCGAACGGCGTTTGTGCGGCCCCGCATCATCATCGGTGTACCGTCGCGGATTACGCAGGTAGAACAACGGGCCGTCCGTGATTCGGCCGAACTGGCGGGAGCCCGCGAAGTGTATTTGATCGAGGAGCCGGTCGCGGCGGCGATCGGTGCAGGGTTGCCGATTACCGAACCGTCCGGGAACATGGTGGTGGATATCGGCGGTGGTACGACGGACATCGCGGTCATCTCCCTGGGCGGCATCGTGTATAGCGAGTCGGTCAAGGTGGCCGGAGACCGGATGGACGATGCCATCATGAACTACATCAAGAAGAAGTATAATCTCCTCATCGGGGAGCACATGGCCGAGCGTATCAAGTTCGAGATCGGTTCGGCGTACCCCTTCGAGGAGCGCAAGACTATGATGATCAAAGGACGCGATCTGATTTCCGGTATTCCCCGCACGCTGGTGGTGGATGATGCCGAAGTCAGAGAAGCGTTGCAGGAACCCATTGGAACCATCGTCAATGCCATCAAGGTGGCGCTTGAAAACACACCGCCTGAATTGGCCGGAGACATCATCGATCGCGGTATCGTACTGACTGGCGGCGGATCCTTGCTGAAGGGAATGGATACTCGGTTCCGTGAAGAAACAAATCTTCCGATCATTACGGTCGATGACCCGTTGACCTCTGTGGTTCTGGGGGTCGGGAAGATTCTTGACGAGCTGGACCTCCTTCGTAAGGTATCGGTTATGTCGCAGTGCAGTACCTCTCGATGATCTCCATCCCGAGTGTGGATGGCTATATCGCGCTCAACATACGGCACCAGGCGTCTTGCTATAGTGCTGTTCGCCTGCTTGCTCGTCGCCCTTTTTCTTCTTCCTAGTCAAAGCCAGAGGTTGCTTCAGTACGTCGGCGGACCGCTCGGTCAGATCCTCAGTGTTCCTCTCGCCGCGTTTTCTTCTGTCGATCACGGCATTTCAGAAACCTGGAATGCGTATCTTGCCCTGCAGAGTGTCCAGGAAGAGAACCGCCAGCTTCATCGCGACCTCGAGTTGCTCAAGGGACAGAACAATCAGCTGCGCGAATCCGTCGCGGCCACGCGACGATACGAGACGCTGCTGAACTTTAAGCAGCAATCGCCGTCCCAGACTCTGGCGGCTCAGGTGATCGGCAGAGATGCCACGAATTGGTATGGCGGGATGATTCTCAATAAGGGCGAAAGCGACGGGGTTCGTGTGGAGATGGGGGTGGTGACCCCCGCAGGTGTGGTGGGACGAATCGTGAAGACCAATTCCACATCCTCGGTGGTGCTCCTGGTGACCGATCCCAACAACGCGATTGCGGGAGTGGTGCAACGGACTCGCGATGAAGGTATCGTGGAGGGCACAAGCCATGGGCGGGCGCGACTCAAATATATCCCTCTGTTGTCGCGGGTTCAGGCGGGCGACCGGGTCGTCACCTCAGGATTGACCGGGACCTTTCCGCGCGGTCTGGCGATCGGGGGACTGACCCAGGTTGAGAAGTCGGAGGGTGATCTGTTTCAGTCGGCCGAAATCGAGCCGGAAGTGGACCTTTCAAAGCTGGATGAAGTCCTCATTATCACGGCTCCGTATGAGGATGCCGACTCAGCGCAAAAACTGCTGCAGGAGATTCGCGGGGATCGAAAAAAGCCATGAAGTTTCTGCTGTACCTGCTCCTGGCGCTGGTGGTCGTTCCCTTTCAAACCACGTTGTTGCACTACTTCAGCATCTTTGGTGTGCGTCCTGACCTCGGTCTGGTGGCCGCCTGTCTCGTCGGGTTTCTCGGCGGCGAGTTGGACGGATTGATTCTCGGGCTCCTGCTGGGGTGTTTTCAGGATATGTTGTCTGCGGGAGATCTTTGGATCAATGTGGTCACCAAGGGCGGAGGCGGGTTTCTGGCCGGGTTGGCGGGCCGCCATATGGCCCATATCACTCCGGCGGTGTTGACCGCCGGGTTGGCGATCATTTCCTGCCTGTCCAGTGCCGTGTTTCTCTACTCGATGAATCCGGCGGGTATCGATGAGGTCTGGATGGGCGTGCGTTCGACGGTGCTCGTGCAGGCCGGGTTCGACGCACTTGTCGGGACTGGCTTGTATCTGTTGTTTCGTCAGCGTTGGTCCGACGATCGCATGGTGACGGAGGGGGCGTTGTAATCGCGTGCGGGTGTCCCGGCAACAATCGGAAAAAGTCTGGCGACCATGGCCTCGATAGGGTTTAACGATTCGGATCTCCTCGATCTCCAGCGGAGGCTGGTCATTCTGCGTGTGGGCCTCCTGCTGGTCGTCGCGTTGCTCGCCTTGCGTCTGTGGCATCTCCAGATTCGGGAAGGCCCCTATTACCGGGACCTGTCTGAAAACAACCGGACGCGCTCGGTGGTGTTGGAGCCGGCCCGCGGTCTTATCTTCGATCGGAACGGTGTGTTGCTGGCGAACAATGTGCCGAGCTTTGCCCTCTATGTCACGCTGGAAGACGTGAAGGATCGGCCGGCCTTGGTTGCGCAATTGGCCTCGTTGCTCAACCTTGAGCCGGAGGTGATTCAAAAGAAGCTGTCGACCGGCAAGGGCAGCAAGCTGCAGCCTCGCAAGGTGAAAGACCGGCTGACGTTGCGCGAGGCGACATTGATCGAGTCTCATCGGTTGGATTTGCCCGGTGTGATGATTCAAGTGGAGTCGCAACGGAACTACCCCGGCGGGCCGGTTGCGGCGCATCTACTGGGATATGTGGGAGAAGTGTCGGCGGATCAACTTGAAAAGGCGGACTTTGCCGATCTCCATCAAGGCAGCGTGGTCGGGCAGTATGGAGTAGAGAAGTGGTTCGACCGGCAGGTGCGCGGGCGCGCGGGGCAGAAGAGCGTGGAAGTCGATGCACTCGGCCACGAAAAACGCGCCGTGGTGTCGGACAAGCCGGTCGCCGGAGACGATCTGTATCTCACCATCGATGCCCGGCTTCAGAAAACCGCCGAAGATCTTCTTGGGGAGGAGTCGGGTGCCATCGTCGCGCTGGATCCGACCAACGGGGATATTCTGGCGATGGCCAGCCGTCCGGGATTCGATCCGAACATGTTGTCGAAAGAACTCACGAACAAACAGTGGGTTGAAATCGTCCAGAACGAGCGGCGCCCGCTGAATAATCGGGCCACGCAAGGTCAATACCCTCCAGGCTCGACGTTCAAGGTCGTCATGGCGGCGGCGGCGCTTGAATCCAACACCGTGACTCCCTCGACCATGGTTCGGTGTAACGGCGGATATCAATTCGGGAATCGGCTGTTTCACGACTGGAAGCAAGGCGGTCATGGGTCAGTCGATATGAACGAGGCTTTGATCCACTCGTGCGACGTCTATTTCTATACCGTCGGGCAGCGAATGGGGATCGATACGATCGCCGAGTATGCGAAGCAGTTCGGGCTCGGGCAGGAGACCGGAGTCGAACTCCCGTCCGAACGTGTTGGAATCGTGCCTTCCACAGCCTGGAAGCAGAAAGCCCGCAACCAGCCCTGGTATCCCGGTGAAACGATTTCTGCCGCGATTGGGCAGGGGTATGTCACTGTGACACCCTTGCAGATGGCCAGCGTCATCGGTACGGTGGCCAACGACGGCCTGTCGATCAAACCGCGTCTGGTGCAGGCGGTGATGAATCGTGCGACGGGAGAACGGGCCGAATTCCCTCCGACGGTCCGGGGCAAGGTGGCGGTGAAGCCGGCCACCATCGCGTTGATCAAGGCGGCGCTGGCGGATGTGGTGACCAAAGGAACCGCGACGCGAGCGAAGTCGTCCCTCGTGACAATCGGAGGGAAAACCGGGACGGCTCAAACGGCGGCCCTCCGTACCGGTCCGGAGAAAGATATTCCCAAAAGGCTTCGGGACCATGCCTGGTTCGTCGCCTTTGCTCCCGTGGAGGCTCCGCGCATTGCCGTGGCGGTCCTGGCTGAGCACATGGGGCATGGCGGATCCGCCGCGGCCCCGTTGGCGAAGGATGTGATTGAAGCCTACGTGAAGGCCTATCCCGAGGTCCTCAATGGAGTTCCTGCTGGTGGGCGGACGAAATCCGCTGACGCGCGACCAAAGACGTGATGATTGATCGGGTAATCGACAGTCGAGGGTTAGATAGTTTCGACCTCCGTTTCATGGGGTTGATCGCGGTCATCCTGTCGGTCGGGGTGCTGTCGATCTACAGCGTCACGCATTCTCAGGACACCGCCTTTCCTTTTTATCTCAAACAGCTCGTGTGGATTCTGCTGGGCACGATCGCGTTCCTGGTGATGTACCTGTCCGACTATCACAAGATTGCGCGCCTGGCCTATCCGACTTATGCGGTGATTCTGATTATGTTGGCGGTCGTGTTGGTCATGGGTAAGTCCAGCCGTGGTGCCCAACGGTGGATTCCGATCGGGCCCTTCGCGTTCCAACCGTCTGAATTTGCCAAACTGGTCCTGGTGTTGGTGCTGGCGAACTATTACTCCCGGGTGTCTCGCGCGGGGTGGCTGCACCGGGTGGTTTTGCCGGGGTTGATTGTGTTGCCCGGCCTGCTGTTGATCCTCAAGCAGCCTGATCTGGGGAGCGGGTTGAGTTTTCTGGCCGTCTACGCGGCCATGTTGTTGATGGTCGGTGTGCGCTCGAAGACGTTGGGGGTGATTTTGCTGCTCTCCGTCATGCTCTTCCCGTTTGTATGGGAAATGGTCTGGGCTTCCCTGCACGACTATCAGCGGGAGCGTGTCATGGCCTTTGTCGATCCAGAGTACGATCCAGGAGGAAAAGGCTATCATGCGCTCCAGTCCAGAATTGCCATCGGCTCCGGGGAGTTGTCGGGAAAAGGGCTGTACGGCGGCACACAAAGCCAGCTGAAGTTCCTTCCCGAAGGGCATACCGACTTCGTCTTTGCGGTGTACGCGGAAGAATGGGGCTTTGTCGGAGTGCTGGTGCTCTTGGCGCTGTTTATTGCGCTGATATGGGTCTCATTGGAAATTGCCGCGCGTGCGAAGGACACCTTGGGGGCGTTACTCGCGGCAGGGATTGTGGCGATGCTCTGTTTTTGTGTGGTCGTGAACATCGGGATGACCGCAGGGATGTTTCCCATTGTCGGCATTCCGCTTCCGTTGGTCAGTTACGGAGGGAGCGCCACGATCATGACCATGGCCTCATTGGGATTATTGTTGAACGTCAAACGACGTCGGTTGACCTTGTTCTATTAGGCCATGCCTGGACAGGGGCCGACTGGGTATGAAATAACCATGTGAACCAGATTGGTGCCGGACTGACGGCGAGACGAGGAAGAACCCGGGCTGTGCGTCCGCGTTCGTCTGCCGATCCGCCCGATCTGAGGGTAAAGGAGTTTCTATGGGTGTGGAGATAGCAATCAGTATAGCGCGAGAAGAAACCCGCGTGGCGGTACTCGACAACGGGGTTGTCACCGACCTCTATGGCGACCGCGCCAAAGACCAGGATTTCGTCGGGAATATTTATAAGGGCCGTGTGGCGAAAGTGCTGCCCGGCATGCAGGCGGCGTTCATCGATATCGGGTTGGAAAAAGCGGCATTCATGCACGTCTCCGACCTCTCGATGGATGTCGAACCCGGGGATACCCTCGTAGAGGGCGACGACGACGATAACAAGGACTCGGAGGTCCCCAAGCCAAAACGGCAAAGTTCAAAACCCATTGAAGAGTTGCTGTCCGAGGGACAGGAAGTCATGGTGCAGATCTCCAAAGGTCCGATCGGCACCAAGGGATCGCGCGTGACGACCTATGTGTCCTTGCCGGGCCGGTACCTGGTGTTTATGCCGACGGTCGAGCATATCGGCGTCTCCCGTCGTATCCCTCGTGATGAGGAGCGGGCGCGATTGAAAGAAATCATGAAGCGGGCGCGCCGCCCGGGGTTCGGCTACATCGTGCGGACAGTCAGTGAAGGGGTCAAGGAAGAGGAGCTGCGCTCGGACGTCGAGTTCCTGCATGTCTTATGGCAGGACGTATTGACGAAGCGTGATCAGCAGCCGGCTCCCAGTCTGTTGCACAGCGATTTAAGTCTGAGCTTCCGCGTCGTGCGGGATCTCTTCGGTCGTCGGGTGGACCGGTTATTGATCGATTCCCGCGAGGAGTACAACGCGATCAAGGGGTTCGTGCAACGGTTTTCGCCGGAGCAAACCTCGCGGATTCATTTCTACGACAAAGAAGAAAGCCTGTTCGATTACCTGGGCGTGGAGCAGGAAATTGCCCGTGCGATGAGCCGCAAGGTGTGGCTCAAGTCCGGAGGGTATTTGGTCATCGACCATACCGAGGCTATGACGGTGATCGACGTGAATACCGGCCGGTTTGTCGGGAAGCGCGATCAGGAAGAAACGATCCTCAGAAACAACCTGGAAGCGGCGCGCGAAATCGCCTATCAGGTGAAGTTACGGGGAATCGGCGGCATCATCATCGTGGACTTCATCGACATGGAGCGGGAGAAAAATCGCGACAAGGTTTACCATGCGCTGGTGGATGCCATGTCGTCTGATAAAGCCCGCACCAGAATTTCCAGGGTGTCCGATCTCGGGTTGATCGAAATTTCCCGTGAGCGTGTGCGAGAGGACTTGCTGCGTTCGTTGTCGGAGCCCTGCCACTATTGCGACGGTCGCGGCTACACCAAGTCGCCGATGTCGGTGGCCTACGAGATTTTCCGTGAAGTGCGGCGGCTCGGCCATGAGATCGAGCAGCAGCGCGTGGTTGTCGGCGCGCATCCTGCCGTTGCTCTGCTCTTGCAGGAACAGGAGCAACCGGGCGTCGAGGAACTCGAACGGCGATATAGCGCAAAAATTCTGGTCACGCCCGACGATCGGTTGCATCTGGAGCAATTCGATCTGGTCGTGATCTAATCCGCCGAGCGACCGGGCGTGTACCTGTTCCGGGTGGGCATCCTGCCGCTGAACGCGGTCTTTCTCCAGTACAACGGGCATGACATCGCACTGACGACGTGTGATGAGTTGAGACGATAGTGAGTCATCGATCTCTCCGTCCCTGGTTGGTGTTGCGCGCGATTCCCGGTGTGGGCGACGCCATCCTTCTCAAGCTTGTGCATGCATTCGGGGCGCCGGATGCTGTGCTCTCGGCGCCGCAGTCGGCGTTAGAGGAGATTGGCTGCCGGCCGCCTCTAGTCGAGGCGATTCGTCGAGGGCCGGCTCCGGATGCGATCCGGGAACTCGACAAGGAATTAGAGCAGCTGCAGCGCCGGAAGGTTACGGTGCTGACGTATCTTGATGCACAGTACCCCGCGCCGCTCAGGACGATTCCGGACCCGCCCCCGTTGTTGTACGTTCAGGGCTCGCTGCTGGAAACCGATCGGCATGCCGTGGCGATTGTCGGCACGAGAAAAGTCAGTGCCGCCGGGCGCATCGTGGCTGAGGAGTTGGCGCGCGACTTGGTGAAGATGGGTTTTACGATCGTCAGTGGTTTGGCGCGTGGAGTCGATGCGGCCGCGCATCGCGGGGCCCTTGCCGGTAAGGGGCGAACGCTTGCCGTCATGGGCTGCGGACTGGATCGGACCTATCCGGCTGACCATCGGCAGTTGCGGGAGACGATTGAACAGGAGGGAGCCGTGTTGTCTGAACTCCCGTTGGGGGCGGCACCGCACAGCTATCACTTCCCGCGGCGCAATCGCATCATCAGCGGATTGTCGTTGGGCGTAGTAGTGACGGAAGCGGCCATTGAGAGCGGGTCTCTTATTACGGCGAGATTGGCCGGTGAGCAGGGGCGGGAAGTGTTTGCGGTGCCGGGTTTTGTCAAAGCTGAACAGAGTCGTGGCCCGAACAGTTTGATCAAGGATGGTGCCCGCTTGGTTGAGTCGGCGCAGGATATTCTGGAGGAATTGTTGCCGCAGCTTGATCCGGCCTTCCGTGAGCGGCTGGCCGGGGGAGCAGGGACCGTCGCCCAGCCGAAGGTGCAATTCAGCCCGGATGAAACGTTGGTATACGATGTCTTGTCCGTCTTGCCGCAATCGGTCGACGATGTGATTCGGCGCAGTGGATTGCCTGCCGCTCAAGTGGCGGCGATCCTGTTATCGCTCGAATTGAACAATAGTATTCGTCAGCTACCCGGCAACGAGTACGTGCGTGTCACATCGGGCATGCATTGAGAGATTAGAGCTGACAAGGGCTCGATATTTGTTATAGTGGGTGTGGTAGTCTGGGCGTAGGTACTGAGGAACGTGGAGCCGCATGGCCAAATCGCTGATCATCGTTGAGTCGCCGACCAAGGCGCGGACCATCACGAAATATCTCGGTCGTGGCTACTCCGTCATGGCCTCTGTCGGCCATGTCAAAGACCTCCCCACCAGCAAGCTGGGCGTTGATCTCGAAAACGATTTTGAACCCCAGTACGTCACGATCAAGGGCAAGTCGAAAGTCCTTGCCGACATTAAAAAGAAAGCCCAGGAAGTCGACACCGTGTTTCTCGCGCCGGACCCTGATCGCGAGGGCGAGGCGATTGCCTGGCATATTGCGCAGGAACTGCACGGCAAGGGAAAGAAGAAAGACGGCAAAGTCTATCGTGTGCTGTTCAATGAGATCACGGAATCGGCGATCAAGCGGGCACTGAAGTCGCCGGGTGAAATCGATATGAAGCTGGTCCAGGCTCAGCAGGCGAGACGAGTCCTCGATCGCATCGTGGGGTACCAGGGCAGTCAGTTGCTGTGGAAAAAGGTGCGCCGGGGTCTCAGCATGGGCCGGGTGCAATCCGTGGCCGTGCGGTTGATTTGCGACCGGGAGAAGGAGCGCGAAGCCTTCCGGGCGGAAGAATACTGGTCTATCGTTGCGTTGTTGGCTGGGGACAATCCACCAGCGTTCGAAGCCAAATTGCATTCCGTGAACGGTCAGGATGCCGATATCGGCACGGGCGAGCGGGCCCAGCAGATCCTGGATGCCGTGCAGGGGAAGCCGTTCGTCGTGCAATCGATCGAGCGCAAGGAAAAGAAACGCAATCCGGTCGCACCCTTCATCACGAGCCGGCTTCAGCAGGAAGCCGCCAGAAAGCTGCATTTCAGCCCGAAGAAGACGATGACGCTGGCGCAGCAGTTGTATGAAGGCATTGAAATCGGGGCAGAAGGGCCCACCGGTCTCATTACCTACATGAGAACGGACTCGCCGAGGATTTCGCAAGAAGCGACCGAAGACGCCAGAGTTGTGATTCGGGAGCGGTTCGGAGTGGAGTATCTGCCTGCTACGCCCAACGTGTATAAAACCCAGAAAGCCGCGCAAGAGGCGCATGAAGCCATTCGACCGACGTCCGCGGCGCGCGATCCCGAATCCATCAGGCAATACCTAGAGCAGGACCAGTACAACCTGTATAAGCTGATTTGGAATCGCTTCATTGCCTCACAGATGGTCCCTGCGATCATGGATGTGACGCGTGTGGATTCGTCTCCGGTGGGAACTCTGGATCGATATGTGTTTCGCACGACCGGCACCGTGGTCAAGTTCGCCGGCCATACGGCGGTGTACTTAGAGGGAACCGACAAGGAATTGCCGTCGCGCAAGCCCAAGAATGAGCAGGAGGCGGAGGACGAATCAGATCGCCAGCTGCCCGCATTGCGCGAAGGTGAATCCTTGCATCTGGTCGCTCAGGAAGCCCAGACCTTGCCCGGGCTCGTTTCTAAACAGCATTTCACCCAGCCGCCTCCCCGGTACAATGAAGCATTGCTGATTCGAGAGCTGGAAGAAAAGGGGATCGGCCGGCCCTCCACCTACGCTTCGATCATTTCGACGATCCAAGACCGGAAGTATGTCGAGAAGGTCGAAGGGCGGTTTCTCCCGACCGAAACCGGGAGAACGGTGAATGACTTTCTGTTGAAGGGATTTCCGGATCTGCTGGATACGGAATTTACGTCCCACATGGAAGAGCAGCTCGATGAAGTCGAAGAGGGCACAAAGCCCTGGGTTTCAGCGGTGCGCGATTTTTACACACCCTTTGTGAGGGAAATGGAACTCGCTCAAGGTATCCCTGGACCGAAGGATATAGTCGAGCCGCCCACGAACCTTCCCTGTGAAAAATGCGGCCGCATGTTGGAGATCAAATGGGGACGGAATGGGAAGTTCCTAGCGTGCCCCGCCTATAAGGACGATCCTCCCTGCAAAAATACGCAAAATTTTGAAAAGTTGCCGGATGGGACGATTAAGATTGTTCCCAAGCTGGAAGAGACGACGGACGAGAAGTGCGAAAAGTGCTCCAGCCCGATGGTGGTGAAATCGGGCCGCTTCGGTAAGTTCCTGGCCTGTTCCGCGTATCCGGAATGTAAGACGACCAAAGCCATTGCTCTGGGTGTGAAATGTCCTCAGCCCGGGTGCGGGGGGGATCTGGTTCAGAAGCGCACGAAAAAGGGGCGAAATTTTTATTCGTGCAGTCGTTACCCGCAATGTGAGTATGCGCTCTGGGACCGCCCCATCAATAAGCCCTGTCCCAAATGTCAGGCGCCGTTTCTTATTGAGAAGGTCAGCAAGCAGGCCGGCCGTTCAGTGCAATGCCGCAATGAAGAAGAGTGCGGCTATCGGGAAGCAGGATAGTCAAGGCGCATCCGTTCCTCTGTCGCGGTTCGCTCGTTTCGATCAGTTGTTCCGCATCTCCCCCCTCGACTCCAGTTCGTGTCCCCGCCGAGCTCTTGCGGGACAAGCCGTTCCCGATCTTGTCCTGATGAGAAGAATGAGAAGCGTTCTCGGCGATGTTGATAACTCGCCTCATTTCTACGTACTTCTCTAGTTGACAAGCGCTTCGAGAATCTCTAATTAAGGTGTAGAGTAAAGAGTCGGTCGATCGCACGTCAGCGTCGGCGTGGACCAACATGCCGACGGAAAGCATTGCGCTCCAAGGCTGGAGGGAGGGACCTATGAAAGCCAAACAAGGGGTCATTGAGATTCTAAATAAAGTCCTCACCGCGGATCTCACCGCGATCAATCAATATTTCGTCCATGCGAAAATGTGCTCGAACTGGGGTTATGAGCGGCTGCATCACAAGGTTCGAGAACGTAGCATCGATGAAATGAAAGATGCGGACGAACTGATCAGTCACATTCTGTACTTGGAAGGGGTGCCGAATGTTCAGCGTATGAACACGGTGCATGTCGGGGAAACTGTTCCCGAGCAGTTGAAGCTTGATCTCAAGGCCGAACAGGAAATGCTCACCCTTCTGAGCGACGGGGTGGTGCATTGTACGAAGGTGGGAGATTTCACCACGCGCCACATGTTTGAAGACATGGCGAAGGATGTGGATGAGCACATCGACTGGATCGAGACCCAAATTGAGACGATCAAGCAAGTGGGGCTTGAGAATTACCTGGCTGAGCAGATTCACAAAGAGAGTTAAGTGAGCGCCGGCCCGGCGTGGGAATGGGAGTATGCATGAAAGCGAAAGAGGGCGTTCTCGATATTTTGAACAAAGTGCTGGTGAGTGAGCTCACGGCGGTGCACCAATATCTTCTGCATGCGGCCTTGTGCAAACATTGGGGCTACGGCCGGCTGCACGAACATTTCAATCACCTGGCTCAGGAGGAAGTGAGTCATTCCTCGGGTTTGATCGATCATATTCTGTACCTGGGTGGCGCGCCGGAGATGGATCATTTGGATGCGGTTGCGGCCGGCAAGAAAGTGTCGGATCTGCTGGAGGCCGATCTGGCCTTCGAGCGTGACGACGCGGACGTCCTCCGCGACGGGATTGCCCATTGCACAAAGGTCGCTGACTTCACGACCCGTCGTCGGCTCGAAGAGATGATCGTCGATACGGAAGAGCATATCGATTGGTTTGAGACTCAGCTCTGCACCATCAAGCAAGTGGGGCTCGATCGATACTTGGCCGAGCAGATTCATTCTGAGAAGTTGTAGCCCTTGCGTGCGCGGGTGGTCGGCCGGTGGGATCCCCTAACGTCCCGCTGGCCGGCTCTTTCCTCTGTTGTCGTCTCTCCCCACGCACATGCTTCGCTGAACCCCGCCGTCCGGTAATTTGAATCACCCGCGCATTCATTCTCCCCTCACTGCTGCGAAGCGACTCGATCGTTCTGTATTCCATGGCCATTCAGGGCAGGGGGCATTCCCGTTCTCCAAGCAGTGAAGCCGTGTGGTTGGTCTGGCCGCTGGCTACAGTGCTTTCTGCATGGCGTGGACCGTCAGCCGATGCCGTGAGTGTGCCTGCCGGGATCGAATCTCCCTGGGAGAATGTCCGGTCGCGCGTTTGAAGAAATGGCTGAAGGCAAACTGATCGCTGAACCCCACCGCTGTAGCAACTTCTGCCAACGTCTGCGCGGTTGTGGTGAGGAGTGATTGAGCCCGTTCGACCCGATGTCGTCTCATGTACCCGGAAAACGATTCACCCATGATGCGGTAAAACAGATCAGAGCAATATTTCTCCGAATAGCCAAGGAAATTTGCCAGGACTTTGAGTGTCAGTCCACGATGGAGATTTTCGTTGATGAAGCGGGTGATGCGTCCGGCCAGCGTGGTTGTCTCATTAGCGGACTCTCTGTGGGACGGTAGGGCATGGGACAGGTTAAAGAGATCGCACACGAGATTGCGTAGCTCCTGTTCCGTCGTGGCCTGCTCAAGACGATCAGCCCAGTGTGGTGACTGTGCGCGAAGCTCGGACGAGAGGGTGCGGAGGCGATCAGTTGGAATTTCGATGTCAGGCGCGTTGTTCATCATCATTCAGCTCCATCAGTGAGGCCAATAGCCCGTACGCCGGGTATGGACTGTTTTCGTTCGACTCCTCAGAACATTGAAAAGGGCATATGCTGGTGACTCGGTTGGTCGAGGGTCGGTTCAACGGCGAGAGCGGTGACACTCGCGTCACCGAATGGTAGCGGCGGGAGCTGGTCTTGATCGCGAACCCGTGCACAAAATGTGGCGGTCAGTATCGGATCAAATTGTGAGCCTGCCGACGCTTGTAGGGTTCGTAGGGCCATGTGTAACGAAGTCGATCGATTGGCAATGCTGTCGAAGACGTCCGCAATGGCCAAAATTCTGGCGGCCGAGGGGATATAGCCTCCGCGAAGTCCATAAGGATATCCGGCGCCGTCCCATCGTTCGTGATGATGAGCGATCAGGCGTGCGGCCTCAGAGAGGAATCGATAGGGGCTCAGGAGTGCAGCGCCTTCCCGGGGATGGCTTTGGATCAGGGCATAGTCATCCAAGCTGTGCGTTGCTGTCTCGTCGAGCAGTCTGCCGGGTAACGTGAGGAGTCCGATATCGTGCAGCAGGGCTGCATAGTGCAGCTCGATGTGCTGGTCATCCGTAAGGCTGATGGCCTTGCCCAGCAAGCGGGCATAGTGTGCGGTGCGCTCGCCATGTCCGAAGTGTCCAGGAATGAGGGTTTCGATCCTCCGCGTCAGGCGTCGAAGTTGTAACAGGCGAACAGCGTGCAATGATTCTTTGGAAAGCTGAAGTGAATCCAAGGCATCAAGCTGTCGGGTTATTTTCTGGATGAGCTGTGTTGTGGCATTGATCGGCGATATCGATGGATGCATGGGAATCCTCCGAAAAAAAAGAGCCCAAGATCGTTGCACACGATCTTGGGCTCTGGGCTGAATACCTCTGGCCGCAACGGAGTCAACGGACTTCTTCTAGGCGTTCATGACTCTTCCCCTCGCTTCCCGGCCATCAGCGGTTGCTTCAAAATCCACATTTCGTAGAGAGGGATAGCCATCATCGCGAGAAAGCTGCCCATCATCAGAGTGTCCCCGGCCAGCATTGTGAGCACAAAAATAGGTGAGATGTAGCTGATCAGCCAGGGGGAGAGCAGGTCCAGCGCCACGCCTCCGAACGAAAGCCATGTCAACCAGACTTGCGTGGCATGACTGGCCTGCGTGAGATAGAGGACATGGACGAGAATCATAAACACGACCGGCATGGTGAACAGGTGAAAGTGCGTGACCTCGGCCAGCTCCCGAAACGACATCGGTTCGCCGAAGGTCGCATCAGAGCCACGGTAGTGGTCGGCGATACCTTGTGGGCTCAAGCTGGTCATGCTGTGCGCCCAGAAGAAAGAAAAAAGAAACCCCACCAGCATCAAAAAGAGGAATTGCGTATACAACAACCTGATATGACGATCCGAATCACGCAGGCGGAATCGAGCATTAAAATTTCGCATGCCAGTGCAGTGTCCCGACGGCCTTAGTTGCCGAATAGGGTCCCCAACAGTCCTCTCTCGGCCTTCTGCACTGCGACCGTGTCGCTGCCTAAGCCGGCCGGCTTCAAGTAAAATTCGTCTACCAGTACTAACACTCGTTTGACGCCGGCGTTCATCGACCGGACGGACATCGTGGCTCCACTGATGTTGATAATGTCTTTGTTGATTCGAATGGGGTCCGTGACGGTCTTGCCATCATACTGAGAGTTGAATCGCTTCTTCCCGACCTCGCTGCCCTTTGCATCCCGAAACACCAGCAATTCGACGTCGGTGCAATTCCCTTTGGGATCCACTCCTACCATATAGGTCATGGGTTTATATTTGCCGATGGTGTTGTGGATCATCGCATACCCGTCGACTTTGTCTCCAGTCTCCCCGATATACAGATCGAACGAGTCTTCCGGAAACTTCCAACCGATGCGCTGTTCGATGAGTTCCTTCCTGTCCTGCGTGAGTCGGATCAGTTCCTTGCGCACACGTTGAGATTTTGGGAGGATGGTCTTCACGGCCTCCTCTTCGGTCATGAACTCTTCGTACTTGAAGTCGTCGTCTTTCAGGAAGCGGCGCAATTCGTTGTCCCAGACTTTCTCCGTCGCCAGCGCCGGGAGCGACGAGGTCAGAAGCAATACGACTGCGGTCAAGGTGCGGTACGCACTCAATGTACTGAACATCCATGCTCCTTCAATTTGGTGTCTAAGCGGTTCTGTACGTCGGTCATGACTTGGGCCGAGGACTCGGTGTCGGTCCAGCCGAACAGGCGAGAGCCGCCACGGAATGCCCACCGTTGTCGCTCTTCGATGAAGCCGATTTTTGTGACATCGTCGAGTCGTTTGACTGCCAGGGAAATCCGGGACCGATCTTTGCTATCCCCCAAGTCTCGCTGAAGGGCACCAAAGGTCCGTCCCGGCATGGGTATTTCAAGCCACGCGGTGTCGATCAGGCCTGCGGCCTTATCCTGCTGCGCTATCGCACGATCTTTGACTGCGTCAAGTGCAGCTTCCCAGGCATGGTCGTAGCTGCAGACGGCGAATCGTTCCTGCATACCGCCCAGGGATGCACAGGCGGTCAGAAGAGCGGGAATTAGGAGGATGCTGAGTCGGCGGTAGTGCTGTGTCATATCAATTCTGTCGGTATCGTCCAGGCCGTCCCGATCGGGACGGCCTGGACGAGGAACCGGTTAGAAGTACGTGGCTGCTTGGATTAAGAATCCGTTTCCATTCATCGGGCTGCCTGCAGTGCCGAGATCCCCGGCGGCTACAAGGCCCTTTGCGTCCCTCTGGGTATTGAATTGCCAGTCGAATTTGATCACCGTGTCTTCAATCGGCCTGAAATTGAGACCGAGGGTCAAGCGCTCAAGCTTCCGTTGGCCTCCCAGCGCGTTCTGCTTGGTGCGATCGTCGGTATCCGTGTTGACCTGTTCCCATCGCACGACTGCCGTAAACGTAGAGGCGTCGGTGAAATGGCTGGGCGCCCATTTCTTGAGGAATTCCGGCATGAAGTGATAATTCCCCTGAACGTAGTAGCCCTGCATGCCGGCCGGTCCAATGACCCGGTTGGCGACGCCGGTCGCATTGTTGTTGCTGATTCTCGTCCACGCGGACTCTCCGATTATTTCGAATGGGCCTCTTTGGAGCGTCCAGTCCAATGCGAACATATCGATGTAGCCCGCCCCCACGGCTCCGGCGGCCGGCTTGTACGCTCCATGGTAGCCGGAGCCGGCGATTTCAATGCCCAGCATCGGGCTGAAGGCGATGCGGCCGACGACGGCTTTGTTGTCGTCGCGATCACGAGAGACGCTGCCCCGCGCGCTTCGCACCCCAAGGTCGGTAATGCCGCCGGCCGTCTGGCTCATTCCATTGACGGCATAGACTTCGTAGTCCAGTTTCGAGCGTGACGAGGGATACAGGGTTCCGTAAATACCGGCACCGGCTTCGAACCAGGTGCTGGGGATGACGATGCGAGAGACCATCGGCCGATCGACGAGATCGTTCAAGGGTGAGTCGTGCAGCAAGTTAAACTTGCCGACCGGCATCAGCAGAATACCGGCGCGGAGATTGATGGCTTCGTCGATCAAATAGTCCAGCTGAGCGAACTCGATCTGCATGGACCCATCGCCGCTCTGCGGAGCATTCTGGCCGCCCCGTTCGATCTCGATTTCGGTGGCAAACTTGATATGGTCGGTAATATCCGCATAAATAAAAGGCACCATCCGCTGTTGGCCGAATGAATTGCGGCTAGGGTTGTCCAGGTTTTGACGGGACAGCGAGTTGTACATGACATCGGCATATCCACCGACTGTTGCTTTCGGAGCACTTAAGAAGGGCTTGGCGTAAATGAGTTTGCCGGATCCGGTGGATCCAAACCCCAATGGAACCTTTTCCTCACCCGGTCGTCCTACGCGAATATCGGTGATGGGACCGGTCGCGACAGGATATTGCGGGGACGCGGCCGCTTCGCTCTGGCCTGGTTGCATGCCGCCTTCACGTCGTTCGTGTTCCTGAAGCCGCTTCTCGACTGCTTCATCAACCAGTTTTTTAATGTCCTCCGGGGTCATGTTTTCCGCCAGTGCCGGCATTGCCGGTAGACTGGCTAAGACGAGAGCCCCGAGGATTGCCCTGATTTTCATGGGTATCCTCCATCCGCGAGTAAGGGTTTGGTTGGACTCGGGACTCAAAGGTCTCTGGTCTACAGGGAAAACAGGTGTACATGATCGATGCCCTGGGGTGTACCTGGTGGTGAGGCCTCCTTTCATATATCGAATCATGCTGTGACGGTGCCCCAGCCTTCGATTGAGGTGAATGGGATGACGACGATGCGCTTACAGCGTTTGCATTTGAGCTCAAGGCCTTGCCCACGGACTTTGGCAATGAGTTGTCCGCACTCGCAGCGCGTCTCACTGTCTTGGCAGGTAGGGGATGCCAAACTTTTTCCTGTGGTCATAGCGGGTGGTCGGTCTCGTTTGTGAAATTGAGAACGATTATTAATATCCCGATCAGCGGAGGAATGTCAAGTCTGGCGACCAATTAAAAGTTGGCCGCTTTTTTGTGTGCGCTGCGCGCCTGCCACAGGTGATTGTGTCGGATAGAGTGGGGTACGGGAAAGGAGTGTTTGCCTGCCGGTCGGCGCGACGGGCGACATTTGCATTTTGCAGGCGTCCCGCAGAAGATGGACGCGTGTGCGCGTAAATCAGCGCCGGGCTGCGCCAATGAAGTTGTGTGATCTATTGAGTGTTAAGCGCAGCCTGTTTGTCATATTCGTCGGAGGTGGTGAGGTGGAGATGGGATATCGTTTTGCAGTCATGAGCGGGATCTTCCTGCTCTTGTTCTCGTCCGGATGTGCGACTACAAGGTCTGAATCCGCTCCTGCCGTCGTGAAGCGAACGCAGATGCAGATGGGTACGCTCGTGACCATTACGTCGGTGGCGTCTGATCGTCGGCGGGCGCAGGATGCGGCATCGGCTGGATTTCAGGAGATTCATCGCTTGGAAGAGTTGCTCAGTACCTGGATTGCGACCAGCGAACTCTCGCAGGTGAATGCTGCCGCTGGCAGGGACGCCGTCATGCTCAGCCGCGACACGATGAAGGTGCTGGAGGCCTCGCTCGAAATGGCTCGGCTGACGGAAGGAGGGTTTAATATTCTCGTCGGCCCGGCGGTTGAGGCCTGGAGTGTTCTCGATCGGCAGCACATTCCATCCGATGCGGTCTTGCAGGCGGTTCGCCCGCTGACGGAGTTGCGTTCGCTACATCTGAATGTCGCAGAGAGGACGGTCTATTTGGCCAAGCCGGGAATGCGGGTAGATGTGGGCGGGATCGGCAAAGGCTTTGCCGCGGATATGGCTGTCGCAGCCATGCAGGCGGCCGGAGCCACTGCAGGGGTCGTGGCCCTCTCGGGGGATATCAGGACCTTCGGCAGACTGCCGGGCGGCATGAAATTTCCCTTCGGCGTCCGGCATCCGAGGCATGAAGAGGCTGTGCTGGCTTTTATTGAGCTTCAGGATGAGGCGATTTCGACGGCCGGTGACTATGAGCGGTACTTCGAGCGGGATGGAGTGCGCTATCACCACATTCTCGATCCGATCACTTTGCAACCGGCTCGTGACTGCCAAAGCGTGACCGTGGTCGCCCGCGACGGACTGACCGCAGATGGCCTGGATACCGGCATCTTTGTGATGGGACGTGAGCGAGGACTGGCCTTGGTTGAGCGGTTGCCGGGGGTCGGTGCGATGATCGTAGATCGCGACGGCAAAGTCTGGGTTTCTTCGTATCTCAAGGGGAGGGTGAGGATGAATGATGGCATCGAGTAATTCCATCCAAGGCGGACGTTCCGGATGGGGCTTGGCCCCTGGTCGGCGCTGGGAAGGTATGCGCGCAGGGATAGTAGTCGGCCTGCTCGTATTGAGCGCATGCAGCGGTAGTTCCAAATATTTTCACGATGCGGTCAACGAGGCGACGCAAGAGATGGTCGGGAAGCGATATGGATCACCGCATAAGACACAAGCGGCTACCGGCGGGGGAGAAATCTGGACCTATTTCGAACGCGGCAGCGGAACGGCAGGCTTCGGTGGTCAAGTGCGGGGAGGCGGCTGCCGGGCCTATGTCTTGACGTTCGACAAGCAGGCGGTCTTGCGAGGCTGGGAACAGCAACCCTGCCAGGGATAACTCTGCAGCTTATCGATCCAGGTAGTAGCCGAGCGGTATTTGCATCGTGACCGAGGATTTTTCGAGCGGCTGGGACAAGGTGAGCGGTGAGGCCTGCCGAATGGTTTCCAGTGCGGCTTGATCGAGCACATCGTGCCCTGAGCTTCTTGCGACGGTGGCCGATGTAATGTGTCCGTCTTGCTGAATCACGATCCGTACAATCACCCGACCTTCCAGGCGATGCAGCCTCGCCGTGGCGGGATATTGTTTGAGTGCTTCAATCCGCTGGAGCAAAGGCCCTGCGAGCCAGCCATAATCCGGTTTTCGTAAAGCCTGAGTCGTACTGCTCGAGGGAACGAGCGATGCCGTTTGAGCCGGAGAGGTGGCGAGCTCAGAGGGCGGTTGTGATGTCGGTCCTGACATTTCTGGGGCGAGAGGAGCGTCTGCATGCGGCGGATTCGCCATCTGGGGCAGTGAGCGGGGATCAGGGGGGGCCTCGACCGGTGCCGATGTCGTGTGCAGGGAAGTTTGAAGTTCATCCTTCGTTTCGTGAGGTTCGGGAGGAGACACCACAGGAGCGCGTTCAAGCAGTTGTGCGGGAGCCTGGTGAGCCGGGGTGAGGGCTGCTTCGATGGTGTTGCGCTCGACCGTTGCCGAAGAGCTTGAGGTAGTTGCCGGTATGGTCGGGAGCGCTGCCTGAGAAGGTGTGGGACGCAGGGCCGCCGCTGGAGCGTTACGTTGAGCCGGTCGGATAACCGCTGTAGCAGGTGGTTGCGTACCGGGTGCGACCTGGGCAGGCGTCGCCGGAGGTTGAGAGCCGACGACCGTGACATCCCATTGAAAGGATGAAGATGGAGGAGCCAGGCCGATTTTGGCGACGAGGAGTCCGGCCAGGAGAATGGCGCTGCCGTGCAGGCAGAGCGAGATGATCCATCCGCTTGCATGGAAGCGGATGAAGGGGTCCGATATGCCGGGCTGGCGGGACGTCACAGCCGTACCACCTCCAGACTGACGGACTGAAATCCAAGACCTCGTATTTCGTCCACCACTGAGACAAACCGTTCCAGTAATGTGACTTTGTCGGCTCGTACGACCACCAGCGATTCGCGTGGGTGCGCGAGCATGACAGTCTTGAGGCCGTCCGGTGGGACGGGGCGGTCGTTGAGGAACAGGTCGCCGTTCGCGGTTAAGGTCACCACGACGGGGACATCTTTATGATCTCCGGCCTCTTTGGCCTTGGCGAGATTCACAGGGATCTGGCCGGTGCTGATGAAGGTGGCGGTGGTGAGGACGATGACGAGCAGCACGAGCATCACGTCGACCAGCGGAATGACGTTGATTTGATTAACCTCGCGTTCCATGTTGCACCTTATAGATCGTCAGCAGTTCGGTGACCCGCCGCCGGAGAATATTGTTCATCACGACGCAGGGGATGGCGACGAGCAGGCCGACAGCCGTTGCCTTCAGGGCCAGGCTTAAGCCGATCATAATGGTATTCACGGCCATCGTGCCTGAGGTTCCCATCGTATGGAAGGTCATCATAATACCGAGGACGGTCCCCAGCAATCCGATGTAAGGGGCATTGGCGGCCACCGTGCCTATAATGACCAGGCGTTTGGTCAGCGCCATTTCAAATGTTTGAATGTCCGTGAATTGGGACAGGTCCACGCGTCGATAGTAGAGCCACCGCTCGACCGCCACTGCCACCGACCAGATGCTGAGCGCTATCAGCATGCCAATAATTCCATATTCTACCGCATTCTTCAGCAGATCCATTCGTCGATCCTCCGCCTCTCGTGTTGGTTGTCTAAGGGGGCACCCCCGCCCTGCTCTCGGCATGGAGGCCTGGATTGAGTCCGGTTTTACGGGGGTGGGGCGTTGCCGTGTCCTGGTTCATTTTTTCCTGACGATTCGGGTGGTTGTGGGAAGAGGACGGTATGGGTTGCTACCACTCGAAGCGCAATCGCCGTGCCAACCTGATAAATACTCAGAGACGATTCGCTGCTGTGGACGATCTGTCCGGAGGGGAGCTGAATCGTGTACACATTTTCGGAGCCTTTGAATTGCCTTGCCAGAATATGGGCATCTGCGCCTTTGGTCGGGACGATATGAATGTCGTCGGGGCGAATCATCACGACCACGCTGGTTCCAGTCGCGAGATGCTGCGTGTTGGGGAATTCCCCGATCTCGGTGGTCACCAGATCATTGGCCACGACCCCGGAGATAAAATCTGCCTGTCCGACGAAGTCGGCTACAAAGGGAGTGGTGGGGACGTGGTAAATCGCTTCAGGGGTATCGAATTGCTCCAGTCGACCCCGGTTCAGGACTGCGACACGGTCGGCCATGGAAAACGCTTCGTCGTGGTCATGAGTGACAAGGATGGCCGTGGTCTTGGTCTGTCGAAGCAGGGCGTGGAGATCTTGTCGCATACGGCTCGCCATGTCGGGGTCGAGATTGCTGAACGGTTCGTCGAGCAGCAACAACACCGGGCGCAGGGCGAGGGCGCGGGCGAGCGCGACGCGTTGCTGTTGTCCCCCTGAGAGCTCATGCGGATACCGCTGTTCCAGTCCGCGCAAGCCGGTGAGGGTGAGGAGGTCATCGACGATGGCCTTCTGCTGTGGGCGGGAGAGGTGGCTGAGACCGAAGGCGATATTTTTCTCCACGCGCAGATGTGGAAACAGCGCGTATTCTTGAAAGACCATGCCGATGTGCCGCTGTTCAGTCGGCACCATCACGTCGCGCGATGACACGAGCCGGCCGGACAGAGAAATGCTCCCGTCGGTTACCCGCTCGAATCCTGCAATCGCGCGGAGAATGGTGGTTTTTCCGCACCCGGATGGCCCCAGGAGACAGAGAATTTCGCCCTGGTGGACCGTGAGCGTGATCTGTTCGACAGCAGGACGATTGGGCTCGTAGGCGCAGGAGATCCCGCGTAGTTCAAGGACGGGAGACTGTTCGGCGGCGAGATCCATGGCGTCAGGCATCGTAGATGCACCCTGTGCCCGGTGCTCGCGGATGTCTGAGTTGTTCACGGGATTCAACTAACGACCTCTTGGTCACGTCCGCGCCAATCCTTGGATACCAGTAGCAGCAAGGCCGGCAGGCTCAGGAGCACGATCAGCAATGCGGCGGGCGCCGCCAGCTGATAATACTCCTCGCTGGCTTCGAGCCATACACGAATCGCCAGTGTATCAAATCCTACCGGCCGCAGCAGCAATGTGGCTGGAAGTTCCTTCATGGTCTGGAGGAACATCAGGACCCAGGCCGCAATAAAACCGTTACGAATGAGCGGAAGGGTCACGCGCCGGAGGGTCCGGCGAGTCGTGCAGCCCAGGGTGCGTGCCACCTCTTCCACATTGGGGGTGACTTGTTGGAGAGCCGGCTCCATCGACTGCAGGCCGACCGGGAGAAAATGCAGGATGTAGGCAACGAGCAACACCGCGACGGTACCGTACAAGACCGGCACGAAGTGCGTAAAGAGCACAAGGACCGCGAGGGCGGCGACAGGACCGGGCAAGGCATAGCCGGCATAGGCGGCTTGGAGGCAGGCGAGATTGAGTCGCGAAGGACGGCGGCTGGCGAGGTAGGCCAGCGGAAGTCCGATGATCACGGCCCCACAGGCTGCCAGTGCCGACAGGAAGCTGCTGTTCCAGATGAAGCCGAAAAAACGCGCATCCAGGGCGCCCTGTGCAATCGCTTCGATACTCCACTGGATCAACATGACAGCCGGAATCCCGAATGCGGCTCCGAACACGAGTACGACGTACCCGGTGATGAGTGCCGTTCCAGCGGGGCCGGCGTGGTGCCGGGTCGCTTGTCGATAGCGGCCGGATGTTTGGTAGAAGCGACTCCGCTGGCGAAACCATCGTTCCGTGACCAGGAAGATGATTGCCATCACGACGAGGAGCAGGCTGAGAATGCTGGCGGACGTATGGTCGTAGCGGCTGGTCATCTGTTGATAGACCGCATACGTGAGTGTCTGGTAGCGGAGCAGAGAGACCGCCCCGAAGTCCGAGATCACATACAAAATCACGAGCGCTAGTCCTGCGGCAATGGCGGGGCGGATGAGCGGGAGCGTGACGCGCCAGAGTGTGCTCCAAGGAGAAACGCCGCAGACGCGTGCCACTTCCTCGAAGGAGATATTCAGATTCAGCAGTGCTCCTCGGACCAGCAGGTACACAAACGGAAACGTGTCGAGGGCCATGATCAGTGTGACGCCGACAAAGCTTTGAGGGGAGAGCAGTCGCGCGTCGGACCCCATGAGCGTCTGCCACCCTTGTTCCACCGGGCCGCCCATTCCCAGAAGATGGGCATACACATAGGCCAGCACATAGGTCGGCATGGCGAGGGGTAAGGCGAGTGCCCATTCCCAGACCCGGCGACCAGGAAATTCGTACCGAACGGTGATCCAGGCGAGGGAGACGCCCAGCAGCAGTGTGGTCAAAGCGACGCCGGTGGCCAGCGAGAGGGTGTTCCAGAGAAGTTCGGGAATGCGCGTCGACCAGAGACGGCTCCACACGGTCGGTGCGGCGGTGAGCGCCACATAGATGATGTAGCAGGTGGGGAGAACCAGAAATGCGGCAGTGATCAGGCTGATCCATTGCAGCGAAGAGGGGGCGTGAGCTCTTGTGGCGGTAAGCATGCGCGGCTACACAAGGGCTTAGCGAAGGCCGACCTGTTCGATCAGCGTGAGGGTGGCCTCGCGTAATTCGGCCAGTCGAGCCAGGGGGACTTGCGCCGCACGGAACGTGCGCCGGTCGATGAGTGTCGGATCGGCTTTCACGTCCGGATGGAGAGGGTATTCCTTGTCCAGATCCGCGAACATTTTTTGCCCGGCCTGGGCAACCAGGAATTCGATCAGGAGTTTGGCACTTTCAACGTGTTTGGACGCGCGGGTGACCCCGATTCCGGTCACGTTCATGATGGCGCCCATACCGCCTTCCTGCTGATCGGTCATGACCGCGGCGATCGGAGCGGTGGGCTGCGTGGCAAGGTGCCGATAGATATAGTAGTGGTTCACAATGCCTGCCGCGACCTGCCCCTTCGCGACGGCGTCCACAATCTGCGAACTCTTTTGGTATACCTGCGTGTCCGCATTGGCCTTGAGTCCTTGCAGAAACTGCTTCGTCCGTTCGTCTCCGAAGGTGGCTTTGATTACTGAAACGCCGGCCTGAAGATATTCGCTACCGGAATTGGGAACGGCGATTTTGTCTTTCCATTGCGGCTGGGCGAGGTCGAACAGTGATTTGATCTGATCGGGTTTGACGAGATTGGTGTTGTAGACGACGATCCAGAAGCGGCCTGAGAGTCCGATCCAGCTGTTGTCGGCCGCGCGGAATTGCGACGGGATGGCTCGTTCAACTTCGCGCATATTCATGGGCCGGAGGAGTTTGAGTTCCCGGGCATGCTCGAGGCTCCCGGCATCGTTCGTCAGGAAGACGTCGGCCGGGGTATGGTCGCCTTCGGCTTGTAAGCGGTTGACCAACTCGGTGGTGCCCGACGACAGCAATTCGATTTGGATGCCACTCTTGGCCTGAAATTCATCCAGCACCGGCTTAATGAGCCGTTCTGCGCGACCCGAATAGACGACAAGTTTCTCGGCGGCCTCCGCGGTTCCGGTGGCCCACTGCAAAAACGTCAGCGCCCCGAGGAGTAGCGTCAGCGCCAAAAATGTGCGACAGGATGAAGCCATGCGGCGTGCCTCCAGAGTGGGGACAGCCTGTAATGGCCATCCTAGTTGAAATTGATAAGCCGTCTCAAGATAGTACTGGATGCGGAAGCGATTCGTCAATGGCGGCAGCGCGCACAGAGGCCGTACAGCTCCAGCCGGTGGGTTTGGATCACAAAGCCGTTCTTGGTCGCGACCTCTTCCTGTAGCCGTTCAATCTCGCAATTCTCGAACTCTACAATAGTCCCACAGCCGGTGCAGATGAGATGGTCGTGATGGCCCTTATGCGAGATATTGTCGTATTGCGTCTGGGTGCCGAAGTGGCGGGCTTGGGCGATGCCTGCTTCGCAGAAGAGATTCAGCGTGCGGTAAATCGTGGCGAGTCCGAGGTGGGGATCTTTCTTCGCCAGCTGATGATACATCGTCTCGGCCGTGACGTGTTCTTGTCGCAGGAACGCCGTCAGGATGAGTTCGCGTTGACGAGTCAGCTTCAACTGATGCTTGGCCAGGTGCTGGCGAAGCACGTCCATTTCTTTGAGAGTCTTGCTCATGGCGCGTGAACCGGCATGAAAGACGCCCATTAAAGACGAAAGTGCCTCGGCGGGTCAAGAGGGGATCCGGCCGGTACGATCATCAATTGACGAACCGAAACCTGCCTGTTTATAGTCCTGCCGGTTGTGGACGATTCAGAGGAGATTCAATAGGTGCGCAAATCTCACGAAATGACGATCGATCGAGTGCTACTGCTGTATGCCTTATCGCTGGCCGAGCCCTATGGCTTGTTGAGTGACGTCAAGCTGCAGCAGCTCTGTTTCCTGTGCGAACTGCAGATGTTTGGAAAGGGGATGAAGGGGTTTCATTTCGAGTTCGTCCGGTTTGCCTATGGCGCCTTCAGCCGCGATCTGGACAATGACTTGACGTCCCTTCGACGCAAGGAACGGGTCGAAAACTTCAGCCCGTCCGACCAGGTTCGCGACGAGGTCCTTCCTCTGCTGATGAAAGGCATCGACGGAAATGAAACCAATGAGAAAATTCGTGACCTCATGCAGGCGGTGATCACCACCTACGGGCCGCAGGATGTCACTGCCATTACGCAGTCCGTCGAATCCGTCGAACTCAGTACCCCGCAGCAACCCGATTTCAAGATTCCCATCCGCGATATTGTGTTCCACACCACGCTGCTGGTTCCTGCCCGCATCGAAGCGTCGGCGGAGTTTCTCCTGCCTCCAAGCCAGTTGGCGAAGCTCAACACGGCCATGGGATACTGAACCGGAGGCTCCCGGTCCGGTAGGTCGTTGGCGCTGACGTGTTGTGGCAGCGGTTGGGTGGCGGGCGACCGGTGAAAATGGGTCGATCTAGGGTCGTTTCGGAAGGGCGAGCGCCGCCTGGATCGTATGGAGCATGGCACCGGTCTCAATCGGTTCCAGCAAACAATACTCGATGTGGAGTTCGCGGACGACGCGCTGAAGTTTCTCGCCTTCGAGTGCGGGATCGTGTAGCGCTGCTGTGACGATCAGGCGAGCGCTCGGAAAGGTTTTGCGAAGTTCCATTAGGTCTTCCGGCCCTTGATCGTCGTCCGCGACGAAGCGACTGATCACCAGGTCGAGCTTGGACGACGTGGACTGAGCGCCGGCGGTCTGCAAGGTCGCACTGTGTTGAACAAAATGTTCCATGCCCGGTAAGGCCAGCTTGATAAGCCGCTTCAGATTCGCGTCGGCATTGATGATCAGAATATTGGCCATAGTCCTCCGATGAGAGGGTGCAGGGTGTACTGACCGGCGGCTGCGGGAGTCTATGCCGACCGATCCCAGGTGCCCGTCCGCTTGCAGAGAATTGTTGTGCCGGGTCGGTCAACGCGATCATCTTTCAGTGTCAGACCAACTGCTGGTCCAGGGCGTAGCGAATCAATTCTGCCGTGGTTCTCATTCCTAATTTGATGAGGAGCCGCGAACGGTAGGTGCTCACCGTCTTGATGCTCAAATTGAGATGTTCCGCGATCTCCGTCAGGCGTCGTCCCTGTGCGATCCACTGCAGTACTTCAATTTCGCGATCCGAGAGTGTTGCCGGGAGGGTGTCGGTGGAGGAGAGGTTTCGGTGCGGTCCCTCGTCCTGGTTGTGTTCGGTTTCGGGAGGCGGCAGGTAATGTCCACCCTGAAGGATGCGTGAGACCGCCATCCGAAGTTCCTGCGGCCCTCGCTCTTTTGTCAGGTATCCGAGTGCACCGGCTCGAATGGCACGAGCCGAGTAATGTTCTTCGGCATAAATGCTGACAACCAGGACAGGCAGGGCCGGCCGCAACGATTTGAGAATGCGCAGGATTTCGAGTCCCGGCATGTCCGGCAGATTCAAGTCCAGGATGACGAGATCCCAGGTGCCTGTGCGAATGTGATCGATTGCATGGCGGGCAGAGGCTGTTTCGACAATGTCGGGCGTCAGTCCGTCCTCAACGAGGAAGTCCCGTAGGAACTCTCGCAGGCCGCGACGGAGTAAGGCGTGGTCATCCGCGAGCAGAATTCGGACTTCGGCTTTCGCCGGGTGCGACTCTTGGCATGCATCCACGGCCAGCGTTCCGCTCATGGAGCACCCCGGAATTCCACTCTGCCCGTTTCCGGCCGAGCACAGAGAATGGTCCGATCCGCCCTCAAGTCGGTGTCGTCGTGGGGGGCGGTCAATGTCTGGGTCGTACGCGGAGAGAACACTCGATAGGCTCCTGCATGTCGTCTAGTCGTGGCAGCCACTGACTCGGACATCGATGCTGAAGACCTTGTTCTGCCGGAACCCATTCGGGCCAACGGGAAAGTCCAAGGACTTGTCTTTCGATTCCTAATCCCACGTGCTCAGCCGATTCATCCCCTGGAGCAGGGTAAGAAACTAAGAGAAATTTCCTATTTCATGTGGGGCGGAGTAGTACCACGAAGACCGATTGGTCGAATAGAGCTAAAGGGCCCTGTTGTGGCCCTAGAGGTGTGCCTGACCTGTCGTAATCCTTGAGTAAAAGAAAGGGCGTCGTGGGGAGACGCAGGGGGTAGTGGGCTATGGGAGGGTAGTGAAAAGCGGCTCACAGATCAGAGTCGGTATAGCTCCGCGTATTTCGTTTCGAGATAACGGAGAAACGGCTCGGGGTTCACCCCGCTACCCGTCACCCGTCGTGCCAGATGGTCGGGTGTGAACATCCGTCCCCAGCGGTGGATTTTCTGCTCGAGCCATCGCCGCAGAGGCAAGAGGTGTCCTGCTCTCATCTCCTCCTCCAGCTGCGGAAGTTCGAGTGTGGCCTGTTCGAAGAATTGCACGGAATACAGGTTGCCCAAGGTGTAGGTCGGGAAATATCCGAAGGCGCCCATCGACCAATGCACATCCTGCAAGACCCCCTCGGCATCCCGTTCCGGCACAATACCCAAATACGACTGCATTTTCTCGTTCCAAAGGCCGGGCAGATCATCCGGTTCTGCTCGTCCCTCAATAAGGGCCTGCTCGATTTCGACGCGTAACATGATGTGCAAGTTATAGGTCAATTCGTCGGCTTCGACGCGGATCAGCGAGGGGGTGGCCCGGTTGATGGCCGCATAGAACCGGTCGAGAGGCACGTCCGCCAACTGTTGCGGGAACGTGTGCTGCAACATCGGGTAGAAGCAGTGCCAGAACGCACGGGACCGGCCGACACAATTTTCCCACAGGCGGGACTGGCTTTCGTGAAAGCCGAGTGACACGGATTCGCCGAGGGGCGAGCCATAATAGCGAGGATCCAAGCCTTGATCGTACAGGCCATGGCCCCCTTCATGGATGCAACTAAACAGGCACGACGGCAGATCTTTCTCGAAGACCCGTGTCGTGACCCGGACATCGGTCGGATGAAAAGAGGTCGTGAAGGGATGGGCCGAGAGATCGAGGCGCCCACGCTCGAAGTCATAGCCCATGGCGGTCAGCACAAGCCGACCGAATTCCACCTGCTTGGATTGGTCGAAACTCTGGTGCAGGCAACGGTCGTCGATGGTGACGTGACTGGCCTGAACGCGCCGTAAGAGCGGGACAAGGCGTTCCCGTAATTGTGTGAACAGCGGCGCGAGTTGAGCGATGGTGGCACCCGGCTCATACGTATCCAAGAGCGCATCGTAGGGCGAGTTTCGATACCCTAAATACCGAGCCTCATCACGTTTGAGGTCCAGGATAATCTTCAGTGAGGGCAGAAATTTTGAAAACCGACTTTCTTCCCGTGCCGTCACCCAGGCCTGCTGGGCCAAGGAACACTCGCGGCTGAGGCGGATCACAAAGTCGGATGGAAGTTTCTTGGCCCGGCTGAAGTCGCGCCAGGTTTCCCGCAACAGCGACCGGGAGGGTTCATCCCAACTGTCGGCGGCCTGTCCGGTCGCGGGGTCGATCCATTCGGTGAGCAGCGTTTCGAGCTCAGCGGACACGAGTCTTTGATGGGCAAGACCTTCGAGCGTCGCGATCTGCTCCGCGCGCGCCGCCCCGCCGCCGGCGGGCATATACGTCTCCTGGTCCCACGAGAGAACTGCGGCCGCGCTCTGGATGCGACGGATTTCCAACAAACGTGTCGTCAAGGGTTCCAATGTCGCCAGTGTCTTCACCTTCAGGCTCCTTCTCCGGGCACGTCCATGGTATGATCCCGCGGCCGGTGCGAATTGTCGCACAACTCTCTGCCGGAGTGAAACCAATGACCGATCTCGTGTTGCCGAAAATTGATGCCTACGCGGCGGCCTATTCATTGCCCGAAACTCCCGTCCGCCGCGCGCTTCGCGAGGAGACCGAACGGACGATGGAGTTTGCGCGTATGCTGGTGGGGCCCCTCGAAGGGGCGTTCTTGCATATGATGACCCGCCTGGTGCAGGCCACGCGAGTGCTGGAAATCGGCATGTTCACGGGCTATAGCGCACTGTGTTTCGCGGAAGCGCTGCCCGAGCAGGGGCAGGTCACGACGTGCGAAGTCGATGACGCGTCCGCGGCGGTTGCTCGACGGTTTTTTGCGCAATCCCCCCATGGTCGAAAGGTCGAGATCCGTATGGGGCCGGCTTTGGAGACGATGGCGGGACTCACGGGCCCTTTTGATCTCATTTTTATCGACGCCGACAAACTCAACTACGTGAATTACTATCGCCGCGCGATGGAGTTGTTGTCCCCGCGCGGGGTCATTCTCATCGACAATGTGTTGTGGGACGGCGACGTGTTGCTCGAACCGCCGCCTGACGACCGTACTGCTGCAATTCAGGAACTCAACCGGGTCGTCAGGACAGACCAGCGGGTGTCTGCTGTGTTGGCGACCATCCGGGACGGTATTTGGATCATCACCCCGACACCATTCGCCTAGCATCCGGTGCTCGCGGCCCGTGGCAACCCACGTGTGTCGTCGATTGAGGAATTGCGTCCATGCAGAAACCATCGGTATTCGCCGCCTATGCCGCGTTGACCACCTCGGCGCTGGTTTGGGGCGGGTCCATTGTGGGACAGAAGCTGGCGCTTGGCGCGTTTTCGGCAGTAGAAACGTCCTTGCTGCGCGGCTTCGGCGCGCTGGTGATCCTGATTCCTCTGTGGTGGTGGAGCGAGGGCGGTCGTACGACATGGACTGCTCGCGATCTCAGGCTGTTGATGCTGCTGGGGCTCGGGGTGTTGGGCAATCATCTTCTGACCCTCTTCGGCCTACGGTATATCGGCGCAGCGACCGCCGGCGTCATTATCGGCGCCAGCCCGGCCATTACGGCGTTGCTGTCGTCTCTTCTCGTGCGAGACATTCCATTCAACACGGTGGCGGCCGGTTGTGCGGTCTCCTTTGCCGGAGTCGCACTCGTGTCCGGTGTCGGAGGGGAGGCGCCGAGCGGGGACAATCCCTGGCTGGGCGGCACACTGGTGTTGTTGGGATTGGTGAGTTGGGCGTTGTATTCCATCGGTGGTCGCCAGGTGATGGAGCGGCTCTCTCCGCTCACCGTCAACTGGACAACGCTGCTGCTGTCCCTCTTGTTGCAGATTCCTCTGCTGTGGACCGATCAGAAGTTGCTGTTGACCGGAGCGAGTGTGGTCCCGGTCTCCGGGTGGGTGGCTTTAGGGTATCTGATCGTGTTCGCTACGGCATTGGGGCAGCAGGCCTGGTTGTACGGGGTGCAAGGGGTGGGTCCTTCGCGGGCCGGCGTGTTCGTGAATCTCATCCCGGTATCGGCTCTGCTTCTGTCTGCGCTGGTGTTGGGTGAGGCGATCGGCGTCCGCGAGATCGTGGGCATTGCGCTCATCCTGGCCGGTGTCTGGTTGGTCGGTTGGCAATCGGCCCGACTCAAACACGCCGGCGGATAGCTTCTTCCCGCCGCATAAACAGGTACAGCATGCGTTTGCGGTGTCATCGGTTCATCTACGCAGTTCTCACTCCCATAAAGCAGCAGTCTCGACACGCCTCCGGTAATCCGCTAGAGTGAACCAGTGAGCCCAGATGCCTGCCATGGCTCTCATCCTGTGTGAGCATACCGTACACGGTTGTCGCCGACCTGTCGCGAGGGGATCTGATTCCGTCGCGTCAGATGTGACATTTTTTGCAAGGTGGCGGAATGACCAAATTAAGAGTGGGCGTTATCGGGGCCGGAGCGTTTGCCGAAAGCTGTCATGTGCCCGGCGTGCAGTCGCATCCGGAAGCGGAGGTTGTGGTCCTCTGTGGGCGAGATTCGGCACGGACCCGCGCGGCGGCGCAGCGGTTGGGTGTGCCGGAAGTATCGCTCGACTATGAGGAGGTTTGCGCACGGCCTGACATCGATGCAGTCACGATTGCAACCCCGAATGTAGTGCACGCCCGTCAGGCCCAGGCCGCATTTGCTGCCGGCAAGCACGTGTTCTGTGAAAAACCCCTCGGGATGAACACGGAGGAAGCAGCTGACATGCTTCGGGCCGCGGAGCCGAGCGGCAAGGTTCACCAGACCGCGTTCACGTATCGCTACTTGTACGGTGTGCAGGAGCTGAAGCGCCGGCTTTTGAACGGGGAGATCGGCGAGCCGTATTATGTGGCGGTGCACTATGATTCCTGGGACGGCTTGAGACCTGGTTCGAAGATTGGTTTTCGCGAACACCTCGATTCCGCCGGAGCCGGGGTATTGTACGACGTTGGGTCCCACCTCTTTGACCTTGTCGGATTTGTGCTCGGGCCGATCGAGGCCGTTTCAGGAAATACCATTCTGGTTCCACGGAAACGGATCGATGCGAGAACCGGCGCGCTCGCTCATGTGGAAACCGACGACATCGCATCGGCGGCGTTTACCTGTCGAGGTGGGATTCAGGGACAGTTGTTTGCGAGTCGCGCGACCCCGAATTCCGGCGACAAAGCGTACATCGAGTTGGTCGGGCGACAGGGAGCCCTGAAGGCTTCATTGAGCCGTGGGTCGGTGGATGTCTTGACAATCTCACGCCCGTCGCAACCCGGCTGGGAAGTCGTACCGTTGCCGGTCCAGGCCTCGGATGGCCAACCTCATTGTCTTTCCCGCATGATGCACAGTTTTGTCGAGGCCTGTCTTCGCGGAAGTTTGAATGGGGAGATCGATGCGTCCTTTCATGACGGACTCGCCGTGCAGCGCGCCATGGATGCGGTGCGACAATCCTCAGCCGAACCCGCTGCAATCTCCCTGAAGGCCGCTTTCGATCCTAGCCCGGACTATTCATGAATACCTGCTCCGGCGTCCGATCCTCCCGCTCGGCGAGGCTGTTCTCGTTCGGCCTCCTCGACGGACTGCCAGTACGCCTGCGTCGGCCTTACGTGCGAGCAGCCTCGGCGGGCTTCCGTCTCGAACGTCTCGCGACGGCATTCATGAATAGTCCGGACTGGGGCCTTCGACGGAGTGGCATAACCTGGCCGATTGTTCATGTGGTGCGGGCCGTTGCGCGGCCTGGCTCGGACAGGGTGCGGCCTGTCACTGCGCATGCATCAGTCGCCCGTCGGTCCTGAGAGGGGCAAGACCACGACCACGATGGAACTGCACGGTATGATCGAAGCGGCTGATGCTGATATTGCCACGTAGGCGAGGTGAGGGCGGATGATGATATCGCAGGACGGTGTGCTCGACAGAGGAAGCGTCGCGGTGGTGGTGCCCGCCTATAACAGGGCGCAATTTACCCCGGACGAAGAAATCTCGTTTCGCCATCTGGAGCATGTTCTCGGCCGGTACGACAAATTTCTGGCGGTGCCGCGGAGTCTGGAGATTGAGCGGCCGGGCTACCAGATTCAACGGTTCGACGACGGCTATTTCGGGAGTGCGATTGCAAATGGGAAACTGATGCTGTCGCCTGCCTTTTACGAGTCGTTCCGGAAGTATCGTTATATTCTCATTTATCAGCTCGATGCCCTGGTGTTTTCGGATCAGTTGTTGGAATGGTGCGCCACTGATGTCGATTATATCGGCGCACCGTGGGTGCAATGTGCCGACAGCCCCTGGGTGGGGACGCCGCGTGTCGGAAACGGCGGGTTGTCTCTCCGAAAAGTCTCGAGTTTTCTGCGCGTGCTCTCGTCGGAACAATATTGGATTCATCCTGATGTGTATTGGCAGCGAGTCGTTTCGGGGACGCCCTGGTACATCCGAGGGGTGTATCTGCCAAGGAAGTGGTTCAAATATATCAAACGGTTCAATGGGGTGAAGCGACAGGTCGCGCAATGGCATCTACGTCCCGATGGAACCAAAAATGAAGATCATTTCTGGTCCGACGAGGCGGTGCGATATGACGATCAGTTTAAGGTCGCCTCGTTCGACATGGGGCTTCGGTTCGCTTTCGAGGTTGTTCCCAGGCATTGCTTTGAGCTCAACAATCGCCGACTACCTTTCGGTTGCCATGCCTGGCCGCGGTATGATCGCGCCTTCTGGGAGCCCTACCTCCTCAAATCGTAGTTCCGTCCCGTTACATCGGTCCGTCAGGCAAGCCCCCTCCGTGATCCGGAGCCGCATGCAGGAGTCGACCGACTCATAACCCCCTTCCCTTCTCCTGGTCTCACATGATGTGATCGCGTGCTTGTCTGCCGTGAACGTGACGGTTTCGCTTTCAACCTCTTCTGATTACTGCTCCAGGGAGTAGGGCCGTACTAGGGCCGATTGCCGGGGTTTACCTCAGTGAGTCATGGGCGTATCTTACCGATGGATTTGGGCGAGACCGACTTGCGAATCCGTTATTCGTGCGGAGTTCGGAGGAGACGATTCTAAGGATGCTGGCTGCGATTTCCCTGGTCACTGCGGGAGTCTTCGTGTTGGATGCGGCGATTCCGCTGGGGCATGGGATGTGGCTTTTGTACCTGTTCCCGCTCTGGCTGAGTTCGCGACTGGCCCCGCCTGCGGCTCCCCTGCGATATGCCTCGGTATGCACGGTCTTACTTGCCGGAGGATTGTGGCTGGCGCCTCCCGGTGTCGATGTGACGACGGTGATGTTCAGTCGTGCCCTGGGTACCGTCGTGATTTGGGGGGCAGCCTACCTGCTGTCGCAGCGGCGTGAAGCCGAGGACGCACTTCGTTCCGCCAATAGTCGTCTGGAGCTGCGAGTGGCGGAGCAGACGAAGAATCTGGTTTCCGCCAACGGCCGGCTGACGGCTCAATTGGCTGAGCAGCGGCAGATAGAGGCCGAGCTGCGCGAGAGTCGGGAGCGGTTCGAACTGGCCGCGGAAGGTGCGGATGTTGGGGTGTGGGAGTGGGATCTGCAGGAACACACCGCCTACTATTCCCCGCGCTGGAAAAGCCAGCTTGGGTGCGCCGAATCGGAAATCGGGGCGACGGTCGCCGACTGGGAGGCGCGTCTTCACCCTGACGATCGCACGCGGGCGCTGGCGACGGTCACGTTGTTTCAGGAAGGATATACCAAACAGTATCGTCTGGACCATCGCCTCCGGCATCACGACGGGTCCTATCGCTGGATCTCTTCGCTGGGCGCGGGAGTATTTGATGAGCAGGGGCGGATGATCCGGATGACCGGCATTCACCTGGATGTCACGGCGAGGACACAGGCTGAGGAGGCGAGACGAGAAAGCGAAGACCGATACCGCGCGTTGGTGGAGCAGGCCGGCGATATCATCTATCGGACCGATGCCGCCGGGAGGTTCACCTACTGTAACCCGACCTCGCTTCGTGTCCTGGGCTATCTTCCGGAGGAGTTGCTCGGTCGGCATTACTTAGAGATCGTGCTGCCGCAGTGCCGTCCGCAAGCCGAGCGGTTCTATGGCCGCCAGTTTATCCGTAAAACGCCCCGTACCGTCTATGAGGTGCCGGTGGCTACCAAGGACGGTCGAGAAGTGTGGTTGGGGCAACATACGCAGCTGTTACTGGAGGGGGGCGTCGTCAGCGGCTTTCAAGTGGTGGCCCGGG
Organism: Nitrospira sp. ND1; assembly: GCF_900170025.1. Taxonomy (NCBI): domain Bacteria; kingdom Pseudomonadati; phylum Nitrospirota; class Nitrospiria; order Nitrospirales; family Nitrospiraceae; genus Nitrospira; species Nitrospira sp. ND1. The sequence continues at coordinate 856,954 of NZ_FWEX01000006.1, read as the reverse complement.
ATATCACCGAGCGGAAAGGTGTCGAGCAGGCGTTGCGCGAAAGCGAGGAGCGGTTTTCCAAGGCGTTTCACAGCAGTCCGGCCGGGATGGCGATCAGCCGACTTGAGGACGGCCGGGTGCTCGACGTGAATGAGGCGTTCGTGCGGGTGTCCGGATTTTCCCGTGAAGAGCTGATCGGCATGTCCTCGCTCGACATCGGAATCTGGGTGAATCCGGAGGATCGCCGGCACTTGGCCGAGATATTGAGGCGAGACGGGTTTTTGCGACATCTGGAAAAAGAGTTCCGCACGAAATCCGGCGAGGTGCGGCACGGGCTGTTCAATGTCGAGCCGGTCTGCATCGGCCGAGAGACCTGCGTGCTCACCCTCGTGCTGGACATCACGAGACGTACGGAAGCGGAGGCGGCGTTGCGTCGCAGTCAAGCAGTGCTGCAGGCTCACCAACATGCGTTGATGCGGCTGACAAAAAGCCAGCATATCGGGTCGGGAGACTGGCAGTCGGCGCTGGAAGAACTGATGCAGACGTCGGCACTGGTGCTGGCCGTGGATCGGGCGAGTGTCTGGTTGCTGGATCGAACCGGAACCATAATGGACTGTGTGGAACTGTATGAGCAAGGTCAGGCGCGGCATTCACGGGGGCAACGATTGAATGTGGTCGAGTACCCTCGCTACTTCGCCGAATTGCTCCAGGAGCAAGTGGTCGATGCACATGATGTTGCCGCTGATCCGCGCACGAGCGAATTGGTGCAGCCCTATCTCGGGGCTCTCGGAATCGCTTCGTTGTTGGACGTGCCCATTTTCTTCGGCGGTCGATTGGCCGGCGTGGTCTGCCATGAGCGGGTCGGTGTGCCGCGCGAGTGGACGCGAGAAGAAGTGCAGTTCGCCACGTCCGTCGGGAATCTGGTGACCCTGGCCTACGAAGCGAAACAACGGTTGGAGGCTGAAAATGCGCTCATGACGGCGAAGGAGGCGGCCGAGTTCGCGAACCGGGCCAAGAGCGACTTCCTGGCGACCATGAGCCACGAGATCAGGACGCCGATGAATGCGATCGTCGGCATGGCGGATCTGTTGTCGGAAACACCCTTGAACGAGGATCAGCGGGAGTATGTGCAGATTTTTCGCGATGCCGGGAGCAACCTGCTCAGCCTGATCAACGATGTGCTGGATCTGTCAAAAATCGAAGCCGGCCACTTGGATCTGGATTTGGTGGACTTTGATCTCAACGACCTGGTGCAACGGGCGGCTGAACTGGTTGCCGTGCGCGCCAGCGAGAAAAACCTGGAGTTAGCCTACCAGATTCAGCCGGATGTGCCGACGTCGCTGGTGGGCGATCCGAATCGTCTCCGGCAGGTGTTGCTCAACCTGTTGGGCAATGCCATCAAGTTCACCGATGAAGGCGAAGTGGTGTTGCGTGTGGAACGGGACCCGCAGGCGGACGGCCCCGGGACCATCCTGTTTACGGTGCGGGATACCGGCATCGGAATTCCCACAGACAAGTTGACTGCCATCTTCGAACGATTTACCCAGGTGGATTCCTCAACGACCCGGCCGTACAGCGGCACCGGGCTCGGGTTGACGATTTCCCGACGACTGGTTGAGCGGATGGGCGGCAAGATGTGGGTGGACAGCGAACTGGGCAGAGGGAGTACGTTCAGCTTCACGGCCAAGTTTGCTGTGCATGTTCAGCCGGCGCCGGCGGTCCCGCCGGCGCAGTGGGAGCAATTGGCGAGCTTGCGGACCTTGATCGTGGACGACAATGCGACCAACCGCCTGATTGTGCGGGAAACGCTGGCGGGATGGGGCATTCCCGCGGCCGAGGTCCCTGGTGGCGAGGAGGCCCTGTTTGAGCTGCGTCGCGCGTCGAAGGCCGGAGTGCCGTATCGGTTGGTGATCTTGGATGTGCGCATGCCGAAACTCAGCGGGTGGCAGGTCGCGGAGACGGTTGCACGTACTCCGGGCCTGGCAGGAGTATCCATTATCATGTTGACCTCGGAGCGGCGCGCCGGTGACCAGGCGCGAGCCCGTGAGTGCGGGGTGGTGCGCTATCTCACGAAACCGTTTCGACGATCGGATTTGTTCAACGGTATGATGGCGGTGATCGGCAAGGTGGCGTTGGCTGAGGGCAATGCGCTGCTGTCTCAGCCGCCGGATTCGACCGGGGACATGCCGGGGCTGAAGGTCTTGTTGGCCGAAGACTTTGTCGACAACCGCCGCATGATGGAGTTCTATTTTAAATCGACGCCTCATCGGGTTGAGACCGCGGCCAACGGCCAACTTGCCGTCGAGATGTTCCAGCGGGGCTCGTACGACCTGGTTCTGATGGATATTCAGATGCCCGTGCTGGATGGGTATGCCGCGACGAGGGCGATTCGGTCGTGGGAGCAGGCGCAGGGCCGGAGTCCGGTACCGATTCTGGCGCTGACGGCCAATGCGTTGCAGAGTGAAGTCCAGCGGAGTCTGGAGGCGGGGTGTACGACGCATTTGACGAAACCTATCCGAAAGGCCCGCCTGCTGGAAGCCATACAACTGTATTTCCAAACTTCCGTTCCGGTCGTGCCGTCGTCGGCGGATGCGTCAGCCGACACCGTCGTGTTGCAGGTGAGCGCAGAGTTTGAATCCCTGATGCCGGGGTTCCTGGAGCATCGACGGCAGGAACTCATCCAGATTGCGGACGCATTGGATCGAGGAGATTTTGAGACGATTCGCGAGATCGGGCATGGCCTTAAGGGGGCCGGGGGGACCTATGGCCTCGAAGCAATCAGCGCCTATGGACGAGCCTTGGAGACGGCGGCGGGTCAGAAGGACGGCGTGTGCGTTCGCGAGGCGCTCCACAGGCTCACCCGTTTTCTGGAGCGGCTGCAACTGGTCTATGTGTAAGGAGTAAGCAAGCCATGCGTGTCTTGCTGGTGGAAGATCATATCGATATCCGGCGCCTGTTCGAACAGGTCATTGAGGCGCGTGGACATGACGTCACGGCCTGCGCGGACGGCGAGTCGGCCTGGGAGGCCTACAGTCGGCGACCCTATGAACTCGTGCTGCTCGATTGGGAGTTGCGGGGGGGCGGAATGGACGGCCTGCAGGTGTGCCGGACCATCCGATCGAGTCCCGGCGGGGACCGCTGTGTCATTGTCATGATCACCGGGCATGACTCCCCGGAATCCTTGCGTACGGCGCTCCAGGCAGGGGTCAACGACTATCTGGTGAAGCCCGTCGGTGTGGAGTTCTTGAAGCTGCGGTTGACGATCGCGGAGCAGTGGGTGGAGAGTGTGCGACGGCGCTTCGCGGCGGAAGATCAAGCGCAGGCCTTGCAGTCGCAGTTGGCCGATCACGGCAAGTTTCATGACTTGATCGGCCGGAGTCCCGCGATGGTGGTGCTCTACGAAGAGATCCAGAAGGTCGCCGCCGTCGATGCGACCGTGTTGATCGAAGGCGAAACCGGTACGGGAAAAGAATTGGTGGCCCGCGCAATTCATCTCTCCAGCCGCCGCGCGTCCCACACTTTTCTGGCCGTCAATTGCGCCGGGTTTACCGACTCGATTCTGGGCAGCCAGCTCTTCGGTCATAAGAAGGGGGCCTTCACGGGGGCGATCGATAATCAGGAAGGCGTGTTTGAGGCTGCGCAGGGGGGCACCATATTTCTGGATGAGATCGGCGATATTTCCCCCGCCGTGCAGACCAGCCTCCTGCGTGTGCTGCAGGAACGTGAAGTGACCCGGTTGGGAGAATCCAAGCCGCGCAAGGTGGATGTGCGGGTGGTGGTGGCGACACACCACAATCTCGCCGAAGATGTGGAAAAAGGCACGTTCAGACGGGACCTGTTGTATCGCATCAAGGTGGCTCGACTCCAACTCGCCCCGCTCCGGGAACGGCTCACCGACATTCCGTTACTGGTCCATGCCTTCCTCGGACAGTTCCGCTCCGTGATGGAGAAGCCTGTGTTACAGGTGAGTCCGGAAGCGCTGCAGGTCCTCATCAACCATTCGTGGCCCGGCAATGTGCGAGAACTCAAGAGTGCAGTGGAGTCGGCCCTGATTCATTGTAAGGGGACCGTGGTACGGGTGGAGGATCTTCCGCCGGAGGTCCGGAATCCGGAGCCGGCGGCGACCTATGTGCATTTTAAACGCCAGGATGAACGGACTCGCATGGTCGGGGCGCTGCAACAAACGGGCGGCAATCGCTCGGAAGCCGCACGGTTGTTAGGGATGAGCCGGCGAACCTTCTATCGCCGCCTGGCTGAATACGATGTGTCCGCACTGGGTGACGGAGGGGATGCTCCGCTTCAGTGAATCCGCCTCGATTGCGATCTAAATGCGGGGACCTGTACCTCCGCGTCAGATAGATCTTTCCTCTGAATCCACCATTTCCTACTTTCTTCGCCTGACGCGCCATTCCGTGCGCATCAGATTCGGCTTCAGCCTCGCGCGCGGGTGCATGTGTTGAGACTGTGCATCGAGGCACATGGCACAGGTCTGGCACAACGCATTGCGCCATGTCCTTGACGCACGAAATGGATGGATTCTCCATCGATCGGCACAAGTCCCTAGTATTGCTTGATGCTTCGCCCACCATCGCCGATGGCACGATCCTTGATATGAGAAGAAGCATGCGAGCGAGGTGCTACAGGCCATAACGGGTCGAACGACGGGGAGAGGCCAAAGAGGGGACGCATATGGATGTCGCAGGTTTTTTACTCTCATACGATGCGGAGCAGGAAGTGTTGGTGACGATTCAACCCTCGTCCCTGGGTCCCTTCGATCAGCCTGATGTAAAAGAACAGATTGACGGATCTTGGATCGATATGTCGCAAGTGCCGCACCGAACCTGGACGGATCGAAGGAGGGCAGTCGGAGCGGTGCTGACCTATCTGCAAGGGTTGGCGCCGATCTCATCGGGATTTCCGCTCGCGATTCGTGAAGGAATGAAGGGCCAGAACTAGAACCAAGGAGAGCACCATGTGGAGTGAACAGCAGAATGTTGTGCAGGTTGAACGTGAGGCGAATGCGCAGGGCTCGACACCGGGGATCGCGCAGGCGTTGGGCGGAGGCCTGGCGGTCAAACGGCGTCCTGAAGACTTGACTCCTCGCGAACAGGAAATCTTGCAGTTGGTTTGGGCCGGCCTGACGAATCGTACGATCGCGGAGCGGCTGCATATCAGCATCAAGACCGCGGAGGCTCACCGCGCCAATATGATGAAAAAGTTGCGCGTGTCCAACATTGCGCAACTCTTGAAGACCGCGCTGGAAGAGGGGCTGCTCGCCACCCATGCGGGCTGATGGGGTTCGCGGCGGCCTGCGTTCTCGGGGGAAGTCCCACTCCCGGCGGCGCAGCGGCTCCCCGCGAATCCGCCCCCTCACAGCAGAAATGAGGCTCGCGCCGGCGAGGGTGTTTGCAGTAGAATGCCGCACCGTTGCAGGAGCGAGCCGTGGTCGAACAGCGTATCGAAGAAATCACCCGTGCCAATCTCGCCTTTTATGCCGCCTTTGAAAGCCTGGACATGCTCCAGATGGACAAAGTGTGGGCGCATCTCGAATACGTCACCTGCATTCATCCGGGGTGGAGCCTCCGCAGCGACTGGCCGGCGGTGCGCGATTCCTGGGTGCTGATCTTCAACAATACCTTCTCCATGAAATTTGAGCTGTCGGACGTGCAGGTTCAGGTCGCAGGGGACCTGGGGTGGGTCATCTGCACCGAACATCTCACCAGCCGTCAAGACGACCAGCCGGTCGAAACGCGTGTCCTCGCGACCAATCTCTTTGAGCGTATCGGCGACGAGTGGTTGATGATCCATCACCATGGCTCGCCGGTGATGGGCTAGCCCCATCGCTGGGGAGGTCCGGATGTCCGGCGAAGATCGAAGGTCTCTCGGTGTTGGGTGGGTGGCGTTGGGACTCTTCTTCCTCTCCGGCTGTACGACCGTCGCTCAGGTGACGACGTGGTCGGATGAGTCCTGCCGGCAGAAGGTCAAAGACCAGCTTCAATCTATCCTCACGGATGAGGGTGAACAAGGGGATATCGCGAATCGCCTGGCCGTGAATACCACCGTGGTGTTGGCGACCGGTTCTTTGGGCCCCCGCCCCTTCGGTGTCTCTTCGCCCTCCGGCACCGACTATAGTTTCTTCGTGCAGCGTAAAGGTGAGGGGTGTCTCCTGCGCTTGTTCGGCCGCCAGAAGGGGTTTACCCGGTACACCAATAACCTGACCTATATTTCCACGCGTTCCCTTGACGGTTGTGCTTGCGCTGAATGACCGTCGCCTGACGGTTGCGCTTCCAGTTTCCCTGCCGTTCTCTTTGGTTCTGTAAACCGTCGCCCCATCGGTCACGCACAATTCCCTCTCGCCGTCTAGTTCCTCAAGATTCCCCAGTATCCGTTCCTATACGGCAGATGCACGGGGCCAATCTGTCGCCTGAAAGTGTCTCGCGATACTGTCTCACGCTTGAATTTTGGCGCACTCTTGTTTCTTGTGGCACAACTTGTGGCGTTTGGGATAAATCCAGAATTCTTGCTCAACATATTGTTTTATTTTGAACAATATCTATCCGTCGTCACTTGGCACAGCCCTTGATATAGCGGGGATATGTCTCGTAGGGCAAAGACCTTGGGGACTTTGATGGAGACGGGCATTCGAGGGTCCTGAGTGTGCAGAAAAAAAGGGAGGAGTGATCATGATGGTGAAGGGGTTCTTACTCAAAGACAGGGAAGAGCAGGAGTATCTGCTGGCCATTCAACCGGCCACCCACGGCATATTCGAGCGGTTGATTGTCCGCCAAAAGATCGATGGGTCTTGGGTCGAGCTCAATGGGAATGCACAGGGTTCCTGGCAGCCGCGGACACAAGCCATTACCGCTGTGTTGGGGTACCTGCAACGTCTCTGGGACACGTCCAAGCCTGCCTTGGCGCGGGGGAACTAAAGAAAGCGGCATCCTCCGCGAAGTGAAGCATGCGGAAAGGGTGACGAAGGAGGGACTTGATGTTGGCTGAAAAAAAAGACAGCCGGGTAGGGAATCAAGAGGCGACGGAGGACGGGGGCTTCACAACACATCGTCCATCGTCTGACGCTCTTGCACCGGCCGCCGTGAAGCGAAGGCCGGAGGATCTCACGCCACGTGAGTTGGAAATTCTTCGCCTGATCTGGGATGGTCATACCAATCGAAGTCTCGCAGAGCAGCTGAACATCAGCATGAAGACAGCCGATACCCATCGCTCGAACATGATGAAAAAGTTGCGCGCGTGTAATACTGCCCAATTACTTAAAGCGGCGCTGGAGGGAAATCTGCTAGAGACCGACCCGGGCCTGAGGCGTCCCGGTCGGGGAGGCCAACGCTGAGGGCCGACAGCCAGGAGACCGGTTTGAATTGCCCGACCTTCCGTCCGGTGCAGGACAGGAAGGTGCAGGTGAAGCGGGGAGACTTACAAGCCGGGAATGGGGTGGGGCAGGTCTTTGGTGCCGAGGGTCTGGAGCCACTCACCCGCGATCAGATCGCGTTCGTCCATCGTCATGCCGGCATATTTACGAAACATCTGTGGGCCCCGTCGCCGCCTCCACGTGAGGAAGCCGAGAAAGTGATCCTTGCAGATGGCATGGGTGCCTGCCGGCGCATACACTCTCGCCTGACATCCGTCGATTAAACAGCTCTGTCCGCTCATCGGTATCCCCCCTGATTGCCCCAAAGTATGCCGGAGATCGACCTGGAAATGCAATGTGGTGGCCCGGCGAGCGCAGCCTGCCAGACAGGCCGACGCACCGCGCCGGAGTGATGCTCAACCACATCGGCACCAACCCATCAGCGTCTCCTTGCCCGCTTCTTCATGGGGAGTTTCCGCTTGCAATCACATCCAGCAGCCAGGTACCGTACCCCGTTCTCACGCGGCGTCCGGGAAGGAGTGCCCGAGCATACCATGGCGATGCAGGTCATATCGGTGATCGGAGCTCTGATGGTGCTCGTGGCCTATGGCCTCATTCAGGCCGGCACCTGGCGTGAATTGGACGCGGGGTATCTGGCGCTGAACATCCTGGGCTCGTTGCTGCTGGGAATTGTGGCCATCGAAGACCGACGGGTGGGTTTTGTTCTGCTGGAATTCGCGTGGGCCGGCATTGCGCTGGTCGGGGTCGCCCGGGCGATCCGCGCCAGGCGGGCTGCGCGTAGCCTCTAAATCGCCCATACACAATAAACATCGGGCAGTCTTGTAACGAAGGAGTAGGGAACTATGGCAGGGTTGTTGTCAGCAGACGAGATCTTTGAAAAGGCGAAGGACGCGGCGGTCGGGGCGACCAATGCCGATGAAAAGGCGCTCCAAATCGATTACGAAGCATTGCAACTCAAGTTCCAGGCAGCCTTGGGCGATCGCAAAGTGGCGCGGTGCCATATCAATAAGTTCCTGCCCGAAGGGTACGAAGATCAGGGGCGGTTCAATCTAGTGCTGCTCACGGCCGGCAACGTCATTTTCGACATCGTCATCGGGGATTCCTATTTCCGCTACGATGTGGTGTCCGTCGGTCAGCTGGATAAGGTGCAGGTCATCGATGCCATGTGGGATAACCGCGAAAAGCGCCGGGAAGAACCCTTCTTGAGCCTCCGGCTGATGCACGCCGAAGAGACGCATCTGTTGTTGGCATTGGATGACGACGAGCGGAAGAGCCTGCTCGGATTCGCGTCAGCCGTGTCGGCCGTGCGTAATCCTGAAAAGTAGAACACCTCTGCCACTCGAAAAAGGGTGGTCATCGGTTCGTGTGATTGAAGCCCCGCAGGGTGTTCAAAACGGCCGTTCAGGAGGGCCGCAGCTGGTGAAGCACTGATGCGTGCGCTCAGTGGTACGTTGAGGCGCTGAATGACGCGAGAACGAGGCCGGCGAACGTTTTCAGCATCCTGCTACGAGTGCTTCTGAAACGGTAGGGCATGGACGGTAGCCTGATGGCGCGTCCCTGCCACTTCGACCGTCAGTGTGGTGTCAGGTGCCGAAAAGTCGCGCAATGGAAAACCGAATGCCAGTGCGGCATTGCGTTGCGGCGAAAAGACGGCGCTGCTGACCCATCCCACCTCCCGATCTCCGCTGAATAACTTCGAGCCCGCGGGCGGAACCGTTTTGTCCTGGATGATCAATCCGACCAGATGCCGGCGCACGTTCCCATAGGTATCCATCCTGGCCACGACTTCCTGTCCCGGGTAACAACCCTTTGAGAGGCTGAACGCCTTGCCTTCCAGGTTGGCTTCCGGCGGGACAATCTCTTCGTTGAGATCCGGACCGGCCTTGGGCAGACCGGCTTCGATGCGCAACAGTTCGCGCGCCTGTGCGCCGACGGGCTTGATGCCGAACGGTGCGCCTGATGTCATGAGCTGGTTCCAGGCGGCGGGGACCGCATCGGCCGGCAGCAAGACTTCAAAGTCCTGTTCGCCGGTTTCTTCGGTACGCAGGATCAGCGCCTGCTGCCCGCCGATGGTGGCGGGCAGGGTATGCAAGAGCTGAAGGGCGCGGACCTCGATACCGAATGCCGCAGCAACGGCCTCTGCTGATTTCGGTCCGCTCACCAGCAACAAACCCCAGCTTTCTCCGCAATTCTCCATCTTGGCCTTGGTGCCGTAGAGCAGGAATTTTCGCAACGCCTGAAATGTGGCCTCGCCCACCTCGCCCACATCTTCGACCCACACGGCATCGGCTTGCACATATACCCGGAAGTAGCCGAGCATTTTCCCCTTATGGGTCAGGAAGCTGGAGTAGCGCCCCTGGCCGGGTTGGAGCGGGAGGATGTCGTTGCTGATGATGCTCTGGAGCCACTTGATGCGATCGTCGCCGGTCACCCGGATTTTTCCGCGGTGCGACAGGTCGGACAGCCCGACGGCACCGCGGACGGCGGCATATTCCGCGGCGGGATCGCCGTAATGGGCCGGCATCGACCATCCTGCGGTGTCCTCGAAAATGGCGCCTAGTTGTTGATGCTGATCGTGGAGTCGGGATTGTTTCATTGGATTCTTGCCCTCTGCTCTCAGCCTTCAGCGTTCAGCTCTGAGCGGACCGGTGATTGCTGACTGCTGTTGGCTATGATGTCTTCAACCAGTTCTCTGGTTCGTGTGGAGAACTCATTTCTGGAGACAATTTTCGTCACGCCCAGTTCCTTGGCTCGGCGCCAGGTGTCCGTTTCTTCGTGATTGGCAAAAGCCAGGATGGGAAGCGACCGCAACGCGGGGTCGGCCTGGAGGGTTTCCAACGCCTTGAAGGCATCGATGGCCAGGTCGTTCATGTTGAGAATCAGGGCGGCAGGCGAAGCTGAGGCGGTTTTTTCAGCCACCTCATCCTGGCTGCGGATCCGCTCCAGCGTGTAGCCCTGCGGCCGCAAGGCATCGCGTACCTTGGTGTAGAAGAAAATGTCAGTGACGGCCACTAAAATCGTGGTGTTCATCCGGTTCCTGTCCTATGGTCCCTAATTCAGTGAGCTGATGAGCCGACCCAGAGCCTTCTTGGCCAAGGCGTAGTCCGGGTTCAGGGCGAGCGCCTGTTTGTAGCAGTCAATCGCCTCGCTCCACTTGCCCTGGCGTTCGTAGACACGGCCAAGATTCAGGTGTGGGAAAGCCGGGCTCTCATACCGTCTGGCCTGCATGGCTTTTTGAAACCAGGGAATCGCCTCCTCCAGATCACCCTTTTCGATCAGGTAGGCTCCGATGTCGTTGTAGGGATTCCCGAAATGCGGATCGCAGGCGATGGCCTTGTGGCATTCGTCGATCGCCTCGTCCAGCTTACCCATGAAGCTGTAGGTCCATCCGAGGAACGTATAGGCTTCGGCAGTCTGATGCGTCGCGAGCGACAGTTTGTAGAGACTGACCGCTTCTTCCAGCTGCCCCTTCATCTGCTGCTCGTAGGCTTGCTGAAAGAGCTGCCAGGCTTCGCGCTTGTCTTCTTCGCTGCCGTCGCCTTGTATAAGAAAGTCCTGAACATCCATGTGTGATCACAAGAGCCAATGGCCTATGGAGCATAGCAGTTCGATGGTCTGTTCCCTGCTACCAGCCGTTCGCTATCAGCTATATGCTCTTGCCTTGTTTCAGTTTCTTTTGAATTAACTCCGCGCCATAGCGGCCGGAGAGCAGCATCGATCCGAAGGCCGGGCCCATTCGTGGTGTGCCGAACACGGCCGCGACAGCCAACCCGATCACAAAGCAATTGGGAGAGACTTCCCCGGTCCGGTCCATCACTTCTTCTTCCGACCGCGACACCCACATCGCGCCGTTGCCCGGCACCTGCTGGTAGAGCCCCCGCTTATGCAGGAGATTGACCACCACGGCATCATGTCCGGTGGCATCGACCACGATTTTACTCTCCAAGGCGATCGGATCGACATGGATAATATCGTGGCCCGCCATTTCGGCGGTGGTGCTGTTGACGACGACGCCTTCAAGCACGCCTTCGCGGCGCAGGATCAGATCGACGACCCGCGTCAGGTTCATGATCTTCGCGCCGGCGTTGTAGGCGGCGGCAATCAGCGCCCCGGTGGCATGCGGAGGATCGACCATGTACATGCCGGGGCATTCCTTGATCTGCTTGCAAGGCACCCCCACTTCTTTGAGAATCTTATGCGCGGGGGCGCAGATGGTGGCTTTGTTCATCAAATACCCGCCGGACCAGAAGCCGCCGCCGAGGGCCAAACTCTGCTCTACGATGAGAGTCTTGATGCCCATTCGGCCAAGATCGTGGGCGCAAATGAGGCCGGAGGGCCCGGCGCCGACGATGATGACGTCGCTCTCGATAAGCTGATCGAACTCTTTATAGTACTCCCGCGCAATCTGGCGGGTGATATCGCGCTCGCGTAATGGCGCCGGCTTCGGCTTTCCCATGCTACCTTCCCTCTCAGCGGCTGCTGAACATGACTCCCGGCTTCGTTCTCGGCTCCATCAAATCCTCAACGTACCCCGGAGGGTACGCCTCCGGTTTGAGTTCGCCTGTGGCCTTGCCGGATAGCCATGTTGATCAGCCTTATAGATAGATTTCTGAACCGGCTTTTTTAAATTCTTCTGATTTTTCCTTCATGCCGATCTGGATAGCCTGCTGCTCTTCCAGCTGTTTCTGCGCGGCATAGTCGCGGACGTCCTGCGTGATCTTCATCGAACAGAAATGCGGTCCGCACATGCTGCAGAAATGCGCGACCTTCGCGGCATTGTCCGGCAGCGTCGCATCGTGATACGAGCGGGCGGTGTCCGGGTCCAGCGACAGGTTGAATTGATCTTCCCAGCGGAACTCAAAGCGCGCTTTTGATAAGGCATTGTCACGGGCCTGCGCACCCGGATGGCCTTTGGCCAAGTCTGCCGCATGGGCGGCGATCTTGTACGTCACGACACCGACCTTCACGTCTTCCTTGGTCGGCAGACCGAGGTGTTCTTTCGGCGTGACGTAACAGAGCATTGCGCAACCATACCAGCCGATCATCGCGGCACCGATGCCGGAGGTGATGTGGTCATAACCGGGAGCAATGTCCGTCGTGAGCGGCCCCAGCGTGTAGAACGGCGCCTCCTGGCACTCCTTCAGCTGCTTCTCCATGTTCTCTTGAATCATATGCATCGGCACATGGCCGGGACCTTCGATCATCACCTGGACATCATGGTTCCACGCGATCTTGGTGAGTTCGCCCAAGGTCTCCAATTCGGCAAATTGCGCCTCGTCGTTGGCATCGGCAATCGAACCGGGCCGTAAGCCATCGCCCAGGCTGAAGGCCACATCGTAGGCCTTCATGATTTCGCAGATCTCTTCGAAGTGCGTATAAGCGAAGTTTTCCTGGTGATGCGAGAGGCACCATTTGGCATGGATCGAGCCGCCGCGCGAGACGATGCCGGTCATGCGTTTCGCCGTCATCGGCACGTAACGCAGCAGGACACCGGCGTGGATTGTGAAGTAGTCCACACCCTGTTCGGCCTGCTCGATCAGCGTATCCCGGAAAATTTCCCAGGTCAGGTCCTCGGCCTTGCCGTTGACCTTTTCGAGCGCCTGATAGATCGGCACCGTGCCGATCGGTACGGGCGAGTTGCGGATGATCCACTCGCGTGTCTCGTGAATGTTCTTGCCGGTCGAGAGATCCATCACCGTGTCGGCGCCCCAACGGATCGACCAGATCATCTTTTCGACTTCTTCCTCGATCGAGGAGGCGACCGCGGAATTGCCGATGTTGGAATTGATCTTCACGAGGAAGTTCCGGCCGATGATCATCGGCTCGGTTTCCGGGTGGTTGATGTTGTTCGGGATAATCGCGCGTCCGCGGGCCACTTCGTCGCGCACGAATTCGGGGGTGATGATGTTTGGAATACGCGCGCCCCAGGCTTGGCCGGGATGCTGCAACACGCCGCCGCCATGGCCGTTGGTCGAGGCCAGGAGTTCTTTGGCCCTTGCGCGGGACTGATTCTCCCGGATCGCGATGAATTCCATTTCCGGCGTGATGATGCCTTTCTTGGCATAGTGCATCTGGCTGACGTTGTGTCCGGCTTTGGCGCGGAGCGGCTTGCGAATATGCGTAAACCGGAGGTCGGCCAATTTCGGGTCCGCGGCTCGCTGACGCCCGTACTGGGATGTGACCTGCGAAAGTTCTTCCGTATCCCGGCGACTCTCGATCCAGGCCCGGCGCAAGGGCGGCAGGCCGGCGCGCACATCAATCGTCACGTTCGGATCGGTATAAGGACCGGAGGTGTCGTAAATCGTGATCGGCTGGTTGGGCGTAGGGCCCTGGCCGTTGGCTGACTGCGTGGGGGTCAGGCTGATTTCGCGCATCGGGACCCGGACCCCTGGGAGCGCGCCGTCAACATGCACCTTGCGCGAAGCCGCAAAAGGCGTCGTAGTGAGGCGTGCGGTCGAGGGCTTGGAGCCATGACCGTTGCTGGAACCGTTCTGTGTATGGGCCTCGCTCATAGCGGACATCCTTTCGTCGGAGGTGAGCGTCTGACAGCCGAAATAAAAAAAGCCGCATCCAGCGAGGGTGCGGCTTAAAGCGATCACGAAGCCAGTCAACCGGTCGCTTCCCTACGCTGGTATTACCCAGGTCAGGTTGTGAGGGTCGCCCGAGCAAGTCGGACTCTCAGCCGGATGGCACCCCTAGCTGTCGAAGATGATCGTACCGACCTGCCGGAGCGAAGTCAATCTTCCGGAGGACCTAGTGGTCAAGGGGCTTCTCGGGCAGGGAATTCCAGTTCGGGCGAGTAATGCGGAGTGCCTAGGCAAGTGGCCTGAATAATGCGGCGGGAGATTCGTCGCGGAATGTTCAATGCACAATGGGTCATGCTCAAGGGATGGTTGAACGCCGGGTGCATTCAGGGTGAGAAGCTGCACGCTTGCGCATCATCGGAGAGTACCAATTGCAAGCCAGAGCGAAGAGGGGCCGCGTTGCGATGACCGTTTGTATCGCATCAGATACCGCCCTCGTATCGTATCGGATACGAGAACGCCCGCTGGTTCCTCCCAAGATTCCCGTGAAGTCTGCGTCGTGCTTCCGTGCCCGCCGCCATCCTGCTGGTCGCCGCAAACATTTCGCGAGGTTCCAAATACTTGTTTTTATCTCCTGACCGCTGCGTGACCAGACGCCTCACCCGGTATACCGTTTGCTTTTGACAGGGAGAACAGCAGTGTAAGGGGACCTCTCCCCCAGTCAATCTTGATCACTCCATAGCTCGGACGAGGTGGCTCGTGTTGCTGCACATCGCTCTACAAGAGGGCTTTCATCATGACGAGGTGCGTGTGTCGGTGGATGCCCGGGAGGTGTGGGGCAGTGCCGATCTCACGACGCGTCGACAAACCGGATATGCGGCTGCTGTGGAAGTCGACGTCGCACATACCCCGGTCGTCGTGGAGGTCGTGCTGAGCAAGCGGGGGGTGGCTCAAACCAAATCGGTTTCGGTGGATCGTCCGACCTATCTCGGTGTGTCACTCACCACTGAAGGGAACCTGGCCTGGAAAACCTCGTACGAACCCTTCGGGTACCTGTGACGAGACGTACCGAAACAGCGTGACGCCTGAAGGTCGCGGTCTATCACAACAGGAGGTAGCGTATGAAAGAGCAAGACCAAATCGATCAGGAGTATCGTGTCGAAGCCGCCGAAATAGCCCGTCCGGGCATAGAGCCCCTCATACCGATCCTGCCCTGGCCGCCACGTGTCCGCGTGAGCGGGTTGTACGCCGCATCCCGGATCGTGACGCCCCCCATCCCGGCGCCCGGCCCCCTGCCGATTCAGCCCGTTCCACTCGCTCAGCCGATGCCGGGCATCGCGCCGACAGCAGCCGGTCCGTGGCAAATTGAGGAACTGCTCCCCTGGGGCTTTCTTCGCGAAGAGCTGCGCCTCGATGTCGACGGGCGCTATCCGCAGATGATGGCCAGCGGAACGCTCTATGGCGTGTTGGCCAAACGTGTGCACTGGATTGCCCGTCTCACCGCATCCGGGCCGAATGCCTGGACCGGCTCAATCTGGTTCAAGGATGGCGATGTCGCCAGCTTCCCCTACACGATGGTCGAGATCACGACGACGGCAACCTTTCTCTCCAGCCAGCGCAAGGCCGTTGTCCGGTTCTCAGGCGGGGGCACGTCGGTTCGGACGAGAACGCTGGCGTTCAAATCTCCGTACTTCAGACAGGTGGAATTCGAGTTCGACTGCGCCACCGGCGTCACCGCGACCACGCACATCGGCACCCATGACCATCCGAATCGTCCGGCCACATTGCCGGGCGAGACGCTCACCATCGAGGAGGTCTACCGAAGGGTCGGGTTCGATGTGCGGAAGTCCGGTAGCGACAGCATCGTCCCTATCGGCGACGCGGGGACGAACGCGCGTTGGAGCGACAACGAAATGCATGATGCGATGCAAGTGTATTGGTCGCGATTTGCCGGCAAGGCGCAGTGGTCCCTGTGGGTGTTCTTTGCCCGGTTGCACGAGCAGGGCACAAGCCTGGGCGGCATCATGTTCGACGATATCGGGCCGAATCATCGCCAGGGGACAGCGATTTTCAACGAGTCGTTCATCTCTACGGCGCCGACCGGTGATGCTAATCCGGTCGCGTGGGCCAAGCGGATGCGGTTCTGGACGGCGTGCCATGAAATGGGACACGCCTTCAATCTGGCGCATTCGTGGCAGAAGCAACACCCGCCGGACTGGGGGACCCCGTGGATTCCTTTGGCGAACGAACCGGAAGCCCGCAGCTTCATGAATTATCCGTACAACGTGTCCGGCGGACAGACGGCGTTTTTTTCCGACTTCGCCTATCGGTTCAGCGACAACGAGTTGGTATTCATGCGCCATGCGCCGGAGCGGTTTGTGCAGATGGGGAATGCCGATTGGTTCGATCACCATGGATTCGAGCAGGCAAGTGCTTCGCCGGAGCCCGCGTTGAAGCTCAACCTTCGCGTCGATCGGGCCCAAGCCACCTATCAATTCCTTGAGCCGGTTGTGCTTGAGCTCAAGTTGACCAACATCGGTTCGCGTCCACTGGTGCTGGAAAAGGAGTTGCTGTCCATGACGGATCACATGACCGTCATCGTCAAGAAGCGGGACAAGCCGGCCCGGCAGTACCTGCCCTTTGCGCGCTATTGCCACGACATGCAGGCTCAGGTGGTGATGCCCGGGGAATTTGTGACCGATTCGCTCTTTATCTCTGTCGGGCGGAACGGCTGGGATATCGCCGAGCCGGGATATTACACGATCCAGATCGCGCTCCATATGGAGACGGAGGATGTCGTCTCTGAGGCCCTGACCATCCGTGTCGCTCCTCCACGGGGCTACGACGAAGAATTTATTGCGCAGGACTTCTTCTCTGATGACGTCGGACGCATCCTCAATTTCGACGGCAGCGCCATACTCCGTCGAGGGAACGATACGCTCAGGGAGGTGAGTGACCGGTTCGGCGATCGCGCCGTGGCCTACCATGCGCGTGTGGCCCTGGCGGCGCCATTGGCAAAGGATTACAAGGTGCTCGACATGGGCGATCGGATGGGGGAGATGGCGTCTGCAAAGGAGGCCGGAGGCCGTCTCCGTCGCGCCGCCCCCCGTATTGAGGAGGCACGGCAGCTCTATACGAGCGCTCTGCTTGAGAAGAAAGATCAGGCGATCGCGACCTTGGGACGGACCGACTATGAATATTATCTGGGCCGGTTCAGGGAGTCATTGATGGAGCATGGGGCGGTGTTGAAGAAAGAGCCGCGGGACGTCAAACGAGATGCCAAGCGCGAAAAGAATGGTGATATCGAGCACACGATGAGAGTGATTAAGGAGACACTCTCCAGCCTCAAAGATCAAGAGCCGGTGTCTCGCTAAGCCTGAAAGGGCGGTAGAGGAGCGGGCCGATGCCGTGAGGCATTGGCCCGCTGACTGTGAGCGTCTACGAGGGGTCGGCGCGGCCCGGATAGAACGTTGCTTGGCCTAAACTGAGAGCACCAGATGATAGTTGGAGAATTGTTGGTCGCGCTTCCATCCCGCTGATCGATAGAGCGCGTGGGCGGCGTCGTTTGTGAGCGCAGTTGAGAGCGAGAGGCGCACCGCACCGAGTGAAACTGCAAAGGTGGCGGCAGCCGACAACAGCGAAGAAGCCACGCGGGTTCTCCGGGCCTGCTCCTGCACGAAAAGATCGTTGAGGATAAAAATCCGGGCCAGCGACACGGACGAGAAGCTCGGATAGAGGTGTGCAAATCCGATCGCCGTATCTCCCTCGTGCGCAATGAACAGCGTGGACTCTCTGTTCGCAAAACGGGCGAGTAGGAACGCCCGCGCGGCAGCCACATCGCTGGTCCGACCGTAAAACTGACGATAGGCGTCGAAGAGTGGAACGAGTTGTTCGACATCATCGACGGTGGCTTGTCTGACGGTGTGTGTCATAGATCTCCGGCGGGCATTGTGAGCAGCCTGCTAGCCCGGATTTTTCATGAATGGTTCGGCCTAGAGCACCCCTCGCTCGATCTCTTCCAGATACAGAAAATCCGGCGCTTTCACTCCGGCAGCTCGCCTCAATTCGACCAATTCCAGGGACTCGAAGAAGCGCCGGGCGTTCTCCAAGCTAGACCAGGCCGAGAAGTGGACAATGCTATTCGCATCTTGGTCGTAGCGCAGGAGCTGGTAGCTGATTTCTCCGGCACGTTTCCGCAGATCCGCCGCGCCATCGAACACAGCTTTCCAGGCGGGGTAGGCTTCGACTTCGTGAATAATCAACACGTGGGGCATGTGAACTCCGAAATGAATGGTGCGGACCAGTGTACTACGCCCGTGCGTTCTTAGCTGGCTTTGGCCGTCACGCGCAATGTGACGCGAGCCTTCTTCTGGAGCGCGTTCAGGATACTGAAGAAGTTGTCGGTGCTTGGATTCCCCCCTGGACCCAACATCCGATGCAAGCTTTTGCTCGGCTTCTTGAGCGTCAGGGCGAGCTCCTCAAACCCGATGGTGGCATTAACCAGATCGCGGAGGATGGCCTTGCCCACAGTCGTATCGCCGGAGAAATAAGCATTCAGCGCCTCCGCAAACAGCGCCTCACGAAAACGCGGATCACGCTCCGCGCGCGCCGTTACCGTGTCTTTGAACTGTCGTGTGAGTGCCATAGGTTCCCCCGCTCACTGTTACGTCCTGGTGCCCTTGCGGCGACGGTAGTCTGCCCACCGGTCTCTAGCCGTCTCGATCGCCTGTTGCTGACGCTGCTTTGTGCTGCCACCTAGCAAGATCACAAGCCGGTCACCGTCCTTCCCGAAATAGACGCGATAGCCCGGCCCGGCATCGATCTTCCGTTCAAACACTCCAGCTCCAACTCCCTTCACATTCGACCAGTTCCCAGCAGCTAACTGATACAGCGCTGCGGCAACTTTTGCTGAAGCGACAGCAGGGAGGCCTTCGAACCATGCGGCAAAAGGCGAACGCGACTTGATGTCAAAATATTCGAGTATGCGTATCTCGGTCATGACAATGGTAACGAATATGTTACTTTATTATGAGGGGGCGTGCAATCGAATTATCGTGAAGGTAGGAGGTGGTTTGATCGGCTTGTCGTGTGGTGTGAGCAAAGACGCGTTCATCGTCGGGCGCACCCTAACAACGTCCCCGCCGCGAACTGGACCTGAGCGAGTGTTTATTTCGCTAGGTTTTATGTTTGAGTAAGTCTGAGAGATGGGCGAAGGGCGTGAAGGTTGAAGGTTGCTCTTCTTGCCGACGTGGCGACGTTGCATCCGACGAATCAGTGGCTTGATACCGCTGGTGCTCATTGTCGTGACAGTAGAGACAGAGTAGCTCCCAGTTGCTCCCGTCGGGTGGATTATTGTCGTGGTTGTGGTCCTTGTGGTGGACGGTGAGCTGGCTCAGCTTCTTGCCGTCAAATTCACGCCCGCAGTGCGCGCAGATCCAAGGAAATAACTTGAGTGCGCGTTCTCGAAGATTGTGGTCGCGCTGAGACTGGTTGCTCCGTGTCATGCGAGCCTCCCAGAGATGGGCGACACGTCACCGAGATATTTTACAACAAGTCTTGGACTAAAGCCCGCGACGCCGCGAAATGGTTCCTGGCAACTTCTGACCATCCGCATCCACGTACTATCGTTTTTCAGGCGGTATGGTTTTAATAGCGGCGGAGAACGACTCATGAGCCGCGAGATCGACCGGCCTGTTTTTTGTTGTTGTGCTCGCCGGGTCCTGGCCAAGAAAGTTGTCGCCTTTCCAGTTCTTCGAGGGCCTGATGGGTCTGGGCACGAAACCGCCACCACAGTTCGGGTAGACATTGCCTAAGACCGACTCCACGCAGGCCGCACAGAAGGTACATTCATAGGAGCAGATGCGTGCTTCACGTGAGTCGGGCGGCAGAGGTTTGTTGCAGTGCTCGCAGGTTGGTCTGAGTTCCACCATGGCGTTCCCTTTTCATGTGGAAGGCGCGCTCAGAGTCTGCTGTGGCCAAGTTTACTGCAAAGTTGGAGGCGTATCCATCAGTGTAGAGACGGCGAGGGAGAGGTGTGCAAGGGGAAGGGGGGAGGTGAGGAAGAGGCCTGACCGCCGCGCGCCACGAAATCATTCCCGACTTCATCTCTCTCTATCTACGGATTCGCTTTCAGGAATGTGATTGCGTCACGGAATGCCTTGTAATCATCTGGACTCGTGCCTTGTAGTTTGACGTAGCTCTTTTTCCCTTCATCAGTGAGATGGTCCGGATATTTCAACCCGTACCAGCATACGAAGATGCTAAATTCCGGATGAAATACACGGCTGTCTCCATGGATAATTCTCAGGCACCGAGTGGCTTCCAGGATATAAAAGGCGTTTGTCTCCGTATTAAACTCAATGTTATTTTTCTTAGTTCGCAAGTCATGTTCAGCGTGCTTGAAGAAGTTTCTGGCTTCCCGAACTTTGTCTGCATATTCTTTTCTGTGCTCATCTTGGACGTAAATAGAGTCGTAGTGAAATATTAAGTTATGATCCCAAACTTGACCAATGTCATCGAAGTGATCGTGCAGTATTTGTAGTGCTGCGCAAGCTAGAGTATGGATCGATACGGGGTCTCGCTCTTCGAAGAAAAGGTTGATTGCCTCCAAGAGTTGCGATTGTGCCGCAGCGAGTTTTGAAATCGTAATTTTCAATGCAGACCAAAATCTCTTCTATTTTCTGGCAGCGGTGACGGTCAGCCGCTGCCAGTCTAGGATTCCCTTTTCGATGCCTGCCACTCGTCGCATGATGTTTCTAGAGACTTTCCTCATCCGCGTGAGGAAGGTGCCTAGTCGTCTCGTCTCATCACATCTCCGTGGTAAAAACAGAGACTTCTGTCTTGGAGGTCTCCAGTCTCGACACCGCTATCAAATAGCGCATGTTCGATATCCTCGGCAGCCTCGTCGGCTTCGTCGCCTTCCAGACCGTAATGCTCTACGAGCACTTCCGTGAGCGAGTCCGTGTGCACGATCTTCGTAGCGCATATGGCGCATTCACCGAGAGCGCCATATGTTTCTGCCCATCGGAGGATATCATGCTGCGGGTCATCGTCTTTCTCTGTGTGCTCGATTCTCTCGACGAGATCCTGCCACGTCTGGGGAAGCTCTGACTCGACTTCGCCAATAAAAGCGGAGTCGATCTCCTCTCGGTCCGCCAATCCTTCCTCCGCTACGAGTTGCAATGCTGAATTTATGCCGTGAGCTGCGGCGTAAACGGCCCACCGGAAAATTTGCTCCGTCGTGGGCTCCCAGCCGAAGGAACCTTCATAGTGTGAACCTAGCTTCCTAAGGAAGTCGCTATCCTTAAGAATTAAGGCCAAGCCATCAGCCCGAACGGGTGTGCCTTTGAATTCGTTAAGTGCTGACTGGATGACGTAATCCGGAGGCTGCGCACCGAATGCTTGTTGATACAAGAATGCGATAGACGATCCTGTGAGATCAGATCCATCTTTTGGTGGCTTCCCTTCATGAGGACGTGCGATTTCTTCCCGGATGTCGTTGGCAATCTGGTCGGCGACATGGATTTGCTGTGCAAGCCGCTCCATTGATCGCACTAACGAAGGTGCTAGCTCGGTCTCCTTAGTGTAAACATCAGCGCGAGACAACTCAGCCCAGGCGTGCTGCAGGAGGGACCTAATTTGCACTTCGCACCCTATGGTTCTCTTTTCGCCAGCAATCTCTACAGAAAACCGTATTCGAAGGTGACTTGCGCGGTACCCAGTCCTGGTAGGATTCTTGATCAAATCTTGGATGGTGACGGGAATGCCTTTCGTCTTAAGCGAGCTGGCCAGTACACTGGCGGCTCGCTCAACATCTTGAAGGTTGTTGCAGACTACTCGGAACCCAACTAAGTCTATTGCTTTATCAAGAGCGTTCTCGACAGTCCAGGAGTGTTCCCCAGCCTTTCTTTTAAGGGAAGCGAGCGTTTTTATTCTGCGTGAATCCACTCGGGCACGCACAAGGTGAGGATCACCAAGGTTGCTTAGAGCTTCTGTTAGGAGCTTCCCAAGTTCTTTTGAGGCTGCATCCATGAAAGGCAGCATCTTCTCGTATTTGTCCTCGGCATTTCCCATCGTCTGCAACTTGCCAAACTAAAAATGTAAATCCAGTCTTACGGGAACATGTCATTCTACTTCCTCAGTGCTCTCCTGGTCTATTCAGCGCGAGCTGGGTCTAGTGAACTTCCCGCTGTCTTTCTTGTTCACGTAATGGAGGTTGGCGCTGGTAGTTCACAACGTACGCACGTACAACGAGAGGACTCCGCGACCGTGTGTTTCGCGAGTATTGGGAATCGTTGGCCACCGCTCTCGTCCCTCCACTGGAAATTTTCGAGTGGATGCGGTTTCTTCGCATTGGTGCCTGGCAGGGGATTGTCTGCCTTTAGACTGCATGAGCGGATACCAGACTTGCCGCAGCAGGCGGCCGTTGCGCTTCGGAGGCAACGGCGAAGTCTGTCCTGTGTGAGCCGGTCGCCGGCGAGTTGACAGGCTTCGAGCCGGCAAGGCTTAGTCTGGTGCTCAGGCAGGTGTCTCTGGGGGACCAATCGCCTGCCAGACGCTGTCTCCTTTCCCCCACGGAGGCCTTGTGCCATATGAGCTGATGATGTTCGTGGCTCGGGCCCAATCACAGGTGTGCAAGACAGCCTTTCCTGCTCCACTGCTTCTGCTAGAATTCGCGTATGGGCTCTGATGCGTCCAAATTGTTAGAGGCGGCCCTGAAGCTTCCGCCCGAGGTCCGTGCGGCGATGGCGGGCTCCTTGCTGGACAGCCTGGATACGACTGTTGATGCAGATGCCGAAACGGACTGGGAGCAGGAAATCGCCCGCCGCCTCAAGGAGCTCAATTCGTCTCACCCCCATCTCGTTTCCTGGAGCGATGCCCGCCGAAAGATACTCGGCCTCTGATGCCGGGATTATCTTATGTTTTTCATCCCGCCGCCGTTGAGGAAGCCCAGGCTGCTCGGCAATGGTATAAGGCCAGAAGCCAGTCTGCTGCGGATTCGTTTCTGGCCGAACTTGACCGCGGCATCGAAGCCGTCTCTCTTGCTCCCGAACGCTGGCCGCTGTTTGTACACGGAACTCGCCGTTATCTCTTTCATCGGTTTCCCTTCCAGTTGGTCTACCGGGTCGTGAATGACTGGTGGCCCTTGCTCATGGCCGCCGCCGGCCAGGATATTGGAAACTTCGCTAACGAAGAGAGCCTGCTTTCGCGGCCCCTTCGACTCATCTCCCTAACCTCTTCCTAGGCCCTCTTCTCAGCGGTGGTTTCATTGATTGTGCGGGAAGGGGTGTCGTAGAATCAGACAGTGTAAGTTCCCTCGTGGTATAGTTTTTTCAATCAACCGAAAGGCTGCAGGTGAAAACGGTCGCCACGCTTCCCCGTCCCATTACCGACTATCAATCCTTGTCTGCCGAAGAACTCTTCGAACGGACCCGTGCGGCCAAACGGACGCTCGGCGACCGGGTGATGATCCTCGGCCATAATTATCAACGCGATGAAGTGATTCAGCATGCCGATTTTCGCGGCGACTCCCTGATTCTCGCGCAGGTGGCCGAGCAGCGGTCCGATCGGCCCTATGTCGTGTTTTGCGGCGTGCACTTTATGGCGGAAACCCGCTCCAACCAGACGGTCATTCTTCCCGACATGGCGGCGGGCTGCTCCATGGCTGATATGGCGGCGATTGAGCAGGTCGAACAGTGCTGGGATGCGCTCGGGCGGGTGGTGCCGGTGGAAGAGATGGTCATGCCGGCGGTCTATGTGAATTCAGCCGCGATCTTGAAGGCGTTCTGTGGCGAACATGGCGGGCTGACCTGCACCTCGTCGAACGCGCGGAAGGTCATCGAATGGAGCTGGGCGCGGCGCGAGAAGATCCTGTTTTTCCCCGACGAACACCTGGGGCGCAATACGGCCAACAAGATGGGCATTCCCCGCGAGCAGATGATTGTCTGGGATCCCTTCATGCCGCGAGGCGGCAATTCGGTGGAGGCGATCAAGCGGGCGAAGCTGATTCTGTGGAAGGGCCATTGCAGCGTGCACCAGATGTTTCAGCCGTCGCACGTGGACTATTTCCGCAAGCAGTACCCGGACGTGAAGGTCATCGTCCATCCCGAATGCCATGAGGATGTGGTGAACAAGGCCGACCTGGTCGGTTCGACGGAGTACATCATCCGCACCATTACGGCGGCGCCGGCGGGCACCACCTGGGCGGTTGGTACCGAACTGAACCTGGTCAATCGCCTGAAGCACGAGCAGACCGACAAGAAGGTGTTTTTCCTCTCCTCGACCGTCTGCCAATGCGCGACCATGTACCGGATCGATGCCCCGCATCTCTGCTGGGCGCTGGAAAACCTTGCCGACGGCCATGTCGTGAACCGGATTGTGGTCCCGGATGACGAAAAGCAGTGGGCGAAGGTGGCGCTTGACCGCATGATGGCGCTCAGCTAGCAGGCTGTTGAGAAAGGCCGCCGGCGGCGTTCTCGCGTCGCTCGCATGTTCAACGTACCGCAAGGGTACGCCTCACATGCTCCCTCGCTGCGGCCTTGCCGGACGACCTTTCTGAACAGCTTGTAGGACAGCCAGATCCTACCAGTCACCTTGCTAAATGGTTCCGGCTGCCAACAAACCACTGGTTCCTCTCGCCTCGTTTCGGTATAGTCCTCTCTTTACGCGCACTTCATGGCTCTTTTGTTCCTCAGATAGATCATCCTATGGACTATAAAGCGACCCTCAACTTGCCGAAGACCGATTTCCCGATGAAGGCGAATCTGCCGCAGCGGGAGCCGGAGATGCTCGCCCGATGGACGCAGGAAAAGCTGTACGAACGTATCCAGGAGTCCCGCCAGGGGTTTCCGCGTTACGTGCTGCACGACGGACCACCCTATGCGAACGGCCGCATCCACATCGGCCACGCGCTGAACAAGATTCTGAAAGACATCATCGTCAAATCGAAAACGATGTCGGGGTTTCAGGTCCCTTACGTGCCGGGATGGGATTGTCACGGCCTGCCGATCGAACATCAGGTGTTGAAGGAACTGGGCGATAAGAAGCGTGACCTGGACGCCCTCGCGATCCGCAAGCTCTGTAAGGAGTATGCGGAGAAATATGTCGCGATCCAGCGGGAGGAGTTTCAACGGCTGGGTGTGCTCGGCGACTGGCAACAGCCTTACCTGACGCTGAATCCCGCCTATGAAGGCACGATCATCCGCGAGTTCGGGCGCTTCGTGGAGCGGGGCGGGGTCTACAAGGGACTGAAGCCTGTCTTGTGGTGCACACAGGACCAGACGGCGTTGGCCGAAGCGGAAGTCGAATACGACGATCACACGTCGCCGTCGGTCTATGTGAAGTTTCCGCTGGTGAGTCCCCCGGCTGTCTTGAGCAAGAGGTTCGGCGGGCTTGCATTCCCTGCCGATGTGAAGAGTGCCTCCGTCTTGATCTGGACGACCACCCCTTGGACCCTGCCGGCCAACCAGGCCGTCTGTCTGCATGCGGACATCGACTATGCGTTTGTGCAGGTCGGCGACGAGCTGCTCGTCATCGCTGAAAAGTTGGTGGAGTCGGTGGCGAAGGCCTGCAGTCTCCCGGCCTACAAGGTCGTGGGCGTCAAGAAGGGATCAGAGGGATTTGAAGGCTTGGAGGCCCAGCGTCCCCTGACCACCGGCCTTTCGCCGCTGCTCCTGGGCGACTTCGTCACGTTGGAACAGGGAACGGGCTGCGTGCACATCGCGCCGGGCCACGGCATGGAAGACTACCTGCTGGTGCTGGCCCACAATGCCAAGGCCAGCGTCGGTGAGCGGCTGGAAATCCTGGCGCCGGTCGATAACGGCGGGAAGTTCACGGCCGCGGTTCCTGAGTTTGTCGGGCAGCATGTCTTCAAAGCCAATCCCAAAATCGT
Organism: Nitrospira sp. ND1; assembly: GCF_900170025.1. Taxonomy (NCBI): domain Bacteria; kingdom Pseudomonadati; phylum Nitrospirota; class Nitrospiria; order Nitrospirales; family Nitrospiraceae; genus Nitrospira; species Nitrospira sp. ND1. Next base: position 831,177 of record NZ_FWEX01000006.1, on the reverse strand, counting down.
GGAACGCCTCAAAGAGAACGGGCGGTTGCTCGGTCACGGATCGCTCAATCACTCCTATCCCCATTGCTGGCGTTGCAAGCAGCCGGTCATCTTTCGCGCGACCGAACAGTGGTTTGTCTCGATGGAGACGAATGAACTGCGGAAGGAAGCGTTGGCGGAGATTGAACGGGTGCGCTGGATTCCGGCCTATGGGCGCGACCGGATCAACGGAATGATCGAAAACCGGCCTGATTGGTGCCTCTCGCGTCAACGCGTCTGGGGTACGCCGATCCCGGGTTTTACCTGCGTAAAATGCGGCAAGGTGTTAGCGCATCCGCGGGTGATCGATCATGTCGCCGATTTGATCGGCCAACATGGGACCGACTATTGGTTTGCCAACCAGGCTGCCGCGTTGCTGCCTGCCGGGACTCAATGCGAAGGCTGCGGCGGAACGGAATTTGAAAAGGAACGCGACATTCTTGACGTGTGGTTCGAGTCCGGTGTGAGTTATGCCGCTGTGCTCAAGTCCCGGCAGTGGTATCCGGCGGATTTGTATCTCGAAGGCTCCGACCAGCATCGTGGCTGGTTCCACAGCGCCTTGCTGGCGGGAGTCATTACCGATCATCAAGCGCCGTACAAGGCCGTGCTCACGCACGGATTCGTGTTGGACGGGGCCGGGCGGAAGATGTCGAAGTCGGCGGGCAATGTCGTGGCGCCACAGGATGTGATCAAGCAATCGGGCGCGGAGATCCTTCGCCTCTGGGTGTCGGCCCAGGACTATCGTGAGGATCTGCGGATTTCCCAGGAGATTCTGAACCATCTCATCGAGGCCTACCGGAAGATCCGCAATACCTGCCGATTCCTGCTGAGCAATCTGTACGACTTCGATCCGGCGCAGCACCGTGTGCCGTTCGAGCAGTTGCCTGAACTGGATCGTTGGGCATTGATGCGGTTAGGCGACCTGGTTCCGCGCGTGCGCAAGGGCTACGACGAATTCGAGTTTCATACGATCTTTCATGCGTTGAACAACTTCTGTTCCGTGGATTTGAGCGCGGTCTATCTCGATATCCTGAAAGACCGGCTCTATACCTTCCGCAAAGACTCGCCGTTGCGGCGCGGCTCTCAGACCGTCTTGTTCGACATTCTGGTGGCCCTCACCAAGTTGATGGCGCCGGTGCTGAGTTTTACGGCGGAAGAAATCTGGCGGATGTTGCCGGAGTCGGTGCGGACGGATTCGAAGGCCGACAGCGTGCATCTGGCCATGTTTCCGGAAGTCGATCCGCGCTGGAGCGACCCGGCCTTAGTCGGGCGGTGGGAGCGATTGTTGGCTTATCGTGAGAGGATACAATTGTTTCTGGAAAAACTGAGACGCGATAAGTCGATCGGAGCCTCTCTGGAGGCTGAGGTAACCGTGAATGCTGCGCCAGAAGCCTATGAATTCTTGAAAACCTATGAGGGGCTTCTGCCATCTCTTGTGATCGTGTCCCACGTAGAGTTGGAACAACACCGCCCGGCACAAGCAGGGGAGGCCTGGCCTAATGATATTGATGTGACCGTTACACCAAGTAAGCATCCCAAGTGCGAACGTTGCTGGAATTATCGTGCGGCCGTGGGAAGCTTCCCCGACCATCCGACCCTCTGCGACCGTTGCGTTGAGGCGGTCCGTTGAGCAACTCCGTCCGTTATTTGCTGCTCGGTCTGCTGAGTCTGGCGATTGTCGTACTGGATCAGGTCACTAAGCTCTCCGTCATGGAGTCCATGCGGCTCCATGAATCCATCCCGGTCGTGTCGAACTTCTTCAGCATCACGTACATCCGGAATCCCGGCGCGGCCTTCGGGTTTCTCTCCTCCAGCAGCAGCTCGTTCCGGTTCGTCTTTTTCGGTGTGACCTCGATCTTTGCCGTGGGCTTGCTGGGCACGATTCTGGTCCGCATGCCGAAGGATGATTGGATGGGGCGGCTGAGCGTGGCGGCGATTCTCGGCGGGGCGATCGGGAACTTACTGGACCGCTTGCGCTACGGGGAAGTGATCGACTTTCTGGACTTTTATTTCAACGCCTACCATTTTCCTGCGTTTAACGTCGCTGACTCGGCGATCACGGTCGGAGTGGCGTTTCTGATTCTGCACTTTGCGCTGGAAAAGGAGCCCGAGGCGGCGCCGGTTATTCCTGAAAATCCTCCCTCCTGACAGGACGCTGAAAAAGCCCGCCGGCGGCGTTCTCGCGTCGCCCAGTAGCCCAACGTACCCCATGGGAAAAGAGCCTGTCCCGGCAGGCGTGGGGTGGGCGGGTAAGAACGTGACGCCTCGCCCAGGACACGGCCGGCTCACCATCCCGCCGGCGTCCACAGGCGTGGCGCTCATTATGCTTCGCGCCGTGGACCTCGCTGCGGCCTTGCTGGTCGGCCTTTTTGAGCGCCCTGAAACTCTTCACAGTCAGCGCTTCAAACTAATCGCTTCATTCTTCCCAATCAGACCGGCATCGTAATGATGAAGCCGCCCTGTTCCCGGAACTGGCGCTGCTGCTCTTCCGAAAACATGACCAGTGGTTCACTGTGGCAGAACTGGCATTCCTTAAGGGTGATGACCGCGTTCGGTTCACCGATTCCCACCAGATATTGCTTGGCGAGGACGAGGGCCTTCTCCTGACTTGTGGTCATCACGTCGAAGTGGAGTTTGCCGTTCTTTCCTTTGACCCAGGTGTCGTAGACGTGGACGCTGTCCATTTGGTTTGCCATGGTCACTCGGCTCCTTGGTATGAGTGTAATTAGCGGACGACCAGCAGCACGATGACGCCCAACACCATACGGTAGTAGGCGAAGACGCTCAGGCTGTGGCGTTGCACATAGGTGAGAAAGGCGGCGATGACGGCCCAGGCCACGGCGAACGAGACCACTAGGCCGATGCCAAGCGCGACGTAGTCGTCCTGGCTGAAGGCGGCTTGAGATTTCAGCATCTGATAGATGGTCGCGATGATCATCGTCGGGAGTGCCAGGAAGAAGGAATATTCCGTGGCGACGCGACGGTCGAGGCCGGCCAGCAGTCCGCCGACAATCGTGGATCCGGAACGGGACATGCCGGGAATCAGGGAGGCGCATTGGGCGATGCCGACCCAGATCGCCAAGCGGGGGGTGACTTGGAGCAGTTCCTTCACGCGCACGCGGTCCCGCATGCGTTCGACCACCAGGATGATGATGCCGCCGACGATCAGCGAAATCGCCACGGTCGTCGGCGAGAAAAGATAGGTCTTGATCGACTTATGGGCGAGGAATCCCACGAGTGCCGCGGGTAAAAAGGCTAGTCCCAGGCCGATGACGAACCAGAGATTGGGCTGGGCTTGAATGGACTGTTGAATGAGAGTTGCCCACGAGGCATTCCCTCGGGCGGCCACGAGCGACCGGAAGTCACGCTGCTCACGGAATGCGTGCGAGGCCAGCGAGGCCAGCTTGGTGCGTTCGTAGGCGATGATGGCGAGAATCGATCCCAGCTGGATCGAGATCTCGACGTTCGAGGCGATGTCTCCGGTGAATCCAAGCGCGTGCCCGACGAGAATGAGATGGCCTGTCGAGGAGACGGGAAGAAACTCCGTCAGTCCTTCGATGATGCCGAGAATGATCGCGAGCTCCGGGCCCCAGTTCATCATAATAGTCTGATTAGGATGGTCTGTGAGTGTGCTGGTGGTTGGTTACGGGGTTTTGCTGAACGGTGATTGCATATTCCCAGACTGCTCCCTGCCAGTCAAGCGTCGTCGACATTTGCGGAGTCGCCGCGGACTGCGAGCGACTCACCGGCAGGCGCTTCGCAATCGGCAAACTTGTTGACAAAGTTGAGATGATGGCATACACACAACAAGAGAGACGAGGTCCGATCGGTCCAGATCGAACAGGGAGGGTCGCATGAGGCATGTGTGGATGGCTGGGCTCGCGCTGATGAGTGCGATGGCCGTCAGCGGGTGCGTAAGTGACAAGAAATATCATGAGGCGCTTGCCGATGCCGACACCGTTCGGGGAGACCTGGAGCGGGCGCGGGCGCAGAAGAATGCGCTGGAGCAACAGGTCAAGACGCTGAAGGATCTCAACGCCAAGTTCGGGTCGGAAAGCCAGATTGCCCGGGATGAACTGCAGCGGATCCAGCATGGTCGGGACAAGGAGCGCGATACCATTGACGTCCGGACCAAGGAATTGGAAGACAAGGTCAAGCAGCTGAGCGCGCAGAATCGAAACATCAAGCAGGAGTATGACGAAGCTCGCCGACACAATGAGCAACTGAAGTCGTTGGTCGCGCGGTATCAAAAAGAAATGAAGGAGCGTTCGCGTTCCCTGAGCTCGTCGGTCCCCGCGGAATTGACTGCGCCGTTGTCCCGCGGTGCGTCAGCAGCGAAGTCGGCGTCATCTCCCACTCCTTTCGGCGGACCTGTCGAGGCTGCGGCTCCGCCGGTGTCCTTGCTGAATATCAATAAGGCGCCGTCGACCGATTTGGTTCTGACGCTGGGTGTCAGCCAGGATGTGGCCGACCGGATCGTGAGTAATCGCCCGTACCGCGTGAAGGGTGAGCTGGTGGCCAAGAATGTGGTTCCGAAGGACGTCTTCGACGATATCAAGGACCGCATCACGGTCAGTCCCTAGTCGTGTCATGAACGTCCGCTCATAGCGGACAGATCGGTTCGGAAGGCCGTTTGCCGTCACAGGCAAACGGCCTTTGTGTTTTCTGCGCCGGCGCTGTTCTGCCAAGCCAGGCCGAGTGTCGCGGTACTGCATCGCAAAATCGTTTCCTGCTAGAATGACCGCGTTGTTCGAGGGAGAAGGGGCCTGTCCATGCGTCGGATCGGAGTCATCGTCGGAGTCCTTGCGCTGGGCCTTGCCATCGCCGGCTATGTGTTCTTCAACGGCGAGCGAAAGGCCGTTGTGCGCTATCGCACGGTTCCTATCGAACGGGGCACCATCGTCTCGCTGGTCACGGCGACGGGAACGATCAATCCCATCACCACGATTCAGGTCGGCAGTCAGGTGTCGGGCATGATCGAGAGCCTCCATGCCGATTTCAATTCCAAGGTCACGGCGAATCAGGTGGTGGCCCGTATCGATCCGTTCCCTTACCAGGCCAGACGCGATCAGGCGGTTGCGAGCCTGGCGAACGCCAAGGCGGCGTTCGATAAGGCCCGGATCGATCTGGCCCAACGGCGCCGTGAACTGGACCGGGCCAAGTCGCTGATCGGCCAGCAATTCATCTCGCAGAACGAAGTGGACGTCGCGTTGACCGCCTCAGAAGGCGCGGTGGCGCAGCTCAAAGTCACGGAGGCTGCCGTCAAGCAGGCGGAAGCGATGCTGCAGGCGGCCGAGTTGGATTTGAAGTATACGGTGATCCGTTCACCGGTCGACGGCGTGGTGATTTCGCGCCTCGTCGAGGTCGGGCAGCGGATCGCAGCCAGCTTTACCATCCCCATGCTGTTTTTGATCGCCGAAGATGTCACGAAGATGCAGGTCGATACCAACGTCAGCGAAGCCGACATCGGCGGGATCGCCGAGGGAAAAGCGGCCTCGTTCACAGTGGATGCCTATCCCGGGGAACAGTTTCAGGGTCGGGTGCGGCAGGTGAGAAATGCGCCGATCAACATCCAGAATGTGGTGACCTACGATGTTGTGGTCGAATTCGAGAACCCGGCGTTTCGCCTGAAGCCGGGCATGACGGCGAACGTCTCCATTGTCGTGGCGAAGAAAGAGAACATTCTCAAAGTGCCGAATTCGGCCCTGCGCTTTACCCCGCCCAAGACGGTGCGCGATGAACAGGCTTCGGGAAGACCAGCCAAGGGTGAGGGCGGCGGCCGTATGTCCGCAGGTGGGACATCCGACGCGGCGATCCGTCAGTTGGCCATTTGGAAGCAGGGGGTCGACGAGGCCTTGGAGCGAGTCCCTGTCGAGATGGGCATTTCAGACGGGGCCTACGCTGAAATCAGTTCGGCTTCGATCAATGAGGGGGACCAGGTCATCATCGGGATCGACTCTCCGCGTGGGGATCGCAAGAGCGGAGAACTTCCACCGGGCTTCGGAGGCGGACAACAGCGCGGCGGTCGGCGCGATCGGGGGATGTAGCTAGTTCATTCAGATTAGATCAATGCATTATGCAGCTACTCATGTCGTATCAGATAAATCAGAAGGTGTATCTCGATTCCTCATCAAGAACAACTGCGGGTGTGTGGATCAGCAACGGTAGTCCCATTGTTTGCGATCAAAATGTCACTGAGGATCTAGGTAGACAGATCCTTCATGCGGCGGCTGAATCTTTTGAGGGCGTGGCTCATCCGAAGAAGTGGCAAGGCATCTTTGAACCTATGCTTCGAATTGCAGGATTTAAGAGTTACAGAGCTTTTACACAAGCTGCTAGGGCTGTTGAAATCGAATTTGATGATGCCTGGACATTCACGCCTTTGGCAAATCTTGGACCAGGGAAAGGTTTTGAGCCAGTTATGAGCAAAGCAATCCGGCTTTCCACTAGTGAACCGACAGTATTAGCAAAGTCGCTTTTGTCTGCATTCGATCAGGCTGAGTAAAGCCTAGTTGCAAACCAGGTTTCTTCGTTTAAGGACAGCATGGCCCCGTTGATCGTCTGCGAAGACCTCTGGAAGATTTACCGTGTCGGCGACGTTGAGGTGCAGGCGCTACGGGGCATCAACCTCACCATCGATCGCGGTGAATTTGTGGCGGTGATGGGCACGTCAGGATCGGGCAAGTCGACCCTGATGAATATTCTCGGCTGTCTCGACCAACCCACGCGTGGTCTGTATCAGCTGGATGGTTTGGATGTGGCGACGGCAAAACCGGATCTCCTGGCCGAGCTTCGCAACCGGCAGATCGGCTTCGTATTCCAAAGCTTCAATCTGATTCCCCGGACCAGCGCGTTGGAGAACGCTCAATTGCCGCTGTTTTATCGGGGCCTCTCGATCAAGGAACAGCGAAAACAGGCTGCCGCAGCCCTGCAGCGAGTCGGATTGGCCGGTCGGGAGCAGCACTATCCAACCCAGCTCTCCGGAGGCCAGCAACAGCGTGTGGCTATTGCGCGGGCGCTGGTCGGGGCCCCCTCGATTCTTTTTGCCGACGAACCGACAGGCAACCTCGATACCGCATCGAGCCGGGAAATCATGAATATTCTCGAGGAACTCAACCGTGAAGATGGCATCACCATCATCCTGGTGACCCACGAATCGGATATCGCCGCCTACGCCTCCCGCGAACTGGTCATGAAGGACGGCCAGATCACCCAGGACGTACGGCGAGCCCCGCATCTGACCGTCGTGCCGTAGGGGGCCCATGCCGGCTTTTATTCTTCTCACCGTGATGACCGCGCTGCGTATTCTCAGTCGGAACCGGCTTCGCGCCGGCCTGACCATGCTCGGCATCGTCATCGGTGTGGGCGCGGTGATTGCGATGGTGAGTATCGGGCAGGGCGCCCGCGCGGCAGTGCAGGCACAGGTGGCTAGCATGGGGACCAACGTGATCATCATCATGCCGGGATCCACCACCGTCGGCGGGGTGCGGGGCGGACAGGGCGGTGCCGTAACGTTAACAGTCGGAGACGCAGCCGACTTGAAAAAGCGAAGTCCCCTGTTGTCGGACACCGGCTGGGCCAAGCGGGATGTCATGCAAATCGTCAACGGCAACCGCAACTGGAACGGGCCCGTCAACGGGATCTCTCCGAGTTATCTCACGATTCGGGACTGGTCGTTCACCAGTGGAGGACCGTTTACGCACACCGACTTGGAGAGCGCGGCTCGCGTGGCGCTGATCGGACAGACGACGCTGGAAAATCTCTTTGATTCCGGCGAGGATGCGATCGGTGCGACGATTCGCATCAAGAATGTGCCGTTTCAGGTTGTCGGTGTGCTGGCTCCCAAGGGCCAGTCGGCTCAGGGCTCGGATCAGGACGATGTGATTTTTATCCCCTTCACGACTGCGGAGCGGAAGGTGTTCGGCAGTCAGTTTCTGGGATCGGTCGGGGCCTTGTTTGCGTCCACGGAACAGAGCGCGGATTTGCCCGAGGCGGTCGATCAGATTCGGGAGGTCTTGCGGGCGCGACATCGTCTCCAGGGCGAGCAGGCGGACGATTTCACCATCCGGACGCAAGTCGATATCGGAAAGGTGCAGGAGAGCACGAGCCAGACGCTGACAGTCATGCTCTTTGCCATCGCGTCGGTCTCGCTGCTCGTCGGCGGGATCGGCATCATGAATATCCTGTTGGTGTCCGTGACGGAGCGGACGAGGGAAATCGGGGTCCGCATGGCGGTGGGGGCCAAGCGGCTGCACATTCTGATGCAGTTTCTGATCGAGGCGGTGACGCTGAGTCTGTTCGGCGGTGTCATCGGCGTAATCGTCGGCATTGTCGGCGCTCGACTGACCACAGTGATTGCGGGATGGCCGACCATCATCTCGTTCGATGCGATCATGACCGCTTTTGTGTTCTCGCTGGCCGTGGGACTATTTTTTGGACTCTATCCCGCCAACAAAGCCGCTCGACTCAATCCGATCGAAGCACTGCGCTACGAATAACGTTTCAGCCCGAACCGTTTGGCCTGGGCCGTGAGATAGTTCCGGCTGGGTGCGAGTGGAGCTCGGTGAGGATTAGTGAAAGGATCGTTCGAATTCCGTGGGGATGGTCCCCAGCACGGAACGTATCCCACGGGGAGGAGCTTCTGCGTCCTGGTTGGCCAGATCGATGACAAGCGGGACGATGTAGGGTTGTCCCGAGGGATCGTGGGTGATGGTGACGATGGGCTGGTGCAGTTTTCCTGAGTTGATGACGGACACGATGGCCCGCTCGCCGGTGGTCAGCGAGACATAGCTATACACCGGATAAATCCCCATCACTTTGACGAAGAGAGAGATCAGCCGGTTTTCGTATCTGCCTTCCTGCCCTTCCTGATAGAGCCGCTGCAATGACTGGTGCGGGGTGAGCGGCGAAGCGCCGCCGAATCCAGTCAGCAACTCGTCGTAGCGATCCGTGACCATCACGATCCGTGTCATGTCTGAAGTGAACGCGCCGCCGGTTTCTGCGGGAAATCCGCTTCCGTTCAGATAGGCATGATGCTCCGCCACGATCTGTCCCACCGCCGGTGAGAAGCCGTCCCGGCGTTCGAGCAGAATGGCGCCTCCGCGCGCGTGGGCTTCATAGGTCCGCCGGTTCTGTTCGGAGAGGGTGGTCGAGGTGTCGTGAATCCGTTGGAGAATGTTCGGCGGGACCTGCATGAGGCCGATGTCGTGGAGCAGTGCGCCGGTGGCTAATTCCTGGATGGCCATGAGGTTGTAGTCTGCCGCATGCGCCAGAATCATCGAAAAGCTGCAGGTGGCAAGGGCATGCTGGCTGAGCGGCGCATGGCCCTCGCGCCCCTGGCTGAAGGCCATGAAGAGGGCATGGCTGTTGAGCGCTTGAGCGACGGCGCTGATCGCGTGCACGGTGTGCGTGGCTTCCTCCGGATCGACGATGCCGATTTTGGCAATCCGCGAGAAGGTGGTCTGCACCGACGCTTCGAGCTGGGCGCGAGCCGCTCTCGCCGTCAGCAGTTCCTGCGTCATCGCGGCGAGGGAGCGCACCTCCGGCGTACTCGATGTAGGTGTGGACGAGGGCTGCACCACGACGTTGGGTTTGTTTGGAGTCGAAGCGGGCGTTCCCGGGAGATCCAGCCCCTTGGCGGGGTCGATGGAGAGATGTTTCACCCCGGCGTGTCGCAACTTCTCGATCTGTTCGTCGGTCCGGATCAGGAACGAATGCCGCATGAAGGGCGAACGGAACCAGGCCACGTCCAGCTTGGCGACGTGCATCCCGATTTGCAGGGCATCGATGGTGATGGGTCGGTATGGCATAACGTATGAGCGTCGCAGGCCTGTCGCGTTCCGGCGGTCTCCCTGCTCTGTGCTATCGCTCTCGCCGGCTGTCGGATCGATGGTCCGGGTTCACCACAAGCGGGGCCTCACGCGAGGCGGGACAAGCGGAGACAGGTGCCGCAGGCGTCGCCACCGACAACAGTATTTCCATGCGAGGATTGTCGCGATCCTGATACTTGTAGAGGTGAGTTTCGACCACCCGATTGTCGTTCAGTCCCAGGCCCTCACATAATGCGTCTTGCGCGATCTTGAGTCCCCCGTCGGTATCCCGACGCAAGGCCGAGGCGAAGAAAAATTGGATGGATAACGAGAGGCTCGCCTGGCTCAAGGTTCGTCTTAGAGTACCACGATGAGGCGATTGGGCAAGCGCAACCAGAATTTGTTGCCCGACCAATTCCTTGAACGCACGGCCTTTGGCGGAGAGCAGGCGGCGCCCGTTGACCGTGGCATATTGGTGATTGACGCTGGGTGGGACGGGTAACGTGAGTGCGATGGAATCTGCCGTCACTCGAACGGACGGTGGAGCGGACGTGATGGCCATTGCCGGAGTACGCGTGTGGATGGCTGGGCGCGGCAGAACTGGCTCCTGCGCAGAAAACGATGCCTTCTGAACCGGGGGTCTGAAGGAGGTCGTCCGAATCGGGATGGAGGACTGTCGATGGCGGGACACGCGGCGCAAGGGCCTGCCTATCAACTAGAGAAGATTTTGGATCTTCGCCATATCCTGCTCGTACCGGTCTTCCGTCCTGGTGAGATACCGTCGCCACTCCGACGGACCCCAGACTTCCAGGCGGTGATACATTCCCACGAGGAAGATTTCCTGATCTTCATCCATCGGGACGAGCTTACGAAGACGGCTCGGGATCAGCACGCGGCCGGCCTTATCGATATCCGAGGTGCCGGCTTGCGACATCACATGGTGCATGAACAGGCGGCTCTGGTCCTCATCCAGGGTGATCCTGGTCCGTTCCAGGACCTTTTCCCATTCCTTGGCTGAGTACATCCAGAGTGTCTGCTCGGTATTCTTCACGAACATGACCTGATTGCCCTCGGCCTCGAGCCGTTCTCGAAGGGGGGAGGGGATCAGGAAGCGTCCCTTGTCGTCGACTTTACAGAGGTATTCGCCGGCAAACATTATCGGCAGCCTCGCTCGTGATGGCGGCGACAGTGAAGAGTCGATGGAGCTGTACGTAGGCGCATAGGAATCAGCCGAGTAACCATTTCTTCGCTGATGGTAGGAGACAAGGCTAATCCTGTCAAGTGAATATTCATGACCGGGGCAGTCACTCGAAGTCGGTCTGGTCCATTCCGGGTGGAGCAGCGCCCCCGCCTTCCATCGCCGCTTCGACGTCATCCCCGAGGTCTTCTCCCATTTCCTGCCCCATTTTTTTCATGAGCCGGGCCATACTCTGCGGGTCGTTTTCGTCAAATCCGCTCAGATGGCTTGGATCGGACAGGGCCTCAAGGCGTGCTTCTTCCGATTTGGGAGAGGCAAACCGGGAGAGCAGTCGTTCCAGATCCGGGCTCTGACAGTGGCCGCATGTCTGTTGGGGCGCAGCGCTGATGCTGAGGATCAGGCGGGTAGTTCGTTTCCCACATTGGCGACAGCGATATTCGTAGATCGGCATAGTTAGACCCTCAAGGCGTGCGGTTGATCGAAGGCCGATGGCGGGAGCCAGGTCTCCGGCACCATGCCGGCATCCACGGAACGCGCGAGCGTGAGCACTGCAACGTCTTCGGCACCGGCTTTGAGCAGGACTTTGGCGCATTCGTTGGCTGTGGTGCCCGTGGTGAAGACATCGTCGATGAGGAGGACGCGCTTGTCGGTCACTTCCCCTGGGGCGCGCAGGGCGAACGCCTGGTGAAGGTTCTGCAGGCGTGCGGAGCGGGGGAGCGTGGTCTGGGGGGCGGTATCGACGATGCGAACCAGGTTTCGATAGGATACGGGTCTCCTCAGTACAGGTCCGACGCGGTCGGCGAGCAAGAGTGATTGATTAAATTCTCGCTGCCGAAGGCGGTCGGGGTGGAGCGGGATCGGCATGAGGAGATCCGCATTCAGATCTGCGGGAAGAGCCCGGGCGAGCAACGCGCCCAGCGCATCCGCCAGCACCACCTTTCCGCGATATTTGAAGAGGGCAATGGCCTCCTGGAGCGGTGCGCAGTAGGCATAGGCCGCCCACACCTGCGAATAGTGCGGTGTGCGGGTACGGCAGTCATGGCATTCGTGAGTCGGGCTATGGGTTGTCGCGAAAGGGGAGGCGAAAGGGCGGTGGCATCGCGGGCAGGAGGGCCCTTGTAGCGGTCGAATCAGTTCCCAGCATTGGCGGCAGAAGAACGGCGTGGGATCGTCCGTGAGGGGCTGTTCACAGGTCGTGCAGTCCGACGGGAGCACGAGTCGTGTGGCTTGCCTGAGGATGCCTGCGAACAGTGCGTGTGAGCTCATTGTCTAGGTCCAAGAGGCGTGACGGACGCGCGTTGGGATTGTGTACGGAAGACCCCTCAGCCGTCAAGGTTGTGGGGTACAAACCGGGTGTGGTATAGGACCACTCGCCTGCATCGGAGCGATTCCAGAGGCTCGGCAATGTGCCGGTTGCATGCATCTGCCGGATGCTTCCGCACTCCGTTAGGGCTATCGATTCCTATCATGCAAGATCCCACCAACATGCTGGTACGGGTGCAGAATCTTTCGAAAGAATATCGCCGCGGGCAGACGCTTGTGTCGGCGTTGCAGGACGTGACCCTCGACGTGAAGGCGGGAGAGTTCTGTGCCTTCGTCGGGCCGAGCGGGTGCGGGAAGAGCACGTTGCTGAATCTGATCGGAGGGTTGGATCAGCCCACTGCGGGAATCATCGCCATTGAGAACCGGCCTGTGACCCATGCGAGCGCCACCGAATGGACCCGCTTGCGACGCGAGTTGATCGGAATTGTCTTTCAGGCCTTCCACCTTATTCCCGGCCTGACGGTTGCGGAGAATGTTGCCTTGCCGTTGCTGCTGAAGGGGGAGCGGGGGGCTGCGGTGGCCGAGCGGGTCAACGAAGTCTTGGAAGCGGTGCGGATGGACAGGCGACGTTCGCACCGGCCCGGCGAGTTGTCGGGAGGGGAACAGCAGCGTGTCGCGATTGCCCGGGCGATCGTGCATCGGCCACGACTTGTACTGGCGGATGAACCGACCGGGAATCTCGATTCCAAGCAAGGGGCGGACATCGTCAGCCTGTTCCGTACGTTACCGCAACGGTTTGGTCACTCGGTGTTGCTGGTGACGCACAGCGATAGTGCGGCCGACGCAGCCGACTATGTGTGGCATATGCGGGATGGCCGGCTGGTGAATTGTGTCCGGCACTAGGCCGAACGGTTGTGTACTATGTTCGTGAAGGCGGCTCGTCGCTCGGAGAGAGGCGTCATGAATAATGCGTCGCGAATTTCAAAGAGGATGGGGGAGGAACAACGGCGGGGTTGTTCCATGTCCTGTCGGGAGAAAGGATCAGCATGGATTTGAGCGTCACTATTGCGGGAGTAAAATTCCCGACCTGCTTCATGAATGCCTCCGGAGCGCTCTGTGTGACGCGGGAGGAACTCATTACGCTGGGGCGTTCCCGGGCCGGTGCCATCGTGACTAAATCGATGACCCTGGAGCCACGGGTCGGTAATCCTGAACCGCGGTATTACGGATTTCCGGGGGGGTCCATCAATTCCATGGGGCTGCCGAATCTCGGGTATCGAGCCTATGCGGAGATGATCCCCGAACTCACCCGGTTCGGAAAGCCAGTGATTGCCAGCATTGCCGGCCTGTGCGAGGACGACTTTCTCACCATGGCGCGTGTGATCAATCAGGCGCGACCCGATCTCATCGAGGTCAATCTCTCCTGCCCGAACATTCCCGGTAAGCCGCAGATCGCCTATGATCCGGTCGATTCGGAACGGTTGCTCAAGCGGGTGCGACCGCTCATCACCGTTCCAATGGGCGTGAAATTGCCGCCCTATTTCGATCCGGCGCACCACGCGGTGATGGCGGACGTGATTCGACGCTGCGGGGTCGATTACCTCAATTTGATCAACTCTGTGGGGAACGGTCTGGTTGTGGACGCGAAGCGCGAAATGCCGGTCATCAAGCCGAAGGGCGGGTTCGGCGGGTTGGGGGGATCGTTGATCAAGCCGGTTGCGCTGGCTAATGTGCGAGCGTTTTGGAAGTTGTTGGAGGGACGTATCCCCATCATCGGGACCGGTGGAGTCGTGCAGGGAGTCGATGCCTTTGAGCATGTGCTGTGCGGTGCGTCGGCTGTCCAGGTGGGGACGGCGCTGGTCGAAGAAGGTGCGGGGGTGTTTGAGCGATTGGAGCGCGAGCTGGCGGCTGAGTTGGCCATGCGGGGCAAGCAGTCGCTTGAGGAATGTCGGGGGAAACTGAAAGAGCTGTAAAAAAGGTGCGCCGGTTCCGTACAGGAACCGGCGCATGGAGTGTTAGCGGAAGGCGAAGTTCTTCGGAAGGAATCCTTGTTGTAACGCCTGACGAAGCAGCTGCGCGACGTTGCGGACTTTCAAGCGCCGCATCAAATTGAAGCGATGCACCTCAACGGTGCGCACGCTGATATCCAGGCGGCGGGCGATGTCGCGGTTGGTATTTCCTTGGGACACCAGTTTCAGAATTTCTTTCTGCCTGGGCGTCAGTCCCTCGGATCGTTTCGCGCGCACGGGCGCCGGCTTTACGACCCTTGCAGGTTTTCTCTTCTTGGTCGGTGAAGCGGCCTTGGTGGTCTTCGCTGGCTTTCTGGCTTGAGGTCGTTTGCGTAGTGCCATATAGATATTGTACCCCAAATTCTACTGAACGTAATCTTAGCATATCTGGGTAAATCTGTAAAAACAATTACTAGAGTGTTGTTCCGGTAGGTCTGCCGATGCCGCTGATTTCCTCTGCCCTATTCGAGGTCTGTGCCCGTCTTGGATGGACACATTTGTCCACTCATCCCGGTCGCACGCTCCTTACGATCATCGGCGTCGGGTTGGGGGTTGCGGCGACGATTGCGGTCCAGACTGCCAACGTGGACGTCCTCCGATCGTTCGAGGATTCGGTCTTAGCCGTGGCCGGTCCGGTCACACTGGAGGTATCGGCCGGAGAAGCGGGCATGGACGAGCGCCTGATTGCTTCCGTGAGAGGTATCGCCGGTGTGGATTCAGCTAAACCGGTGGGAGAGCTCGGGGTTCGAGTGGCCGGCCGTTCTCAATCGTTCCTCATCCTTGGACTGGATCTGCTGGATGAGTTGAATTCCATGCAAGGGCGCCTCCCTGCGACGTTGGAGACTCTGTGGCGACCAGGTGAGGGAGATGAAATGGACGGCCTCCTGGCTCCAAGCGGACTCCTGCTCGGGCAGGGTCTGGCCTCTGAATTGGGAGTCGGCCCAAAGGCGCTGCTGAACCTTGAAGCCGGTGGACGAGAAGTGTCCGTTGCGGTCACGGGGGTGATGGGTCGTAGGGCCGAGGGGCCGTCGGCATGGGACCGTCTGGCCGTGATGGATATTGCGGCTTTTCAACGGACCTTCGGTTTGAGCGGCCGGTTGGATCGAATCGACGTGGTGACGCAGCCCTCCTCGTCGGTCGAACAGGTGGCCGAGGCGATCACAAGGATTCTGCCTCCGGCTGTCACGGTGCGCCGTCCGATCCAACGCAGCCAGCAAGTCGAATCTATGGTAGGCGCATTTCAATTGAACCTTTCCGTTCTGAGTATGGTGGGGCTGCTGATCGGGATGTTCCTGATTTACAACACCGTGTCCTTTACTGTGGCGCAACGCCGGCGGGAGGTGGGAATCCTGCGGGCGATCGGGATGTCGGAGCCTATGGTCGTGGGTCTGTTCCTCGCGGAGGCGGGAGTGTTCGGTGTGGCCGGAGGGGTCCTGGGGGGTAGTCTGGGCCTGGTTCTGGGGAATGTACTCGTCGGGTTGGTCGGTCGGACCATCCAGGACCTCTATGTCCCGATGGCTGATGCGCCAAGAACCTTCGGCTTTCCGCCAGGATCTGTCCGGCTGTTAACCGAAGCGATTGTGATTGGTAGCGGGGTGTCAATCCTGGGAGCGCTGGGGCCCAGCTTGGATGCCGGACGTACCATGGTGGTCGCGGCCCTTGCTCCTGGGGAATATGATGTTGCCCAGCGAGTTCGTGCTGCCTCACTGGGGGTGGTGGGTGGAGGCCTGCTGCTCTTCGCGCTGGGATGCGCGCTAGCCGGACCAGTCGGCGGGGTTCCGGTCTTCGGGTATCTGGCGACGTTCTGTCTGCTTGCCGGTCTCTCCTGCCTGGTTCCGATCCTCATGCAGTGGGTTTGCCGTACCCGAGAGTTGGGCGCCGCTTCGGCTTCGCCTTCGTTGGGGGGCGCCATTCGCCACATTGCGCGGGAGCAGACGACGCGGGGAATCGGCCGGAATGCAGTGACCGTCTCTGCCTTTCTCGTCGGGGTCGCGATTATGGTCGGGGTCATGGTGATGATTCGGAGTTTTCGCAACACGGTCGAGATGTGGATCGATCAGACGGTCATGGCCGATTTCATCGTGGCTCCGGCCGGGTGGCCGCATGTGGTTCGCGGTGGGTCGTCGAGCCAGGCCCTCCCTGGTTCCTGGCGAACCCGTCTGGCCGGGGCCACGCATGTGTCGGCGGTCGATGCGTACCGCGATGTACGCATCGAACTGGAGGGGCGGCCGATCGCGTTGGTATCCAGAGATCTGGCGCTCCATGCGGCACGAAGCCGATATCTGTTTCTCGAGGGTGACTCGGCGGCAATCCTGACTCGTGCCGCAGCAGGAGAAGGGGCTATCCTCTCGGAGGTGGTGGCCAATCACCTGCATGTGATCAGGGGCAGTCAGTTGTCGATTTCGACGCCGGTGGGGGAAAAATCGTTGCCGGTTCTGGGGGTCTTTTACGACTACGCGACCGATGGCGGGAAGATCGTCATCGACCGGTCTCTGTACCAGCACTGGTGGAACGATGACGGCGTGACGGTGTTTCCTGTGTATATCGATCCGGAAGTCGATCTGGAACAGGCCAGAGCCGCCCTGCTTGCAACCTTGGCCGATGGCTCCCGCGGGAACCTGCTGCCGACGGTGTTAAGCAACGGAGAATTGCGCCGGGAGATCCTTCGAATTTTCGACCGGACCTTCACATTGACCTATGTGTTGGAGGCCATCGCGATCATTATCGCCATGCTGGGGATCATCAACACCTTGGTGACGTCGGTGGTCGAGCGGCGTCGGGAGTTGGCCACGTTGCAGGCGCTGGGCAGCAGCCGGGGACAGATTACGGCTCTGATTCTCTGGGAAGCCGGCTATCTGGGCCTGTTGGGAACGGCGATGGGACTCGTTGGGGGGCTTGCGCTCGCCTGGATTTTAATCCGGGTCATCAACCGGCAGTCGTTCGGCTGGACGATCCAGGTGTCATGGCCCCTGGGGTTGATGGCGGAAGTGGCGGTGCTGGCTCTGGTCGCTTCGCTCCTCGCCGGGTTCTGGCCGGCCCGTTGGGCCGGCCGGCAACCGCTGGTTGAGGGGCTCCGTTACGAATGAAGGCCCGCGACTGGCTCTGACGCAGGAATTCCCTGCTTGGTCGGCACTGCGTCCACCTGGATCTCGAAACCCAGGTCTTCGATCATTCGCCACACCTCTGCCGCCGGTTGACCCGGCGTGGTGAGGTATCCGTTTACAAACACTGAATCCGCCGGATAGAGCGCGAGCGGTTGCAAGCTGCGCAGGTTGTGTTCACGGCCCCCGGCGATACGGATCTCCGTTCGCGGGTGCAGGAGCCGGAAGAGGCACAGGGCCTTCAGGCATCGTTGCGGCGTCAGGGGGGCGCAATGCTCCATTGGAGTACCGGATGCCGGGTGAAGCGTGTTGATGGGAATCGAGTCCGGTTTGACCTCACGGAGGGCCAGGGCGAGATCGATCAGGTCTTCATCGCTCTCTCCCATTCCAACGATACCACCGGAACAGATTTCGAGTCCGGCCGTCCGAGCGTGCCGGATGGTGGCCAGCCGGTCCTGAAAGGTGTGTGTCGTGCAGATCTCGGGGTGATAGGCTTCGCTCGTGTTCAGGTTGTGATTGATTCGGTCCACCCCGGCGGCTTTCAGGTCTTTCGCCTGGCGTTCATTGAGGAGCCCCAGCGAGCAACAAATCTGAATCGGAACTTCCTGCTTGATGGAGCGAACGGCGGAGGCGATATCGGCAATGTCCCGATCGATCGGGCTGCGTCCGCTGATGACGATACAATATCGCTGGGCTTTTGCAGCCGCCGCGCGGCGGGCGCCGGTGACCATCTGGTCTTGGGTGAGCAGTCCGTAGCGTTCGATCGGTGCTTTGGAGATGGCCGATTGCGAACAGTAGCCGCAGTCTTCCTGGCAAGCGCCGCTCTTGGCGTTCAAGAGCATTTGCAGGCGAACCGTCTTGCCGAAGTAGCGTTCACGGACGGTGAACGCCGCCTGCAAGAGTTCCAGCAGTCGGGAGTCCGGTGTCTGCAATACGGCGAGGGATTCCTCGTGGGTGAGTATTTCGTCCCGCAAGGCCTTGTCGGCCAGGATCGTGAAGTCAGTCATGCACGCTACTCCTCGAAAAGACAGATCGAACCTTGATTCCCGATCGGGAGACCCGTGGGCGGAGGCCGTGTCTGTGAAAAGAAAAAAGGGCGGAGAAACCCTACACGGTTTCAAATGGAGATGCAATGCCTTGATAAGGGACGTTCGGGATGCGCGAAGCCTGGCCGTCCTGGTCGGTATCGGGCTGGTTCGCGTCCCGCCAGGGAAGGGCGACGTAGGTGTTCCATCGTCCGCATCGCCGGCAACGGCCTGACCATTCGGCCAGTTCATGGTGGCACTGGGTGCATTGGTAGGGTACCACGACCCGTTTCTTGAAGCCCAAGGCCTTCTTGAGCTCTCCTACGGCCTCGTCCATATGCTGCTTACGCAGGTACAGGTTGGCCATGATCTTATGGTAGTCGACGAGTTGTTCCTGTGTCCCATCGAGTGTTGCGAGCACGTCATAGGCCTCATCGACCATTTCGAGTCGATAGTAGAGTTTCCCGAGATAAAACTGGATCACGGCATTGTGAGGGTCCTGCTGGAGCGCCTCCTGGTAGACACGGATGATCTCGTCCGGCTCGCCCAGCTCCAAAAAGAGTTCTTCCAGCCGGTGCAGGATGATGATGCTGCGAGTCTTGGCATAGATCTTCTTGAGAATTTCGACCGCGTTTTTGGTTTTTCCTTCACGGACTAAAATCTCACCGATACCGATGTAGGCCGGTAGGAACGTCCGATCTTTCTTGATCGCGCCGCGGAAGTAGCGACGGGCTTTGTCCGGGTGTCCGCGTTCCAGGAGTTGCCGTCCGACTTCATACATACAGCCGAGGAGCAGATTCGATTCGGCGCGCCGTTCGCTTTCCGGGAGGTTCGCTTTGACCAGCCGGTGTTGAATTTCGAGCGCATCGCTCCATTTCTCCAGCCGGATTTGCAGATCACGTTTGCGGATCAACGCCATTAGGTTATCCGGCTCGATGCGGAGAATGTTCTGAAGCGTTTGGAGCGCGTCCTCGTATCGTCGGGCGCCTTCCAGGTCCTTGGCCAATTCGAGCAGGACTTCCACATTGCGTTCTTCGATGCGGTGGGCCTGCTGGTGGAGGCGGATGGCTTCCGTGAAGTTGCTCTCGGAGCGGTAAATGTTCCCCAGCCAGAGCAGCGAATCCGTTCGATTCGGATCGATCACCAGCGCACGTTCAAACAGGTTCACGGCATCGGCCGTCCGTTTGGACATGAAGGCGTGGGTTCCATCCCGATGCAGGGCATCGACCTTCTCTTTGCGGCGGACGAGTCGATTGGTCCGCCAATTCATGAATACATGGGAGGTTTCTTTGATCGTGACGATGAGAGCCACCAATGTAGCGCCCAGGGCCATCGAGAACAGGACTAATGAGACGGGGCTCAGTTCGAACAGCGCGTCCGGGCTGGTCCGAACCGTAATCGTACCGGGGTTGAGTTCGCGAAAATAGCTGTAGAGAAAAATGCCGACGCTGACGAGGAAGATCGTGGAGAGGAGCCGAAACATGCTAGACCCGTTTCCGGGTGCGCGCCGGACGTGTGGCGGTTCGTGTCGGGGGAGCGGCTTTCACGGCCCGCTCTTCCGGCAATCGAACTTGTCCCGCGTCGCCCCACAGTCGTTCGAGGGCGTAGTGTTCGCGAATATCCTTTTGGAAAATGTGGACGATCACGTCACCAAAGTCCATGACGACCCACTTGGCTGACGATGCACCTTCAGTGCTGAGCGGCCGGTGACCTTGCGCCGTGAGCACGTCGCTCACGTGGTCCGCCATTGCCCGCGCTTGACGCTCCGATTCCCCGGAACCGATGACCAGATAGTCGGCGACGGAGGTCAGTGTGGCGATATGCAGGATGAGAACATCGGTGGCTTTTTTGTCCAGGATGGCGCTTGCCACCGCGAGAGCTTTAGCCTTTGATTCAGAGACGCTCACTGTCCTCCCTGTATAACTCCTCGCGAAGTATATAGGATTCGACAGGGGTGGGCAACAGATTTGCCAGAGAGGCGCCGCTGCGCAGCCGTGCCCTGATCTCCGAGGCGGACACGTCGCAGGGGGGCAACCGCAGGAATGTCAGAGCCTGCCCGTTTGTGATGGCCACGTCCGCGCGTTCTTGTCGCACTTCGTCCAGCGCGGTTAGGGTGGTTTGCGGCACGTCCCGGAAGAGCGGGATTGCGGCCATCGCCTGAAAGCTCGTGGACGGTCTTGAAATGACGACGAAGTGACAGCTCTTCAGGAGGGTGTCCGCTTCTTTCCAGGAGGGCAGATCCAGAAACGCATCCAGTCCGATAATGAAAAAGAGGACGGTGTCGGGGCCGTATTCCTGCTGGATCGCGCGGACCGTGTCGATGGAATAGGATTTGCCGGAACGTTGGATTTCAATGTCCGTGAGAGCGAACTCTGGAGTGTCCTGGATGGCGAGCTGGACCATGCGGTGCCGGTGCGAGGCTGCGGCCAGCGTGCCTGGTTGTTTGTGCGGGGGATCACCGGTCGGGATGAACAGGACGCGATCCAGTTGCAGGAGCTGTCGGGCAGATCGGGCAATTGAGAGGTGGCACCGGTGGATCGGATTAAAACTGCCCCCCAAGAGTCCCAGGCGCATATTGTACGGGCTCCATGCAAACGTCTGTGTGCGGCGGACCGGTATTCAGATCGGGTGTTGGTGACATCGCGCCCGAGCCATGTATGGGTGGTCGTCGGCTGGCTAAAGGATCACCAGGTTGTCGCGGTGAATGACCTCTTCATACTCCTGAAGACCGGGGATTTTTTGGATGTCAGCCGTCTTGAGCCCCTTGATTCGCGTCAGGATCTCTGAGGAGAAATTGACGAGGCCCTTAGCACATTCTTTCCCGTCAGGACCGGCGCAGGTCACCGGATCGCCGGCGTCGAAATGGCCGGTAATATCGAGGATGCCCGATGCCAGGAGGCTTTTGCCGTTTCGTACCAGTGCCTCGACGGCCCCCTGGTCCAGCTGCACATGGCCGCGGGGGCGCAGGGTAAACGCAATCCAGTGTTTGCGACTGTTCATGCGTCGTTCCCGGGCGAGAAACAGGCTGCCGCCGGGTTGCCCGGAAAGCACGTTCGGAAGGAGTCTTGTCTGGGTGCCATTTAGAATCAGGGTGGCGACGCCGTATTCCCCCACCTTCTTGGCAGCGCGTACTTTGGTGGCCATGCCGCCTGTGCCTTCGAAGGTGGACGACATGCCGGCCCGCTGTTCGATGTCTTCCGTAATCTCGGGGATCAGTGGAATCAAGGCGGCCGTCGGGTCCTTGCGGGGGTCCACGGTAAAGAGCCCGTCGACGTCCGAGAGGATGATCAGTAAATCCGCATCGACGAGGTGGGCGACTTGCGCCGCAAGAGTATCGTTATCCCCCACGCGGATTTCCTCGACCG
This sequence comes from Nitrospira sp. ND1, assembly GCF_900170025.1. Classification (NCBI taxonomy): domain Bacteria; kingdom Pseudomonadati; phylum Nitrospirota; class Nitrospiria; order Nitrospirales; family Nitrospiraceae; genus Nitrospira; species Nitrospira sp. ND1. Next base: position 809,389 of record NZ_FWEX01000006.1, on the reverse strand, counting down.
CGACGGTATCGTTTTCGTTGATGATCGGAATCACCCCGAACTTGATCAAGGTGGTGAGGGTGTGCCGGGCGTTGAGAAAGCGTCGCCGATCGGCGAGGTCTTCGTGCGTGAGAAGCACCTGTGCGACGCGGAGCGTGAGGCGCTCAAAGGCCTTTTCGTAGGCCCACATGAGGAGGCTTTGGCCGACGGCAGCAGCAGCCTGTTTGAGCGGCAGGCTTTTCGGGTATTCGCGCAACCCGAGTTTTTTGATGCCGGATACGACCGCGCCGGATGAGACGACCAGTACCTCGCGCCCCTGTGCCCGCACCTCGGCGATTTCGCCGGCAAGGCGCTCGATCCGCTCGGCGCTCAGGCCGGTTTCGCGCGAGGCGATCAGGCTGCTCCCGATCTTGATGACGACGCGTTTGGCTTGTCTTAGGAGTTCGTCTCGCACGGGGTTTTCCGAAGCAGTTCCACTTGCTGGCCTATGTAGCGTATGCACTCGTCCAGTCCTTCTCGCGTGGCTGCCGAAATCGCAAAAAATGGAATCTTGCGTCGCTGACAGTACTTCCGGAGCCGTTCGAGCCGTTCCCCCTCGCCTTTGACGTCGAGTTTTGTGCCCACGACGGCAAAGGGGCGCGCCGCCAATGTGTCATCGTAGGCGGTCAGTTCGTGGCGCATGATCTCCAGGCTCGCGACCGGGTCCTCGGTGGCCCATTCTGAAATGTCGATCACATGGAGTAGCAGGCTGGTTCGCTCGATGTGGCGCAGAAACTGAAATCCCAGCCCCTTGCCTTCATGTGCCCCTTCGATCAATCCTGGAATATCGGCGATGACAAAGGTCTGCTCGCCGGTCCACCGTACCACGCCCAAGTTGGGCGTCAGGGTGGTGAAGGGGTAATCGGCAATTTTGGGGCGAGCGGCGGACACGGCGGCGATGAGTGTCGATTTTCCGGCGTTCGGATAGCCGACCAATCCGACATCGGCCAGGAGCTTGAGATCGAGTCGAAGCAATCGCTCTTCGCCGGGAGTGCCTGGCTCGAATTGTGTCGGCACCCGGTTGGTCGATGTGGCGAATTGGGTGTTGCCTCGGCCTCCCTGACCGCCTTTGGCAATGACGCAGGTTTCTCCGTCTTTCGTGAGATCGGCCAGCAGTTCCTGGGTGTTCTCGTCGAACACCATGGTGCCGACCGGGACGGGAATGCGCACGTCGGCGCCCCGGCGTCCATGGCAGTTGCTGCCTCCTCCGGTCTCGCCTTTTTCGGCCTCGTAATGTTTTTGGTAACGAAGATCCAGCAGGGTGCTGAGGCGAGTGGTGGCTTCAACCACGACGCTGCCGCCGTCACCGCCGTCACCGCCGTCAGGGCCGCCGCGAGGGACGAACTTTTCCCGCCGAAAGCTGCAGGCGCCGTTGCCGCCGTGACCGGCCTTCACCAGGATTTGGACTTGATCGACAAAGGTAGACATGGCAGCGATCCCCGAGCCGGCGTGTTTATTCAGAAACAGCAGTATAGCGTATTCGCCGGCTCATGGGGGATGCTGTAACGGAAGGCACCTGTTCCGTAGGAATAAAGGTATGGACTGAGGAGGGATCAGGCCTTCGCTGTGACGGGATAGACGCTGACCTTCTGACGGCCGCGGCCACCTTCGAACTTCACGACACCGGACACATAGGCATAGAGGGTGTGATCCCGTCCCAAACCGACGTTGAGGCCTGGGAAAAACTTCGTTCCCCGCTGGCGCACAATGATGGAGCCTGCCTTGATCGTCTCTCCGCCGTAGGCTTTGACACCGAGGTATTGTGGGTTACTGTCACGGCCGTTCCTTGTCGAACCGCCGCCTTTGTTTGTTGCCATGGCAAACTCCCCTTCGAGTCGTTACTTCGTTTCGATCCCAGTGACCCGCAGCTGCGTAAAGCCCTGCCGGTGGCCTCTGGTACGGCGATAATTCTTGCGACGGTGCTTCTTGAAGACCGTGATCGATCTGGTGCGACCCTGGCGGATGATTTCCGCTGTCACGGTCGCCCCCGCCACCACCGGCTGGCCGACTACCAGTCCGCCCTCGCCATGCAGCAGCTTGACCTTGTCGATCTGCACAGAATGCCCGACGTCACCCGGGAGTGACTCCACTTGGAGTACGGTTCCGGTTTCCACTCGATACTGTTTTCCGCCTGTCTCGATAATAGCGTACATGTGCGTCTTTCTCCTCGTCAGCAGAACGTGGGTGTTTATCATAGCCGCAGAGAGGGTGTCAAGAATTAGTGCGTCATTGAACGAAGCTGGCTTCAGGAACCGCTGCGTGAAGGAGGGCGGGAGCGGCGGAATTCCTGAAGACTCTGCATCGAAATGTCTACGTGCGGTTGTCTTGACGGTCGTCGCGAGGCGCTGGTATTATCCCGCGCATGTTACAAACCAGCGAAAAAATATGGATGGATGGGAAGTTTGCGGCCTGGGCTGATGCGCAGGTTCATGTGCTCACGCACTCGCTTCACTACGGGTTGGCAGCGTTTGAGGGTATTCGCTGCTACAAGGGGAAGAGCGGGTCAGCCATTTTCAGGCTGCCTGAGCACGTGGATCGACTCTTTGAATCCGCCCACATCGGGTTGATCGAAATGCCTTTCGACAGGAAGCAAATCTCGGAAGCGATTGTCGAAACCGTCCGGGTCAATCGGTTGGAGGCTTGTTACATTCGTCCGTTGGTGTACATCGGGTATGGTGCCATGGGGCTCTACCCTGCTGAGAATCCAATCAAGGTGAGCATCGCGGCCTGGCAATGGGGGACCTATCTGGGCGATGAGGCCCTGTCCAAGGGGATTCGAGCCAGAGTGTCGTCCTTTACGCGTCACCATGTGAATGTTTCCATGACGCGCGGGAAAATTTCCGGCTATTACGTCAACTCCATTCTGGCCAAACGGGAAGTGAAGGCCGATGGCTATGACGAAGCGATCATGCTGGATCCTGAAGGGTATGTAGCGGAAGGCACGGGAGAAAATGTGTTCATCGTGCGACGTGGTGTCTTAAAAACGACTCCATTGACCTCCATTCTTGAGGGAATTACGCGCAACTCCATCATCCAATTGGCGAAGGAGCGTAATATTCCCGTGGTCGAGGAGCGGTTCACGCGCGATGAAATGTATGTGGCAGAAGAAGTCTTTGTCACCGGGACTGCGGCAGAACTCACCCCTGTGACGGAAATCGATCAGCGGCGCATCGGCAGCGGAAAGCCAGGGCCGATCACGCAAACCTTACAAAAAGCATTTTTTGATGTGGTGGGCGGGACTGATTCCGCTCACCGGCAGTGGCTGACTCCCGTCTAGCAGTCTCATCGATCACAGTATCTTCCCCACGCGAACATCTCGATAGCATGCGAATTCGCGACAGCCCGTGGCTGTGGCGAGCGAGCTGTCGTCATGTGCTCGGCTGATACCTGCGATGCAGTAGGAGCTGTGAGGCGAGGAAGCTAGTGCGAACCCTCGCCGGATGAATGAGATTCAGCGGCAGGGGTTGTTGTGGTTTCTGCCGGCGCGGAACTTGGGGTTGTGGCGGCTGGTTTCTTATTCAGGTCGATGACTGTGGAGGCGAAATTCCGGTCCTTTGCGATGATGGCCAAAGACAATGAAGTGAACATGAAGACAAATGCGGTGATGACGGTGAACTTGCTGAGGAAGTTAGCGGGCCCTCGGCTGCCGAATACGGTTTGGCTGGAGCCACCGAATGCCGCACCGATTTCAGCGCCTTTCCCGGACTGCAGCAGGATTGCTCCAATCATGAGCAGGCAGACGATGACGTGAATGATGATGAGTAGTGTATACATGTTGAGTGTTTATGCCGTGATGGGTTTGGACCCGATTGCGACTTTGACGAGTGTAGCAAAAGAGACCGGGTCTAAACAAGCCCCGCCGACAAGTGCGCCGTCGATTTCTTCGGATGCTAGAAAGTCGGCGATATTGTGCGGTGTGACGCTCCCTCCATATAGAATGCGGACGTGGTTTCCTATGTCCGTTCCGCTCAGTTCGCCGATGGTTCGGCGGATGAGGCGATGGACCGGGACCGCCTGCTCCGGTGACGCAGCCCGCCCAGTTCCAATGGCCCACACTGGCTCATAGGCGATCGTCAGGGTTGGAAGCGTGTGTGCCTCGGTCCCGGCAAGTCCGGCGCGAAGCTGTCTTTGAATGACGAGGTCGGTCTGTCCCGAATCACGATCCTGGAGTGTTTCTCCCACGCACAGAATCGGTTGAAGGCCATGCCGAAGGGCGGCTAGAACTTTTTTATTCGTCCAGCTGTCCTGGTCGCCGAAATACTGTCGCCGCTCCGAATGGCCGACGAGGACAAACTGGCAACCGATGTCCTTCAGCATCGCCCCGGACACTTCGCCGGTGAATGCTCCTTTATCTTCCCAATAGAGATTTTGCGCGCCGAGGAGAACGGCCGAGGCCGGGCCCAGCGCCTCGCGTACGGCGTGCAGCGCCGTAAATGGCGGTGTCAGGCCGATCTGGATTCCGGCATGGTGGGGCAATTCCTGCGATAGACGATGAACGAATGCCCCGGCGTCCGAGGCGGTCTTATTCATTTTCCAGTTGCCGACGATGAAGCGAGTTCTCACGGAGCCTCTATTGCGGGGAGGAAACGGTAGACGTTGTCGTCATGCTGCACGGTTGGGAAGGGCTGCGAGTCCCGGAAGGGTTTTCCCCTCGAGTAATTCCAGCGCCGCTCCACCGCCGGTTGAAATGAACGAGATACTTTCGGATTCACCGGCCCGATGGATTGCGAGGGCGGTTTCGCCTCCCCCGACGATGGTCAAGGCGTAGGCATTGGCGACGGAATGGGCCATCGCGAGGGTCCCTCTGGCAAAGGCATCGACTTCGAACATGCCCATGGGACCGTTCCAGAGAATGGTCTTGGCATCCTGAACTGCTTCTGAGAATAGTTTGACCGAGGCGGGGCCGATATCCAGTCCGTACCAGCCTTTGGGAATTTCCTGAACCGGAACGATCTTTGTTTCAGCCCCCGGTTCACGGCTGGCCGCGACAACACAGTCCACCGGGAGATAGAATTTGACGCCGCTTGAAAAGGCATGGTCTTGCACGCCCTTGGCGAAGTCGAGCATGTCGTTTTCAACCAGCGATTGGCCGATCTCCAGCCCCATGGCTTTGAGGAAGGTAAAAGCCATGCCGCCGCCGATGATGACTTTGTCGACTTTTTTCCCGAGGTTCTCGATCACGCCGATTTTGCCGGACACTTTAGCTCCGCCGAGAATCGCGACGAACGGTCGCACCGGATTTTCTACGGCGCCTTCGAGATATTCAATTTCTTTCTTGAGGAGATAACCGGCGGCGGCTTCAGGAATATATTTCGTGATGCCGACTGTGGAGGCATGGGCCCGGTGGGCGGCACCGAACGCGTCATTGATGTACACATCGGCGAGGGATGCCAGGGCCTTGGAGAATCCGTCGTCATTCTTCTCTTCTTCCGGATGGAAACGGAGATTTTCCAGGAGCATGACGTCGCCGGGCTGCATCTTGGCGACGAGACCTTCGACTGCCGCCCCGATGCAATCCGGGGCAAAAATCACTTCTTTGCCGAGCAGGCGCTGGAGACGTTTTGCGACGGGGGCCAGACTGAATTTCGGATCGAATCTGCCCTTTGGCCGGCCGAGGTGGGAGCAGAGGATGACCTTTGCTCCCTCATCAACGGCACGATTGATGGTGGGAAGCGTGGATCGAATTCTGGTGTCGTCGGTGATCTGCAATGAATCGTCGAGCGGAACGTTGTAGTCGGCGCGAATGATCACGCGTTTCCCACGAAGCTGGACATCCTCGATGATTCGTTTGCGAATATTCATGACAGACCTTCACTCCTCGTCTGGTGTGTGCAGCCTAGCGATATTCACGCCGATTTGCGCTGCACGTCAGAAACGCCCGTTGTGCAAGAGTCGGCTCAGGCCCCCTTGGCGACGATGTATTTGATCAGGTCCCGCACGCGGCAGGAATAGCCCCACTCGTTGTCGTACCAGGCGGTGACCTTGACGAGTCGTTTGTCGATCACTGCGGTCAACGGAGCATCGACAATCGCAGAGTGTGGATCGTCCTTGAGATCGATCGAGACGATCGGCGCATCCGAATAAGCCAGGACATTTTTCATCGGACCTTCGGCGGCTTTCTTGAAAGCGGCGTTCACTGCTGCGACATCGCAATCTTTTTCGGTTTCGACCGTGAGGTCGACCAGGGAAACATTGGGGGTGGGAACCCGGATGGCCAGTCCATCCAATTTCCCCTTCAGTTGCGGGATGACCAGGTGAAGCGCCTTGGCCGCACCGGTGCTGGTCGGAATCATCGACATGCCGGCCGCCCGCGCACGGCGGAGGTCCTTGTGGGGAAGATCGAGCAGTTGCTGGTCGTTCGTGTAGGAATGAATCGTCGTCATGACGCCGTGTTTGATGCCGAAGTTTTCCAGCAAGACTTTGGCAACCGGGGCCAGGCAGTTGGTGGTGCAGGATGCGTTGGATACGATATGGTGTGCCTTGGCATCGAACACCTGCTCGTTCACGCCGAGGACCACTGTGGCATCGGGGTCCTTTGCGGGCGCCGAAATGATCACGGTTTTGGCCCCTGCCGAGAGATGTTTTCCCGCTCCTTCACGGTCGGTAAAGTGCCCCGTAGATTCCACGACGATCTCAACGCCGAGGGCCTTCCAGGGAAGCTCCTTCGGATCCCTGACGGCTAAAACCTTGATGGCCTTCCCGTCAATAATGAGCTGGTCGTCTTTGGCCTCAACGGACGCGTCGAGCGTGCCATGGACCGAGTCATACTTGAGCAAATAGGCCAATGTTTTCGCATCGGTGAGGTCATTGATGGCGACAAATTCCAGGCTGGGGTCTCCGAGGGATGCACGAAGAACGTTGCGACCGATGCGTCCGAATCCATTGATGCCGATGCGTGTGGTCATGGGGCTAAATCCTCAAGAATTAAACGGGTGGAATTGATTGAGTCTGGGGCGATAGTACTGACCGACTTTCTATGTGTCAAGCATACAAAAAGAGGACATTGAGTGTGGTTGTTGGCTAGTGGCCGGTCGTCATTCACACGGTCCTGGCTTGCCTTGCCTGTGCCAGGGCGGTCGGGTAGAGTCTGTTTTTTCGTAACCATCAACCGGCAGTCGGGGTGCGATGCAATCTGAAACCTTACAGTCCGAATCGTGCAACGTGCTGGAATGGGCCAAGCTGCTGGATCACCTGGCCTCCTACGCCCAGTCTGCAATCGGGGCAGAGCGGTGTCGATCGCTGGTTCTGGAAATCAACCTGTCGCAAGCTCAAATGCGCCAGCAGGAAACGTCGGACATGCTTCGATTGAGGTCCGGGGTCGATCCCTTTCCGGTCCTCCGATTTCCCAATTTGGCGGAGTGGTTAGGCCGGGTCGCCAAGGGTGCCTGTCTTGAGGCGCACGAGTTGAGGGACATTGCGTTGGTTTTGGGATTGATCGATGACGTGCAGCGGTATCTCCTGCGTCATCAGGCCGATGCCCCGGCCGTGGGTGCGATGGTGGTGCAGCTTGGACCGGTCGAGGAGTATCGCCGGCTGACCATTGCCTTAAATGCCGCCATCGATCCCGACGGATCAATGAGGGAATCAGCCAGCCCCGAACTGCACAGGTTGATGCAGCGCGCCAATGACCTCAAGTGGCAGATGCGGCATCGCCTCGAGCAGATTCTGCACTCACGCCGGTATGAGGAGGTGCTGCAGGAGCACTATTTTGCGCAACGGGAAGGGCGCTACGTGGTTCCGATCAAGGCCGAGATGCAGGGCCGGATCCCCGGCATTGTGCATGACGTCTCGTCGAGCGGAGCCACAGTGTTTCTGGAGCCTCGCGAGCTGGTGGATCTCAATAACTCCATCAAAGTCGTGGATTTGGATGTTGAACGTGAGGTGCGGAGAATTCTGCGGGAACTGTCGGCGATGGTGGCGCCTCATCAGCCGGCGCTTGCCGGCAGTGTGGCGTTGCTGGGCGAGCTTGATGCCATTTCCGCGAAGGCCGGGCTGAGCCAGCGGCTGCAGGCCGTTCCGCCGCGTCTCAATGAGCAGGGGCGTATCCTGCTCAACCGCGCACGGCACCCGTTCCTGGTCCTGACCAAGGAACAGGTGGTGCCGAATGACCTGGTGTTCGATGAAACCGTGCGAGTCCTGATCATTTCCGGACCCAACACGGGCGGAAAAACCGTCACGCTGAAACTGCTGGGATTGTTCGCATTGATGGTGCGCTGCGGTCTGCATCTTCCCTGTGCGCCCGAGTCGGAGATGGCGATTTTCCCTTCGGTCTATGCGGATATCGGCGATGCGCAGGATCTGGCGCGGGATCTGTCCAGTTTTTCGGCCCATATTACGCAGATGGTGCAATTGCTGAAGGAGGTGTCCGAAGGGACCGGCGTCGGCACTTCGCCCTCGCCGATACACCCAGGACGGGCATTGGTATTGCTCGATGAGCCGGTCACGTCCACGGATCCGGCTGAAGGCGCGGCATTGGCGAGCGCTCTGCTGTGCCGGTTGGCGGCAGCGGGCGTGAAGGTGGTCGCCACCACGCACTACAGCTTGTTGAAAGGGTTGGCGCAAGAGACCCCGGGCTTCGCCAATGCGAGTGTGGAGTTCAACATCGACACCCTCTCCCCGACCTATCGGCTGATCCAGGGGCAGCCGGGAGGGTCGGCGGCCATCGAAATTGCCGGGCGTCTCGGGATGGATGAGTCGTTGCTGCAGGACGCCCGCGCCCGGCTGCAGGGCGATAATCGGCTCCTGGAGACCCTGCTGAATGATTTGCAGGACAAACAGCGGCGTATGAGCGAGGACCTCGCTGCCGCAACGGCTGCCAAGCAGAGTGCCGAGCAGGCGGCGCGCGAGTCTCAGGAACTGCTGGCCTTCCTGCAGGAGTCGGAGCGGGACGAGCGACAGGGACTGAAGAAAAAGCTGTCCCATGAATTTCAACGTGCCCGGGCCGCGGTCCAAGCCACGCTCGACGACCTCAAGCGCGACCAAAAGTTACTCAAGGCCAAGGAAACCAAAGTTCGGCTCATCGAACTGGAGCAAGCAGTCAGCCGTGAAGTGGGAGCGGCGCAGGAGCCGATTCCCGTGGATCAGCTGTCGGTGGGAGATGCGGTGGAGGTGGTCGGGTTAGGCATGACGGGAACCTTGCTCGAAAGCCCGCAGGGGAAAAAACGTGTGCGCCTGAAAGTCGGGGAAGGCGAAATTCTAGCGAACGTGGGAAGTCTGGTCGGCCTCGCACGACCCCCTCAGCCCGCTCGAAGCGAGCCCCGTAAGACGACGACGGTGACGTCCAGGCGAACCAGTCAGACCCTGGCCCCCGAGGATATTCAGGAGACGTTGGATGTGCGGGGACAGGCCGCGGACGACGCACTGGATATCGTGGTGGCCGGGCTCGATCGGGCCATCTTCGGCGGGAGCCCGTTTGTGCGCATCATTCATGGACACGGGACCGGCCGACTGAGGGCTGTACTACGTGACTACCTGAAGGCGTCTCCCTACGTCGTGACCTTTCGACCGGGTGATCGCGCGGAGGGAGGCGATGGTGTCACTATTGTCGAGTTGCGATGACCGTGAATTGTGAGGCCTATGTTCGGCAACCGAAATTTTGTATGCTGAAGGGGTGGCGAGTGTACGTCCGAAAGCAGTGGAGCGTGACATGACGTAACCGATGCGCGATCCGGCTGGCATTCACTCCCGGCAGAACTCCCTGCCTGGTCCAAGGAGCCGGTCGAGTCGCTCCCTCCAATGGCCTGCCGCCATGCGTCAGCGGGTCAGTCTCCAGAGTTTGATTACCCTCTCTGTGCTATCGGTAGGGATCTTTTCCGGCACAGTCGGCCTCGTGTATGCCTACTGGCATGCCAAGCAGTCACTTCACACCACAGTCGGCATTACCTTCCAGGAAATAGCCCGCCAGAGCGCGGACAAAGCGGCCCTGTTGCTTGCCAAGGAACTTGAATGGATGCAACGACTCAGTGCCCTTCCTGAGATTCGAGCATCCGTGGAAGGGGCGTCCTCTGCGAAGCAACCTACGCTGCAGTTCGAGCAGTGGCGAGAGGAGCAGCATCGTTATTTTCACTCGCTGGTGATTGTCCGAGGGGATGGCCAATTGGTCGGAGGCCGGCAGAGCGAATCCGCGCGGACTTTTTATGCGCAGCAACCATGGTGGCCGGTTGTGTTCTCGGCTCAACGCGCCTGGGCCGGTCCGCTGACTGTTGACGGCAGCGGCCGGGGTTTTTGGGAAGTCGCCGTGCCGATCGGCGGACAGGGGCAGCCGGTGCGAGGGGCCCTGAAGGCCGTGATCGGGACGGACCGTATCTTGTCCTCGATTGTGGGAAGCCGCATCGGCCGCACAGGACACATGATGCTGTTGGCCGAGGACGGTGTAGTGCTCGCCTGTTCCATGCTTGCCCCCAATCTTCACGCGACCCTCCAGACACAATCTATGCAGGCACCAGCGGACGCTCCCGCCGCTCGATGGCTTCCGTTGGAGCAGGATACGCATGGCGGGAACCAGAGCATCATCGGTCTGGCCCGGGTCGTCCTGCCGGCGCAGATCGAGCAAGCCCGTGGCTGGTTCATCCTGATGCAGCAGGATCCGTCGGAGACGTTCGAGCCGTTGTTGGCCCTCATGGGGAAACTGGGGGCGTTCTGGGTCGGAGCCGTCGTGTTCATCGTGTGGCTGCGCTGGCGGCTGGCCCGGCGCATCGTGCGTCCCCTCGGCGATTTGATTCAGCGGGTCAATGTCTTCGGCGGCGCATGGCCGTCGGAACCGCTGCCGTCTCAGGCCCCCTCACGGCCCAGCGGGATTGTCGAGATCGATGCGCTGGCCGCGAGTTTCGACGATCTCGCACAACGATTGGAACAGGCATCCCGAGTGAAGGCACAGTACGTCCGCCGGTTGGAGCAGGTGAATCTTGATCTCGCCACGTCGGAGGAGCATTACCGGCTCCTGTGGAACCATTCGGTCGATACCAAAATTCTGATCGATCCGTTCGGTTCCATCCTGGACATCAATCGGCGCGGGGAGGTCATACTCGGGCGGCCGGTCTCGACCCTCGCCCGGCGCCCGTTCACGGACCTTGTCGCTGAGTCAGAGCGGCCTCGCCTGCTGGAGCAGTTGGAGTCAGTGATTCGGATCGGGGCGGACCTGTCGGGTGGGGCGATGCACGTCCCGATACCCACCGGTGATCTGACGATGGAGGTTGATTGGGTGCCGGTCAAGAAAGCGGGCCGCATTGAATCGATCATGATCCAACTCCGCGACCTCACCGAGCAGAAGGCGCTTGAGCGGCAAGTCGTTCGATCCGAGCGGCTGGCCTCGTTGAGCCAGTTTGCCTCGATGTTTGCCCACGACATCAGGAATCCGCTGGCCGGGATCAAGAAGACGCTGGAGTGGCTTGGAGGCTGTCCGGAGATGGGGCAGGATCCGCCGCGTCGCTGTCTGGAGGACCTGCGCTTCACCACTGATCTCCTGCTGGGCATGATCAACGACATGCTGGATGTCTATCAGGAGAACTATTCGGGACTGCCGTTGAGTACGTCGCCGGTGTCGCCAAGTCTGCTGATGCACGAAGTGTTACGACTGTTTCGCTCCGAGGCCGAGGCGCAAGAGGTGCGTTTCAATGTGCAGGTTCCCTCGGAGGCGGTGTGGATCATGGGGGACGGCCGACGCTTGCAACGGGTGTTGATCAATTTGATCCACAACGCGCTGAAGTATTCGCCGGCACGGGGCGCCATCATGATTAGCGTGCAGGTGAACGGGGGACAGGTCTCACAGGGAGAAACTGTCGCCGGGCCGGATGCGTGTTCGACCGTGACGATTCAGATCCAAGATGAGGGGCCTGGAATTGCGCCGGAGGACCTGCCGCATCTCTTCGAGATGTTTTTCAGAAAAAAAGACGGGCAGGATTACCGGATCGGACGCGGCCTGGGGCTGCACTTCTGCCGGTTGGTGGTGGACGCCCATGGCGGGCAGATCAAGGCGGCGAATCGTCCCGAAGGCGGCGCGGTCTTTACGGTCGCGTTGCCGGTCAGGCAGGAGCAGGTATGCCCATCACCATCGTGATTGCCGAAGATCAACGGTTGTTCCGGCAGAGCTTGCGCCTGCTGCTGGAACATGAGCGAGATCTCGTTGTGGTCGGGGAAGCGATGGATGGCCGGCAGGCGTTTGATCTCGCGGTGGCACACAAGCCGGGCATCGTCCTCATGGATGTGGACATGCCCAGATTGGACGGCATCACCGCCACGCGATTGATCCGCAGCTGCGTGCCGGACAGCAAGGTGTTGATGCTGTCGGTACATGACGACGATGCCCGGATCGTGGCCGCCGTGCAAGCGGGAGCCTGCGGGTACATCCTCAAAGACGCCGACCACCAGGAGTTTCTGCGGATCATTCGCGCCACGTTCGAGGGCGACGTGGTGCGATCTCCCTTCATGCCCGACGGCTTCGCCAAGAAGGCGATGGCCCTGGTGAACAAACAGGGCGAATCGGAGGGCGGCGGGTTGTCGCTCCTTACGGAACGCGAGCATGAAATTCTCGCCTGCGCGGCTGCCGGACGGAGCAACAAAGAAATCGCCGATCAATTGTGCGTGTCCCTGGATACCGTCAAGACCCATCTGCACCATATTTATCAGAAGCTCCGTGTGAGCGGCCGGGTTGAAGCCGTACTCACCTATCTGCAGAGCCGCTAGATCCCCGTTCATTCCCTCCAAGTCCTCACTCAAAGGGTGGAGGGAAAATCCACCCTCCAGGCAATAGGCCCCGTGTCCCGCTTCCAGTACTGTTCTAAGTGCTGCCGCAGAGTGCCTGTGCAATGCGGTCATCCTTCATGGAGGAGGGATACATCATGGAAACGGGATCACGTATCAAGTCTGTGTGCGTCATTGTCGGTGGGTTGGGCCTGGGGCTGTTCATTGCGTCCGGGGGACAGGCGCAAGTGATCCATCCCGACCAGATGATCGGAGTTCCCTCGCCGCAAACGGAGATCGGTTCCGGGGAGAGTCCGACATCCTCCGAGCCGTCGGTAAACGACATGGAGAAGGGGTTTGATCGTCACATGATGGTTCCGGAGAGCGGCGCATCCGGAAGCATGGACACGAATAAGCTGAAGACGCCGGACGCCACCGATGCGGAGAATGCGCGCGAGTCGGACCGCCAATCGTCGGTCTCCTTCTGATCCGGGTGGGATCGTGTCATTGAGAGGAGGCGCATCATGACTATTCAGAACAGAGGATATGGAATCTGTGCGTTGGTTTTCGGGTTGTGCGTCGGCTTGGCATTGCTGGCAGGGTCTGTGTCTGCCCAGCAGTCCTGGGTCGATGAAATCAATAACTCCCTCAACTTCTACAAGACCAGCTATCCCGGTTCGAATTGGGAACCCTACAGCCAACGGTTGCAGACCGTGAAAGAGGCGGTGGATCGTGCAGATACCCGGACGGTCAAGTCGGAAATGGGCAAGTGGTTCAAGATGCTCAGGGCCCGTGAGCAGGGCATTCACGATGTCGCTGCCGACGAGTTGTTCAACTTTGCGTTGATGGTCACGCCGATCCTGGAATACGGCATCACGGTTCCACCGGCGCCCGGCGGAGGCACCGAGCCGGGCTATTGAGTCGATGCCTGGATGTGAGTTGGTGCGAAAGGAGGCCGTTATGAGGTGGAAGTCGTGCCTAGTCGTCGCTGCGATAGGGGTTTTCTTCCCGGTGGCATCAGGATGGGCTGATTCGACCGACAGCCCGCTGATGGGTGTGCGTTCGGCGGTGAGTGGGCAGATCGTCAAAATCGAGAGTGGGCTCCTGTTTGTCAAAACTCCCTATGGGTTGCAATTCCGGACAATCAGTCCGAACAAGGCCGATCGGGTGGGGCTGCACAATGCTCGGCTCGGCGATGAAGTCTGGTTACTGATCGATTCAGGGAACGTGTTGCTGGACGCGGCCAGGCCGGGCGGTGAACACTTTGCCAATCACAAGGTCGTGGCCGGCCGGATTCACTATGCGGACCCCTTCTGGGGGGAGATTCAGATCTCGACTCCTGAGGGATTCGAACGGTTTGAAGTCGACGCGCTGGCGGGAAGCAAGCTGTCGGTATTTCAGGAGGGGATGCCTGTGACGATCGAGCTGGATTCCGACAACGTGATGATCGACATCCAGTCTGGTCGGTAATGTGACTGTCGTGCGTGTCGTCGCCTTGACTTCATCGTGAGAGGCTCGTACGATTTTTACTGACGCGCGCTCCTGCCAGGTAATCAGGGGCAGGAGCGCGCGGTTCTCGCAGTCCGCAACGCGAATGCACCAGAGGCGGCTCATGCGACGTCTGCCGTGGATGCTGGCGTGCCTGGTAGCAGCAGGGTGGCCCTCGGCCTTGCCGTTTGCCTGGGGGCTTGAGTCCTCCGACCGGTCGACTATTCCCTTTCACACCATTCTCGAACTGGAGCAGACGGCTCGTCTGCTGGCCATCCTGCTCGACTCCGGCCGCGCAGTCGTGAATGACAATCAAACTTTACTAGATGACCCGACCAAGGCACACAAAGGCTTCACGCCGGAGGCTTTTGAAGGACAACTACGCGATATGTTCCGTGGCCGAGCCGGCATCAACCTGGATGAGTTGGCCGGCGGTACGCTATCCCCGCGGAGCCGCCATCTGCTTCAGGAGCTGGTGACGGTGAGCAAGCAGGTAATCGCGGATGCTCAAGCGGAACTCAATCGGCAGGGGGCCGGGTTCAAGGGGTTTATTCCGGCCGTGTTCGGAGCGCGCGTGTCCACGCGCTTCACCGCTGTGACGGGCGTACGACTCAAACAGACTGCCTTGGATCCCCGGAATCCTGCCAATCGGCCTGACTCGTACGAACGGGTCGCATTGGAGGCTTTTGCGGACTCCGCCTACCCCCGGGAAAAAGTCATCAGTGAAATGGCTGCCAACAGTTCGTCGCTACGCCTGATGTTTCCGCTCTATGCGACGAGACAGTGCCTCGATTGCCATGGCGGTCCGAAGGGGGGACTCGATCGCACGGGCTATCCGCGGGAAGGCCTCACGTTGGGGCAAAACGCCGGTGCCATTAGCGTGCTGTTGCCGGTCGGAAAATGAAGATCTACCTGGTCCTGCTTGTCCTGTTGTTCGCGCCTGTCGAAAGTGGACGGGCGAACGAGCGTCCGCCATTGCCGGTAGAAAAGCCGGCCGGTAGCGGCGTCATTGTTCATCGTGATGGGTATGTCCTCACGGCCCACCATGTCGTTGCCAATGCGAAGCGGATCACGATCGTGACGTCCGGGGAATTTCGGGCGCCCGCCGTGCTGGTGAGCGTGGATGCGGAACACGATCTCGCCTTGCTCAAGGTGGAGACGGTGGGGCTCTCCGAGGCGTTGCTCGGGTATGCCGGCGCTGTGAAGCTGGACCAGGAGGTCATTGCCGTCGGGTTTCAGTTCGGGTTACGCGAAATCACCATCACTCGTGGCCATGTGGCTGCCGTCAGGACCAAGGGCGTGCAACGGGTCTTTCAGGTCGATGCCGCGGTGAATCCCGGCAACAGCGGAGGCCCGGTGTTTAACCGGAAGGGCGAAGTCGTGGGAATCCTCACTACGAAGTTTACCCATCCGTCCGGGATCGTGCCGGAAGGGATGGCCTTTGCCGTGCCGATCAGTTATGCCACGCCCCTGTTAGCCAACATCCCGGATTTCGATTTCTCCGCCATCGGCAGGGGGAGAAGGGGGTCGCCCAAGGGAAAGGGCAACGGTGATCTGGTCACGGAACTCACGCGGACGTCCGTGCGGATCGAAACCGTGCGCATGTCCGAAGGGCCGGCCACGGTCATTCACCCCGCACCGATGCCTCCGTCTTCCGATGGCCGGCACAGTGCCCAGCCGTCCGTCACCCGTGTCCCAGTGCCGCCCGCTCCTGTCCATGAGCCGGTTCCCCTGGCCGGAGACGAATCTATTGATCGCGTGAATGCTCAACTGCTGGCAAGCCAGCAGGAAGAGCTCAAGCGATTCGTCGATCAAGGACTGACACCTCCCGGGGAGATGGTGTTGATTCCCGCCGGCGAGTTCCTCATGGGCATGGAGGATGGTTTGCCCGATGCCCGTCCGATCCATCGGTTGTATGTGAGTGCCTATTGGATCGACCGGCATGGAGTGACGAACGGGCAGTACCGGGCCTGTGTGGAGGGAGGCGCATGTCTGATTCCGAAAGTGCGCGATGCCTTCGATGATACTCAGCGAGCCCAATTCCCGGTGACCAATGTCACCTGGTCTCAAGCCCGGGCCTACTGTCAGTGGGTCGGTAAACGATTGCCGACGGAGGCGGAATGGGAGAAGGCGGCGCGGGGAATCGACGGCCGCCGATATCCCTGGGGTAACAGCGACGAGGTGATTCAGAAAAGCAGGGTCAAGCTGACGGACGGGAATTCTGCCAATGGCGTCGATCCGTTGGGCCTGCCCTCAGTCTCCGCGTCACCCTACGGCGTGTTCGGCATGATCGGGATGGTGTCGGAATGGGTGAAGGACTGGTATGCGGAGGATTTTTACCGCACGTCGCCGGCCCGGGATCCGCAGGGGCCGTTGCGCGGGACGTTTCGTGTCTTGCGAGGCGGCAGCTGGATGGAGCGGCCTCTCGAGTTGCGCGCCAGCTACCGGGGCTGGGACGAGATGACGTACTGGGGGCCGACGTTAGGATTTCGTTGCGCGACCGACGTCCCCTAGCCCGGAAGATTCCTGACTGCCTGCTCCGCCGTCCGATCCTCTCGCCCGGCGGGGCTTTTCTCGTTCGGCCTCCTCGACGGACTCCAAGTACGCCTGCGTCGGCCTCACTTGCGAGAAGCCCCGGCGGGCTTCGGTCTCGAACGCCTCGCGACGGCCCTCAGGAATCATCCGGGCCAGCCGGGTGCTGAAAAAGGCCCCCTCCAGCCCCCTTTCCCTCCGGTTCATTCTCACGTACGATAGCCCGATGGTCAGCGTGTCTTTGATCGTGCAATCGCCTTCATGACCTCCACTCCCTTTCAAAGAAAAATTCTTTCGGCGGTCGCGGTGGGCCTGACGGTGTTCGCCCTCGTGGCCGGGCTCAGCACCTCCCGCTGGTTCGAGGTCGCAGAACTCAAAGCGCTGGATCATTTGGTCCGACGCTATGCGGATCCTGCCAAAGCCAATTCGAATCTTGTGTTACTCGCCATCGATGAATCGAGCCTCGAGGCATTCGGGCGCTGGCCCTGGCCTCGCGATCGATTCGGCTATGTCGTGCGGTATCTCAAGCAAGCCGGCGCCAGAGCCGTCGTGTTCGATGTGATGTTCTTCGAGGCGGACGAGAATGCGGAAGAATTCGACCAGTCGTTTGCCGATGACCTGAAGGCGGCAGGCAACGTGTTCCTGCCGATGCTGTTCCAGGCTGAGCCCGCTGCGATCCCGCCTGAGGCGCAGCCTCGCGCCACGGTCACGGTGGAGTCGTCGGATGCGAGACAAGCGCCGGATACTCATGCCGGAGTGAAACTGCCGATTCCGGTGCTGGCACAACAGGCGCGCGGGCTGGGTGTCATCAACCTGTCTGCCGACGCCGATGGACCGACGAGGCGGGTTCCGCTGCTGGGGCAGGTCAACGGCAATGTCGTGCCGCATCTCTCGGTAGCGGTGGCGCAATACCTGCTCGGCGCCGACCGGCTCTCGATGCGTGACGGGCGTCTGCAGATCGGCGCCCACCACGTTCCATTGGAGACCGACGGCAGCCTGTTGATTGACTGGCATGGATCCCTGGAGCAGACCTACCATGCGAAGAAGTATTCGATCGGACGGGTGTTGCAGGCCTTCGCGCAGCAGGAGAAGGGCGAACGGCCGTCGCTGGATCCGTCGTTGTTCAAGGACAAGGTGGTGTTTATCGCCGGTACGGCGGCGGGGCTCTACGATCTTCGTGTCACGCCGTTCTCTGCCGCCACGCCCGGTGTGCTCATTCATATGGCGGCGTTGGACAATCTCCTGCACGGGCAGGGCTTGCAAGCAGCTCCGAGGTGGTTCTCGCTGACGACCCTCCTGCTGCTCTGTCTGGCTTCTGCCGGCACGTTCATGTTGTTCCGTTCCTACCCGGTCAAGTTCGGCGTCACGATTGGATTGGCGGTGGCCTACTATGGATTAGTCGTACATGCGTTTGCCGGGCACGAGCGGTGGCTGGAACTGGTGTTTCCGGAAGCGGCGCTGGCCTTGACGTTCGGCACGGCCGCGACCGTCGAATATGTGACCGAAGGCAAGCAGCGCCGTCTCATGCGGGCGGCCTTCGACAAGTACATGTCGTCCGAGGTGGTCGAGGAGATCATGCGGAATCCCGAGGCCATCAAGCTCGGCGGGGAGAAAAAAGAAATCACGATCTTTTTTTCCGACATCGCAGGCTTTACGACGATCTCGGAGAAGATGTCTCCCGAAGACCTCGTGACATTGCTCAATCGCTACTTGTCGGCGATGACGACCATCATCAAGACCACCCATCGTGGCAATGTGAACAAGTATCTCGGTGACGGGATCATGGCGCTCTTTGGCGCGCCGCTGAACGACCCGAAGCATGCGTCGCTGGCCTGTTACGCGGCGCTGGACTGTCAGGTTGAATTGGCCCGGTTGCGGGAGGTTTGGAAGCGGGAGGGGCTTCCGGAGATCGGCGCCAGGATCGGCCTCAATTCCGGCCCATGCATCGTCGGCAACATGGGGTCCGAGGAGCGAATGGAATACACAGTGACCGGGGATAGTGTGAACCTGGCTTCGCGTCTGGAGGGCGCCAGCAAGTATTACGACACGCTGATTCTGATCGGCCAGCGGACGGCCGAACTGGCGAAGAACGACGTTGAAGTGCGGGAGATCGATCTGCTACGTGTGAAAGGGAAAAAAGAGCCGGTCGTCGTGTTCGAACTGTTGGCCCGGAAGGGGCAGCTGGATGACAGGAAGCGGCACGTGATCGACGTGTATTTGGAAGGGCTGGCGGCCTATAAGATGCGGAATTTCTCAACGGCTTGTGCCAGGTTTTCAGAAGCCGTTGCCCTGGATCCGTCGGATGGGCCTTCGCGGGTCTACCTGGAACGATCCACGAATTATCGACAGATGCCCCCGCCTGGAGAGTGGGACGGCGTCTATGAAATGACCTCAAAATAAGTGGCAGTGCCGAGGGGGAGGAAGCTGTGATACCACCACGATCGTTTTGGATTCCGCTCATCGCCCTGTGGATCGGTCTGTTCGTCTGGGGGACGGAAGCCTGGGCTGAAACCGTCTACGTGCAAGCCAAGACGGCGCAACTTCGCGCAGGAAAAACCTCGCTGGATGCCGTGGTCGGGAACGTGAAGTTCGGCGACGCGCTGGAGGTGGTCGGTCGCGATGGAAGCTGGGTGGAGGTCAAGACTTCAGCCGGCGCGCGTGGATGGATCTTCGCCCACAAGACATCGACATCGAAACCGTCCGGAGGCAACGACACCCTGGCTCGGCTTGGCCAGAGCATGCGGGGCGGAGACGCGTCCGCGACCACCGCATCGGCGGGCGCCAGAGGGCTGGACAAGGCGTCCGAGGGTTATGCCGACCGGGCCGGCGTGTCCGCGCGGGATCGGGAGGTAGTGGATCGCATGACGGCCTATCAAATCCCCGACCAGGACGTCGAAGAGTTCATGCGGGAAGGAGGCCTGGGCGAATATGCGAAATAACAGGATCTGGATGACGAGCCTGATGGCGCTCTCGATGACTGTGGCTGGTTGTGCAGAGGTGCAGCGGGCTGCCGAGGATGTCGCCCGACAGTCCGGCAATCCCCGATTGGCCGGTGCGATCCATGGCGCAGGCAATGTCGTCGGCAGTCTGTTTCCCATCGGCTACGAGGAAGAATCGTCGATCGGGCAGGCGATAGCCCTGCAAGTCGTGGCACGGTACGGCGGTGTTGTGGATCAGCCCGAATTAGTTCGCTATGTAAACCTGGTAGGGAGGGCGGTGGCCAACACGTCCGACCGGCCCGATATTCCATACCATGTCGCCATTCTGGATCACGAGTCGATCAACGCGTTTGCCGCGCCCGCCGGATATATTTTTGTGACCCGGGGCCTGCTCAGGCAAATCAAGAATGAGGCGGAGCTCGCCGCCGTCCTGGGGCATGAAATTGCGCATGTGAGCGAAAAGCATATCCTCGATGTGATTCAACGCAGC
Source organism: Nitrospira sp. ND1 (assembly GCF_900170025.1). Classification (NCBI taxonomy): domain Bacteria; kingdom Pseudomonadati; phylum Nitrospirota; class Nitrospiria; order Nitrospirales; family Nitrospiraceae; genus Nitrospira; species Nitrospira sp. ND1. The sequence goes on along the minus strand of NZ_FWEX01000006.1, from coordinate 789,244 downwards.
AAGCGCCTGGCCGGAGTGACCGAAGCCGGCCTCTCCTATGCGACGAGTAATCCGGCTGCGTTCAAGGGCGTGATCGACGGCGCCGTCAAGAAGCTGCTCGATGAAGGTCTGGATCAGGAGAAAGAAACAGAGGCCGATACGGTCGGTGAATTGTTCGCCGCGCGGGTCGGATACGATGCGGAGGCCTATGTGGGCCTACTGACGCGGTTGCGCGATCTCAAGGGCGATGACCGTGCGCTGTTTAAGACCCATCCCAACTTTTCCGTGCGGATCGAGGCCGTGCAGAAAACCATTCGCACCAAGCGTCTTGTATCCAACGGCTTGGTGTTGCAGGAACGGTTCCTCCGCATGACCAAACGCGTCTAGCCCGGACTATTCATGAATCCCTGCTCCGGCGTCCGATCCTGTCGCCCGGCGAGGCTGTTCTCGTTCGGCCTCCTCGACGGACTGCCAGTACGCCTGCGTCGGCCTTACGTGCGAGCAGCCTCGGCGGGCTTCCGTCTCGAACGCCTCGCGACGGCATTCATGAATAATCCGGGCTAGCAGGAGGCTGAAAAAGTCCTCCGGCTTTACCTGCGACCGCCGTGAAGCGTGAATCGTGAAACGTATCTCGTCAGGGGTAGAGCATAGGGCGAGGACCGGGAGCCAAGAGGTCCATTCCTCTACTCGCCCCATAGGCTCTTGTTTTTGGACGGGGGTCGAACGACGTTTCACGAACGACGAGCGACTACATTCTGCTCAACCTGCCGCCGCACGAAAGCGCAGGGTGAAGGATGTTCCCGCTCCTGCGTTGCTGTTCACGACCAGGGTTCCGCCGTTGTCTTCAACGAGCCGTTTGACGTTGGTGAGGCCGAGACCGGTTCCATAGGCTTTGGTCGTGAAGAAGGGCTCGAAGATTCGTGAAAGGTGTTCCGGAGCGATGCCGATTCCGGTATCGGCCACCTCAATTTCCACCTCGCTGTCCTGTCCGGCTCTGGTCGTGAGGGTCAGGGTTCCTCCTTCCGGCATCGCTTCCCGCGCATTGATGAGGAGGTTCATCAGGGCCTCCTTGACCTGCTCCGGGTCGACCTGAATCGAGGGCAGGGCATTCCCGAATCGCTCTTCGACCCGGATGCGTTCATGGCCACCCTGCGCTTCCCACTGCCTCAGCGCAGCGCGGACGACGGCTTCCGCAGGTTCTACCTTGAAGTCAGGCGGCTTCTGTCTGGCATAACGGAGAAAGTCGTGGAGTCGCAGTGAAAGTTTGTCGACTTCATCGATGATATAGCGAGCCATTTCCAGGCGGATGGGTTCTTCCTGCGGCCCCTCCAGCACGACTTGTGCGGAGCTCCGGATGACGCCGAGGGGGTTCCGCAGATCATGGGCGAGGGCGGCGAGCAGTTGTCCCACCGACGCCAGCTTTTCCTGCCGGATCAGTTCATGTTGCTGTGACCGGATCGTCCGCAGATTTTCCTCCAGCACCTTCCGCATGGCGGCGAAGCTTGTCGCCAGGTCTTCAATTTCATCTCCGGTCTGATAGCCCGGCGAAAGCAACGGAGTGAGGGGTCGGTTCACGCTGCCGTTCTCCGGTAAGGCCAGCGTGAGGCGAAGGCCCTCCGCTTCGCGCTGGAGCGCCAGGATCGGTTTCACGATGCGATACCCGACGACGAACCCGAAGGCGGAAAGCACGATCACCAGCCCGAACCCGATCAAGCCGACCGTCAGCAATAGGGAATAGATCGGCGCATAGGTTTCCTCGGGCGCCTGCCGGATAAACGCATACCACCGGTTGCCGTCGAGGCTCCCCGGCGTCAGCGGATGAGTCAGCCGGACCGGCGCCGCCCCGACGATCGCATCGCGGCCGCCATGCGCGTCATCTTCTGCGACCAGCCACAGGGGGCGATCCAATGTCAGTCGGTCCATCAAGGTCGATGGAATCAAATGGGCGGTGGGCGGCAGGACCGGACAGATCAACGGCGTGCCTTGCGTGTCGAGCAGCATGGCGTGACCCGTATTCCCGATCTGGATGGGGAGGATCATTTGAGTCAGCAGATTGCGACGGATGACGAGGCCGACGACGCCGATGGCGGCTCGTCGGGTGTCGTCAAGGATGGGGACGGCAACATGGAAGACCATGTCGTTCACCTGAGGATCGAACGTCACGTTGCTGACGTAGGACGTACCGGGTGCGGCCTGTATGGCTTCACGCCACCAGACTTCGCCCGTCTGTTGCGGCGGCAGCCGCGGATCTGTCGAGGCGACGACCTGTCCCTGCCGGTCGGCAATGGTGACACGCACATAGTGCCGGGACTCGCGCGCCCATTCGTCGAGGTAGCCTGTGGTGTCCTGGTCCACCGCGGGCGGGTTGTTGGATTTCGGATGAGCCGGTGATGGCTGATGTTGTGTCTTGTCGGCTGTGGCATCGGCCTGGTGGTTGGCGAGGACGACCGGCTGACGGACGTGCAGCGGGACGAGCGCCAGCCGGATGGCGCGTTCGATTTCATTGTCGACGGCGGTCGCCAGTCGAATGGAGGTGGAACGCGCGATCTCCTGGAACCCTTCACCGATGGCTTGCTTGAGGGTGGCGGTGCTGGAGCGGTAGGTCGCCCAGAGCGCGACCATGCCGGGCACGATGCCGACAATGAGCAGCGCGACGAAGAATTTTCTCTGGAGTCCGCCGGTTCGTCTTAGGCGACGCATCAGCCTGGGGGCAGCGACAGGTTGTGTTTGGCCATTCGATATCGCAACGTGTTGCGTGTGATTTTGAGCAGACGGCTGGCTTCGGACACGTTCCCCCCGGTTTTGCGCAACGCCTCTTGGAGCATCGTCTTTTCGACTTCCTCAACGGAGAGTCCCAGCGCGAGGAGCGACGGTGTGCCGGCCGGCTTCTCTTCGTTTGTCGGCGGAGCGGTCTTGAACGAGGCCGGCAGGTGCTCGGGCGTAATCTCGTCCTGTTTGCAGGTGATGGTCAGCCACTCCACGACATTGTGCAGTTCTCGCACGTTGCCCGGCCAGGGATACTGTTTGAGAATCGTGAGCGCCTCGGCGGTCATTCCCTTGATGCGGCTGCCGCGTTCCCGACGGGCCTGGCCGAGGAACTGAGTCAGAATCGGCTCGATGTCCTCCGGCCGTTCGCGAAGGGGCGGCATCCGGAGTTGATAGACGTTCAGGCGATAGTAGAGATCGAGGCGGAAACGGCCGGCTTTGATGAGATCGGGTAATTCCTGGTTGGTCGCGGCGATGACCCGAATATCGACGGCGACACTGCGCACTCCGCCCAACGGTTCCACGACATGCTGTTCGAGGACGCGAAGGAGTTTGGCCTGTGCCGTCAAACTCAGTTCGCCGATTTCGTCCAGGAACAGCGTGCCTCGATCCGCCATTTGAAAGCGTCCCGGTTTGGATTTCTTCGCGTCGGTAAACGCTCCCTTTTCATACCCGAACAGTTCAGATTCCAACAGGTGCTCGGGGATGCCGGCGCAGTTCAGAGCCACCATCGGGCCTTGGGCGCGTGGGCTGACGAGGTGGATGGCGCGCGCGAGCAGATCCTTCCCCGTTCCACTTTCGCCTGTGATGAGCACCGTGGCGTCGGTCTGCGCCACTTCCCGGGCGAGCCTCTTGATCAGTTCCATCTCTTTGGAGACGCTGACAATGCGGTCGAAGCCGAACTGTTCGTGCAACCCTGCGCGCAGGATGCGATTGTCCCGGGCGAGCTGGCGGACCTGCAGTGCGCGGGCAATGACGATCTTCAACTCTTCATTGTCGACGGGCTTGGAGATGTAGTCGTAGGCGCCTTTCTGCATGGCCTCGACGGCCGATTTAACGGTGCCGTATCCGGTCACGATAAGGACCGGCACATCGGGCACCTGTTGCCGGGCTGCTTCCAGCACATCCATGCCCGAGACGGCGCCCAATTGGAGATCCGTGATGATCATGTCGAGGGATTCGTGTTCCTGGATCACGCGGAGGGCTTCGTCCCCCGAGCGGGCCAGGAGCAGCTGATACCCGGCGGGTTTCAGCACCAGCTCGAAGAGCCGGCGCATTCGTTCTTCATCTTCGACGATCAGGAGGGTGGGTGCGTGCATGGCCTCGCAACCGGCTGAGGTGGGTCCTCACATGAGGGAGGACATGAGACCGTAGCCTACCACTATCGGCCGGGGAGAAACAGTGGGTGGGGCTTAGCGGGGATCGGCGCTCGGCGGAGGTGTGGGGCTGTGCCGATCGGTGGGGGCGGGTTCATTGGAGAGCGCCCAGGAGAGATTGCGTTGGAGTCCGGCGTATTTTGCGCGGCGGATGGGACTGTGTTTGAACGTGGTGCCGAAGGTCTGCTCGTCCATCTTCGTCAGAGCCAGCAGCGACGGGGCACCGGTGAGCGAGGAAGGTTGGAAGCCGGGTTCGGTGGTTGGTCTGGCCTGGACGTTGTAGGGGCAGATGTCCAGGCAATCGTCGCAGCCGAAAATCCGGTTGCCCAGCTCTCGCCTGAGGTCCTCGGCGATCGGCGGTTCGGTGCCGCGAAGTTCGATGGTCAGGTAGGAGATGCAACGTCCGGCATCGACGACGTATGGCTCGGTGATCGCGCCGGTCGGACAGGCCTGGATGCAGAGCGTGCAGCTTCCGCAGAGATCGGTTCCCGCCTCATCCGGCTCCAGCTCCAGGGTCGTCAGAATTTCTCCCAGGAGTAGCCAGGAGCCGAAGTCTGTCGAGACAAGGTTCGAATGTTTGCCGATCCATCCGAGTCCGGCCTGCTGGGCCCAGACCTTCTCCATGACCGGCCCCGTGTCGACATAGGCCCGGTTGAGGCTGGCCGGGGCCAGCGCGCCGATGCGCTCGGCGAGTTGGGCCAACTTGTCACCAAGGATCTTGTGGTAGTCGAGGCCCCAGGCATAGCGGGCAATGCGCCCGTTTCCCTGGCGTTCGTCGGCCCGATAGTCTGTGTAATAGTTCATGCCGACAGAAATGATCGATCGGCAGCCGGGCAGTACTCGGGTGGGATCGGCTCGCCGCTCGGGATCACGGACCATCCAGGCCATGGTCGCGTGGTATCCGCGCCTGAGCCATTCTTGGAGCCGGTCCAGCAGGTCACCTGCCGAGGCCTCACGATTCAGATTTACGGCTGGGTTCGTTTGCGTAGGAAGGAGGCTGATACCGACGGCGTCGAAGCCGAGTTCGCGGGCGGCTTGTTTGATGGCGACTGTGAGGGACGCGGACATTACGGCTTCGCGCACTCGAATCGCACCATGAATTGCCCGGTGCAATGGCCGGAATCGCAGCGAGTACATTGGCCGGTAATGCGCGTCTTCCAGTCCGTGCCTTTCTGATCGAAGGTGCAAAATGTGCGACCGGCTTTGGAGATGGTCGTCCACGGTTTGTCGGTTCCCGGGAAGCGGGCGATGACGCAGCCGGCGGGAATCGGCACCTGGCACTGGTGAGTGGGATCGCCTTTCGCCATGCCGAAACTGCAGGATTGTTCGGTCGTCGCGGAGGACTCCGGCGGCGCTTGGGCCTGCCCCTCGTCGGGAATAAGGCTCCATGCGAGGACACAGCCGAGCAGTAGGGGGAGGATCGGACGAATCAGCCAAGACATGTTGGATCAACTCCGTTAAAGAGCGGCATCGTATCACAGCGGTCATTTCCGCAGCGAATCTTTCCCGGAGCGCCTGGTCCACGCAAGCCTTGTTTTCTGCCGATTCTGTCCAAGGACTGTTCAAAAACCACCGTTGGTGTATGGGGGCAAGAATCCCGCCCGGCATAACATGATGCCAGTACAGGGAAGGCCAGGTGGCATGTTAGTTGCGTTGCGGTGGGGTATCGAGCGCTGTGCGGATACGTGTGTAGTGCGCTCGAGCGGTGTGTGGTGTGAGCGGCGATACCAATTTTCCGATCTCGTTTCATCGGGTTGTACTATGGCGCAGGCAAAAATTCTGATCGTCGATGACGAAGTGGTCGTGGCTGAAGACATCAGACGTCAGCTGCGCGCACTCGGGTATCTGGTCGTGGGTGTGGTGGCATCCGCGGATGAGGCCGTACGGCTGGCCGGGGAGCATCGGCCGGATTTAGTTCTCATGGATATTAAGCTGAAGGGGCCGATGGATGGGATCGACGCGGCCCGGATCATCCAAACCCAGTATGGCGCACCGGTGATCTACCTGACGGCCTTTTCGGATGAGGAGACACTGGAGCGCGCGAGGGAAACCCTGCCGTTGGCCTATTTGATTAAGCCGTTTGTCAGGAGCGATTTGCGCGCCGCGCTGGAACTCGCGCTCTTCCGGCAGCGTGTGTCGCGTATTGCCGAGCAACGCGGGCGGTGGCTGGATGCGGTCGTTCAGTCGATGGAAGATGCCGTTGTGACGGTCGACCAGCAGGGACGGGTGACCATGCTCAATCCGGCGGCTGAGGGATTGACCGGCTGGTCGCAGCCCGATGCCCTGGGGAAGGCAGTTCAGGAAGTAATGGTGGTGTTAGATCCGGAGAGTCGGAGGTCCGTGCTGCATCCGGCCGTACAGATGTTGCGTAAGGGAACGTCTGCCGATCTTGGCGGGCGCCCGTTTCTTCTCGTGAGTCGCAACGGGCACGAGCATCGGATCAGCGACAGCGCGGCCATGATCCGTGATGAGCGGGGAGACCCGTCAGGAGTCGTACTGGTGTTTCGCCCTGCCTCTGCGTAGCCGTTCAGGTTCCCGCCGTTTTCAACCGTGTGATCATCCGGTCAGCAGGCATAATTGTATTCGTCCCGTCGTTGCGCTCGCACTGGGCGCATTCAATGAGTATACTTCTTGAGCAGCGCTGAAGGCCGGCGAGCGATTCCGGTCGCCCGGGTATTGAGACGGTTTCAAGGTGTGGAGGAACGCATGAGTGTCGGTTCTGCAATTTTCCGGGTGCGACGTCCGTCTGAGGCGCGCAATTTCGTCCGGTTCACGAACCCCACCGTTATACTGTGATGGACAGGCTACGATTCGTCGTGAGATGGGTTTGGTTGGTATCCGGTTGCCTGCTCGCTCTGGTGACCGTGCCGGTCGGGAGCGCGACGGCTGGAGAGGTTGGTTCTACCCATCTGCTGCGGGCGCTTGTGGTACAGCCTGATCCTGACGGCGGTGTGCGGGCGACGGCCACCCTGCTGTTTCCCGGCGGCCCAGCGGTGCTTCAGTCGATCCTGTCCGAGTACCGCAACTGGCCTGAACTATTTGAAACCCGGATGCGGGTGGCGCAGGTTGAAGAGCAGGACGGGCGGGTCCTCACCGACATCTATATTTCACATGCGTTGTTACCCGGCGAACAACGGCTGCTCTGTGAATCGCAGGCGTTGCCGGGCGGGGGGCTCATCACGCACCTCAAGGGGGGAGATTTCACACGGTACCATCGGGAGTGGAGGCTGCAACCGGCCGGCGACGGAACGCAAACGCGGGCGGAATTCGACTTGTTGGTCGAGGTGAAGACGCTTGTCCCCGATTGGCTGGTCGCCGTCGCCATGGAGCGGGAGCTCAATACCCACTTTCGACTGGTTCGGGAGCGAGCCCTGGATCGGATTACGAAGGAAAGGTGAACGTCGACAGCTCGGCCTTTTCGACGCCCTGCTTGACGAACGTGCTGATCTCCAGGCCCCGTTCGATGCGCAGGATATCGTCGGGTTTGGTTCTGGTGCTCGGGTGTAACGGCACGAAGAGTTTGCAGCAGTCTTGATCCGGCTCGATCGACGTTGTGAAGCTCCCGATCTGTTGCGCCTGCTCGGTAATTTCGATCTTGTCCATGCCAATCAACGGGCGCAGAAGCGGGAGTTCCGCGGCTGCTTCCACCACCGACAGATTCTCAGGTGTTTGCGATGCGACCTGGCCGAGGCTATCGCCGGTGACCAGCGCCCAACAGCCATGACGCCGCGCGAGCTCTTCGGCGATGCGCACCATGATCCGTCGATACAAGACGACACGAAACGCCGCCGGGGCGTTCGCGACGATCTCACGTTGAATCTCGCCGAAGGGCACAATGTAGAGCTGCGAATGGTATTGATAGGCCGTCAGCAGCTGGACCAGTTCCTGGACCTTCTCTTCGGAATCACGACTTACCAGCGGGCGTCCGGAGAAATGCACGAACACTGCCTTGCAGCCACGTTTCATCATCCGGTAGGCCGCCACGGGGGAGTCGATGCCGCCGGAAATCAAGCAGGCCACTTTTCCGCTGGTACCCACCGGCATGCCGCCCGGGCCTTGGATCTTTCTTGCCGCGACATGGGCTTCCTTGGTGAGGAGTTCGATGTAGAGAGTCAGGTCGGGCTGTTTCAGTTTCACGGCTTTTCCCGTGGCTTCGTGGAGATAGCCGCCGACTTCGCGTTCGACGTCCATGGAGGTCAGAGGCAGGCGTTTATCCGCGCGTTTGGCCGTCACCCGGAACGAGTTGAATGTCTGTTCGGAGAGTTGCCGCTCGGCGACTTGCTTGATGGTCGTGAGGTCCGGCGCCGTGAGATCCAACGGCACGGATTCGGTCAGCAGAAAGTTTGAAACTCCGCAGGTGCGGCGGAGTCGTTCAGTCACCAGGTCGGGCGTTACCTCATCGGGAATCGTCACCCGGATGCGCCCCTGCAGCGATTCGATCCGCCGGATCTTCAGATCTTTCAGCGCCAGTCTGAGATTGCGGACGAGCCGTTGCTCGAAGAAGTCGCGGTTGCGGCCTTTGAGGGCGAGTTCGTGGTAGTGGACAATGGCGCAACGCATAAGTGGTTACAGGATGCTGAAAATCGCCACCAACTTCGTTCTCGCTTCGCGACAATCCTCGACGTACCACTGCGGGTACGCCTCCGGTTGTCGCTCAGCTGCGGCCTTGTTGGATGCCGATTTTGAGCATCCTGGCCGATCAGACGCAACGGTCATTGGTGCTCCAGAAATCGTTCGGCGTCGATGGCGGCCATGCAGCCGGAGCCGGCAGCGGTGATGGCCTGACGGTACTTCGTATCCTGGACATCACCTGCGGCAAACACGCCGGCGACGCTGGTGGTCGTGCCTTGCGAGGTGAGGATGTAGCCCTTCTCATCCATCGTGAGTTGGCTTTTGAAGAGATCGGTATTGGGCCGGTGGCCGATGGCGACGAAGACGCCGTCGCAAGCCAGTTCCGAAGAGGCCCCTGTCACGAGGTTCTTGAGTCGGGCCCCGGTGACCAGGTCTGTTCCAAGGATGTCTTCGACGACGGAATTCCATGCGAAGGAAATTTTTTCATTCTTCATGGCGCGGTCCTGCATGATTTTCGAGGCCCGCAGCTTGTCCCTCCGGTGGACTACGGTGACGGTTCGGGCGAACTTCGTCAGAAAATTGGCCTCTTCCAGCGCGCTGTCGCCGCCGCCCACGACCACTAGGTCTTTCCCGCGAAAAAAGTAGCCGTCGCAAGTCGCGCAGGTCGAGACGCCGTGTCCGATCAACCTGGTTTCATTCGGTACGCCGAGCGGAATGGCCGATGCGCCGGTGGCCAGGATCAAGGTCGCCGCCGTCACCGTCTGTTCCCCGTCGATGGTCAGGCGAAAAGGCCGCTGTGTGAGATCGACGGCTGAGACATCTCCGGTCAGGAATTCGGTGCCAAATCGCTCCGCCTGGGCACGTATCTCCTTCATGAGCTCAGGGCCCATGATGCCCTTGGAAAATCCGGGATAGTTTTCGACTTCGGTAGTCGTCGTCAGTTGCCCGCCGGACTGCCAGCCTTCTATGAGCAGTGGCGAGAGATTGGCTCTGGCTGCATAGATGGCGGCGGTGAGGCCGGCTGGACCGGACCCGATAATGACCACGTTGTGCATGCGCGGATGCTAACACACCGACGCTGCGAGGGAAAAGCTGCGATCTAGCCCGCATTATTCATGACGGTTCGTCGCGAAAGTGCGGAGTCGCGAAGCGAGACGGGCGCGTGGAGCCGTAAGGAAGGGAGGCATCCTTGAACAGGATGTCGACCGACCGAGCGGCGAGCCCGCCCGCCGACAGGCCTGTCGCAGCCGGGAATCCGCGATTGCAGCAGAAGCGCTCATGAGTAATGCGGGCTAGGCCAGGGTGTGAAGCTCGCGGTAGAGCCGTTTGACCAGCGTCAGCAAGCGTGGGCGGGGCGTGGTGCCGTCGAGGAGGTAGTCCGCCGCGGCGGCTTTCTGTTTGATCGGCATTTGGCTGCGAATGCGCCTGATGGCTTCGGCGCGGGTGAATCCGTTGCGTTTGTTCAGGCGGGTGATTTGGGTTTCCCGGTCGGCGGTGACGACAATGACCCGGTCCACGCGCTTGTCGATGCCGGCTTCGTAGAGGAGTGGAACGTCGTAAATGACGACGGCGTTCGGGTCCTTGCGAGCGGCTTGCCTGGTCAGTCTGGCCTGTTCACGCGCGACGCGGGGATGGATGATCTGTTCCAGGCGGCGCAGTTTGGACCGGTTTCGAAAGACGACGGCGCCCAGCGCCTGGCGATTGAGGGTACGATCGGGATTGAGAACGGCCGTGCCGAAGGTCTTGATGATGGCGCGCCAGGCCGGCTTGCCCGGTTCCACCACCTGATGGGCCAGCGCATCGGCGTCGATGACGAGCGCCCCGCATCGCTCGAACATCTTCGCTACCGTGCTCTTGCCGGTCGCGACACCGCCGGTGAGGCCCACAAGGATCATGGGGCGGGAAGATACCATGGGGGGCGAGGGCCCGCAATGACGCTCGATTGACTTCTCGCCATGCCCGGCGGTATGACCATTTGTATGAAGAACATGAAAAATTGTCTATTCGCCGTCCTCTTTGTGTGTCTATCGGCCTCGGCCCAGGTCTTGAGCCTACCCATCGCTCAGGCTGAAGAGCCGGCGTCCGTTGAACGACAGCCGCTGGTGGTGGCGTTGGACGGCTCGGGTCAGTTCCTATCCATTCAGGAAGCGGTGGATGCCGCAAAGAAGGGTGACACCGTGCTCATCAGGCCCGGCGCCTATGCCGAGGATGTGACCATTCACAGCAAGGAGAACGTTCGCCTGATCGGAGCAGGAATGGATCAGGTGACGATCTTGGGCCGTGAGCGGGTCGGGGTGTTCCATGTCGGAAAGTGGCCCTATGGCGCGACCAACATCGAGATCTCCGGCATCACGATCAACGAACATGGCGGGCACGCGATGGGGATGTTCAACGGCCGCGGCATCGTGCTCCACCATGTGCGGGTCAAAGGGATGTTGTTTACGCAGCAGGTGGAAGATGTGCGCATCGAGGACTGTATTATCGGCGGCAGTGAAACCACCGGCGTTCAATTCGCAAATTCTCAGGCGGTCATGCGGAGCAATTTCATCCATGACAATGATCATGGTGTCAGCGTCGCAGGCAAATCCACGGTACGACTCGAACGAAACGTCATTACCAGGAGCCTGTTCGAGGCGGTCATCGTCAACGATCAAGCGAAGGCGACCTTACTCGGCAATACCTTTGTGAAAAACGGTGGCGGGGCGGCGTTTTTAGGCACCTCGCAGAATGAAGCCTCCGGCAATATTGTGAGCCTCAACGCCTATGGGTTCGTCGTAGCCCCCTCCAGCCGGGTGCTGTTCTCCTACAATGCCATGCAAAACTCCGGGTCCAACTATCTTCGGTCCGGAACCCCCAACCAACCGGCTCCAGAACTGAAGCCTGATTCTGATTTGACGGTGGATCCACGATTCGTTGACACTGCCCGGGATGATTTCAGGCTTCGTGCGGATACCGCGCTGGTGAAAATCGGTGAGTTTCCCTACCTTGGTGCCTTGCCCCCTCTAGCCGGATCGCACTGACTGCCGTCAGTAAATCGATAACAAATTAAGAGGTTAGCCCTCTGATCCAGTCGAAAGAGTCCTTGTGCTATGCTTCAGTGTACGCATGGCATCCAGGTTTCTCCGGTGTGGCTCAAGAATTGCTGCACTACGACCGACAAGGGATTGGAGGTAACAAGTGGCCAGTTTCAGATTCGACCTGGAAAAGCGGAGTACCGACGGGATTCCCAACCTGGCGGAACTGGAATCCGGCAAATTGCTTGGGGCGATACTGCCGATGTCCGAGCAGGCGCAACTTCAGTTACGGGACAGCATCGAAGTCATCGACTACCTCATGAACCAAGAAGGCGTTGTTTGGAGCTAGGGCCTGTGTCTTCCTGCTGAGTGTTCCTTCCCAGTCCCCTGTCACCACCCATATTTTCTTTCGCCGGACCTCGCAAAGATCGGTTTGCTGACTCGACTCCTGTCGTGCGCGGTGGACGCTGACTTGTTTCCTATCCTGACGCCCTCGAATCTCGGTTGAATCTTTTTCGAGCCCGGCGCATGCTGGCCCCTGCTGCGACCTTGCTGGACCGCCTTTCTCAACAGCCTGTAGCGGATTCTGGGAACGTCGACGGCTCTGCTGGTTTCCGCACTTCTGCTCGGAGTATGTAGTACGTCAACACACTGGTAGGAGACCTCGTGCTATGTCGACATCGCCGGGAGAGGAGGCTGTTCGTCCGGGGTCCGCTGAGCAGCAGCGCCTGGATGAGGACGATCTGCGCAGGAAACACTGGAAACGCTGGGGGCCCTATGTCAGCGAACGGGCTTGGGGAACGGTCCGCGAAGACTATAGCCCGTATGGGACGGCCTGGGAATCGGTTCCCCACGACCATGCCCGCTCGAAAGCCTACCGTTGGAATGAAGACGGATTGGCCGGCATTTGTGATCGGCACCAGTTCGTCTGTCTCGCGCTGGCGCTTTGGAACGGACGGGACCCGATTCTCAAAGAACGGATGTTCGGCCTCACGGGGAACGAGGGCAATCACGGGGAGGATCCCAAAGAATATTATTTCTATCTCGACTCCACGCCTACGCATTCCTACATGAAGTTTCTCTATAAGTATCCACAGGCGGCGTTTCCGTATGCACAACTCATTGAAGAAAACCGTCGTCGCGGCCGGTCCGATCCGGAATTCGAGCTGCTCGACACGGGGGTGTTCGCCGGCGATCGTTACTTCGATGTCGGCGTCGAATATGCCAAGGCCTCGCCGGAGGATTTGCTCATGCGGATCCAGATCGTCAATCGCGGTCCGGATCCGGCGCAGCTGACAGTGCTGCCGACCATCTGGTTCCGCAACACCTGGTCGTGGGGACTCGATGTGCGCCGCCCGCGGATGCGGAAAGGCGAATCGACGTCGTCGGTCGGTATTGTGGAGTTCGACCATGAGTATTACGGGCCGCGACGGTTGCTCTGCGAGGGTGGGCCGGATCTGTTGTTCACCGAAAACGAAACCAATACCCGGCGTCTCTACGGCGATGTGGATGGCGCACGGCATGTGAAAGACGGGATCAATGACTACGTCGTGCAGGGCGACAAGGGCGCGGTCAATCCCGACCAGATCGGGTCGAAGGCGTCCGCGCACTATGTGGTGACCGCGTTGCCTGATCGGCCTGTGACGATTCGGTTGCGGTTCACGAACGAGTCCGCCGAAGGGGCTGTCGATCCGCAGGCATTCGATGCGGTCTTTGCCGCCCGTCTCAAGGAAGCGGATGAGTTTTATGCCGCACTGGCCCCCGCGAACGTGTCTGAAGATGCGCGAATGGTGCAGCGGCAAGCCTTCGCCGGGCTCTTGTGGAGCAAGCAGTTTTATCACTACGACGTCGATCGCTGGCTGAAGGGCGACCCGGCGGGACCGGAACCTCCTAAAGAGCGGCTGCATGGCAGGAACGCCGACTGGACGCATCTCTACAATGCCGATGTCATTTCCATGCCGGATAAGTGGGAATATCCCTGGTATGCGGCCTGGGACTTGGCGTTTCACTGCCTGCCGATCGCGCTTGTCGATCCGCGTTTTGCCAAGGATCAGCTCGTCCTCATGTTGCGCGAATGGTACATGCATCCCAACGGGCAGATTCCCGCCTATGAATGGGCCTTGGGCGACGTGAATCCGCCGGTGCATGCCTGGGCGGCTTGGCGGGTGTATAAGATCGAGAAGAAGCGGAAGGGCGTCGGCGACCGCATCTTTCTGGAGCGGGTGTTCCACAAGCTCCTGCTGAATTTTACCTGGTGGGTGAATCGGAAGGATGCCGAGGGGAAGAATATTTTTCAGGGCGGATTTCTGGGGTTGGACAACATCGGGGTGTTCGATCGCAGCAAGCCGTTGCCCACCGGCGGACACATCGAGCAATCCGACGCAACCAGCTGGATGGGGATGTATTGCCTGAACATGTTGTCCATCGCGTTGGAATTGGCCCGGGAAGACCGGGCCTATGAAGATGTCGCCAGCAAGTTCTTCGAGCATTTTGTCTACATCTGCCGGGCGATGAACAACATCGGCGATGCGAAGATCGAACTCTGGAACAAGGCCGACGGCTTCTTCTACGACGTGCTGCACCTGCCGGACGGGAAGAAGTTTCCGATGAAGGTGCGGTCGATGGTCGGCTTGATTCCGTTGTTTGCGGTGGAGACGCTGGATTCCGAGCTCATCGACCGGTTGCCCCGTTTTAAGCACCGGATGCAATGGTTCATCGAAAACCGGCCGGATTTCAGTCTGCACATTGAAACCCAGTCGCAGGACGGGGAGGTGCGCCGGTTCTTATCGCTCGTCAACCGTCACCGGCTGCCCAAGGTCCTGCGGTACATGTTGGATGAGCAGGAGTTTTTGTCGCCGTATGGCGTGCGGGCTCTGTCCCGTTATCACAAGGACCATCCCTACGTGTTCTCGATGATGGGCACGAGCCAAAGCGTCGAATATCAACCGGCGGAATCCACCAACGGTCTCTTCGGGGGAAATTCCAATTGGCGGGGGCCGGTCTGGTTTCCCGTGAACTACCTCCTGATCGAATCTCTTCAGAAGTTTCACTATTATTTGGGCGACGGCTTCACGGTCGAGTACCCGACGGGGTCGGGACAGAAGCGCACTCTCGCCGACGTTGCGGCTGAGCTGTCCCGACGGCTCACGCATACCTTTCTGCGCGGGCCCGATGGTCGGCGTCCCGTCTACGGCGGTGCGGAAAAGTTTCAGCAGGATCCGCACTGGCGCGATCTCATCTTGTTCTATGAATATTTCCATGGCGACAACGGCGCCGGGATCGGCGCGAGCCATCAAACAGGCTGGACCGGGCTGGTGGCCAAGTTGATTCAGCAGTCGGGCGAGTAAGCCGGAGGCACGGGATGACCATCGATTCGAGACGCTGTCAGGACCTTGACCGGGCACTCAGTCTGGAATGGCTGGAGACGAACGGGCGGGGCGGGTATGCTTCGGGCACCGTCGCCGGCGCGAATACGCGACGCTACCATGCGTTGCTGCTGGTGGCCAGACGCCCGCCGGTCGATCGTGTGGTCCTGGTGAATCATCTCGAAGAATCGGTGGAAGTCGGCGGCCAATCCTTTCCGCTCTCGACAAATCTGTATAGCGGCGCGGTTCATCCGGAAGGGTATCGGTATTGCGACGGGTTCTCCGCCCTGCCATGGCCGACCTGGCGTTACGCCTCCCATGGAATCCGCTTGGAGCGTGAACTGCTCTGTCCGGATGGCCGCGATATGGTCGTCGTGCGATGGCGGTTGCTTGGCGACGCACCGTCTGCTGTGGTGCTGCGGGTCAGGCCGATGCTCTCGGGTCGCGACTTCCATGCGCTGCATCAGGAGAACGCCGGGGTGCGCAGTCAGGCCACGGTTCACGAGGGCCGTGTCACGTGGCAACCCTACGATGCGCTACCTGCCGTGCTGGCGTTCCACAACGGGGAGTACCACCATGGGCCGGATTGGTACCGCCACATTCACTATCGGATCGAGCGCGAACGCGGCCTGGACCATACGGAGGACTGGTGGTCGCCGGGCGAATGTGAGTTCACGCTCACTCCGGGATCGGTGGCGGAACTTCTGTTCACGACCGAACAGCTTGAGTCCGTCGATGTCGCGCAGGTTGTAGCGGCGGAGCGGCGGCGGCGCGCAGAGTGTCCGGTATCGGCGCCGACCGACGATGCGTTGGCGCAGGAACTCTGGGTTGCGAGCGGCGCGTATCTTGTCCGGCGGGGAAACGGGCAGACGGTGATCGCCGGGTATCCCTGGTTTGCCGATTGGGGGCGAGACACATTTATCGCCTTGCCGGGGCTCTGCCTCGTGACGGGTCGTTACGACGTGGCCCGGCAGGTCATCGAGGCGTTTGCGTCTCATGTGTCGCAAGGGATGGTGCCGAATCGATTTCCCGACATCGGCGAACAGCCTGAGTACAACACGATCGATGCGTCCTTATGGTTTATTCATGCCGTGGACCGCTATCTTCACTATAGCCGCGACCTCGACGGAGTGCGTCGGACCGCCTGGCCCGCGATCAAACAGATTGTGGAGGGGTATCGTCGAGGCACGCGGTTCGGCATTCACATGGACGACGACGGGATGATTACCGGCGGCGAGGAGGGCGTTCAGCTCACATGGATGGATGTCAAAATCGGCGATTGGGTGGTGACTCCCCGGCACGGGAAACCGGTCGAGATTCAAGCGCTCTGGGTGCGGGCATTGGCGGCGGCTGCCGAACTGGCGGCGCAATTCGGGGAACCGGCGTACGCGGCACAATGCCGGCAGGATCGTGCCAGGGCCACCGAGTCGTTCCGGGCCCGCTTCTGGTACCGGACCGGGGGCTATCTCTTCGATGTGGTGGACGGGCCGATGGGAGACGACGCCTCGCTCCGTCCGAACCAGATTTATGCCCTGGCGTTGGATGATCGGCTGGTGACGGAGGCACAGGCGAAACACATCTTGCAGCTCGTGAGAGAGCGATTGCTCACGCCGCTGGGCTTACGCACGTTGGCGCCGGAGGACATCCGATTCTGTGCTTCGTACGAGGGCGGGGTCTCCGAGCGGGATGGCGCGTACCATCAAGGCACCGTATGGCCGTTTCTGCTCGGCCCGTTCGTGACAGCGTGGGTGAACACCTATGGCGATAGTCCGGCGGTGCGGCGGGATGCGCGCATGTTTCTCGACGGGTTGCACGAACATTTACACGAAGCCTGCCTGGGCCACGTGTCGGAGATCTTCGACGGTCAACACCCGCATCGAGCGCGTGGCTGCGTGGCGCAGGCCTGGTCCGTGGCCGAACCCTTGCGCGCGCTCATTGAAGATCTCGGCGCGGTTCATGAGCGATCATCGAGCCTGCGCTGAACAGTGACGTTGCGGTTCCTTCAACAATTGCCGGTTCCATGCTGACATGAGCGCGTGAGTGCTCCTGTCTTGTCACGTTCCTTCCAGATTCTGCTCCGGAAATCTTGACAGCCAAAGAAGCGATCCGGTAAGGATAAGGAAGATGCGTCAGCACACATCCGTCACAATTGTCGCACTCCTGTCCGCCGGGTTGTTCCTGACCGGCTGTCAGCTCTTCGATTCCTCAACGCGTCAGCCGGCACCTCGCTCGGCTTCCGTGATGTCGATGTGGGAATTGTACCGGCATTGCCAATCGAGCGGCGATGTCGAGACGGTCTTGTCGGCAGCGAAACAGCTGCAGCAGTCCGCTGATACGCATGTGGTTCCCGCTCCGGATGTTCCCAAGAGCCTTGACCGGTTTGTCACGCGACAGCCGGTTCGCACGACTGTTGATCCCAAAGCGCTGGCCGCTTCGTGCACCTTGCAGGCGGCCCGGACGAGCCTGAGCGCCGGACGTGAGCAGGAAGCCGAGCAGCTGCTCTACGCCGTGGTGCTGAGTTATCCGGAGAGCGACTATACCTTTTACGTCGCGCAAGCAAGGGTCTGGATCGAGGAGTTGCATCGTCCCGGCACGCTGGATGCTGTTATCCATCCCATCTCCACCTTCTAGCAGGCCGTTGAAAAAGTCCGCCGCCGGCGTTCTCGCTCCATTCAGAGTCTCAACGTACCGCAGAGGGTACGCCTTGGCCCTTCATTCGCTGCGGCCTTGCTGGACGGCCTTTTTGAACCGCCTGCAGGCGGTGCGCCTGGAATACCTGATCGCAGCCGATTCAAAAAAATACAAGAGCGGCGGCGCTGAACCGACAACCTGCTAGCTGGCTGTTGACCTCGCCCGTGTCTCACTCAGTCAGCAGTGTTGAACTGAGTCCCTCAATCATCACGGAGTGGTTGTCTGATGCGCAGGCCATTGCGGCTCGGATCTCTTATGAGCCCCGATGTCCCGGAGCTGCAGGGGGATGCTGGAAAACCGGTCTCCTGTCGCAGACGACCGGAAGCCTTCTTGTTGTCCGTGCTTGAGCGGCAAGCGGGGGTGGCGTGAAACGAGTCGGAGGGTGGCACACACTGTGGCGTGGAAAAACCTGTCTGCAGCTGGTGCGCAGCTTGATGGTCTATGTCTGGCCCTTGTCGATCCTCGGGCGGCTCTTCTATCGACTTCGCTGGTCCCCGCCTCTTTATGGGGCGATCAATCGCCGATCCCGGCGGGTGTTCCGCTCGATTCCGCAGGTGCTTGGTCCGCATGGTGTCGAGGCGGTTCGCGCCCTCGACACCGACGGGATCTTTCGCACCTCCGTCGAAACTCTGGCGCAAGATCCGGCTTTGTTCCGGGATCTGGCTCGGGATGCCGGGATGATGCTCGCCGGGCAGGATGTCCAACGGAAGATCAGGCAGCGATACAATCCGAACGATGCGAAATGGTACGTGGTGCGGGCGATCGGACGTCGCGCGAAACGACCGCCCATTCCCTCGTCTTTCATCCGGTTCTTTCTCCATCCGCAGTTGCTGAGTATCGCCAGTACTTATCTCGGGCTGCAGGTCCGTCTCAACTACATGGACGTCTGGCATAACATCCCGGTGTGTGAGGGTGAGCCGCCGATCTCTGCGGAGCTCTGGCATCGCGACCATGAAGATAAGCGCATCATCAAGGTCTTTGTATTGTTGAGCGATGTCGATGGGACGATGGGGCCGTTCACTTATGTGAAGCGTTCTCAGGTGGGCGGTGAGTACGGATCGCTCTTTCCTGCCATTCCCCCGACCGGTCGGTACCCGAAACAGGATGTGCTCGACCAACTCATCAACGATACGCCGTTGCCGTCTGTCTCCTGCGTCGGGCCGGCGGGCAGTGTCATCCTGTGTGATGCGAGTGGGCTGCACCGAGGAGGTCGGTCGCTTACGCATCCGCGAATCGTCCTGGTGGGTGTCTACACCTCCAATGCCGGACTCGATGCGGCCCGTTATTCCCTCCCTCGATCGGTCGGCCACGAACAGTTGTCCCCTGCCGCGAAGTTCGCCCTGTATTCCTAGCACGCCGGTACCTGTTCGCATATCTGAAAGCTTGAGCGCTGAGTATTGACAGAGCGGTTTGATGGCCGTACCCTCGCACGTCGGAATACGGATAGGGGTGTTCGGTTGACTACGCAGGGGATAGAGAACGAAGGAGGCCTGTGATGGTGGGGACGATACAATCGTTGAAACGGGGCCTGGGGCGTGTCGGCATGATGGCGGGGGTTCTGTTCCTGGCCGGCGGGTGGCCTGTGGTGGCGTCGGCGGCGGATGAATTACCCAAAGAGGCTGTGTTGCCGGCGGCATTAGCGGGTAAAGCTGCGCAAGCGGCGCTCGATTTCTGCAAGAAGGACGGCTATCGGGTCAGTGCGTCGGTCGTAGATCGCGCAGGGGTCTTGCGGGCCATGATGCGGGCCGACGGGGCTGGTCCACATACCGTCGATAGCAGCAGAAAGAAGGCCTATACCGCTGCCAGCTTGCGGCGCGCGACGAGCGACTTGGCCGACATGATTGCCAAGCAGCCCGCATTGCAAGCATTGCGAGAGATGAATGAGAGTATTCTGATGGTCGGTGGCGGGTTACCCATCGAAATCGCCGGCGAGGTGGTCGGGGCGATCGGTGTCGGGGGCGCGCCTGGTACGCATCTGGACGATGCCTGCGCCGAAGCGGGCCTTGATGCAATCGGAGCGGCCTCGAAGATGCCTACGGCCAAATGATGAGGGGACGAGGGAGAGGACCGGGCTGGGCTCTGATCGGTCTGGTCCTCCTCCTGTCGGCCTGCAATAGTGATCGCCCTGAGCCGGCCGAGTTCGATCTTCCCTCGGCCGGGCTTCGGTTGAATCTGACTCGCCTCGCCACGCACCCCTTTCTCTCCCGCTATCGATTGACCCTTCGCATTGAAGGGCCGCGCGGCTGCTCAGTCACGTCGGAATTGTTTCCCGACACGGGGTATGCCGGGCGGCGGAATGTCTACCAACAGCCGTCGGGCGTCATCACGGTCTTGGGGCAGTACGATGCGCGGGTGTTCGATCCGGCCAACTGCAGCCTTCGCCTGGTGGAGTTTCAATCGCTGGTCGGCCAGGCCACATTTCTTGGCGCGTTCGATGTCGATGCCCAGAAGCGGTGGCGATTTCTTGATGCGTCCGTGCGACCGGAGCGGTCGTTCGAAAAGCATTAGCCCGGAGCGGACCGGCGAGCGCGGGCTTCGTGAACTACTGCGAGGGTGGTCGGTGCGGCTGTGACCGGGGCGCTGCTTCCATCGGTAGAATGTGTGGGGCGTCAGATCGTCAATGATTCAGCCGGTCTTTGAAGGTCAGCTCAGCGACGGCAGATTTATCTAATTCTCCCTTACCATGGTCGATGAGACGTCGATATTGATCGTAGGTGGCTTTGGCCAGGGGCAGGTCCAAGCCTGCCTGTTGGGCCAATGCGCAGGCGATCCCCGAGTCTTTTGCCGCGTGGGCGGCTGAGAAGTAGCAGTCGTGAGCCCGCTGTTGCATGTCCTCACCGTCGGTTTCGAGCACGCGGGAGTTGGCGCCGGTCTGTGAAAAGACTTCTCGAAGCATCGTGAGGTCCAGGCCGAGGGCCGACCCCAGTCCGAGTCCTTCAGCCAGCGCGGCGGTGTTGGCGTTCATGACCATGTTTACCAGGGCCTTCACCTTGGCGGCTTCGCCCGCAGGCCCGATATACCGCAGGTGTGCGCTCAGATCCTGCAAGAGCGGCTTCGCCCGCTCGAACACCTCCGGTCGTCCGCCGCACATTAAATAGAGCGTGCCCTGGCGCGCTTGTGTGATGCTGCTGGCCATGCAGGCTTCCAGGCTTCGGCCGCCCTGTTGCTCGACCAACGCATGGACTTCTCTTTGGAGCTCAGGTGACAGGGTGGCGCAATTGATGAACAGGCGATTGGCGGCGTGGCGTAGCAAACTGTCTGGCCCGCCGAGTGAATAGATTTGGCGCATGGCGGCATCGTCCGACACCACCGTCAGCACCGTATCGGCCAACTCAGCCACACGCGCCGGAGTCGTGACCGCCGTGCACGCGAGTTCCTTCGCGAGCGCCCCCGCGCGTTCCGTGTCGGTGTCATAGACCGCCACGATCGCATAGTGGAGGTCGTGTAGCCGCCGAGCCATGTTGGCCCCCATCCGTCCTATTCCCACGATGCCGATTCGAAATTCTGACTGTGCCATCCGCAACCTCCTGGAAAACATGCTACTCTGCCGGGCGCGGAAGTCTACCACAGTCCCTTTGGATGCAGGTATCCACGCGTCCGGTTCTGTCAGGGGAGTGCGTCAATTCAAAACAGCGGCACGAAACACGGGGAGTCCGGTATGCAACAGGCGATTATCGGGTATCACCAGGACGACGAAGGCCATTGGGTGGCCGACCTTCGCTGCGGTCATGGCCAACATGTGCGACATCAGCCGCCTATGACGAGTCGTCCGTGGGTATTGACGGAGGAGGGGCGGCGAGCGTTCCTCGGGACGGAGTTGAATTGTAAAAAGTGTGAAGAAGGGGGCGACGGGTTCGACCCCACCGGGGCTCAGTCTTGAGGGCTCCGGTGGGGCTGATAAGGCGATGACACGCCTGGATCAGAATTGATGGAGAGAGGCGTTGAGGACGATCTCTAGGCCCAGATCCAGTCGAAGAGGGACGTGAACCATCCCGTCACACTTGAGAACCAGGATTCGTCCTGAGGGGCTGCTGCGGTCGCGGGTCGCGGGGCTTGTGGCGCAGCGGGTGCCTGCGCGGCCTTTGCAGGAGTACTGGGTGAAGGCGGGGTTGCGACGACCGGTGCGGGCTGAGGCACCGCCGGTGTCGTGTCGGCACTGGTGGCGGCTGGGGGCGCCTGCGATGCGGTCGGCGTGGAATCAATCTGTGGCGTTTGCGGGGTGATGACCGCGACCAGGTGCGGCTCCTGCGGGCTTCCGTCCACCGTGGTCACACGGGCCTCCGGGCCGGATGGTGTTGTCGCCATCGTGTGTTCGTGTTGGGCCGTGAGCGCTTCCAGCCGTTTCTCGATCCGTTTGGTCTCGCTGATTTCCTTCAACATGGCCTGATGCCGGGCGCGTAATGCCACGATGCTGTACTCGAGGGCCGCGAGTTTGGCCTGGTTGCTCTTGTGAAGCTGCTCGTAGGCGAGCTGGATCTTTTTCAGTTCGCCCTTGAGAGTGGCAAGAGAGCGTTCCTCACGCTGATTGGCGAGGTGAGTCTCTTCTCGTTGTTGTTCGAGGCTCTGGATGTCCGCCTGAGTCTGGGCGAGTTCAGTGGCCCGCGTTTTTACCTCATGCCTGGCTGTCTCATAGGTTTGTTGCGAAACACAGCCTCCCAGCATCAAGGTACCGACTCCAAGCATCCAGAAGAGTGCGATGGGACGGATGTTGCGAGGAGACGCGGTCGCGAGTATCGGGCGCGGAGTGATTACTTGCATGGGACCTTCCTCCCGGGTACGTACGGTGCCAGTCGTTGCGATCGGTGCTCCGCCTGTGCGAAGCCGCTGTGCCTGAGGTTAATTTTTCAGAAAAGTGGAAAAACGGCAAAATATTTCGGGAAACCTGCAGTGCGTTGTCGGGGGTGAGAATCAGAGAGCAAACAGGTTGCGTGAGGAGGTCCGGATCCGTGCTACTGGACGGTGATGCGGTCTGCGGGACAAGGGATCTGCATATCGAGTCCGCCTTCAGACCAGGGCTGGAGACGCGGGCCGCTATATCGATACCCTCCGGTCACCGGGTCGGTTGAGAGGAGGAGCGGTGTGTCCAGATCCAGCACATCGAAGCCGCCGAGGCCCAGCACGAGACTGAATGAGCAGCCCATGGCGATACGGGTTTCCAGCATGCCGCCGACCATGAGACGCAGGCCGGCGGAGCGGGTGAAGGCGGCGATTCGCCACGCGTCTATCACGCCGGTTTTCATGATCTTGATGTTGATATAGTCGGCGGCCTGCATCCGGACGACCTCGCGCGCGTCGTCCAGCGACCGGACGGACTCATCAGCCGCCACGGGAATGCCCGTCAGGTGCCGAATCGCCTGTAGTCCTTCGAGATCATCGCGCACGACCGGTTGCTCGAGCAAGACCAGCCGCCCGCCGAACTGCTTCACTCCATGGACAAAGCGGAGACAGTCCTCACGGGAGAATCCCTGATTCCCGTCGCCGATAAATCCGATCTCGGGGAGCGCGTTGTGCACGGCCTGTAATCGGCGAATGTCCTGTTCCACATCCGTCCCGACTTTCATCTTAAAGAGGCGGAATCCCCTGGCGTACCAGCCACGTGCGAGTTCCAGCGTCTTTTCCGGACTGCAGATCGGGATGGTGATGTCGGTTTCCCGCTCGCGGACGTCAGCGGCTCCCCACAATTGCCAGAGCGGGATGCGCCGTGATCGACAATAGGCGTCGAGCATCGCCGTTTCCAAGCCGCAACGAGCGGCAGGGTGGAGTGTGGCCTGTTCGTTGAGCCGGTCTGCCAGGGACTCGTAGTCCCCGACCGATTGGCCGATCATAGTCTTCGCCAGTTCCGTGGCTGCGGCGAAGCAGGTTGCCCGATCTTCACCTCCGACCTCGGGAAAGGGCGCGGCTTCTCCCACACCCTGAGTTCCATTCCGCAAGGTGACTCGCATGAACAGGTTTTGCGCCGTCACCCGTGCCCCCGTGGCGACCACGAACGGATCCGTGATCGGAATATCGACCGGCCAGATTTCGATACGCTGTATGATGGGTGCGTTCACCGGAGAATTGTGTTCGTTCATCCGTACCGGTCATTCTGCCAGGGGAAGGCGCTGTTCGAATAGCCCCGCACTTCCCAGAACCCCTTCTCGTCGTGGTCGGAGAAGGTGATTTCCTTGATCCACTTGGCGCCTTTCCAGGCATACCGTTTCGGGATGATCATGCGAACCGGACCGCCGTGTTCTTTGGTGAGCGGCCGGCCGTTCCATTTGTACGTAAGGAGCACGTCGTCGTCCTGACAGGCGACGAGCGGTAAATTCGTGGTGTAGTCGTCGTACGATTTGAAGAGGATGAATTTGGCCGACGGGAGCGGCTGGACGACAGCCATCAGCTGTTTGAAGCTGACCCCTTCCCACTCATTGTCGTAACGACTCCAGGACGTCACGCAATGGAAGTCCGATACGTTCTTGAATTGCGGTTGCGCAAGGAAGTCCGCCCAGGTCCAAGTGGCAGGCGTGGTCACCGCACCTCCGATGGTCAACGTCCATTCCGACAGGGGAATATCGGGCTTTTGGCCCAGGTCGAGTACCGGCCAGGTTTCCACGAGATGTTGGCCTGGAGGGAGCCGATCATCTCCTTCGTAAAAGACCTCGCGTTCTTCCCCGCCGCGTCGGGCCTTGGCCCAATTTTCCTTGGTCTTGATGAAACGGTCATTCTGATCCATACCCAGCCTCCTGGAGACAGAGTAGGGCAAGAGGCCAGGATCTTACAAGGCCGGTACTTTCGATCGGGTGGTGCGGGTGCTTCGTGACCTGCCCACTAAGAAATGAAGAGCCCAATATTGTCGGGGAGTTCGGCCTTCGGATTGAGTGTGAAGAGGCGGATGGTCAGGAGAGAGTGATTCGAGTGATCGGACGGCGCAGGTACACCCCCGGCCTGCGTATAGCATGGCCGTTGGTTCTCTTGGCGAGGATCAGACGTGCAGTCTGGTCTCTCGTTCGGACCAGCGCTGCGGACGCATCAACGTGCCCAAGGCCGCGATGGCGCAGATCGTTGCCAGGAGCAGGAAGCTTGCGAAGAGGAAAAATCCACTTTTCATGTCGTGCACCGAGAGCGGTCCCATGACGTCACCCCCTTACAATGATCTAATTGTACCACTTCACTCTGCGTGCCAACCGCATCCGCAACGCCATGATTCTTCAGGTGATTTCTTTCTTAGGCGCGAGGAGCAGTGAGGGCAGGGGCGCATCCACACATGTGAAGTCGTCTCATAGACGGGGTGCGAGTTCTGGGACTGCTGTGAGACCGCGTGTGTTGTCAGCATAGCCGAGTCCAAGAGTTCAATCAGCGCATGCATCTGAGACATTACCTCCACTGGCACCCTGTCTTCAAGAGTTCTTTCGGAGGGACAAGGCGGGGACTTGAGGGCCACTGGTCCCGTCGTGGGTCATCATCGTGCAGGCGGGCAATCTAATTAGATTCGCCATCCGTATAGAGTGCAATGTGGTGACAAGCAGGTTCCTTCCTCTGTAAGGTTGCTGACATTCTTTCAGCCACGAGCGGTGTCTTGTCCGCGCAGGTGAGTCCACGATTGACACATGAGTGAGGAGGCAGGATGATACCGCCCCAAGGTGCCATGACCACATCTGTAGCATCGCCCTCATCTTCGAAACGCGCCGGGCTCGGCAAACTGATGCTGGGGATTTTTGTCGGGCTGAGCCTCGCCGCATTTTTCTACTTTGATCTCGGACAGTACCTCTCGCTGGATGGGCTCAAATCCAACCGGGCTCGTCTGCTCGCGTTTACAGAAGCCAATTATCCGGTCGCGGTGGCCATGTTCGTGCTCGGCTACTGTGTGGTGGTCGGGCTCTCGCTGCCCGGTGGAGCGATCATGACGTTGGCCGGAGGATTTCTCTTCGGCAGCCTGTTGGGCACGCTCTACGTCAATGTCGGTGCGACCGTGGGTGCGACGCTGGCGTTTTTGGTGGCTCGCTATCTGCTCAGGGAATGGGTGGAGCAGAAATTCGGCAGCCGGTTGGATGCGATTCAGCAGGGATTTGCCAGGAATGCGTTCAGTTATCTGATGACGCTGCGGTTGATCCCGCTGTTCCCGTTTTTTCTGGTCAATATGGTCTCGGGGCTGACCAGGGTCAATGTGGGGACCTACATGGCGGCGACCTCCTTGGGCATCATTCCCGGCAGTTTTGTCTTTGCGTATGCCGGCCGCCAACTCGGCACGATCAGTTCACTCAAGGAAATCGCCTCGCCCAATGTGTTGCTCGCATTCACGTTACTCGGTCTGTTAGCGCTGGTGCCTATTCTCTATAGGAAGCTGGCCGGTAAGCCGGTCTCACTGCAGGATGGTTCTCGTCGACATCCATAGCGGTCAGGGCGAAAGACCGCGTCCATGGTTATTCACCAGAGGGAGAATCCGACTTCAATGAGCGCTTCTGTCCAAAGCTTGGTCCTGCCGGATGACGAACACAACCGGATGTTGGTCGCAAATGTGCATCCGCCGGACTGGCTGAATCCCGAGCCTGCCGGTCGCTACAACATGGTTGTGGTCGGTGCCGGCACCGCGGGGCTGATCACGGCGGTGGTGGCGGCGGGATTGGGCGCAAAGGTCGCGTTGATCGAACGCCATCTGATGGGAGGCGATTGTCTGAACGTCGGATGCGTGCCCTCCAAGGCGCTGATTCGTGCGGCCAATGCTTGGGCGCAGTTGCGGGATGCCTCGGCTTTCGGGCTGCATATCCCGCCGGGGGTGACTCGTGACTTCGGTGCGGTAATGACCAGGATGCGAAAATTGCGTGCCGGGATCAGCCATGTGGATTCCGCTCATCGCTACAAGTCGCTGGGGGTCGATGTCTATATCGGGCAGGCTCGCTTCACCGGCCGGGATGCAGTGTCGGTGGAGGGCCCATCTGGAAATCGGACGCTGACCTTCGTCAACGCGGCAGTCTGTACCGGGGCAAGGGCTTCGGCGCCGGCCATCCCGGGGTTGGCAGAGGCGGGATATCTCACCAATGAAACGGTGTTTTCGCTGACGGAGTTGCCGGCGCGTCTCGCCGTGATCGGCGCGGGCCCGATCGGGTGCGAACTGGCGCAGGCCTTCGCTCGCTTCGGGAGCGAGGTGTCACTCATTGAAGCGATGCACGGCATCATGCCGAATGAGGATCGGGACGCAGCGGAGGTGGTGCAGCAGTCCATAATGCGGGACGGTGTCAGGCTGCTCTGTTGCGGGAAGGATCTGAGAGTGGAACGAACGGCCACCGGGAAGCGGTTGCTGGTTGATTCCCACGGCCAGCACTACGATGTCACGGTGGACGAAATTCTGGTTGGCGTCGGGCGTAGCCCGAATGTCGAGGGGCTGGGGTTGGAGACGATCGGGGTTGAGTACGACAAAACCGGCGTGAAAGTGAACGATCGCCTCCAGACAACGAACTCGCGTATCTACGCCGCCGGCGACATTTGTTCCCGGTATAAATTCACCCATGCCGCGGATGCGATGGCGCAGATCGTCATTCAAAATGCATTGTTCCCGCATCCCTTCGGGCTGGGGTATGCCAGCATGGAGTCGCTGATCATGCCCTGGTGCACGTTTACCGAGCCCGAGATCGCTCATGTCGGCCTCTACGAAGCGGATGCCAAAAAGAAAGGCTTGGAGATCGAAACCTATACCTACAAACTCGGTGAGGTGGATCGAGCCATCCTGGATGGTGAGCAAGAAGGGTTTGCCCGCATCCATATTCAGAAAGGCACCGACAAAATTCTCGGGGCCACGATCGTGGCGGCGCATGCCGGTGACTTGATCAGTGAGTTTTCTGTGGCGATGAAGGCCGGTGCCGGTGCGAAAACGATCGCCGCCACAATCCATCCTTATCCCACCCGGGTGGAAGTCAACAAGAAGGTCGTCAACCTCTGGCGCAAGGCGCACTTTACGGCGCGGACTAAGATGCTGTTAACGAGACTCTTTGCCTGGTTGAGGCGATGAGGGGACACATGATGCGGCGCGGGATTGTCCTGCTCATGTGCTTGTCGGGTGCTGCGATGGTCGCACATGCGCAGGGCTCTGCGAAGCTGGAGGTCGGACACTTTTCGGTCGCGGCTGAAGGCGCCGTATTGCCCGATGGGTGGGCACCGCTGACGTTCAAGAAGATCGAACGGCACACGACATACGAGGTGGTGAAGGACGGGCCGGTTTCCGTGGTGAAAGCTGTGAGCGAGGTGTCCGCCTCAGGCCTGACCAAGGCCGTGGCGATTGACCCGCATGAGTATCCGATCGTGCGCTGGCGATGGAAGGTAGAGAATCTGCTGCAGAAGGGCAATGTGAACCGCAAGGACGGTGATGACTATCCCGCGCGCCTCTATATTACCTTTGCTTATGAACCGGCAAAGGTGAGTTTCGGACGGAAATTGAAGTATCAGGCCGGTCGGATGCTGTTCGGTGATATTCCGATCGGCGCATTGAATTACATTTGGGACGGCAAGAGCCCGGTCGGGACGGTGGTGGACAATGCCTTTACCGACTTTGCGAAGATGATCGTGGTGGAGAGCGGGCCGCAGCGCATCGGCACGTGGGTGGAGGAAGAGCGCAATGTGTATGAGGATTATCGACTGGCCTTCGGCGAAGAGCCGCCGGCGATCAGCGGCGTCGCGATTATGAGCGATACGGATAACACCAAGGAGCGGTCCGTGGCCTATTACGGTGACATCGTTTTCGTCAGGGCGTTGAAGTGACGGGGCTGGGGAACTGCCGGAACTGAGAAAGGCGGGGAGGCCGACCTGTGCAGGGTCGGCCTCTCCAGGACACCGGCGAGCTGATGTGGGTTCGCAGAGTCAGGGGGTTATTGAATTGAATTTGCGAAGCCACCGTGGGTAATTTCAGCCCGAATGGTGTCGCCCACTTTTTTGTTGCCCCGGAGGTGCTTGGTTCCCTGTCCGACATGCACCTTCATTTGGCTGCCATCGAAGTCTTCGACTGTGTACGTCTCGCCGTGAATTTCTTTGACGGTGCCGCCCACGGCCTTCCAGGCGACTCCGGGTTTGGAGTCATGTTGTCCGGGTTTCGGTGCCGGGAGTTGCTCAGGGACTGATCCCAGAAGTGAGGAGGCCGCGGCTGCCGAGGTGGTGGTCGCATGGTTCGAATGTTTGCCGGCCTTCTCCTTGTCCTTTGCCGATGCCGGCGCCACGACAAAAGCGACGGTTGCAAGGCTAGCCGCGGCGATGGTGAGTATCGAGGCCTGGAGCTTGGTGTTCATAACGATCCTCCCTGGGATGAGTCAGGCTGCAGTGTAGAGAGTGATTCAGCAAACCGTATGCCAGGAAACCGGTTGCCTGCAGTGCAGAATCACCTGGATTTGTGCCGATTGTGTCGCGTTGTGCTGAACCGGGGGCGGCGGGGCCGGATGGAAATGGCAACAGGTGTTCAAATATGCTCAGGCCGACCGGGGAATCCACGATGACGAGGAAGTCCTCGCTGGCCATGTTTGCCGACTGTGCCCGGCCGGTGGCAAATCTCTTACGGGGGCGGCCGGTCCTCGCCACGTTTCAGGTGACCCTGCGTTGCAACTCAGCCTGTGGCTACTGCGACCTTCCTCTGAACCAGGGACGATATGAACTGACGCGAGAGGAGATCCGGGGCATCTTTGGACAGCTCTATACCGAAGGTATCAGGTTCGTGCTTGTTCAGGGGGGTGAGCCGCTCCTACGCACGGACCTCGTCGACATCCTGGCGGACCTCTCCTCGCTGGGGTTGCAAGTGACCGTGATCACCAATGGGACCAGGCTCACTCCCGACCTTGTTGCGCACTGTGCTTCGTTGCGCTTACCGGTATCGATCAGTCTGGACACGCTCGATCGTGCTCGCTACCGACAGATACGCGGGGCCGATCAGTTGCCTCAAGTCCTGTCCGGACTCAATCTCCTGGCACGGTATCCCTTTCCTAAATTCCTCACCTGCATTGTGAGCGAAGCCAATCGCGACGAGGTGCCGGAGGTCGTGCGATTCGCACGACGGCACGGTTTCATTCCCGTGGTGGGAGCCTACCACTGGAACGTGGGCCTTTACGGCAAAGAGGACTCTGTGTTGATGTACGATCGTTCGGCCGCGATCCGTGTGTTCGAACAGCTGTTGAAGGACGACCTGATCCCTGCCGGGTATTTTCGACATTTCGTCAAGGACAGCGCCGTCTGGTTGCGGGGAGAACGGCTCGAGCCCTGTGACGCGGGCCGGTATAGCATTGCCATCGATGCGTCTGGCCAGGTCTCAGCCTGCTTGGCGATGCCGGCGGTGGGGAACCTGCGCGAGGTGCCCTACCGAGAGATCCTCAGTCGCTTCGACCGGAGCCAGGTTCAAGCCTGTTCAGATGGGTCTTCCTGCAACCGTCTCGATGGGCGCGTGGTTGGGACGATCCTGAGACATCCGATCACAGCATGGCGAACTCCGGTGCGGTTCTAATAGGAGAAAAATTGTGATGCGAAATTTCCTGATCGGAGCGCTGATGATCGTGCTGGGAGGCTGTTCGACCGTACCGACCTCTTTCACCCTCTCAGACTCGCTCCCGCCGGAGCAAGTGTCTCATCGGTTGTGGCAGGAACTACTGAGCACCGATGTCCGTGATGGCGTCGTTGATTACCCGGCCATTCGCCGTCAGGGGCGGCTTCCATCCTATGTCGCGTTGTTGAATCGAGTAGATCCGGGCCGCTTGTCGGCGGGAGACCGTCTGGCGTTCTGGATCAATGCGTATAATGCCTTCGCCGTCACGGGCATTCTGGATGGGTATTCTCCGGACACGTTGTTCGGCCGATACCGGTACTTCATCGCGCGGGAATACTCTATTGGTGGACAGCCGGTGAATCTCTACAATCTGGAGCGAGAGATTCTTATCGCCCAGTTTCACGAACCACGTGTACATTTTGCTATCGTCTGCGCTTCCGCCTCCTGCCCGAAACTCCAGTCCTGGGCGTTTGATGGGCGCCAGCTAGATGAACAACTGAATCACGTCGCGATCCAGTTCGTGAACGATCCTTCGCGCAATCGTTTCGACCGATCGAGAAAAGTGGCCTCGTTGTCGATGATTTTTAAATGGTTTGCCAACGATTTCGAGGCTCGTTCAGGATCAATCCTGGGGTATGTCGGGGAGTATGTACAAGATCCGTCGCTCAAGCAGGACCTTCTGGCCGGCGACTACACCGTGGAGTTTCTCGACTACGATTGGCATTTGAATGGTCCTTCCCCGCAGTACTGAAGGAGTTGTACATGGTCGTATTGCCTAGTGAACGAGTTCCCATTGCCCGGCTGCTGACGTTTCTTGAACATGGCGAACGAATGGCGCATGGGTGTGCGCAGCGCCAAGCCACACTGGCTCCCGACCCGAAGGCGCGTCGTTTCTTGACGACCCAAGCCAGGCAGGAGGCGATGCATGCCGTGGTCTTCCGCGGCGCAATTGCGTGGCTTGCACCGCGTCATCTCGGTGACGCGCCCTTTCTGCCGGCACTCGAAGACTATCGCCGGCTTCTCACTGAGGCGCTTGAACGTGGCGATTGGCTGGAGAGTATTCTGGCTGAACAGGTGATCCTGGAAGGATTGGGGGAGGCGATTTTGACCCGGATTGAGGGCGGCCTTGAAAAGCGGCAGGCGCCGTTCCGCCGGTTGCGCCGAGTGCTGCTGCACCAGGAAGAGGCTCATCATGACTTCGGGCGGCGTGTGTTGGAGCGAGCGATGGTGGATGGGCACAGGGAGTTGGAGTCGCTTCGTTTGCGCACGCAGGACTATCTGGCTTTGACCGACTCAATGGTGTTGACGCTCTGCGATCTCTTCGAGACGATCGACGAGGACGCGTCTGCATGGGCCGCCGATGTACGTACCTTCCTGCCCATGTGGTTGACGGCATGATCTCCGTCGTCATTCCCGCCTACAATGAAGAGCGAGCGCTGCCAGCCACACTCCGACAGTTGTTCGAACAAGCCGGGTCGTATGAAGTGATCGTGGTTGATGGGGGAAGCCACGATCGAACCTGCGAAATCGTTCGGCGCTGGCCGATCAATAGTCGATTGCCGGCCCCGCTCACGCTCGTGACGGCGCCAAAAGGACGAGCGTCCCAGATGAATGCCGGCGCGAAGCTGGCGCGGGGCGAGTGGTTGCTCTTTCTCCATGCCGATACGCTGTTACCCGTCGATGCGCTGAGTCGGATCAATGCGTTGGAGCGGAATCTTACTATCCAGGCCGGCGGATTCCGACACCGATTCTCAGGGTCGGACTGGCGGCTCCGGATGATCTCATGGCTCGACAATTTTCGCTGTGTCAGGAGTCATATCATTTACGGCGATCAAGCCGTATTCGTGCGGAGGGCGTTGTTCGAGCGGCTTGGTGGATTTCCGGATCGGCCCATTCTGGAAGATGTGGCGTTCGGTGAGAATTTACTGAAAGTCACGACGCCGATTCTTCTCTCACCGCCAGTTGTCACGGATGCCCGCAAGTTTCTCAAAATGGGAATCTGGCGGAGTTTTCTTCGCGTCTTGCTGATCATTTTGCATGTGGAGTTCAAGCTGCCGTATCTCCCACGCGCCTTTTTTCAGGACATTCGCTGATTTCATCTCCATCTCGCGTGGTCTGTCCGTGACATTGGTTCTCCTCGCTTCCTTGCAAACCGTCATTTCGATTGTCAACCAGCCAGCGTCCTTGTACGTTGGAACGGATGACAGTACAGCGGGCAACCAAAGGAGGATGTATGAAGCAGGTGATGTGGGGCGCAGCGTTGTTATCGGTCTGTGCCACGTCGTTGGTGTTTGCGCAGGCGGAGACGCCGAGGATCGATCAGCGGCAGGCCAATCAGGAGAAACGGATCGACCAGGGGATTGCCAGCGGTCAGTTGAACGAGCGTGAAGCCACTCGCTTGAAC
This sequence comes from Nitrospira sp. ND1, assembly GCF_900170025.1. Taxonomy (NCBI): domain Bacteria; kingdom Pseudomonadati; phylum Nitrospirota; class Nitrospiria; order Nitrospirales; family Nitrospiraceae; genus Nitrospira; species Nitrospira sp. ND1. The sequence continues at coordinate 756,590 of NZ_FWEX01000006.1, read as the reverse complement.
AACCAGCAAGAACACGTCAACAAGCTGGAGGACAAGGCGAAATCGGACGGCGTGGTGACGAAGAAAGAGCGGGCCCGGATCAACCACGCACAGGATCGCACGTCGCGTCATATTGCTCGCCAGAAGCACGACCGCCAGCAGCGGTAGACGGTGTCACAGATGTCGTGGTGAGCGGTCGAGCGACCGGTTCGACCCAGCCAGGCATCCGCGCTCGCTCATTCTGTCGAGTAACCCCATGCCGTCCGCACTTCTTGTGTGGACGGCATGGTTCCTCTCCAGCCAATGCTCTCGCTTTGTGCACAATCTTCCTTCTCCTCTGTCTCCACTGCGGGACTGAATCGATTCGCTCGATCCTGTTAGAATGCCGGCATGGATCTGATCACGACACATCTGAATGCAGACTTCGATGGACTGGCCTCGATGGTGGCCGCCCGGAAGCTCTATCCGGGGGCGGTCCTGGTATTGCCTGGCGGTGCGCAGGAGTCGGTGCGAGGTTTTCTGGCGACGCACCATCTGGACATCTCTCGCCTCAAGGACGTGGCCCTGGAACGGGTGCGACGGTTGATTCTCGTGGACGTCCAGGAGCCGGAGCGGTTGGGTCCATTGAAGACCCTCAGTTCACGCGCAGACGTGGAGGTGCATGTTTTCGATCACCATGGAGCCGACGATGAGCCGCAGACTCGACCTCAGTGGCCTCATCTCGCTGAACGGCACATCGAACCGGTCGGCGCCACGACCACGCTGCTGGTCGAACGCCTGAAGGCGCAGCAGATTATCCTCACGGCTGCCGAGGCGACGGTGTTGGCGCTTGGTCTGTACGAGGAGACAGGGTCATTGGCCTATCCGTCGACGACTCCGCGCGATCTGGAGGCTGCGGCAGTTGTGCTGCGCGCCGGCGCGGATTTGAACGTCGTGGCGGAGGTCTTGCGGCATCCGCTGGATCCCGATCTGATCGCCCTGCTGAACGATCTGTTGCAGTCCGGATCAATCTATTATCTGGAGGGCCGCAAAATTCTTGTGGCCTCCAGCACGTATGACCGTTACAAGGGCGATCTCGCGGAGGCCGTCCACCGGTTGGCGGAATTACAGGGATTCGATGCCGTCATCGTTGCCATTGCACTGGATGAGAAGGTTGAGGTGATTGGCCGGAGCCGGCGCCCCGAGATCGACGTGGCGTGGCTTGCGCGCGAATTCGGCGGCGGCGGACATGCCGTGGCGGCAGCGGCCAGCGTGAAGGGCCGAACGCTCATCGAAGTGCAGGAACGGCTGACGCGTCTCCTGACGGAACGCTATCGCCCGACCCTGGTGGCTCGGGATGTCATGACACAGCCGGTCAAAACGATCGTCGCGGATGCGACCGTGGCGGAGGCCGAACGCTCCATGACTACTTACGGGGTCAACGTTCTCCCGGTCGTCGATCAGAAGGACCGCTATGTCGGGACGATTTCACGTGAGGTCGTTCAGAAAGCATTGTTTCATCGACTCGGAGCGCAACGAGTCGAGGATCTGGCCAGACACGATCAGTACAGCGCAGAGCCGGAGACCCCCTTTCACGATATCGAAATGCGGATGATCGAATTGAATCAGCGGTTTGTGCCGGTGCTGTCCGGCGGCAAAACGGTGGGCGTGATTACCCGAACCGATCTGCTCCGCAGTCTCCATGAAGACGTGATTGCGTCTGCGCGAGGGAAAGCCAAATCGTTGATGGACCTGGAGTCCTCCGGAGCAGTGCGCCGACGCGATGTCGGGGGACTCCTGCGGGACCGCTTGCCGCGTGAAGTGCATGACCTGCTACAGACGGCAGGCGACTTGGGCGAGCGCCTTGGCTACTCAGCATATGTGGTCGGTGGATTTGTGCGTGACCTGCTGCTCGGCATCGACAACCTCGATGTCGATTTTGTGGTGGAGGGCGACGGGATCGCGTTTGCACGCGCCCTGGCGAAGGAGCGGGCAGGCCGGGTGAAGGTCCACGAGCGATTCGGGACGGCTGTTGTGCTCCTGCCGGACGGGTTCAAGGTGGATGTGGCTACGGCCCGCACGGAGTATTACGAATATCCGACGGCGTTGCCGACGGTCGAGCAGAGCTCCATTAAGAAGGACCTCTACCGTCGGGATTTCACCATCAACACGTTGGCTGTACGCCTCAATCCCCGCGCGTTCGGCCAACTGATCGATTTTTACGGCGGACAACGCGATCTCAAAGAACGCCTCATCCGGGTACTACATAGCTTGAGTTTTGTGGAGGATCCGACGAGGGTCTTTCGCGCGATTCGCTTCGAGCTGCGTTTCGATTTTCATTTGAGCAAGGAGACGCTGGCGCTGATTAAAGGCGCGGTGAAGATGGAGTTGTTCCATCGACTGTCCGGCCAGCGGTTGTTGGATGAACTGCGGTACTTATTTTCTGAGCGCACCCCACGCCATGCCGTTCGCCGGTTGGCGGACCTGGATCTTCTGCGGTTCATTCATCCGACACTGACGTGGTCGAATCGACTGGATCGTCGGCTGAGCGAAGTGGAAGCGGCGCTGGATTGGTACAAACTGTCCTGTCTGGATCGGCAGATCAGCGGATGGCTGGTGTATGCCATGGCACTTACCGAGGCGATGCCGGATCAAGCCGTACGCGAGATGATCGAACGATTTCCCTTCACGGAAGCGGAACGAGAGGCTATCACGGCGGCTCGGTTCCTTACGCAGCCGGTGTGCCGGGCTCTGAGCCGGCGCGTGCCGCTCAGGCCTTCGGAAACGGTGGCTCTGCTGGCCGGTCTGGCGGACGAAACGCTCGTGTTTCTGCTGGCGAAGAACGGCTCGGCATCGGCCAAGCGGCACCTGTCTCTGTATCTGACGACGTATCGCGACGTGAAACCCGCCCTGACCGGGAAATCCCTCCAGGCGCTTGGACTCAGACCAGGTCCACTCTATCGCACGATTCTCGAGCGTCTGACCGAGGCAAGGTTGGATGGCGACGTGAAGACTGAAGCGGAGGAGCGGGAGCTCGTGAAAACATTTTCTGATCAAGGCCGGGGGAGAGCGAGAGACTAGCTTCCCGCATGCGGGGAGGTATCAAGCCACATCGGCGGCGCCGCAGAGCGCGGACAACCTCGAGAGGTCGTGCTGAACGCCTCCCGTGCCCGATGATACGACGCGGGGAGGTTAAGCCAACGGCTCAACCGGCTCGAGTTCGTCGTGCATGTCGACGGTCCGAGCATCTTTTCCCATTGCGGCGAGGAGGCCGTCATAAACGATGCGAGCCGCGTCCGACCATTTAGGATTGAATGGGCGACCAGCGAAAGCGGCTTCGGCCGCCTTTTTCTCATCGTGAGTAATTTGTCGAGGAGTCAGTGTGGTGTCCATACGAATAATAATAGATCGCTTCAGGGCAATGTCAAGGACTCAACGGAATGGCAGAACCCCCGTTGTTTAGCGGGCATTGCTTTCGAGTGCTGCGGCATGCATGGCCTGAAGCGTCCGGACTAAGGGAATCTCCTCAAGCACGGTGCGGCGGCAAGAGCCGGTCAAGTTCGGCGTGAGCCGACCGAAGCAGTGTCGATGCTGTCTGGTGCGTGACCACTACGAACGAGAGTCTGTCTCCCGGCGATAGTTGAGCCGCGAGAGCGCGATCGGCCGCGATCATCGTCGCGAGTTTGGCATACCCCCCCGTCGTCTGGCAGTCGGCCATGAGTAGAATCGGCTGTCGATCCGCCGGCACTTGAATGTTCCCGGCACTCACGGCATCGGACACGATGTCGGCCGAGGTGCGATGCGGCAACGCCAATCCTTGTAACCGATAGCCCATCCGGTCTGATTCGGAGGCGAGTCGGTACGGTTGGCTCGCGAGTCTCTCCAGCGCATCGTCCGTGAAACGATCGGCCTGTGGCCCCGGTATCACCCGTATCGTGGCGGTGGATTGATACCGGGGGCGTTGTGCCTCAGGCAGTGCTCGTCCTACGCATGGTTTGCCTGCAGCTCGTGCCGGTCCGACATCGAGTCGATCCCACTTCCTCAGCGCGCGGCCTGCGACGCCTCCCAATCCACTGCGCACATGGGTCGATCGGCTGCCGAGCATCAAAGGCCCGTCGATGCCGCCGGCCACGGTGAGGTAGGCACGAGTGCCTTGTCGGCGTATTCCAAACTCAAGGCGACTCCCAGCGGGTATGCGGACGACGGTCCACATGGGCAGTGCGACGCCGTTGCTGGTGGGAGAGAGGTCTGCCCCGGTGATGACGATGGAGAGTGCGTCCTCGAACAACAGTTCCGGTCCTTGGATGGTGACCTCCAGGCCGGCGGCCCGGTCGGGATTGCCGAGGAGACGGTTCCCGACCGTGAGCGCCCAGGGATCCATCGCGCCGCTCACCGACACGCCGAACCGTTGGTATCCAAAACGACCGAGATCCTGAATGGTCGTGAAGAGTCCGGGACGTACGACGTGGATGGTCGGCTGCTTAAGAGGCATGATCGATACGGACTGCGGAAATCCCTCCATCGTCGAACATCGTCCGTAGCGCATGAGCCAGTCGGACCGCGCCAGGAGTGTCGGCGTGGACACAAAGCGTGTCGATATGTAGATGAAGCGAGGAACCGTCGATGGCCGCGATGGTGTCGTCGTGAATCAGCGAGTGTGTGCGCGAGACCACGGTCGATTCATCGTGGATGAGCGCGCCTTCCTGCCCTCGAGGTACTAAACGGCCGTCGGCCTGATAGGCTCGATCGGCAAATCCTTCGGCGGCAACCGGGAGCCCGCGGGCCTTGCCGGCGACGAGGAGCTCCGATCCGGCCAATCCCACGAGGATCAATCGCGGATCAATGTGTGCGACCGCTTCGGCGATGGCGTCGGCCAGCGCGGGGTCGCGAGCAGACATGTTGTAGAGCGCCCCGTGTGGTTTCACATGCGAGAGCCGAAGACCTTCGGCCTGACTGATGGCCATCAGCTCACCCACTTGGGACAGGATCAAGTCCTGTACGAGCGAACGGGAGAGCGGTTGTTCACGGCGGCCGCCGGAGTCCCGATCCGGCAATCCGGGGTGCGCTCCGATCGCCAGATCATGCTGTCGAGCCAGCTGCACGGTGCTTCGCATTAAGGCCGCATCGCCTGCATGCACCCCGCACGCGATATTCACCGATGTGACGTAGGGCATGATCCGGGCTTCCACATCCAGTTGCTCCGGTGTCGCGGCTTCTCCCAGGTCGCAATTGAGGTCGATGCTACGTTCCTTGTTCATGTGTGGTTCTCGAACAGCGCATGGAATTCTGTTTCCTCGATCGGCACGAATTGCACCTGGTCGCCCGGTGCCAGCAAAAATGGCGTGGGTCTGGTCAGGCTGAACAGCGGTACCGGAGTGCGACCGATAATGCGCCAGCCGCCAGGGCTGGCATGCGGGTAGATGCCGGTTTGTGTGCCGGCGATTCCGACCGATCCTGCTGCGACTTGTTTTCGAGGCGTCGGGAGTCGCGGCGTCGCGATGCGATCCGGCACGGTCCCTAGATAGGGAAAGCCCGGGCTGAATCCCAGCATGTAGACGCGGTACAGCACGGAAGCATGCAGGGCCGCCACCTGCTCGGGCATGAGTGCCGCTCGTTTGGCCACGTCGCCCAGATCGGGTCCTGCGCTACCTCCATACCACACGGGAATGGTATGAGTCGTGGGGGCACGTGGCGGGGGTGTGTTCGTTGCCGTCATCAAGGCACGGAAATGCCCGGTCATCATGGATACATCGGTACGGAACGGATCGAAATAGACCGTGGCGGAACGGTAGGTCGGCACCACCTCCAGAATGCCCGGGAGCCCGGCCCGTTCCACGGCGGTGGCGAAGGCCAGGACCGACTCATTCGTGTGCGGGTCAATGGTCTCCCCGAATTCAATGGTCAGGGCGGACTCACTCAGTGGCACGATGCGCGGGAGCGCAGTCTCAGGTTGTTTCATAATGGCCGGGCAGTCGGTCCGCGAGATGTCACTCCGGTAACGGCTTTCCATTCGTCTCGGTCGCGAAGGGCAGTACGGCCAATCCCAACAGATAGATCAGCGCGATGGTGCTCGCCGCGTTGTTGAACGATCCCAGCAGGGTGACGAGCCACCCGGTGACGAAGGGCGCGGCCGAGGCGAGCACGCGGCCTGCGTTGAAGCAAAATCCTGAGCCGGTTGCACGGAGTCGTGTCGGATAGAGCTCAGGCAAGTAAATCGGAAAGCCGCTGAAAATGCCATTGTTGAAGAATCCCAGCAGCGGGAGTAATAACAACACTTCTGCATAACTGTGCGGGACAAAATAGGTCGCCGGCAGCATGATGAAGCTGCCGAGGCACATCAAGCCGAATACGGGCAGGCGGCCGAACCGTTCGGCCAGCGGCCCGAATCCCAGATACCCGAACAACGAGCCCGCATTGAGCGCCATGATCGCGTAACTGACCTTCCGTGTCAGCGTGGCGGCATCCTGCCCCTGGAGGTCCGGCATGGCCCGGATCAAGGTGGGGGCCCAATTGGTCGCGCCCCACAGGCCGAAGACCGCCACGAACGCCAGGGTTGAGCCGACCCAGGTGTTGCGGCGTAATGCCGGTTGAAACAACTCGGCGAGGTGCATGAAGCTGTTGCGAACGGATTGTGCCTCCTGTTCGTGGGCCTGCACCCATCGCTCCGGTTCTTTCACCCACCAACGGACGAGTAAGGCCACAAAGGCGGGCAGGATGCCCACGAGGAAGAGGAGTCGCCATCCGTAGTCGCTCAGGAGCAGGTTGAAGCCGGCGGCCAGGAAAAATCCGGCGGCCCATGCGGACTGTAGAATCCCGGCTGCCCGGGCACGTTTGTCTTCAGACCAGGTCTCGGCCACAATGGCCGCGCCGGCGGCCCATTCGCCGCCGATGCCAAGCGCGGTCAGAAAGCGATAGATGGCCAGATGCCACCATTCTTGAGCAAACGCGGCGAGGCCGGTGAAGACGGCATATATCAAAATCGTGATGATCAACGTCTTGGTCCGGCCGAAATAGTCCGCGGCCATCCCGAAGCCGATTCCTCCGATGGCCCACCCGATCAGGAAAATAGAAAACACCATGCCGCCGTACCACCCGATCTGTTCGTCCGTGACGGCTCCGCCGGCGGCCCCGGCTTGCAGAAGCTCATGTAAGGCAGGATGCAGCACGATCGCGTAGATCGTTGCGTCCATGGCGTCGAATACCCAACCCAGCCAGGCGACGAACAGGACCAGCCATTGATACCTCGTGACGCCTTGTGCCCACGCCATGCCGAACTCCCTCCCCTGCGAACAGGCTGCCTCTGCGCCAGGCTACGGGGGAGTTCCGACGCTGTCAAGGTGAAGCCGGCGAAGCGGCATGGTATAGTCTCGGCCTGTATGCCTCGCCTGGATTATTATCGTGTCCTCGGTGTGTCGCGCGACATTTCCGACGACGACATCAAAAAAGCTTACCGGAAGCTCGTTTTCGAGCACCATCCCGACCGCAATCCCCACAACAAGCAGGCAGAGGAGAAGATCCGCGAGATCAACTCCGCCTATGAGGTCCTGGGCGATCCCGAGAGCCGGAGAACCTACGATCGCCTGCATTGGGGAGAAGAGGTGCGGGCCGAGACGGTGGATCCGTTCCTGATCCTTGAGGAGATGGAGAAAAAGCTCTTCGACGAAGGGCGGAAGGAAGTCTTCGCCGTCCTGATGAAGATGGTGCCACGGATCAAATCGGAACTGGCCCTCATTCGTGAACGCACGGTGGCGCATCAGGGGTATGACACCTTCAAGGAGTCCATCGTGGAAGCGCGCGGGGCGGAAGTCCTGGATGAGTTCGTGACTCCCGACATGGAGCAACGGAAACAGCGCTTGCTTGAGGTCGCGGTGCAGATGATGGTGTCGCAGGCGGTGGTCGCGAAGGGAGACGAGGGCGGGATTCGTGCGCTTCGCGGCCGGTTAGAGGAAATGTTCCGCAAGGGCCGGATCAACGGCTTCGCGACGGCCTTGGAATTACTGTATGAAAGACGGTAACGACCCACGTCTTTTGTGTCACGTTTCACGCTCCTGAGAGCGGACCCGCGACGAACCGACCGCGTTGCATCACTCCCGCAATCCGCTCTCGTTTCAGCAGTACTCCGATATTTCTGAGAGGATTGCCTTCCACGACCAGCAGGTCCGCCTGTTTTCCCGCCGCGATGGATCCGATGTCTTGAATCAGGCCCAGTAACCGCGCGGCGGCGGAGGTGCTGGTCATGATCGCTTCCATCGGTGTCATGCCCAGTGCGACCATCCGTTCCAATTCCTGAGCATTGTCCCCATGATAGTTGAACGGCGTTCCGGCATCCGTGCCCATGGCAATCGGAACACCCCGGCGGAGGGCGGCGCGGAAACTTCTCTCGTGCTGTTTCACCATGTTCCTCGCCTTGGAGCGGGCGCTGTCAGGAATGCCGCAGCCGGTCGGGCAGGCCGCTGTGGTGGCGAGGGCCGACAGCGTAGGTACCATATAGACGTGGCGCTGGGTCATCATCTCCGCCGCGTCGTCGTCCATGAGGGTGGCATGTTCGATGGAGTGGACGCCCGCGCGGAGGGCGTTCTTCATCCCGGATGCGCCGTGGGCATGGGCGGCCACATGTCGCCCGTGGGCGACGGCCACTTCGACGGCAGCGGACAGTTCTGCCACGGTCATCTGCGCGTCGTCCGGAGAGGTGCCGGGGGTGAGCACGCCGCCGGAGGCAATGACTTTGATGACTTCGGCGCCGGCATTGAGTTGATCCAAGACGGCTGCGCGGACGGCCTCGACTCCGTCGGCTTCGCGGCCGATGAAGCGCGCATGTCCGCCGGGCATGCAGATCGCGAGACCGGCGGCAAGAATACGTGGCCCCGGCGTCAGTCCGGACTCGATGGCCTGTTTCAGGGCGAACACCGCATGGTCCCTGAATCCCACATCCCGGACAGTGGTGAACCCGGCGTGGAGAGTGCGGCGCGCCAGCTCGGCGGCTTTGAGCAGGGTGACGGACGAAGATTCTCCCTCCACCGCAGCCACGACATCCGCCTCCGCTCCCAAACAAAAGTGAACGTGGCAATCGATCAGGCCGGGAAGGACGGTCAGGCCGCGGCCGTCGATTCGTTGCGCGCCCTTGGGGAGCCGAACATCCCGTTCGGGCCCGACGGCCTGGATGCGGGTGCCCTCGATGAGGAGGGTGCCTCGCTCAATCCGGTGACCGAGGCCGTCCAGAATGCGGATTTGACGGATGGCGATGGTCATGGCGCCTCACTGATCGGAATGGTGACGATGACGCCGCCCATGATGTCGTTGAGTTTGTAGTCCCGCCGGGGGCTGTTCGCGTGGGCATTGTGGCAGGTGACACAGCTTTCGGACACCGCCCGGTCTGCGTAGATGCCTTGGAAGTAGCGGACGCCCGCCTGTTGGTAGAATCCGGTGAAGGGTTTCTCGGGTGCCTTCATCACGACCTCAAGCCCGCGTCGTTCGAACTCGCTGTTCGGTCCGTTCCACACATATATCGGGGTGAGGCTGGCCAGACGGAAACTGAGTTTCATATCCTTTTGCGCCACCAGGCGCCCGGATTCGAGGAGGAATTGGGCCGGGAGCGGGAGGCCCTTCTCTTCTTTCCAATGTTCGAGCGCCTCGACGACGCCCTGGTTATGGAGCTTGTCCACGACGTTCTGTGTGTAGTTGGCACGATTCGCGTCGATGACCGCATGAATGAAGCTGGTCACACGCTCGGGGGGGACCATCTCCGTCTTGTGTGATTCTGCGACCGCGAGGGCAATGACCCAGTAGGTGATGGCTGCCACGAAACCGGCCACTCCTGCCGCCACGATCCATAACCCGTTTCGACTCATGCACCCCTCCTCGCCGATCCTAGTGAATGGGTATAGGTTTCTGTCGCTGCCTGGACGGCGCGGCCCGGCTGCGTCAGCCGTCCCTGGCCTGCGAAGATTTCTTCCAGGGCGTTGAGCAGCGTCAGCACGTGCGCCTGTCGGCACGATTCGCCCATGAGGCCGATGCGCCAGACCCGCCCCCGTAACGGTCCCAGTCCGCCGCCGATTTCGATGCCGTACTGTTGCAGCAGTTGCGTCCTCATCATCGCTTCGTCGATTCCGTCGGGTAGCGTGACACAGTTGAGCATCGGGAGTCGATGGCCCGGCGGAGGCAGGGGACTCAGGCCCAGAGTTCGGAGCCCGGACATCAATGCATCACTGTTTACCTGATGTCGCGCGGCACGCGCCGGGAGTCCCTCTTCGTGCACCAGCCGCAGGGCTTCCCGAAGCCCGTAGAGCATCGAGATCGGGGCGGTGTGGTGATAGGCACGGCTGTGGTCGTTCCAATAGTCGGCGATGAGCGACAGATCAAGGTACCAGCTGTGGCAGGGAGCACGTCGCTGCCGGATGACGCCCATGCCTCGCGGGCTGACGGTGAGCGGGGCCAGGCCTGGGGGACAGCTCAAGCACTTCTGCGTGCCGCTGTAGCAGGCGTCGATTCCCCAGGTATCGACCTCGACCGGGATGCCTCCCAGGGAGGTGACGGCGTCGACGATCAATAATGCATCGTGCGCGCGGCACAGCGCCCCCACGTCCTCAAGGGGTTGGAGGGCGCCGGTTGACGTTTCCGCATGGACCAGGACCAGGGCTTTGACCGGAGCAGACCGCGCCAGTTCCTGTTCCAGCGCCTCGATGGGAATCGTCGCTCCCCAGGGCGCTTCGATGCGGATCGGGAGGCCGCCGCTTCGTTCGATCATGGTCGCCAGCCTGGTGCCGAACACGCCGTTGACTCCCACAATCGCACGATCGCCGGGTTCGATGAGATTGGCGATCACTGCTTCCATGCCTGCCGATCCGGTTCCGGACAAGGCAATCGTAAACTCGTTTTGGGTATGGAAGGTGGCGCGGAGCAAGGCTTGAATGTCGTTCATCAGAGTGAGAAAGACCGGGTCGAGGTGTCCGAGCAACGGCTGTGACAGGGCCTGCAACACCCGGGGATGGACCATGCTCGGGCCCGGGCCCATGAGCAGCCGATGCGGCGGAACAAAGTCCTGATACTGGGAATCCGTAGTCATCGTCGGTGCCGGTTGTCGTTGTTGGTCTCGGGGGTATCACCGTGTAGTTCACGGTCTGTTCCTCAGAGGGGCGTAGTATAACGAAACCGAAGGGGATTCAGCCATGGGATTGTCCGCGGCTCCCGCCTGCGATCTACACTGCGTTGCGCCAGTTTCACCTCTTGAAAGCCGGTGGTATACTCCGGCGCCGATCACGCCCCGGAGGACCTGTGGACGCAGACGAATCAACCGGACCGACATCGCAGACGCCCGCGGCTCCGTTGCCCTGCGTCGGGGCGCCTCCTCCCCCGCATGCTTACGATCCCGGCTTTTCCCGTGCCATCACCTGGTTGTCGGCGGTCGTTCTCAGTGCGTCAATTGCGGTGGTCGCCTGGTTATCGTTCGATGTGCCGCGTGTGGATCGGGTGCCGGATGCCGAGCGAGCGCTCAGTCATATGGTCGGGCGCTTGATGGATCAGGAAGACGGGCTCAAGACCCTGCCGGTCTGGGAACAGTTTCTCTATGAAGCTACGATGGGCAGTGACGCGAACGATCGTGAGCAGGCGATTGAATGGTATCGCGAACTGGCTGAGGAATCATCCGACCCCTCTGTCGATTTGCACCTGGCGATCCTGGAGGCCGAGTCGGGGTACCTTCCGGCTGTGCAGCAGAAAATGGCTCGATGGGTTCGGCAGGGCGAACCGTACCCGACCTTTGCCAGGCTCCTGCAGGCCGGGTACGTGGATCCTCGCGTGCCTCCCGCCTCGGGCTTCGAGCTGCAGGCTTATCTGGCGGAGCAGTCCGTGTCGGGCTGGTTCTACAGCCGCCTGGCCACTCGAATTGCCGAACGAGCAGGAGACCGGCCCTTGCTGGTGACGATTGAGACCTCGTTGCAGCAGCGGGTGGAAGCATTGTTGTGGCGCTCCAGGGCGTTTGCCCTGCTCGAATTGACGCTCATGATCGTGGGGCTGTTCGTGCTGGTGTTGTGGGTCCGGCGGGGGCAAGGCACGGCGATGTTTCGCGTGGGCTCCGCGGAGCTTCCGCCCCTCTGGGCCGGTCGATTGGGCGCGGGGGTGTTGCTGCGCGGTGGTGCCGTCGGTGCGTTGTTGACCGTGGCGTTTCTCTATGTCGCCGGCGATTATCCATCGTTGCGGGTCGTCGCGGTGCCGTTGTCGAATCTGCCCCTGCTGGCCTTGGCCTACTACCATCTGCTTCGGCCTCAGCGGCAGACGTTCTGGCGAGGCTTCGGGCTACGCATCGAACCGCGACACTTGGGACAATTGGGGCTGGCGGTGTTGGCGGTGGTAGCGGCTGGCCTCGTGGGCGAATGGGTGCTGGGCAGGATTGCGGAACCGTTGAATTTGATCAGTCACTGGACCGAGTGGTTCGATGCGGATCTCGTGTGGGGATCGTCACCGACCCTCATGGTCAGCCTGATGGAATACGTGTTCTTTGCGCCCGTCTTTGAAGAACTGGCCTTCCGCGGCTTGTTGTTCGGTGTATTCCGTCGCCGGTTTCAGTGGGGGGTGGCCGCCATGCTGAGCGCGGCGTTGTTTGCGCTCGCCCATGGGTATGGGTTGATCGGATTCCTCAGCGTCTTCTGGAGCGGGGTGATTTGGGCCTGGGCCTATGAACGGACCGGCAGTCTCTGGCCGGGGATGATCGGGCATGCCATTAACAATCTGCTGGTTTGTCTGAGTGTGATGGCCTTGTTACGGGCCTGAGTACCGGTGGTCCTAAGCCTCACAGCCTGATCGGGGGCCGGCTGTCCGCTTCGATCGACTGGAGCGCGTCATAGAATTCCGGGTGCCGGAGCGTATAACCCACGTGTGTCAGGATCTTGTGATTCCGGATGCGTTTGCCTGATTCGCTGCGATCCGCCTGTCGAGCACTCACCACTCCCCACCTGCCGGAGACTTCCGCGCAAATGTCCGCCCAGCGGCGCGGGTGTCCATCGCTCACATTATAGGTGTCTCCGGCCTGTGCTCGTTGCAGCGTCAGGAGACAGAGGTGCGCCAGATCCTCGACATGGATGAGGTTGACGAACTTGTTCGTCGGACCGACGCGTCCTTGCCGGATCCATTCCACGGGGTTTCGATTCGGGCCGTAGATGCCGGCGACGCGTAGAATCATCGCTCCGTGATGCGTACGCAGGTATTCCTCGCCCTGCACGCGGGGAAGGCTGGTATTGATGGGATGGGCTTCGTCGATCCAAGGAGGAAGGTCATCCATGGGGCCGCCTTCCCGGTCATACGCAGAGGTGCTGCCCAGCACCACCAGCCTTCCGGGAGGGCGACAAGAGTGTCGGGCAAATGCCTGGACCTGTTCGAGCGGTGTGGCGGGAAATGTCCAGATTAAGTCTGCGTCAGGAGGAAGTGCGGACCAGGTGCTCGGCTCCGCCAGGTCGAATCGAATGCGTCTTGCCGGCTCGACATCACTCAAATGGCGATCGGGGTGACGGCTGCTGGCCAGGATGGGCAAGGATTGTTGCACGGCCAACTTGTAAATCCAGCGGCCGGTATACCCGGATCCCAGAATGACGAGAGAGCGCGGCGTGGTCATCGGCGCATCATACCTGAACGGCTGATCGGTTTGCTGCGGTCGACTCCGGCTTATTCTGGTTCTGGTCTCCGGCGAGCGACGCATGCTAAGATCCTGCCCCTATGGGACCCTTCAGCGCCAGGCAGGAGGAGACGAGGGAATCGAGCAGGCAATCGGCCGATGACCCGTCGCATCGGCGACAACGTCTCATGGTTGGGGCGGCGGGCCTGCTGGCGTGTCTCTTTTTCATTCTGGATCTCCAGTTGCCGCTCGGAGTGGCGAACGCGGTGCTGTACAGCGCCGTCGTCTTTCTGTCTGCGGCCAGTCAGTACCGATGGCTGCCGATCGGCACAGCCATCACTTGCTCGCTGTTGACCATCATGGCCGCTCCGTTCAGCCCCCGTGTGCCGGGCCTTCCGGCATGGTTTGAGTGGGGCAATCACCTGTTCAGTCTGTTCGGCATCTGGACTCCGGTCATGTTTATCTATCAGCGACGGCGCACGGAGTTATTGCTGAAGGAAGTCAACGAGCGGCTTGAGCAAGGCGTGGAGGCGCGCACAGCGGACCTGGCCGCGAGCCGTCTGGCCTTGGAGCGAAGCGAAGAACAGCTGCATACGTTGACCGGTCGGATTCTGACGGCGCAGGAAGAGGAGCGCCGGCGGATCGCGCAGGATTTACATGATGACGTCAATCAACGGCTCGCCTTGCTGATGTTGGATTTGCAGGCAGTCGACCGGCAGATCGGATCCGCTCCGGCAGAAGCTCAGGATGGTATCCGCAACGCTCTGAAGGGGCTGGAGGAGTTGTCGGACGATGTGCGGTTTATGGCGTATCGATTCCATCCCTCCATCCTGGACGATCTGGGGTTGAAAGCGGCCTTGCAGCGGTTGCTGGATGACTTTTCGAGCCGCACAGGGGTGAAGGCGCTGTTTGTGCACCAACCGCTCGATCACCAACTCGACAAAACCACATCGACCGCCGTGTACCGGGTGATCCAGGAAAGCCTGTCGAATATCGCGCGACATGCCAAGGCCCCCCGGGTGGAGGTGGAGGTGACGGTCGAAGACGAGGGGTTGGTCGTGGTGGTGCGTGACGACGGCAGAGGGTTCGATCAGCGGGCGATCGATCGGGCGGAAGGCGGCTTGGGGTTGTTGAACATGCGAGAACGTTTGCTGGCGGTGCAGGGATCCTGCGAGGTGGAATCTAATCCGGGACGGGGAACGACGGTGTCGATGTATGTGCCGTTGGTGCGGGTGGCGACATGACCCTGCCGCGCGTGCTGCTGGCGGATGATCACACCCTGGTGTTGGAAGGGTTTCGGCGGCTGCTGGATGACCAGTGTGAACTGGTCGGGACTGTCGGGGACGGGCGTGCCCTACTGGAGGCTATTCCGGAGTTGAAGCCGGATATCGTGATTCTCGACATCTCGATGCCGGTGCTGAACGGGATCGATGCGGCCCGTGTCCTGAAGGTCAAGTTTCCTCAGGTCAAAGTAGTCTTTATCACGATGCATGCCGATCCGGCCTATGTGCGGGCGGCCTTCGAGGCCGGCGCCTCCGCCTACCTGCTCAAACGCTGCGTGGGCGAAGAACTGGGGCAGGCGATCCGGGCTGTGCGGAGCGGGAACTTTTATGTGACCCCTCTGGTGACTAAGGATGTGGTGGAAAGTATGTTGCGCGGGATCGACGGCGGGGCGCCGTCCGGTCCTGAACTCACCACCCGTCAGCGCGAAGTGCTGCAATTGCTGGCCGAAGGCCATACGGTGAAGGATATAGCCGGCACGCTCAAAATCTCCCCGCGCACCGTTGAGTTCCATAAAGGCCAGATCATGGAACAGCTCAACCTTCACACTACCGTCGAACTCGTCAAATATGCCTTAGCCCAGGGCTTAACCAGCCAGGCATAGTTGGCTTCCTACCGGTGTCTCCCCTTCCTCTCTTGAGTTACTAGTCAGAATCCAGGTATTTTTTAGCTGAGACGACCAGCGTTATTACGCGTGTGGTTTTTCCTTCACTTGCCTAGTATACGCCTCCCTTCACTAAGCAGTGACTCGTAGGAATATGAGAAGGAAGATGTCACGTCCACGTGTCCTCATCGGCGATTCATCGCGGGCTATGCTGGCCTTTCTGGAGATTCTGCTGGAACCTCAATTCGAGGTTGTGTCTTCTGAAACTGAGGCAGAAGCCATTGTATTGATTGCAAGAAATATCGCACCGGAGTTGGTCATTCTGGATTTCTCCCTCTCGTTTCTCGAAGGACTTGGGGTTGCCCGGCAGCTGTATGAGACGATGCCGAACAGCAAAGTCGTGTTTTTCTCTTCGCATGAAGACCCTGTCTACGTCACGGCCGCGTTCGAGGCAGGCGCTAGGGGATATCTCGTCAAGCATCTCACGGTCGATCTCGGGCATTATCTCGGCCGGGTGCTGCAAGGTGAACGGGTCTGCTGTCCGGATGGTCTTCACACGCGGGTGGCTCGCACGAAAGACACCTGACCGCTTGCTGTCCGGCCATGCGATGGATTCGCGCAAAAGGAGACCGACGATGGTTCGAGTCGTACCGATGTGTGAGTTGTGCCGCCGGGTTCGTGATGAGGGGGCCTCGACCTGGGGGACCAACAGCTGGGTCGATTTTCCCAGTTACCTGGCGCGACATGTCGTGCCGCCCTCTCAGGTGCGGTTTTCAAGGGACTACTGCAGTGAGTGCCGGCTCTCCTACGATATTTTGAAGACCTACGGGGGGTAATGGGGGCAAAGTCATCGCTCGAAACATTCCCTCCGAAGCGTCTAGTGAGCATTATCGGTCGCGTCGTATCCCACCAGTCCTGATCGTCCCGGTTTCTCTGTTCTGAACATCCCCATTGTCGGGATCTCCGCTGCCTCGCCTTCCATTTCCTTAATCCGCATCCGTGGCGGCCTGCGCGATGTGTTGTCGTTTCCTGTTGTGCTACGATGATTCTCTGATGTCTGCCCTGCCGTTTCATCCCATCGTTGCCGAGTGGTTCACGACCCGATTCGCCTCTGCGACGAATGTCCAGATGCAGGCCTGGCCTGCAATTCAATCCGGTCGTGACGTGCTGATCTCAGCGCCGACGGGATCGGGGAAGACCCTCGCGGCCTTTCTCTCCTGCATCGATACTCTCTTTCAGCAGGCGGTACGCTGTGAGCTGCGGGATGAGACGCAGGTGCTCTATGTCTCGCCGCTGAAAGCGCTGAGCAACGATGTGCAGAAAAATCTGCAACAGCCGCTCAGCGAGATCGGGCAGGCCGCGTTGGCTTCCGGCATGTTGCTACCGGAACTGCGGGTGGTCGTGCGTACCGGCGACACGCCCATGACCGAGCGGCAACAGATGCTTCGGCGTCCGCCGCATATTCTGATCACGACTCCCGAATCCCTCTTCATCCTGCTGACGGCGGAAAAAAGCCGGGCGATGTTGATGACCGTGCGCACGGTCATCGTGGATGAAATTCATGCCGTGGCGCCCAATAAACGAGGGGCGCATCTGGCCCTGTCGCTGGAGCGGGTGGCATCGCTCACCGGCGTCGAGGTACAACGCATCGGCCTGTCGGCGACGCAGCGACCCATCGAAACCATTGCGAAGTTTTTGGTGGGAAATAGAAACCCGTCAATCGTCAATGGTCACACGTCATGCGAAGCCGTCAGTCGTAAGCCATTAGCCATCAGCTCTGCGCCGTGCACGATCATCGACGTGGGCCATCGCCGCGATATGGATCTGGCCGTTGAAGTGCCGAAGGATGAACTCGGGGCCGTCGCGACGAATGCGATCTGGAGCGATATCTATGATCGTGTCGCCGCGCTGGTCGAGGCGCATCGCTCCACCCTGGTCTTTGTGAATACGCGGCGGCTGGCTGAGCGGGTCTCGCATTATTTGGAAGAGCGGTTGCGGCATCTTGGGGACGAGGTGGTGGCGGCGCATCACGGCAGTCTGTCGCGAACGATCCGCCTGTCGGCCGAAGATCGATTGAAAACGGGCGCGGTGCGTGTGGTGGTGGCCACGGCATCGTTGGAACTCGGCATCGATGTCGGAACCGTCGATCTCGTGTGCCAGATCGGGTCCCCCCGCTCGATCGCCACCGGACTCCAGCGGATCGGTAGGGCGGGCCATTGGATTCATGCCATTCCCAAGGGCCGTCTCTTTGCCACCACGCGTGACGAATTGATCGAATGTGCCGCCTTGATCCGGGCGATCAGGGCCGGAGTGCTGGACCGCATCGAGGTGCCGCCTGCGCCGCTGGATGTGTTAGCGCAGCAGATCGTGGCCGCCGCGGCGACACAGTCGTGGGATGAGGCGGAGCTCTACGATCTGTGCCGGCGCGCCATGCCTTATCGCGATCTGGATCGGTCGACCTTCGATGCTGTTGTGACGATGCTTGCCGATGGTTACGTGACCAGTCGAGGCCGGGGGCGGGCCTACCTCCATCACGATCGCATCAATCACCACATTCGGGGCCGTCGCGGCGCTCGCCTGGCGGCCATCACCTCAGGCGGTGCGATCTCCGACACGGCTAACTACGCCGTGATTGCGGAGCCGGACGGCACGGTGGTGGGGTCCGTCGACGAGGATTTCGCCGTCGAGAGTCTGGCCGGAGACATCATCCTGCTGGGTAACACGTCCTGGCGGATCAAAGGCGTGGGGACCGGCAAGATGCGGGTCGAGGATGCGCAGGGCGCTCCGCCGACGATTCCGTTCTGGCGCGGGGAGGCGCCGGCGCGTACGGCGGAACTGTCGGCGGAAGTGGCGCGTCTCAAGGCCGACATCGATCATCGACTGACTACCGACCAGGCGCTCTCCATGGCTTCTGCACCGCCCGTGCAGTGGCTCAGGCAGGAATGTGGTCTCGACCAGCGGGGGGCGCAACAGGCGGTCGAATATATCCTGGCTGGCAAGGCGGTGCTGGGGACGGTCCCGACGCAGCAGACCATCGTGGCGGAGCGGTTTTTCGATGAAAGCGGCGGGATGCAGCTGGTCATCCATGCGCCGTTCGGCGGTCGGATCAATCGGGCCTGGGGATTGGCCTTGCGGAAGCGGTTTTGTGTGACCTTCGACTTTGAGTTGCAGGCCGCCGCCACGGATGAAGGCATTGTCCTGTCGTTGGGGGAGAAGCACAGCTTTCCGCTCGAGACGGTGTTTGCGTTCCTGAACGTCAACACGTTGCGGGAGGTGCTCACCCAGGCGGTGCTGCAAGCGCCGATGTTCATGACACGGTGGCGGTGGAACGCTTCGCGGGCCCTGGCCTTGCTCCGGTTTGTCGGAGGGAAGCGGGTGCCCCCGCAGATTCAGCGAATGCGCGCCGAAGATCTCCTTGCGGCGGTGTTTCCCGATGCGATTGCCTGTCAGGATAATTTCCAGGGTGCGCGAACGATCCGGCAGATTCCGGACCATCCGTTGGCGCAGGAGACGATCCGCGATTGTCTGACGGAAGCGATGGATCTCGACGGCTTGATCGCCGTGCTGGAGAAGATCGAGCGCGGCGCGATCGCCTGTCTGGCGGTCGACACCCCGATGCCCTCGGCCTTTTGCCACGAAATTTTGAACGCCAATCCTTATGCCTTCCTCGATGATGCGCCGTTGGAGGAACGCCGGGCCCGTGCGGTGGATATGCGGCGCAGTTTGCCGCCTGAACTGGCGGGTGGCATGGGCGCGCTGGATCAATCGGCCATCGATCAGGTCAGTGAGGAGTCCTGGCCGGTGGTGCGGGACGCGGAGGAATTCCACGATGCGCTGTTGTCGCTGGGCTGGGTGCCCTGTGCGCGCATGCCCGGCTGGGATGTGCTGGTGCCGAAGCTGGCGGCGGCAGGGCGTGTCGCCACGCTCTGGCAGGGTGAGACGAAGCTGGGGTGGCTGGCAGCGGAGTATCGCCATTACGCCGGGTTGCTGTTTCCCGATGCGCGGATCGATCCGGCGACCGGCCCGGTTGATCCGACGGAACAGGTTGAGCAGGAAGAGGTCTTGAACCGGGTGGTGCTGGGATGGATGGAGAGTATCGGGCCAACGACGGCCGGGGAACTGTCGCAGACGCTGCATCTGTCCGAGTCGGACGTTCAGTCCACGTTTCTGCAACTCGAGTCCCAGGGCCATCTGCTCCGTGGCCAATTCCGTCAGGCACTGAGTGCGAGATCTGAAACGAAAGATCCATCGTTTCACCTTTCACCCTTCACTTCTCACGAGTTTTGTCATCGCCGCCTGCTCGCCCGGATTCATCGCTTGACGATCGGGCGGTTGCGCAAAGAAATCGAGCCTGTCACGGCCGCCGAGTTCATGCGTTTCCTGTTTCAGTGGCAACATGCGGCGCCCGGCGCGCGCCTGCACGGAGAAGCCGGGCTTCTTGAAGTCGTCAAACAACTCGGTGGATTCGAGGCAGCCGCCTCGGCCTGGGAATCACAGATCCTGCGCGTTCGCATGGCCAAGTATCAGCCCGAGTGGCTCGATCGGCTCTGTTTGAGTGGGGCGCTGATGTGGGGTCGTCTGACGCCGCATCCCCGCCTGATGCAGGAACTGAATCCTGTCCAGGGACGTCGCGTGATTCCGACCCGGGTCGCACCCGTCGGCATCTTTGCGCGCGAAGATGGGCCGGTCTTGCTGGCGGCCGCCGGTGAGGAGTTGGCGCGTCTGGATCTTTCCGCCCGTTTGAGTGGCTCGGCACAGGCCATTCGAGGTTGCCTGCAGGCGCGGGGCGCGAGTTTTTTCAGCGAGCTGTTGCATGGGACGCGGTTGCTGGCCTCCGAAGTGGAAAACGGGTTGTGGGAACTGGTCGCGGCCGGCCTGGTGACCGCCGACGGGTTCGACAATCTGCGTTCGCTGATCGATCCGAAGCGGCGGTGCGCGGAGGCGTCGGATCGAAGTCGCCGGCCGCGCCATGTGGGTGGACGATGGTCGTTGCTGCGACCGATGGAAAACCATCAGCCATCATCCGACAGCTCTCAGCAGTCGAACTCCGCACCGGCTACGGAGCACCTGGCGCGGCAATTGTTACAGCGGTATGGCGTGGTGTTTCGGGATCTGTTGGGGCGGGAGTCGATGGTTTCATCCTGGCGCGATCTGTTGGTCTGTTACCGGCGGCTCGAATTGATGGGGGAAATTCGCGGGGGGCGATTCGTGAGTGGCTTTACAGGCGAACAGTTTGCGTTGCCCGGTGCATTGGAAGCGCTGCGGGCGCTCAAGAAGCGGCCTGGTGCTGCGACCCAGCAGGACATCAAAATTTCCGCCGCCGATCCGTTGAACCTCGCGGGGCTCATTCTGCCGGGGCCCCGCATTGCCGCGGTGCCGTCGAACTTCGTGGTCTTTCGAGACGGGATGGTCGTTCGTACGGTGACGGGCCGCGAGACGAACGACCGGCAGGTGTCGCCGGTCGTCGAGGTCGGTCGAGTCGGTGGATAGGACGCAGACCCTGTTTCGTGCGGTCCGGATCAGATGAGCTTGGCCGGAATCGCCAGGAGCGGGCAGCGCGCGCCGCGGAGCACGCGTTCCGTGGTGCTGCCGCGCAGCATGTCCAGGAGGCTGTCCTGTGCCTTTGTCGCCATGACAATCAAGTCCACGTCGAACTCCGCGCCTGCCGCCAGAATCCATTCCACCGGATCGCCTTTGCCGAATAACTGATTCCAGGACCAGTCTGCTTTTTGAGGCAGTTCCAGCGCGTTGACGTCCGGTTCTTTCCCCGCATGAACCAGGGTCAGCGTGACGGGTGGGGCGCTCAGTTCCGAGATCAGCGCGCTTGCGGCATCGATGGCGGGCTGGGAAGGCGGCTGGATGGAAATGGGCAGGAGCAGGCGCTGGAGCGAGGTCTGGCCTGTCTCCCTGGAAACAAATCCTTCCACGTGTGACGGGACAAACAGCGTCTTCACCTGCATTTCACGGGAGACCGGTTCCGCGAGCGCGTGATGCACCCACCGGGCGAATCCCTCGTGCTGATGCGTGGCCAGCACCATCAGATCCGTCGGCGATGCCGTCAGATGATGAATGATAGCCTGTTTGGCATCGGAGGCCAAGGCGCGCACTTTCCTGATCCGGATGCCCAGTTTGGTCACATCGCCCTTGGAGCTGGATTCCGGCAGCAGTCCCCACTGAGCCAGGGTCGGGCGAATACGGGGGAAGTCTTCGAATCCCTCCGGAGAGACGGCCGGGTCCACATGCATGATCGTCAGCTCGGCACGAAACACCAGCGCCAGCTTGAGTGCATGGGCGAAGGCCACCTGGCTGTCCTGCGAAAAATCTGTGGGGTGGAAGATCCGATGAATCGTGAACGGGGGGTGCAACGCATTCATGTCGATGTCGAACTCCAGTGAGGTGCTGTGATCGTCACTGCTGCCGGCTCGCCGCCCGGCGGGAACGGCTAGCGCAGCGCGGATTGCAGATCGTTCACCAAGTCGGTGGTCGAGGTGCTTCCGGTTCGGCTCCAGCGGCTGAATGAGTCTTGCGCGAACGGTTGAAATACCGAGGCGTCGGAGGCGCCCATGAGGCGGTCCAGCGAGGCCAGGTACTCGCCCTGTCCGCGGGCCGCGTCGGATTGAAGATTGTCCGCATTGTAGGCGGTGAAAGCCGCAACCTTGTGTTCGGGTTTCAGCAGGCCGTCTTCGTTCCACCAGATGCGTCCGGATGTGGTCCCGGTAATGTTCGAGGTCGTGTCCGTCGTTTCCTTGAAGGTGGCTTTGAAGGAGCAGGCCGAGAGCAGCAAGACGAGAGCGAGCCCTCCGAATGCGGCGACGATCGGGCGATGATTGGCAATCATGCGTAGACTCCTTTCGGGAGGCGAACAGAATCGTGTCGCGACTATATCATAGTGGAGGCCAAATTGAGCAGGTGAGAGATCGGGTATGCTCGTGCAAGTCCGGATCGTTCGCGGGCCGTCACCGTTGACAATAACGCGGAGCATGAGCACAATCGTCAAGGCCTTGATGGGGCAGAACTTCGGGCGAGGCGGTCTGGGGGGAACAGCGGACTCAGGGGCCGGCGCACCCCGGGAAGATGAGGAGGCTTGAAGATGAAGACACGCGTGTTGCTGTATGGGCTTGTCGGCGTCACCCTCGGTGTTGCGCCGGTGCGGGCGGAGTCGGTTCCGATGAAGCCAGGCGAATATCAAGTGACGGCGGTGACGGATGCCAGCAACGGCGAGGCAGGGAAACCGGACACCCGCACTCGCTGTGTGAGGGAGGAGCATCTCGCCAATCCGGATGCCGTCTTTAATTACTATGCCTTGAACGGGTTTCAGCCCAACCCGTCCAGCAAGGTGGTGAATGTGTCGATGCACGGCGGGAAGGTCAGTTACGATATCGAAGGCGTCTACGCGGTCACTCGCGTGGAGGGGACGGTGTCTCCCACCGGGTTTTCCGTGGTCCGCAAAGCGACGCCCAAGGGCGATCATGCGCTGTCGGTGACCATGAAAGTCGACGCGAAACGAACCGGGGATTGTCCCGGCAAGTGATGCCGTTCAGGTTGCGCGTAGAAGCTACGATATGCCTGTCGATGCGGAGGCCGGGTTGTCCCGGCCTCCTGCGTTTCGCCTCTTCCCGCTAGTTCGTCCACAAGCGCTGATACCATTTCTTCTCCTCGCCGGCAGGCACCGAGGCGATGTTCATCGTTTTGCGAATGTCACCGATGTTCCAACCCGTCAGTGACGCCAGCGTTTGCGCCTCCCGCTCATATCGCTCCCGCAGTTGATGCCGGTACGCCGTGGCGGCGGCGCATTCATCGGTTCCAGTCCAGGGATGGCGCAGGATATAACGCGCTTGAAAATTACTGTGACCCGAGGTCTCCTGGAACATCAGGTCTTCAGGGAAATGCGCGGCATCGTAGCGCACGTGCAGCCGGGTGAGGAACACGTTCTGGGCCATCGGTATGCCCTTGCCCATCCGCCCGTGTCCATCCTGCCAGAAGACGCCCACACTGCGGAGTTCATCGGCGCTGAGCGGATTGGCCGCGCAGGGGTCGCACCAGTTCATATCCCAGGCATACTCCATGAACAGGCCGCGCTCGTTTTCCCGTTTGACCTGTTGCGTGAACAGGTCGCGATAGAAGTCGCCGAACTTGTCTTTCACGTAGAGCGGAATTTCCTGTGCCTCAGGGAGTCGCACGGTTCGGTAGTTCGTCGTCTCTACCCGGCCCTGCTTCGTCAGGAAATAGATAAACAGCTCTTGTGCGCCATCGGCGTTCACCGTGCCGAGCCGGATCGGCAACATGAACTTCCGCGATTCGAATGCAATCTGAAGCGGTCGGAGGTGCGTCAAGCCGAGCTTCGTCTGCTCGCCCAGATTCACCTTGGCGACGAAAAATTTCATGCCCTGTTTGAGATAGCTATTGAGGACGGCCGACGCTCCGTTCGGGATGCGATAGCCGTTCTCGGTCAGCCAGCTTTCGAGCCCGTTGCTCTCCTTGGCCGAGAGAATCAGGATGTCGTACTCCCCGACCGTGTATTGAGCTTCGACCGTGACCCCTAAGGCCTTGTCACGCTCACGGGCCGGTGCTGCAGCCGGGGCCATGCTCTTCATCGCATCCATGCTCCTACGCTCCATGAGTTCATAACGCAGGCAGGGGTTCTCGTCGAAGTATTCGACCAGTCTCGGCGCCGAGTAGTCGGCCAGATGTTTCAGTACCGCCGGATCGCCGACATGGATCTGCTCCTTCTCCAGGATGGTCGGCACCGGAACCACCAGCGCAAACTCCTTCACATCTCCTTTGAAATCGTTCGCCATGGTGATCACGGTTTTGTTGTCGTGGCGGGCGATGGCCACTTCAGAGGCCTTGTTGAACAGGCTGGTGTCGGCCTTGCCGACGTAGAAACCGCAAAAGGCCGAGGCCTCGCCGCTCCATGCGAGCAGGCCGAGGGCGAATAACAATGAAGGCACGATGGTACGTCTCATAAGAACCTCCTTGGTTGGTGACACGAGAGGCACGGGAACAGACTGGTGACGAGTAGCGGCTGGCGGTTGGGCATTAATGTGTAACGACGAGTTTGGTGACGCGCTACCAGTCGATGGCCTGGTCCAAACGTAACGAGCACCGGGAAACAGATGGTCGAGTAGTGGGACGAGTGGTGTGCAGGCGATCAGCCCCCACAGCGGCCCATTCGGGCGGAACAATCCGAACTGGACGTAAAGCGTGGCGAGGGCAACGCAGAGGGCATAGACGATTCGCCCGGCGCGGGAGTCGGGTGTGGTTTTGGGATCGGAGATCATGAAGAAGGCAAAGATCAGCAGCGCGCCGCTTTCGATTTGGTGAAACGGAATCGTGAGTGGATCGCCGAGCCACAGGGCCCGTGCAAAGAGGAGACTGACGTAGACGGCGAGAAAGGCGAAGGTCACATCCGCCCGCGCCGCCCGGGTCACGACGAGACTGCCGAGGCAGGCGATGAGAAAACCGAACCAGGCGACCTGGCCCCATTGTCCAGGTGAGATCCAGCCCATCCCGCTCGCGAGCGCGATGGCCAACGCCAGGTTGGTCGGATTGACCAGATGTTTGTCGTTCCAGCGGAACACGAACTTGCTGCCGATGGCTACGACTGAGGCCAATGCTGCGATCGCGAGGTGATCGGTGCGGAGGAGGATGCAGAGCGACAGGGAAGAGATGAGGGCGCTCTTAGGATCAAAGCATGGAAGCTTGGCGTAACGCGTCCCGGCATATTGAGTGAGCAACGCTGTTCCGATCGTGACGGCGATCTGCCAGAGGCTCAGGTCGAAGTGGAGCCAGAAGAGACCGTACGCCAGCAACGTTCCCAGACTGGCGATGTGATAGAGGCGGGGATCGCGCCGGTTCGCCGATGGGTTCGATTGGAATCTGCTTTCGGTGTGCTCCATGTGTCCTCCCTTCACAGGAGGATATGGGGCGAAGGGAGGAATCCTTTCAGAGGGGAGGGGCGAGGCGGCGGACCCAGGCTCTGTGCTCGCGGAACGCGCGCCCTAGGAAGGACCTCGCTCGACGCGCGCAGTAGACCTAGGCCCGCCACCTCGCGGGAGCTGGGAGCTGGGGGAA
Source organism: Nitrospira sp. ND1 (assembly GCF_900170025.1). Lineage (NCBI taxonomy): Bacteria > Pseudomonadati > Nitrospirota > Nitrospiria > Nitrospirales > Nitrospiraceae > Nitrospira > Nitrospira sp. ND1. Next base: position 731,070 of record NZ_FWEX01000006.1, on the reverse strand, counting down.
GGTCGTAAGGATTGGAGCAGTCTGCTGTCTTTCTTGCTCGCAGAACGCGCAGTGCAGGGCCACCTGGCCACTACCTCGAATAGCCTTTTCAGGGACCGTTTGGCTGCGTGCCCATCTCTTCCAGGCAAGCTGGGGAGGGCGGGCGTTGATCGGAGATTCAGTGAGGAAAGATCGAGAGGCTATGACGCAGAAAGGCGCTTGGCGACTGCTTGAGCGAATTGCTTGAAGTCGTCGAGGTGATGTCGGGAAATTTGGAACACGATGCTCCAGTCGATCGCCTGATAGCTATGCACAGCGATGTTTCTGAATCCAACGGCTTTCTTGAGGCGTTGGGCCAGGGCAGGGCTGATGATCTGTAGATGGTCGAGAATCTCAAAGTGCTCCGCCATTGTGGAGGGAGCAGGGGCGTCGGACTCGGCGATCAGGTGGGCCGCTAGGTCGACAGAGGTTTGAACCGCGCGCTGAAGATTGAGCGCGATGATGTCCTGCAAGTCTGGATCGTGGATCAACTGGTCGGCGGACGCCGGCGTTTTCTCGGCGATTCGGTCAACGCAACGCCGCAGCGATTCGAGTTTGGCCTCGACTATATTCCGATCCATGCCTGCCTTCTCTCCGAGAGGATTCGGCGATAGTAGGGCATGACGTCGGCCTCGTCATAGGCCACGCGCCGCAACAGTTCGGCATAGAGCGTCCGGTTCTTACACAGAACCATGCGCCCCCTCGTCACAATCTGTTGCAACAAGGGTCCGTGTGCCTGAGCGAGGTCGATGAGATCGACCGGACGACCGATTGCGACGGCGAGATCTTCGATGAGTTCAATTTTGGTTTGTGGGGTGAGCGGAGTGACGGTTGCTACTGCGAGATCGAGGTCGCTCCCCATTCGTCCCTGCCCGGCTGCGAGCGAACCAAACAGGAAGGCCATTTCAACGGAGGGATGCCTGGACAAGATGTCCTTCAGCTTCAGGTCGATATCGCCCAATGGTTGTGGCTCAGTAGACTTCATGGTTGGTTCGTTCCTCATCTTTGAGTATCACGAATGGGACAAAGTGGCAAGAACAGGGCGGGCCTGGGCACTGCCACAGCGGCCACGGTTGACGAATAGCGGGGGACTTGTCCGAAATTTTGTGTGTGAGGCATAGTGTGGCTGAAAGGAGCCTCGATGCCTCGCAAGACGAACACGACGAAGGACCTCGCCCCGGCGCTGCCGGTAAGCCAGGAATTGTTGGACCAGTTGGTGCCTGGGCCGCTGACGCCGGCACAATTTGAGACTCTGTTCCGGGGCCTGAAGAAGGCGGTGCTGGAGCGTGCCCTGGGGGCGGAGCTGACGCATCACCTGGGGACGGAGCAGGCCCCCGGCGCGCCCCGTGGCAACCACCGCAACGGCACGACGCCGAAGACCGTACTCACCGACGAGGGGGCAGTGCGGCTCGAGGTGCCGCGGGATCGGAGCGGGACCTTCGAGCCGCAGTTAATCGGCAAACACGAGCGGCGCTTCACGGGCTTTGATGACAAGATCATCGCCTTGTATGCTCGGGGGATGACCGTCCGGGAGATCCAGGGCTACCTGTCCGAGATGTATGCGGTGGAGGTCTCGCCCGACTTCATCAGCACCGTGAGCGAGGCCGTGCTGGCCGAGGTGACGGCCTGGCAGAGTCGGCCCCTGGAGCCGCTGTACCCCGTCGTGTTCTTCGATGCGTTGCGGGTGAAGATCCGTGAAGACGCGGTGGTGCGGAACAAGGCGGTGTATCTCGCGCTGGGCGTGCGCGCCGATGGGACGCGGGAGATCCTGGGGCTGTGGATCGAGCAGACCGAAGGGGCAAAGTTCTGGCTGAAGGTGTTCAACGAGCTGCGCACCCGTGGGGTCATGGACGTGCTCATCGCGGTGGTGGATGGTTTAAAGGGGCTCGCCGAGGCGATTGGCACGGTGTTTCCACAGACCACCGTGCAAACCTGCATCGTGCACCTGATCCGCAATTCACTGGACTACGTGAGCTGGAAGGACCGCCAGGCGGTGGCCGCCGCAATCCGGCCGATCTACACCGCGCCGACCGAGGCGGCGGCTCACGCCGCGCTGGACGCGTTCGAGGCCGGTCCGTGGGGGACCAAGTATGCGCCCATTCGCGGCCTGTGGCGACGGGCCTGGAACCACGTGACGCCCTTCTTTGCGTTCCCCCCGGAGGTGCGGCGGATCCTCTACACGACCAATGCCATTGAGTCGGTGCACATGCGGCTGCGCAAGATCATCAAGACGCGCGGTCACTTCCCGACCGACGAAGCGGCGACCAAATTGCTGTGGCTGGCGCTGCGCAATATTACGGCCGGCTGGAGCCGGGCGACGCGGGACTGGAAGGCGGCGATGAATCAATTCGCCATCCTGTATGCAGAGCGGTTCAATCCGAGTGTGGCGTGAAACTAACCCGCCTCACACACAGAAAATCTGACAGGCCCATCTACCGAGTTTTCCCTGCCTTGCCTATTTCATCCGTCCTGCTAGAATCCCCGCGCCGATGACAGGTTTGATTCCCATGTGCGGCGCAATCTGTAACGTGCGCTGCCGGCGATAGAACTGTACTACTCAGAATGCTGCAGGCCGACATCAGCGGCGGCTGCCCGACGGTAGCTTGCGCATCAGGCTATGCCGATCACCGTTCACCAAGGAGACCTCACCATGCTCTTCATCACTAGTCGAATGCCGACGGTCAACACCGAGCCTGAACTGAATCCGAACTTCGTCTTCGATCTTCGAAACAATTCGTCGAGTCGTGGATTCTTCTGCTGCAACAGGAACAAGAACGGCGCGATTGAAGAAATCGGCAGCAAGAATTTTTTGACGGCCATCAAAGAGTCCCAATATCGTCAGGTGATCATCTATATCCACGGCTTCTCGAATCTTCCCGAGGATGTCTTCAACGACGCAGAGGAGTTTCAATCCCTTTGCAACAAGGAGAAGAACGGGGAGTTGCTCGTGGTCCCCATCATCTGGCCTTGCGATAACGATCTGGGCCTCGTCAAAGACTATTGGGACGATCAGAAGGCGGCGGATCAAAGCGCCTTTGCCTTCGCCCGCATGTTTCAGAAATTCATGGAGTGGAGGAATTCATCCGACGCGAATCCCGACGAGGATCCCTGCCTCAAGCGGATCAATGTCCTGGCGCACTCCATGGGCAATCGCGTACTTCGTCAGACGTTAAGCCTCTGGCAGAAGTACGATCAACCGGGGGGATTGCCGCTCCTGTTTCGAAATACCTTTCTGATCGCCGCGGATATCTTGAACGAGTCTCTGCACAAGGGCGAGGCTGGCGAGCCGATCAGTCATGCCTCGCGCAACGTGGTGGTCTATTACGCCTCGGACGACCTGGCGCTTCGGGCAAGCAAGGTCTCGAATCTCAAGAACGCCGAAGCCTCTCGCCGTCTCGGGCACACCGGCCCGGAAGACATGGATCTGACACCCAAGAACGTCTATGCCATCGACTGCGATGACGTCAACACGGTGTACGATCCCCCGAAAGGCCATTCGTATTTCAGATCCGGAAGGAGAAAAGGTCAGCCCGGCGTGGTGTTCGACCATATCTTTGAAACGGTCCTGACCGGCCGAGTGTTTCCGAACGATGAGTCCAGGAAGTCGAGTATTTTGGAATTACCCCGATCGAGGTCCAAGGCCTGATCTGGATCCCTGGGCCGGGAGACGGCCGTATAATCCATCCCATGCTTGAGTTGCTCCTTGTCCTCGCGACTGTCATCGGCATCGCACTGATCGGCCTGGTGACGGTCGCGATGACACCACCGCTCATGGTCGAACTGGGATTGTGGGGGCTGGCTGCCGGGCTCTTCATCGGTATCCCGACCGGCTGGTGGTATCACGTCGTGCTCTACCGGACATTGACCGCACGCATGGCGCTTCCGCGTCGCTGGTGGGGAAGGCCGGTGGAGTTGCATCCATTGCTGGCGCCTGACGAATATCAGAGCGTACGTCCCTGGTTTATCGCGGGTGCGCTAGGGTTTTTTCTGTGCCTTGCCGGAGGGGTGGCGGCGATCTCAGGATTGTTGGTGCTCCGGTTTTATCCCTGATAGCGGTGGCTCGCCGAGGTGAGGGCTCTTTCGGGTTACTGACTAATCGGAATGTCGACGGCGAGCTGGGCCATGGGTGACGCTTCCGGGTTCACGACGTAGGTCGCCTGCTCCTGTGCACCGGACGTGTCGGCTGGAGAAACCGATTCAATAATGAGGTTCGCCGAGAACCGGTCCAGCATGCCGACTTCCTGCATGGTCAGTGGTCCGAACGGTTTCGGTGACAGACGGATCGTCAGCGCCAGTAAGCCATTCTCCGCCGGGGGAGGCAATGGAATCTCGCTTCGTTTCCCCGCCAGCAGCTTGAGAGAGATCTTGCCCGTCTCCTGTGGTGGCCACCACAGTCTGGTACCGGCAGAGCCGAGATTTTGAAGGATTTGCAGATACGCATCCTGACTGGTCTCCACCGTGATGCGCATCGGCTCTTTGCTTGCGCCGGCGGTTGCTGCATTCACTTCCTGGCTTTGCCCGTCGGGCCCCCTTGTCACAAAGCTGTAGCGCAACCCCAGCGGCTTCACTTGGCCGAGCTGTTTGGCCTGTTTGCTCTCTTGCGCGAGACTGCCTGTATCGGCACGGGGGGACGGTTCGCCATAGAAGAGGGCGCGGGCACTTTTCTTCGGGGCGGCGACACTTGCAGCCGGCGCTACCGCTGGGGCTGGAGTAGCAGGCGGGGCCTGAACTCCGGTCGAGAGTTTCTTGTCCGCCAATGCGGTCGCTGGTTCCGCTATCTTGCCCGCTGCCGTGAGGGGAGCGTGGGCCTGTTTCCGAGATTCATCTCGCTCGCGTAGCGGCACGGCATTGTCGCGTGCAGCTTTGGCGGCAGGGTATTGTTCCTCCGTCGTCGGCGTGGATCGTTCTCGCTTGGTCGGTTCGACCGGTGCTTTCGCTTTGAACCGTGATTTCGCATCGGGCGATTGGGGTGAGTCGGCCGATTGAGGAGCCTGGACTGACGGCCTGGCCTGCTTCGCGTCTTCGGTCGTGACCGATTGGGCGGCTCGATCGAGACTCTCCTGATAGATTCTGGTCCCGAATGCGAGCGCGAAGATCACTGCGGCGAGACCACCCGCGAAGGCGAGCCCGGCCGGTCGCTTGAACCATGCCCACCAGGGAAGCGATCCACCGGCTTCGGCTGTGTTGGGCCGCTTCAGAGCCTCCAGCAGCTTCCGACGCACGGCGGGATCGGACAGCAATTCTTTCAGCGCCTGTTCATCCGCCAGGGCGTTGAATAATTGCTGATCCTGCAGGGAGGCTGTGTAGAGTTGCGAGCGCTCCTCCGGCGTCAGCGTATTCGCTGCGAATCCACCGAGCAATTTTTCGAGATCGTGTTCAGGCATGTCTGTTACTGCGTAATACGTGAAACGTAAGACGTGAAATGAGGGCCGACATCATCATTCCCACGTGCCGCCCATCAAACTCAACAACTGTTTTCGGCAGCGGAGATCCCAGGTGTAAATGGTGTTGATCGAATGCTGTCCCATGCGCGTTTGAATCTCCGGGAAACTGTGTCCTTCCAATTTCAATGTGAGGAGGTCGCGGCAGCGATCCCCGAGCTGAGCCACGGCGGCTAACAGTCGATCGACACGCTGCTTCTGATCCAATAGTGTCGCCGGATCGTCACCGGGATTAGCCAACGGCAGCTCATCGACCGATTCCTGATTGTATTCGCCCCGGCGCAGTGACTTGCGATGGGCATCCAGCATTTTGAACCGGAGCACCTGAAAGGCCAGGGGGACCAGTTCGGTCAGTTCGGTGACGCGGGCATACTTTTCATGCAACAGGACCAACACCTCCTGCGTGAGATCTTCGGCGAGATCCTTCGATACACGTGATGTCGCGAAGGCCAGAATCCTTTCGCGCAGGCTGGTGAGTATCTCGTCTCGCGTCATGGCAAGAATACTCAGTGGCCCGCCATTCCTGATGAATGAGGAAGTAGGTCTCCGAGGGAGCGGAATCCGAGCTGTAGGCCATTGCAGACTTCGACCTGCCGGTCGAAGCGGTTCTTGGTTCCGATCATCTTGCGCAATGTCCCGAGTGCAACCCGGCCCCAGGCTGCCATATGAAATACCGACAACGGATAGTCGGTGCCGAAGAGCAGGCGTTCATGTAGCTCCGGATACTGCCGCAAGTGCAGAAGCATCCGCATTCGGTTCGGCAAGGTGAGGGCGGAAATATCCGCATAGAAATGCGGATAACGCGTCACGAGGTCGCGCAAGGTCGGAAGAAATTTCTCGTAGAGAATCAAGCCATAGCTGCAGGCGTGGGCCGCGATGACGGTGGCGCCTTCCTCCAGCGCCAGGCGCAACCGGTCCGGTTCGCCCACGGACTGGTCCTTGCCGATGAGGCTGAATTCGTAGCCGACATGACTGAGAAACGGCAGCTTTCGCTCCGCCAGGGCGCGGTAGAAGGGGGTGTATTTCCGATCGGCCGGGTCGAACTGTTGCGCGTTGGGCAGGACTTTGACCAGAATTGCGCCCGCGTCGGCGCAACGATGAACTTCGTCGATGGCATCCCGCCGTTGCGGATTGATAGAGGCGCCCGCCAGGAATTCAGTGGGATGGGCTTGCGCGGTCTTGAGGACATAGTCGTTGCCGATGAGAAAGTCGGTGTGTGCCTGATTGTAGCGCCCGTTGTGGTCATAGGTGCCGTCCATGCCGAGCAGCACGGCCTTGTGGACGTGGCGTGAGGCCTTCAGCTCCGTCAGGAGGTCGGCAAGATATTTCTGATTCGCCTCGCGTGGCTTATCCGGTGAGAGACCGTGTTTCCACAGCAGAAACCGGAACAGCGGGCTCTTCAGCGTCTTGGGTGAAATATAGCACCCGTTGTCGCTGTCCGGCAGCGCGGCCAGATGGACATGGCAGTCGATCAGCGTCTTTCCCTGCGGCGTGGCCTTCGAGGGCGGATCTCGTGGTTCGTCGTTCGTCTCTCGTTCTTCGTGCATCACGATGAGCCTTCACGCTCCCCCAGCCGTTCCATCGCGATCCGCTTGAGGGCTCTGAGATCCAGTTTGCCCGTTCCCAGGATCGGGAGTGCCTCGACTTTAATGCAGTGGGTGCGGGAGGGCAGAAATAGATTTGGGAGGCCACCGGCTGCGGCCTTGGCAAGGATCTGGGGGATCCTCTCTTCAGGAAGCGTATGCAATACAGCTAACTGCTCACCTTTACGCTCATCCGGTACGCCGGTGACGGCGCAGATTTGCAGTTCCTCGCCGGATGCCAGTTGGAGCGCCTCTTCCACCTGTCGATGCGGCACCATTTCACCGCCGATCTTCGAAAAGCGTGAGAGCCGATCGGTGATGGTCAAAAACCCATCGTCGTCGAGCGTCGCAATGTCACCGGTAATATACCATCCGTCGCGCATGGCCTGAGCCGTCAAATCCTCGCGGCCCAGGTACCCGTTCATCACGTTCGGCCCTTTGACGAGCAGCATGCCTGCCGTGCCGGGGGGAAGGATCGCAAAGGTCTCCGGATCAACGATGCGGGTGGAGACACCGGGCAGCGGTTGGCCGACGGTGCCACGCCGCGAGGCCGGTTGGAAAAATCCTGCGGCGCGAAAATCCGGGCAGTTCACGGCGATGACCGGCGCACATTCGGTCACGCCATAGCCCTCGATCGGGCCGATACCGAAGCGGTCTTGGAACGATTCGCAAAGGCGAAGCGGCAATTTTTCCGCCCCCGTGAGAACGACACGTAGCGTGCTGAACTGTTCCGGGGTGCAGCGCCGTTGATAGAGCTGCAGAAAGGTGGGGGTGCAGACCAGAAATGTGAGGCGGTGTTTGGCACAGAGTTCACCGATCGCCGTCACATCGAGCGGTGAAGGATGAAACACGGTCGCAGCGCCGTTGAGCGTGACGTACCAGAACACGAGGTAGCCGAACGAGTGGAAGAGGGGAAGAATGCCCAGGATTCGATCATCCTCGGCAAGGGGGAGCACCTGCGAGACGGCCTGCACATTCGCGTCGATGCTGAAGTGAGACAACATCACGCCTTTCGGCTCGCCGGTGCTGCCGCTGCTGAAGATGATGGTGGCGAGGTGATCCATGGTGACGCGTCCGGTCTGTCCGCAGGCCGATTCCAGAAGACGGAGCGGAGCCAGTGCAGCGAGGGCTGCGGCGGTGAGTTTGTCCCTCGTGCCGATGGTGGCGCCGATGTCCTCCAGCCAGAGAATGGTGGGGCCTTCCGGGAGTTCGAGCTTGGCCTTCTCGATAAACTTTCGGCTGGTGACGATAGTGCGCAGGTGCGCCTGGCGGACGGCCGATTCCAGCCCGGCTTTGCCCACGGTGTAGTTGAGGTTGACGCAGGTGCGGCCCGCGAGGGTGGCGGCGACTGTCGTCAGCGCTCCTGCCACGGTCGACGGCAGCAGCAGGCCCACATTCTGTTGGCCCTGCCAGTGGGTTTTCAGGGCGCGTGCCAGGGCGATCGCCCCGATCAAGGCCTGGAGCGAAGACACGTGGGGTTTCGTCGCATCGGCCATTGCGAGGCGGAAGGGATGCCGCCGCATGGTGCTGATGAAGGCCTGGTGCAAGGGGCGCCGGGTCGGTTTCCGTAACTGCCAGGCAGCTTCACCGAGTTCGCGGACGAGGCGACGGAGTTCGTGCGCCGGCGTCTCGGCGGGAACCGGAGTCCCGAACGAAACGGTGACCGGATAAGGAACACGCTCCGGCCATTTGGTGACGAATCGCCCCCCGACAAAACTGAAAATGCTGCCCCAGACGCGATCCAGGTGAACCGGTAGGACCGGAACCGCCCGTCCTTTGACGATCCGTTCGAATCCGCGGCGAAACGGGAGGAGGTTTCCGGTGCGGGTAATTTGGCCTTCAGGGAAAATGCAGACAAGGTCACCGGCATCAAGCGCATGACCCGCCTCGCGCAGGGCGCGGAGAATCACGCGGGGACCGCCAGCCGATGAAATCGGGATGACCTGCAACGCCCGCATGAACGGCTTGAAGAGCCGGTGATTGACGTACTGGGCATCCACAACGAACCGGATGGGACGATCCAGGCTCGCGATCAGCAGAAAGCCGTCGATGAAGGAGATGTGATTGGGGACCAGAAGGGCGCCGCCCGTCACCGGCACCTGCTGCTGTCCGACGATGCGCAACCGGTAGATGGTATTGGTCAGCAGCACGAGAACCAATCGCAGAAAGGTTTCCGGCATGAGCCACATGGCCCAGGCTGTTCCAATGGTCGTGACGAGGGCTGCCGCGAGGAAAATGCCGACGGTCGAAAGGCCTACGTTGGCCAGGATACCGCCACTCAACGACCCCAGCAGGATACCGGTGAAGACACAAATGTTTTCGAGGGCGATGACCGATCCCCGCCGGTCGTGGGGTGCGCGCCACTGTACCAGGGCATTGATGGGGATGAAGATGAGCGCACTCGACATACCCAGCGCGATCATGAGCGCCAGCGTGCCGCCGAACGGGGGCGTCCACCATCCGAGGATCAGGAGGAAAGTGGCGACGCCGGCCGCTCCCAGGGGCACCAGTCCGTATTCCACGCGGGAACGGGAGAGGCGGCCGACCACGAGCGCGCCCAGTCCGATACCCACCGAGATCAAGGCGGAGGGGACGGTCGCCAAGGCATCCGAGAGGCCCAGCACCGCTTTCGCATACACCAATACGTTCTGGACGACGAGGCTGGCGATGGTCCAGAAGAAGACCGCGCCGGTAATGGCGAGACGCAGCAGCCGGTCCGCCTGCAATGCCGACAAGGCTCCGCGCAAGGTGTCGAACAATCCGCCCGCATCGCGTGCCGGCGCCACCGGCGGTACGGCCCAGGCTGCCGCGAATCCGCCCAAGGCCAGCAGGGTCAACGCGAGGGGGGCCAGCCAGGGTTGTGTTCCTGCCCCGGCCAGTAAGAAACCTCCGGCGGTGGTGCCGGTGAGGATCGCCAGGAAGGTGAACAGCTCCAGGATACTGTTGCCTCGCGCGAGTTGTTCGTGCGGGAGCAGTTCGGGAAGAATGCCGTATTTAGCCGGACTGAAGATCGCGCTGTGGACGCCCATACAGGCGAGCACGACGAGTGCCCAGAGCCCTCCGGTCGGGTTCGACAGCAGCGCGAGGGTTGCGGCGGCCATCAGCAGCACCTCCACCGCCTTCATCGTGATGATGACGGTGCGTTTGCTGATACGGTCGGCAAAAAATCCGGCCACGAATGACGTTAGGACCAGCGGCAGGGTGAACACGACCATGGCGAGGGTCGTCTGGGTCTGAGATGCGGTTTCCAGATCCTGGCCCGGCGCGAGTGCGGCTGTGGCTGCCCGGATGCCCAGAAGCGCGACCATGAATTTCCAGGCGTTGTCGTTGAAGGCGCCGCAGAACTGTGCGATCAGGAGTCCGCGCAAGGGAAGTCGGGTCGATGAGGAGTCGGGCTGGGGGTCGATGGGTGCCTCCTGTGTCTATGTGCCGCCGTTCGTGTCCGGAATCGAGGATCAGTCTGCCGAAATTATTGAACTGATGCAATGCGCTATCGTGATGTCGTCGAGGGTGGACTTTCCACCGGCAGCCCTTCGAGTGCCATGATCCGCAGCGCATTGGTGGTGGGGCAGGGACCAGGTTTCAATCGATAATCGAAGTGCAGTGCGCCTTCCGCCACGGTTTCCTGAAAATGCACGTTGGTGACGGTAGGGAGTTGGCGCTCCAAATCAGCCAGTTCTAGGTCATGGGTGGTGACGAGGCCAAATCCGTTTCCTCCTGCTAGGGCCGCAATGATGGCGCGTCCTCCGATGAGCCGCTCCCGGTTGTTGGTGCCTTTGAAGACTTCATCGATCAACCAGAGCACAGGTGGTCTGTTCATGTCCCTGGTGCTGTCGAGAATTTTCTTGAGCCGTTTCACCTCGGCATAAAAAAAGGAGAGGCCGCCGTCGAGGGAATCGTCCACCCGAATACAGCTGCCGATGCGCACCAGCGACCAGCGGAACGAGGCGGCACAGACCGGGCCCCCGGCCTGCGCAAGGCAGGTGTTGATGCCGATGGTGCGGAGAAAGGTGCTCTTGCCGGACATGTTGGAGCCGGTCACCAGGAACATGCGCCCGCGTTCCTGAAACACAATGTGATTGGCCACGCGGGCCTTCGCGGGGATGAGCGGGTGCGCCAGTCCCTGCGCATCGAGGATCGGTCCGGCACCGTTGAGATGGGCGGCGTCATCCGGCTGCTGCAGCGAGGGCCAGGGGTAGTCCGGGTGCAGGTAGGCGAACGTCGCCAGAGAGGCGGCGGCGTCCAATTCGGCCAGCAGCTCGAACCATTGCGGCGCGACGGCGGCAATCCTATCTTGTAGGTGCTGGAGGCGATAGGTGTGGTAGAGGTCCCAGGGACCGAAGGCGTTGATGAGGTAATGCACCAGCGGATGGGCCCGAACGCTGAGCCGGTTCATCACGGAGGCGGCCTGTTTCAGTGAGGTGGAGGGGCTGGTGTCCTGTTGCAGGAGCGGCCGACAGAGTTCCGCCAACCGGGGGGCGGCACGGTACGATCGTCGTTCCAGATAACCTATGACGGCGCTGAGCCGCTCCAGTTGCCGGTGCAGTGATTGGGCATGGTCGAAGATTTCTTCCGAGCGGCTGCGGACGGAGAGAAACAGGAATGCATAGAGACCGAACGACAACATCCAATAGTTGCCGATTCCGTACACGAGATCCGTCAGCATGAGCCCAGCCGTGGCAAGGGCGAGGAAGGTTTCGGTCAGTAGCATGGGCATGAAGCTGGGACTGTCGACCCGCTTCTGCAGCACTGCGAGGAGCCGCCGGCCGTCGATATCGGCGTCTTCAACCGCCTGCGCTTCCAATGATAATCGGTCCCTGAGCAGGGAAAGCGGCGTCAATTCCCTGATGAGAGCCTGCCGGACGGCCCACTGCGCGGGTTCGGGCGGTTGATCGAACAGCCACGAAGCGAGCCGTTCCTGGCCCTGCGACGAGACGGTGTTGTTGATGAGGTGCAGGAGTGAATGGGGCCCGGCGAGGTCGAGGTCGGTCGCGTACCCGTGTCGTTCAGGCACGGGTACCGGGCGAAACGGAATGTCGGCCCAGCCCAGACGCATGCGCGCGAGGTGCACCTGCTTGATGCCCTGCCAGCGGCGGAGCCGGTGCAAGCGATCTTCGAGCCTGTTATGATGCCAGGCCACAATGAGGAACAGCATGAAGCTGAACGCGAGGGTGGCGTTGCCGAGCAGGGTCCATCCCAGTTTATGCGGAATGATAGAGCCGAAAAGTCCGACGGCAAAGATTGCGAGCCGCCAGGTTGTAAACCTTGCGCTGGCCCGGCGGGCATTCGTCTCCAGCTGTGCCACGCGGCGCAGCATTCGCACCAGACTGTGTTCCCGCGCGGGCGACCTTCGTGATGGTGTCAATTCTGTATCAGGTTTCATCGTACCGCTGACGATACTGGGAGTCTGAGATGGCGTCAACCTCGAAGACAGATGATTGTACCGCTGATGTGTCCGACACGCCCGGTCCGGGCGACTGGATTCAAGTCGATGTGCAGACATCGCTCGATGCCGGTGAACTCCTGGGGGTGCTGAACGAGCCGGATGTGACGGGAGCCTGGCAGGAACAGGACTGTATCCATCTCTACTGGCCCGCGGCCCGTTGCGGACCGGATACGTGGCAGGGCCTGAGGTCTGCGTTGAGCCGACTTGATCATCCTGACCCGGCCGGCGCGATTACCATCAACCGCCTGGCGGACCGTGACTGGAACGCCCAGTGGTCGCGTCTGGTGGAGCCGATCAGGGTGGGGCGGGTGGTCATCAGGCCAAGTTGGAAAGCGGTGGCGCTGAATCCCGATGACATCGAATTGCTCATCGATCCCAAGCAGGCGTTCGGCACCGGCCACCATGCGACCACCCAGCTGTTGATCGAATGGCTGCAAGAGGTGGTGACGCCCACCGATCGCGTGCTGGATGTAGGAACCGGGAGCGGTGTGTTGGCGATGGTGGCGTTGCGGCTCGGGGCCTCGGAGGCAGTCGGGGAGGATTTCGATCCGGTGGCGATTGAGTGCGCGCGGGACTACGCTCAGGTCAACAAGTTCGATGCGCGGCTGACATTGGCGGTGGAATATGCTCAGACGCAGCAATCTCACCACGGATTCGAGCCCACTCTGGTCCTCGCGAATTTGGATCGGCAGACCCTGTTGAACGCTGCGAAGACGCTCTGTGGATATGCGGCGGGCGGCGCGCGCCTGCTGCTGTCCGGTCTGCTGGTCGATCAGCGGGCGGAGGTCGAAGCCGCCTATGCCGGGCATGGAGTCTACGTGAGGGCATCGAGAGAACGTGACGGATGGGTCGCCCTGGAGGCCACCGGCATGGAATCCTGTGACGGCGGGCTCTGCTCCTGATACCGAGATGGCACAACCGGTCATTCCACAGGTGCATCAGGTGAGCCTGTCTGACGGCGGGGTGCCGAAGTCGGCGGTACTGTCTGCGCAGGTGACGCGTGACGGATTGGTCGGGGATCGTCAGCGCAACCGGAAATATCACGGCGGTCCGGATCGGGCGGTCTGCCTCTTTTCCCTGGAGGTGATCGACGCCCTTCGGGCTGAAGGTCATTCGATCGGTCCTGGTTCGTCCGGGGAGAATCTCACTCTGGCGGGGCTCGACTGGTCACTCATCCGGCCCGGTGATCGACTTCGAATCGGTGAGCAGGTGCGGCTGGAGATGACGAGTTATACGACGCCCTGTCGATACAATGCGCAGTGGTTCAAGGACGGGGACTATGAACGAATTGCCCAGGAGACGCATCCCGGATGGAGCCGGCTCTATGCGCGGGTTCTTCACGAAGGGACGGTGCGGCCGGGAGATCCTGTTGTGCTGGAATCGGACGACCTAAGCGGGTGGGGTGATCGATGAAGCGCGTGCTGGAACCGGAGCTGATGGACGATGCGGCGCAGGCCCGTGCCTATGCGAAGGCGGATTTCGCTGAGGAGAATCAGGGTTTCGTCGATCGTTTTCGCGAATACTTTCCCGATTGGGCCGGCGGTCATGTCGTCGATCTGGGATGCGGACCGGGAGATATTCCCATTCGTTTTCTCCGCTCTTTCCCGGACGCCCGAGTGACGGCCGTGGATGCCAGCCGTCCCATGCTGGATTTGGCGGCGGAGGCGATCGCCCGTTCGGGACTGGCGAATCGCATCACCCTCTGTTGTGAGCGGTTTCAATCGCTCAACCTGCCGGAACAGGCCGATGCTCTGTTGTCGAACAGTCTCCTGCACCATGTCCCGAATCCGCTGCAGTTCTGGTTTCGCCTGAAGCAATTGGCTAAGCCCGGCGCTTGTGTTCTGGTGATGGATCTTTTGCGGCCGGACTCTCCTGAGGCGGCTCAGGCCCTAGTGGATCAATATGCAGGCAAAGAAGATCCGATCTTGAAGCGCGATTTTTACAACTCGCTGTTGGCCGCATTCACCGAGGATGATGTCGCGGCGCAATTGGCCGAGATGAACCTCTCCCGGCTCCTCATCGACGTGCCGGATGACCGGCATTGGGTCGTCGGTGGAATCCTTCTTTAATCAGCCATGGTGAAAACGAGCTCCAACGGCGTTCTCACCTCGTTTTGACCACCCTGCTCTTCTCATGACTCGTTCAGGGTTCTCGCAGAGCGCTCGCGCCTGGGGGGCTGTTTGTGTATGCTTCCCGGCATGCGATTGCTTGTGAGTCTCCTCATCCTGTCTCTCTCGATTACCGGTTTGGCAACCGGCGATTCAGCGTACGCACAGCTTGAGCGGCTGCGGAAAAACAAAGAGGTTGAAGCTGCGCCGCTTCCCGACCCGCCCATGGTCTCGATTCCTGAAGGAGACTTTCTCATGGGGGCCGACGGAACGGATGCGCTGGAGGATGAGCGGCCGCAACACCGGGTATGGGTCGACCGGTTCGAGATCGACCGGTACGAAGTCACGACCCGGAGGTATGCCGAATTTCTCTCGGTGACGAGCCGGGCTGAGCCCTGGCAATGGGAGGCGGTGGATCCGGCCCGGCATCATGATCGCCCGGTCATCGGCGTTAGTTGGTTCGATGCGGAGGCCTATTGTCGCTGGCGGGGTGCACGGCTCCCGACTGAAGCCGAGTGGGAGAAGGCCGCAAGGGGGAGTGATGGGCGATTGTTTCCCTGGGGCAATCGGACTCCGACTGATGAGGTGGCGAACTTCGGGCTTGGCGCCCGATTCAGCTACAGCCAGGTGCTTGCGCCAGTTCAACGGTACGATACCGGTCGCAGCCCCTATGGGCTGCATCAGATGGCGGGGAATGTCGGGGAATGGGTTGCCGATTGGTACGGGGCCAATTACTACGAAACCAGCGCTTCGAAGAATCCAGCCGGACCGGAACGGGGAGCGTTTCGTGTCGTGCGTGGCGGGTCCTGGTCGGACTTGCCGAAGTACTTGCTGACCTACGGTCGGTCGAAGTTGCCGCCGGAGACTCGCAATAGCTATACGGGATTTCGCTGCGCCAGGGCGGTCCTTCCGATCACTTCCCCGTAAGCTGGGCGCCTGCTGCGCGCCAGCTCACGGTCTCTCGCTCTTCTCTATTTCGCGTTCGCTTAGAACAGGCTCTTGCTGACCTCCGCAGACTTGGCACTTTCGTTCCCAGACTTGTCGAAGGCCGATACGGCAAAGAAATAGGTCGCACCGACCGGTAGATTCTGGATCGTGAAGTTGGTGCGGTTGGTGACTTCGAAGGGCCCCGCAAATCCATAACTGCCCGATCGCGTCCCGACGTAGATCCGATACCCTGCCAGATCCGACTCGGTATTCGCATTCCAGCTGACCGTGGCACTCGCAGTCTTGGGTGCCGTCGACGAAGGCGTGGTCGCCACCGGGAGCGGCGACGGCGGAGTGGGGGGCGGAGGAGGCGGTGCGGTGACCGCCGATTGAGTCGGCGCCGACGGTGCTGCAGCGGCCGTCTGGCCTGCGGCAACCGTAAACGTCACCGGGATGCGCAGTGTGTTGGAGAAGTTGTTCGGGCCGGACTCGACGATATACACCACCGCTGAGTAGGTTCCTGCTGCAAGGCCGGTGGACTTGGCTGTCACGACAATCTGATCTGTTTCACTGGAGATCGTCTGAGTGCTTCCATACGGTGGGTTGAGCCACACCCAGGGCTGGCTGGTGCTGAGCGAATAGATATGCTGGTCCGTTCCTGTTTTGCGCAGGCTCAAGGTGCCGGCTGCGCTGGCGCTGGTGAGTGCCAGCGAAGCGGGATTGGCCTGGATCGGCCCGGTGGCAACCGGGGAGNNGGGTTTAGGCGTCGGAGGGGTCACGGCCGGTGGCGCTGCGGGCGGCGGGGGCGGCGGTGTCGCAACCGGCGAAGCCGTCACCGTGAGCGTGACCGGGATCCGCAGCATATTGGTGAAGTTATTGGGGCCCGAGTCGACGACATAGACCACGGCCGAATGTGTTCCGGCCGGCAGGTTGGCGGTTTGCGCCGTGATGACCAATTGATCGGTTTCGGAGGTAATGGACTGGGTGCTGCCGTAGGGCGGGTTCATCCAGATCCACGATTGATTCGTGCTGAGATAGTAGGTGTGTTGATCCGTGCTGGACTTCTTGAGCGTGAGCCTCCCGACGGCAGTGTTGCCTTTCTGAGCCGTCAGGACCAGCGCGGTCGGGTTGGGCAGGATGGGTGCGGTTCCGCTGCCCTGGGCTTTCGTGACAGCCGCCGCAAGGGATGGTTGTTGCAGCAGGCTCATCGTGGTGGAGCTGTCCGCGGCCACCGCATATGAAGACCCCCCTGCCTGGAGCAGGGCGGAAGACAAACAACCGACAGCACCCATCACAAGCACGCTCGTTGACGTCTTCATCGTAGTTCCTCCGGGAAAATCGAGACGCTGGATGAGCAACCAGTGTGCCAGGCGTCGAAGTGGTGCGATCGCCAGAAAGCCCCGTCACGAGCCATTTTGCGGGCAATCGAGCTGCGGGTTTCTAGTCGTTATTTTTTGCTGTGCAAGATGGAGCAGTGGCTGCAGGAGAAAGCCTCCGGCGGGACGCGGTGTGGCAACATCGATGAGCAACCGGGATTGTGAACGAGTCTCAGGAGTCGTCGTCGTTCAGTGGGCGAAGTGTGAACCGGCCGGTGTCAGGCCTTGGGATGTCGGGAGACCCACTCGGTGAGGAGCGTTAACATCCGTTGGAAATCCGGTGGTTTCGTGAAGCGGTGATCGGCACCCGGAAGAATGTCCAATCGTTTCGGCCCCGGTAGGGCCTCGAAGAGTCGCTGACTCTGGTGGAGGGGCACGTACTCATCATGATCGCCCTGGACGATCAACGTGGGAACGGCGATGGTTCGGGCTGGTTCATACGCAATCCGGTTGAGGCAGTCCTGGTAGAAGGCATAGTCGAGGGGAAGGCGAGTGACTCCTCCGTGAAGATCGGGTATCGTGTCGGTTTGTTTCCATTCTTGAATGCCGTCTTCTCCCAACTCGAGTCGAAGCTCTTCTCCGAAGTCGACCACAGGACATTTCAGCGCGAGGCATGCCAGTGGCGGAATGGATGCCGGTTTCGAGGTGTGCATTCTTGTCCAGTCAGCGGCGGCGAGAATCGACAGGAGACCACCGAAGCTGGAGCCCACGAGTCCGAGTCGGTGGTACCCCCGGGTCAGGAGGTAGTGCAAGGCTGCGAGCGCCTGGCCGACTCCGATGGTGGTCGTCAATTTGGCGAAGGGTCCATCGCTGTCGCCATGCCCGAAGCAATCGAACCGGAACGTGGCAATCCCCCGGCCGATTAAGAGCTCGGTCAGAGCCTGGTTGCTCGAACTGTTTTTATGGGAGAGAAACCCGTGACAAAGGACCGCGACCTGATCCGTCGTTTGTTCAGGCCTGGCCAGGACGGCTGCGATACGGTGGCCGAGCCTGTCGTGGAAAAAGACTGTTTCTTCCCTGGGCTGAATCGTTGGCATAACCGGTGATTCGAGTCTGGTTAATGTGTTGCGGCGCGGTCGCCGGTCGGCATCGTTCCTACCATCTGCGTGATCTTCATCGTCACCATCGTCAGGTGGAGCAAGAGAAGTCCCAGACTTCCCCAGGTTCCTGCCTGGATCCAGATCGAAGAAAGCGGGAGATTCCAGGTCAGCGAGGCGACGAGGACAAGCCCCAAGGTTCCAAAGCTGAGCGTGGACACCTGCAGCGCCCGCCATCGGTTCGCGATTTGCGCAAGGGTGTCCTGATAGGCGACCCGCTTTTTGTGACTGGTGACCCGTTGCGCTGCCAGCAGCGCAGGCAACGCATAAGACAGTCCGGCGACGGTCGCTTGTAGGAAAAATCCCAGGAACGCCGTGTGGGTATAGGCGACCAGGTGAAGCGTCCCGTAAGGCATCACCGGCGGGGTCCACAGGACATTGATCCCGACCGCCATGCCGATACAGGTCATGATGAGCAGCAGACACAGGGCGATCATAAGGTGGTCGGTGGCGGCGGATCCCGGCTGGCCGGCCTGGTTCCAGGTGCGGAGGAGATTGACGCTGCCGAGCGCCAGCGTCACCAGGAAGCCACCGCCGGCGACCAGTTGAATGTGAACGGAGGACAATAAAAATCCTGTGATCAGTCCCGCGGCGCAAGCCGGCAGAAGGAGCAGGACCAGCTGTCCGAGGGCGACGCTGCGCAGCGGGCGATTCATCAGTCCGGGCATCGTCGTTTGTATCGCTCCGACGACCCCCAGTGTGAGGAAGAGCAAAAGCCCCGCGTGCAGATGGCCCAGACGCAGGATGCCATGCCAGGTGGGGAACCAGGCGCCGGCCAGGAACTCGCCCAGGGCCAGGGTGCCGAACAGTCCGGTGAGGCTGATTCCAAAGTAGAAGGTCGACAAGGGAGTCCAGCCGGAACTGGTCCGAAGTCCCAGCATCAGGTGGCGTACCATGGGAACAAACAGCGCGGCCAGCAACAGCCCGGCCCCTATGGTCAGGGTGGAGTCACGCAACCAGGCCCCGGCGGCTAGCCCGAGGGCCGAGAGATTCATACTGACGAACAGCAGGCGGTGTCTCTGCCCTTTGGTATCGTGGCCGGCGAGGGCGACTGCGGTGAGCGCCAGGCCGGTCATGATCTGGAGGAGGCCGCCGATAAGCGCCCCGTGGACGTGCAATAGGCGCAGCCCGGGAGGGAGCGGGGAGCCGCGCACGATGCCGAGAAAGGTCGCGAGTCCGAGCAGTGACGTCAGCAGCAGCCAGCTCCATCCGGTCAGCAGAAAGGACGATGGGGATCCGGGCCCTCGACTCATAGCGCTAACCCTGATTCAAGAAATAGAAATGGTTGGTGGGACCCTTGCCGTGTCCGATGGCCAGGCTGTGGCGGATGGCCTCGGTGAGATAGGTCTTGGCGGTTTGAACGGCATCGGGGACGGTTTTCCCCCGGGCGATATGCGCCGCGATGGCTGACGCAAAGGTGCAGCCGGTGCCGTGGGTATGCGGCGTATCGATGAACTCACCCTTGTAGATATTGAAGAAGCGGCCGTCATACAGCAGGTCGGTGGCGCGGTCGCTGGCTAAGTGTCCTCCTTTGATGAGGACGTTGGCGCAGCCGAACTGGTGAATGATCTTGGCGGCCCGGCGGGCATCGGCGAGCGAGGTGATTTCGATGCCTGAGAGCTGTTGGGCTTCGTGCACGTTCGGCGTCACCAGCAGGGCGAGTGGAAACAGTTCCTTCTTGATCGTGTCGATGGCGTCGGGCTTCAGGAGGGCCTGACCGCCCTTGGCGATCATCACGGGGTCTACCACCAGGTTCTTCACCTGCTGCGGTTTGAGGAGTTTCACGACGGTCTTGACGATGTCGGTGGAGGAGAGCATGCCGGTTTTGACCGCCGCGACGTCGAAATCGTCGAAGATCGCGTCGAGTTGGGCGGCAATGATCGAGGTGGGCAACTCAAACACGTCGGCCACCTCTTCCGTGTTCTGGGCCGTGATGGCGGTGATGACCGACATCGCATACACCCCGTTGGCCGACATGGCCTTCAGGTCCGCCTGAATCCCTGCTCCGCCGCCCGAGTCCGAACCCGCTATCGTCAAGACTTGTTTAATCATGAAGGTTTCCTGTGCCTATATTCCGGAGATAATCACTTATGGTGTGGGGGTGTCTGCTGCCTGCGGGGCCGGCGCTTCTGCCTCGGCGGCCGGCGCGGCTTCGAGTTTCAGTCCATCCAGGGTGACGACACGGTCGGGCCTCGGCGAGGTCTCGTGGTAATGCAGCGTCACGGGTCCCGTGGGCGGTTTGTTCGTCGCGATGAAGGAGAGGCTCGCATGCTGCTGCCGTCTGGGGTTCAGTTCCATGCCGCGCGTACAGAGGCCTTCGCGATTCTGGGCGACATCCTGCCGCCACTGTTCGCCCTGCTCATCCACCAGGTACGTGTCCAGAAGTTGGCACCCGATCTTGACCGGATGGGTACTGCGATTGACGAACAGCAGGTCGATCTCGATCTGGTCATCCTGCCTGGAGATGGTCATCACACTGACTTTGTACAACTCATTCTCATGGGCGTTCAAGACCGGGGTGGTCGGTTCCGGTGGGGTCGCCGGTGCGGGCGGTTTAGGGGCATTCGCCTGCTTGAGCAGCGCGGCGAGCGGGCCGGCTTTGGGTATGATCGCCCGGGCGGCGCCCACCGGAAACACGGTGTAGGGGCCGATCAATTTGGCGGTGACTTGCACGCCTTCGGGAATTTCAAGATAGGCGCCGGTGACGTAGAGATCGGCGCGTAATGCCTTCGCGACCTTCTTGGCGGCTTTGGCCTGCGACGTGTCGAGATGGGTGAGCTGGTGTTTCTCCATGGTGGCGACCAGGAGCTTGCGATCGACGACTTTCAGCTCTCCGGCCACCAGCAGATGGGTCGCCAGTTCTTCGGCGAGGAATTGACCGATGGGCGTCACCTCGCCCGTGCTGTCCACGAAATCCAACAGCGCAAGCCGGGACTTTTTCATTTTAATGGCTTCTGCCGCCACCCCTTCGGCCAATTCCTTCACGCTGTCTTCATACTTCGACGCAGCCAAGACGGCGGAGTGCCAGAGGATGAGCAGAACGAGGGACCAGAGGAGACGGATCATCGGGAGGCACTCACGGCATAATCACGCATGGCCCACATTATACTCACGTCGTCGAGACTGTCCAGCCCGTGTCATTCAAGAGGAAGGCCTCGGCAGGAGCATTCTGGCGATGACGCGTCCCAACCCGTACCCGATCGGCATACTGGCCAGCAGGATGACCGGCAGATAGAGATAGGCAAGCGCCCCCTGCGCATCCGGATGGATCAACACCTCAAGATGGGTCCAACCCGCAAGGACCAGCATGCCGAGTCCTGCGCCGGCGAGCCCCAATGTCCGTCGACGCGCAATCAGCGGCTCCTGAGCAGGAGCGGCTCCCAGGTGCAGCAGCATCAGCACCGCGAGGATCACGAAGGGAACGGCCGTCAACAGGCCGATAAGGAAGAAATTATAGCCGGGAGCGAAGAGGTGCAGGGTAAACGATCGCCAGGCCCGTGCAACGGGGACCTGGTGCACTACGACCTCCACCGCCAGCATGATGGCCCAGGGGAACAGCAGCCCGCCGATCACACTTCCCCAGAAACCCAGGCGAGTCAGGAGGCGAAGTCTCGAGGAGGTTTCGTGTGTCGTCGCGATCATGGACGAGTCGCCTTTTCGGAGGATGCCGCCGGTGCCATTGCGGCCTCAATCCCGGCGATGGCCTCGGCGACGGCTTCCCGTACCACCGGATCGAGGTCCTGCTGCCGCTGTTGAAGAGGCTGGAGCGCTTGCTTGGCGGAAACTCCCATCGGGCCGATTGCTTCTGCCGCGAGGTACCGAACGAGCGGCCGGTCATCCTGGAGCAGCGGCAGGATCGGGAATAGGGCATCGCCTGCCGCCGGACCCAGCTGGGCCAACTGATGCAAGGCATAGTCGCGCGCGGCTGAATGTTGGACCATCATGCCCAATGATTCGAGCTGTGCTGCATCGTCCGGCTTTGCCTTATCCAGCGCACTGCGGGCCAGCGTGGCCATCGATCTGTCCGAATCGGACAGCAGCGGTGTCAGCGCAGCGATCACGGGCTGTGTCAGGGGAACCGTAAAGGCAAATTGGGTGACGGCTGTCTGGCGAACCAGTGAGGAGGAATCGCGCAGTCCCTCCAGCAAGGCAGCCACGATCGGTGGGGATGGAATGCCGATGCTCGCCAGGGCCATCAGCGCATTGCGCCGCACGAGTTCATCGGGATCGTGCCCCACCGCCAGAAGGGCCGGCACTGCCGGCTTGGCCACCGGGCCCAGGCTCCCGAGTACTGCGCAGGCGGTGCGGCGCTGTTGTGCATCCTGGTCCAGCAGGCGCGGAATAAAGTGGGTCATGACCTGCCGGGCCGCCGTCAGATCGATCGATTTCAGCGCCGCGGCAGCGGTGGTGTTCGCGTGCTGACTGCCATCCCGCGTGGCTTGGGCCAGCAATCGAGGAATTGCCGCCTGCGCGGCGGGCCCGACCTGTCCAAGCTGTTCCGCCGCGACGATGCGTGTGGATGGATCGTCGTCCTGGAGCATCTCGATCCATGTCGGCACCGCTCGTGCGCCGGTGGAAAGCCAATACCACAGACCCAGCAGGCCGAGGAAGAGAACGAGCCCAAGCAGGTGCAGCGTAATCTCGCGCGGGGTCAGGACGGTGGGCGACGAAGCGTTGCCGGTCATGCGGACGGCCAATATCGTGAAGTGCAAGGTGCCGAGATCAGCCTATCACAATGGAGGGTGAAGCTGAGGGGGCAAGTGAGCGCCGGCATTCAGCGCTGCACAGGAAGGTGGAGAACGGATGGTTGCGGAAGGGGACGCGGGATCAGTAGGGGGCCGTGCGGCGTTCGAAGGTCATGTGGTTGAAGTCGTGCAGCAGGCGGGGTTCGGCCAGGCCGGAGTCGGTGAGCGAGGCGGTCCAGAGGCACCCGGACTCTGCCCAGACCAATCTGGTACCATCCAGATCTGCCCACTCCCATCCCGGCTGTTTTAGACAGAAGTTGGATTGGGCTTGAATCAACTCATGCTCATCCCAGTAGCAGCCTTTGCCTGGAGAACTGCCGATTTGCGCATGGGCATATTTCCGCAAGATCCATCCGTTCACGAGCGGTTTCTCAAAGATGTCGCATTGATCCGTGCTGCCGGCCGAGAGGTGATTGATCAGCATCCAGCCATCCCGCAGCAGGCGGGGGTAGTATACGCCTAGACATTCCCCGCCCCGGCCACCTGGATGGCGATAGACCTGATCACGATGCAGTCTTGTCGAGTCGCGCCCTGGCAGATGGCAACCGTCGCCGTTCAGCCAATATCGATCATTATCAATGAAGAGCCCGCCGCCGTTCCAACAATCGCCTTTAGGAAAGAAGGCTGAGGCTTTCAGGTACGGTGCCCGTGAAATAGCCGACCAGGATCCCTTCGACAAGCCACTCCACTTGCCGTCCATTGCAAAGTAGATGAAGTGGGTACCATCCGGTGAGAGATCGCACCGCCGCTCATAGATCCGGCCCTTGAACCATTGCCCAAGCGTGAAACGATCAGTCCGGCGATCCCACAGCAGGGTACACACCTGCCGCGACGGCCCCCGGCGGATGACCACTCCAACCGGCGCTTCCCTGGCGAGCAGCACGTGAAGCCTGGCGGGGAACGATTGCATGCTGAAGGAAGTCTAGCACGGGGGCGCTGGAGATTAGCTGCGGTGGCCGGCGGTCCATGTTCCTACTACGGGGATATTCCACGCACGACCTGGGGATTTCCCTCGTAGTCCACGGCCGACAGCAGGGCTAGCATGACAGTAGGACCACCAGCAACACAGGAGGTCACCATGCCCATCTACTTCCTCATCGGCCTCACAATCCTCATCCTCGTGATTGCAGTCTACGCGACGGTTGCAGAAGAAGAGGACGAATCCACGCCGGTGGACTCAATTCCGCCATCAGATTGGGACGCGCAGACGCACGAACAGCAGCAGGAATATCGCAAAGCAAGTTGAGCAGGGCAAGAGAAGCGCGGTGAAGCCGCTGGCGTCAGGCGATCATTAGAGCTGCGTGACAGCCCACGAGCGGATGACCACTTCTACCGGCACCGCTCGGGCGAGAAAAAGCTGGGGCGTTGTGGCGGAAGATTCCTCGTCGAAGGAAATGTAGTATGAACGAGTAGTGCTCAGCCTGTCGGCGAAATGATTCTCAAAAGTAGTATCTGGGAGGTGCTATCTTTTTACTCCTGGTAGTTCTCTGCCTTCCGACGGCTCTTTTTTCTTTGACAGGATTAGGTACTCTTCGTAACTTTTCTTGACCTCCGGCGGAATGAAAACGTACTCGCTAATCTCCGGCAGAATCTCAGGATGAAGATAGAGGGGAGAATTTCCTGAGTAAGAGAGGCATAACAACTTGAGGTTTCTTTTTGTCCGATCACCGAAGAAAGCATTCTTCCAAATCAGAGTCTTTCGGGCGGGGTTCGCCGAATCGTCAATAATCTTTTCCAATGAGCCACCCTGCAAACGATATTTATGAGGGTTTCGTTGGAACTGCGCTATACGTGCAAGTTCTTTCTGGAGCATCGGAATTTCTCTCCCGTCTAAAGTTCGAAGACTATAATCTAACCTATGGCAGTATTGTCGTACTTCCCAGACTGTTCGGTCTAGGTCAATTAGGGCTGGACCGAAAACATAGTATGAATATTCAAAGTACCGGATTTTTTCGTGTCGATCCAAATATCCGATAAAGTCTCGGGAGCGTTTGGACAGGTTCACCTCAAACGATTTAATCTCGCTCATTTTTTGTAGGCCGCGGGCCAGGCTGTGACCTATGTTCCGAGATTTAATTCTATTTATGAGGAGAATGCATTTGATGTATTTCTCGATGGCTTGATGGCTGGCCGTCAAGAATTGAGGCACAAGTCTGTTTTTATACGCGGATCTGGCCATGATGTAATCACCGTCGGCCATATCTCGAAATGTGCGTATCGCAAAACTATCGAGCAAAGGATCGGTGTTGCTTCTAGTTTGTGGGCTCAAGGTAATTTGTCCAGAACGGCTAGTGTCGCGTTTCTGAAGTGCGGAACGAACAAGTTGAGGCACCAAAGCCCGCGCAGTATTCACCGCGGCCGAAGCTTTGGTCTCAGGCGCGAAGAGATCTGCCATCGCTACCCGTCATATTCCCGCCATCTTCTCCTACGTGGACATGTGACTGGCGAGGGAGATGGGCAGGTTCTGAGCGTGTTCACTGCATCGGCGAAGTCTTTGCGCTGCCGGAGGCTAGCCGGCCTGCATCGCAGGTGGCGTCTGCTGTTCGAAGCTGCGAGACGCAGCAAGTTCAGACGCCAAGGTCGACTCTGGGAGCGCCCGCCGGTGGTACGCTAATGAGCGCAAGAGCTAGGCTCCTCCCTCGCCCCCTCACACCGGCCACTTCTCCTCGTTCCAGGCCATCTCCCAAAACATCCACTCGTACTTCGAGCTGATCAGAAACGCCTGCTCCATGCGTTTCTTTTCCTCGTGGCCCGCCGTGCGCGCCCAGGTATCCACCCGGGCCCGCATCCATTCCTGGACGGCCTCGAATTCCGGTGAGGCATAGAGCATCAGCCAGTCCCGGTAGGGATGTTTGGCAGGCGGCGGTCCGTTCTTGAGGAAATGTTTGCCGACCACGCAGTAGATCCAGGCGCAGGGCAGCGCCACGACAGCGATCTCGGTGGCCGTCCCACCTTGAGCGACGGCGAGCATGTGGCGGGTATAGGCATAGTTGGTGGGAGCCATCGGTTCGTTCAGCATATCGTGGGGGGAGAGTTTCCAGCGCTTGCCGTAGTTCTCGTGGAGGCTGCGTTCCACGGTGATGGTTTCTTCCGCCAGCTTGGCGAAGCGCAGGGCCGACTCCGAGTCGGGTGCCCGCAAAGATCCGGCGGCAAATACGCGGGCCAGATCCGCGAGAAAGCGGGCATCCTGCAGGATATAGTAGCGGAACTTCCGCTCCGCCAGCGTGCCCTTTCCAAGGGCCACGACGAACGGGTGTGTCAGCTGGGCATCCCAGACGGGCTGGGCCAATTTACGAAGATGATTCGAAAACGACATCCGGTTCCTCCTTTGTCGCCGTCACGCGTACCTCGTCGATCGTGAAGCGTATCTCGCGGGCTATTCCCGATACAGACTCCTGCCGGTTCATTCATTGTCTGCTTCACGTTTCACGAACGACGCGTCAGACTCTCGGTGGCCAGGGTCTGGGTAGCTGATTGATGCCGTCGAGGGCCGCGACGCGGTAACACTCCGCGAGTGTCGGGTAGTTGAACACCGCCTCGATGAAATAATCGATTTGGCCCTGATAGGCCATGACGGTCTGGCCGATGTGGATGAGTTCCGTGGCGCCGTCGCCGATCGCATGCACGCCGAGCAGTTGTCGGGTTTTGTTGTGAAAGAGCAGTTTCAGCATACCGAGTTCGTCGCCGATGATCTGTCCACGGGCGATCTCTCTGTAGTGGGCGATGCCGACGGCATAGGGGACGCCGTTTTTGGTCAAGTCATCCTCGTTGCGGCCGACCATGGAAATTTCCGGGATCGAATAAATGCCGTATGGCATCAGCTCGGACTGGGTCTGGCAGGGAATGCCGAAGGCATGGCAGGCGGCATGGCGTCCTTGCTGCATGGATGTCGAGGCGAGCGCGGGAAAGCCGATGATGTCGCCCGCGGCATAGATGTGCGGCACCGTCGTCTGATAGTGCTCGTTGACCTTCAGTCGTCCACGGTCGTCCGCTGTGAGTCCGATCGCCTCCAGGTTGAGGGTGGCGCTGGCGCCGGTGCGGCCGACCGAATAGAGCACCGTGGTGGCGGCGATTTCTTTGCCGCTTTTCAGGCGGACGATGACCTGCTCCTGCGGCTGCCGCTCGACGGACACGACTTCTTCGTTGAACCGGAGGGTCACGCCGATGCTGCGCATGTGGTACTGGAGGGCCTCGATCGTTTCCTGATCGACAAACTCCAGCAGGCGCGGACGGCGTTCGATGAGGGTGACGTGAATGCCCATGGTCGCCAGGATCGAGGCATATTCCGCGCCGATCACCCCGCCGCCGATGATAGTAATCGACTTGGGGAGTGTTTTCAGGGTCAGCAAGCCGTCGGTGTCGATGATGCTGTGATCGTCGAAGGGAATATGTGAGGGCCGGGCCGGAACCGTCCCGCAGGCGACGACCACGAAGTCGGCCGTGTGCTCCACGAGGTCGTCGGCGCGTTCGATGCGCAGGCGGTGCGGATCGATGAAACTGGCGGTGCCGAACCAGAGGTCGACATTGTTGCGCGTCATCTGGTTCTGGATGATCTCGATTTCCCGGTTGATGACGTGGTTGGCGCGGAAGGTGAGATCTTCCATCGTGATGTCCTGTTTGACGCGATAACTGGCGCCATACAGGCTGCGCTGATGGAAACCCGACAGATAGAGTGCGGCCTCGCGGAGAGATTTGCTGGGGATGGTGCCGGTGTTGGTGCAGACGCCGCCGACGACCCGTTTGCGTTCGACGATGCCGACTTTTTTCCCCAGCTTGGCAGCCTGGATGGCAGCTTTCTGCCCTGCCGGGCCGGTTCCGATGACCAGCAGATCGTAGTGAGCCATGGTGTCTTGATTAGTATCCGTGCTTCGGGAAGCGTGAAGTGCAACTCGCCGGTAAACGAAATCTCGCACTCATAGAGAAGATTCCCTGTCCTTCCGCGCTATCAGCCATTCGCCATACGCTCTTCTCTGCATTCGCGAGAGAGGGGCGACGCTTCACGGTGGACGCTGTCCTCAGCTGGCCGTGACCAGTTTACGCGCGAACCGGAATGCTTCCTCAAGGTCCGGCAGCTGCGCGAGTTCGGGGGTGATTTGGAGATACCGAACCTTGTTGTCCTTGTCCACGACGAGCAGGGCGCGACTCAGCAGATGAGGGTCTTTGAGCAGAAGTCCGTGCGCCTTGCCGAAATCGGCGGCGCGGAAATCAGAGAGGAAGGTCACATTGGCGATCTTCGCTTCCTCGGCGAAACGTTTTTGCGCAAAGGGCGTATCGATGCTGATGGTGATCAGTTCGACCATTCGATCGAGGCCCATGTTCTTCTCGCTCAGGTAGTGGGTCTGTTGTTCGCAGACCTTGGTGTCGAGGGACGGCACGATACTGATAATACGGACCTTGCCCTTCCCTTTCGTGTCGTTGATCGGCACCATCGATAAATCGGTCTGGGTGAGCTTCACGTCGCGCAGCTTGTCGCCGACTTTGATTCCCATCCCCGAGAGCATCAATGGCTTGCCCTGAAACAGGACGTTGTTGCCTTCTCCGGCGACTGCACTGCCGTCGGCGACCGGCATATTCTTGTATGAAAATTCAGAGTGGCCGGAGCTGGGCAAGGTTCCGCAGCCGCTGAGGCCCAGGCACAGCAGGGCCGCTAGAAAGTGAGACGTCGAAGCGCCGGGGATCATGCGGGTACAGGGCAATGCCATAGAATATCTCCATCGAAGAGGACTGTCGTCTCAGTGTGCTCTGTCACTGTATGGCCGGTTCGTTGGGCTGTCAAGGTTGCAGGAATTCCGTAATGTGCCGGTTTACCACCTGCGGTTGTTCCCACTGCGGGATATGGCCGGCTTCGGGGATCATGATGAGCCGGGCCTGCGGAATCGTGGTCTGGAGGTCGCGGCCGACCTGCGGGGGGAAAAGGCGATCCTGTTCGCCCCAGAGGATCAGGGTGGGATGCCGGATCTCCTTGAGCTTGGGCGCAAAGTGCTGCTCCCAGAGGGGCAGGCTGTCCCGGAGCGACATGAGGGGCGTAATCATATCCTCCCGTTGCCGGTTCCGATTGGAGCGGTCCAATACCGCCGGTGTCACCAACGTATGGTCGTAAATGATTTCTTTCAGCACGGCCTCCATGGTGCGGTTGCCCACGAACAGGGCTCCGAAGCGGGCCAGCCATGCGGGGACGCTGGTGTTCAGGGCGCGTTGCATCAGCGGACTGACCAGTCGTTCGCGAACATGATCGGGCAAACTGTCGATCAACACCAGGCGGGACACCCGATCAGGATGGGTCAGGGCCATGCCGATGGCCACGCCGCCTCCCATGGAGTTGCCGATTAAGGTGGCGGTCGGAAGTCCGAGCGCATCCATGAGGCCGCGGATCGATTCGATCAACTCTTCAGGCCGATAGTCGAGAGGGGGTTTGTCCGAGAGGCCTGACCCGATCAGGTCGGGCGTGATGACGCGGAACTGTCGGGAGAGGGGAAGCTGCTGATATTCCCACTGCCACATCGAACCGCCATACCCGTGGAGCAGGATGAGCGGCGGGCCCTGGCCTTCGTCGAGATAGGCGATGCGGTGACCGTTGACCGAGGCGGTGCGGATGGGAAATCGTTGGAAGCCGTCGAACCAGCGGGGAATCTCTGGAGGCGCCGCACAACCACTCATGAGGACCGCCGCGAGACACAAGGTTAGGACGTGTGACGACGCGACGGCGGTACACCGCACCTGCCACGCCGGGAGCCTCACGGCTACTCCAGTTGAATGACGGTTTCGTCGATTTTGACGCTGTCTCCCTCGACGACCAGAATGGCCGTGACTCGCCCGTCCATCGGCGCCGGGACTTGGCTTTCCATTTTCATGGCCTCAATGATCAGGAGCGGATCACCGGTCTTCACCTGGGCGCCGTCCGTCACCAGAACTTTCACGACACGACCCGGCATGGGCGGGGCGACATCGCCGGGTTTGGTCGGCCGGGGACGTTTCGGCTTGCTCGTGCTGCCGGCTCCGGGGGATTCTGGCACACCGGCCAGCACTTCCTGCAGCGGTTCCAGTGAGACTTCCTGCAGCCGGTCGTTGACCCGAATGTAGTAAGGCTTGCGGCCGTCGGTGGTGCGGCCTGAGCCCGAGACCACGACATGATAATTCTCGCCGTGCACGGTGATGTTGAATTCAGCCGGCGCGAGGTGGAGATCGTGGGCCACGGCAGGACCCTTCGTTTCCGTCGGTTCCAGCGGCTCTGCCCGCAGGTCGCCCCGTTCGCGTGCTTCGAAGAAATCCCTGGCAATCGCGGGGAAGAGGGCGAACGACAGTTGGTCTTCCAGCGTCGTGGCGGACTCGGGCATGTCCTTCTTGAGTTTTTCAAATTCCGATTCAAGCCGGTCGGCCGGTCGGCCCTTCACGGGCTCTTCGTCCCCGATGGCCCGTGCCATGATTTCTTTATCGAGGGGACCGGGAGCCCGACCGTAGAGACCGAGGAAATAATTCTTGGTTTCCGTGGTGATGACCTTGTACCGCTCGCCCTGTTCACCCGTGAGCACGTTGAGGGTGGCCTGCGTGCCGACGATCTGGCTGGTCGGCGTGACGAGCGGCGGATACCCCATGTCTTTGCGGACACGGGGGATTTCGTCCATCACTTCTTTCATTCGGTCCAAGGCGTTTTGTTCGGCCAATTGCGCAGCGAGATTGGAGAGCATGCCGCCGGGAATCTGGGACGTCAGAATTTCAGCGTCCACACCGGTGAAGTCGCTTTCAAACTGCCGGTACTTCCGGCGCACGTTTCGGAAATGCTCTGCAATGGGCTGCAGATCTTCCAGGTCCAATCCGCTGTCATAGGGCGTGCCCCGTAACGCAGCCACCATGGACTCGGTGGGGGGATGCGAGGCGCCTCCGGCAAGCGGAGAAATCGAGGTGTCCAGGAGATCGAGTCCGGCCATGACCGCCATCAGGGCCGACATGGTTCCCATGCCCGACGTGTAGTGGGAGTGTAGGTGGATGGGCACGCGAACCGCCGCTTTGAGGCTCTTGACCAGACGGTAGGCATCGGCAGGCGCCAGTAGCCCGGCCATGTCTTTGATGCAGATGGTATCCGCGCCCAGGTCTTCCAACCGTTTGCCCATCGTGACGAACCCATCCAGCCGGTGGACCGGGCTGGTGGTGTAGGAGATGGCCGCTTCCACATGCTTTTCGCAGGCTTTGACTTCACGGATGGCCCGCTCCAGATTGCGGACGTCGTTGAGGGCGTCGAAGATGCGGAAGACATCGATGCCGTTAAATGCCGAGCGCTCGATAAACTTCTCCAGCACGTCGTCGGCGTAGTGGCGATACCCGACCAGGTTCTGGCCGCGCAACAACATTTGCAGTTTCGTCTTCGGCATCGCCGCGCGGAGGGCGCGCAGACGTTCCCACGGATCTTCTTTGAGGAACCGGAGGCAGGTATCGAAGGTCGCGCCGCCCCAGACCTCCAACGACCAGAATCCCACGGCGTCCAGCTTTTGGGCGATGGGCAACATGTCCTCGGTGCGCATCCTGGTCGCGAGCAGGCATTGATGCCCGTCGCGCAACGCGACCTCGGTCATCAACAGCTTCTTCCCCGGCGCCGGGGTCACGCGGAACTCAGGGCTCGCCGGCTGCGTAACCTGGACGGCGCGTGAGGCCGCGGGCCGGCTGGGTTTTGCAGGCACGTTCTTCTTCGCGGGGCTTTTCTTCGGGGCGGTTTTCTTGGTCTTTTTCGTTGCCATACTGGCGGCCTTCGGCGGCGAATCCGCTCGCGTAACAGGGTTGAGGTGTTGGTGCCGAGTGGCTGGGGAGGTCAGAGTCCTTCGTACGCGGCGATCGCTGCGGAGATCGCCAGCACCAGGTCTTCAGGCTCCTCGGATTCTTCGTATTGATACAGGTCCGGATGGGTTTCCAGGTAGGACGTATCGAATCGTCCGGCTTGAAAATCCTGTTCCATCATCACGTTCTTCATGAACGGAATGGTCGTCTTCACCCCGCGCAGGACATATTCTTCCAGCGAGCGCCGCATGCGGCTGACGGCCTCTTCCCATGTGCGCCCGCGGACGGTGAGTTTCGCCAGCAGCGCATCGTAGTAGGGAGGAATCGTATAATCCCGATAAACCGCGCCGTCGATGCGGACCCCGATCCCGCCGGGTGACAAGTAGGCGGTGATGGTGCCCGTACAGGGCATGAAGTTGTTGCGGGGGTCTTCGGCATTGATGCGGCACTGAATCGCATGGCCCTGCAGGGTCACATCCTTTTGCCGGATCTCCAACGGCTTCCCCGCCGCAATGGAAATTTGATTCCGGACGATGTCGATGGCCGTGATCTGTTCCGTGACGGTATGTTCCACCTGGAGGCGGGGATTCATTTCCATGAAATAGAAATGACCCTCATGGTCGAGGAGAAACTCGACGGTGCCGGCATTGTCGTAGTGCACCGCTTTCGCGATGGCAATGGCGGCCTCGCCCATTTGGGCGCGCAGTTTGGGTGTCAGGATCAATGACGGGGCGATTTCGATCAGTTTCTGGTGCCGACGCTGAATGGAACAATCCCGCTCGCCCAGGTGGATGATGTTGCCGTGTTTGTCGCCCAGGATTTGAAATTCGATATGGTGCGGACGCTCGATGTATTTCTCGATGAAGATGCTGCCGTCGCCGAACGCGGCTTGCGCTTCTCGCGACGCGACGTCAATGTTTTCCCGCAATTCCTGATCGGAGCGAACCACACGCAGGCCTCGTCCCCCGCCGCCGGCGCTGGCCTTGATCATGACCGGGTAGTTGATCTGATGGGCGAAGGCCAGGGCTTCGTCGACGCTGGTGACTCCGCCTTCGGTGCCGGGGACGATCGGGACGCCTGCCTGTTGGGCGATCTGTCGCGCCTTTACTTTGCTGCCCATGAGGTCGATCGTCTCGGGAGACGGACCGATAAAGGTGATGCCGGAGGTTTGGCAGAGCCGGGCGAATTTGGTGTTTTCAGAGAGGAATCCGTATCCGGGATGGATTGCGTCGGCGCCGATGCGCTTGGCGATTTCCACGATCTGCTTTCCGTCCAGGAAACCTTTGACGGGGCCCGGGCCTACGAGGTAGGACTCGTCGGCTTTTTTGACGTAAATCCCGGAGGAATCGGCTTCAGAATAGATCGCCGCTGTCGCGATATTGAGCTCACGACAGCCACGGATGATGCGCATGGCGATTTCGCCACGGTTGGCAATAAGGATCTTCCGAAACATGATGGGATTGCGAGAGGCTTGGAGCCGTAGCTCACCTCTGATCCGCCTCCAAAAAGATCGCGTAACCTAGCATAGGGTCAAGAGAGTTGTCGAGACGAACCGGGACGAAAGGATGGACCGTGGGAGGGGCGGAAACGGGCAGGAGGTGAGGCACCTCCTGCCTGATGAGTCTCTTACTTGGGTTGAATGAGGAGGGGCTTCGATTGGGCGCTGCCTCCGCCGGCCACCACGATGATAAAGGACATGCCGGCTTTCGCCTCAGGCACTACGGCCTCGATCGTAGTCTCGTTCACGAAACGGTAGTCGATCTTTTCCTTGGAGGCGGCGCTGAAGGTCACGCCATGGAAGCATTCCTTGCTCCCGAAATTTTCACCCTTGATGGTGATTTTTTCACCGGGTTTCGCTTCATCCGGTTCAACTTTCGCAATGGAAGGACGTTTGGAACGGTCACAGACCGGGTCGCTCTCCAGTTTGGAGGTGTCCGATCCCTTGATCGACTCGGTATTGAACATCGTATACCCGGCGCCCTCGACCATCGCTCCTTCCTGGGCATGCCCAGCGGGGACGGTAACGAACGTGGTTCCGAGCAGAAGGGTGCAGCCGAGCATGCAGGTGACAATAGTGCGCATATAAGCCTCCTCTTATGGAGATGATGTCTTCGGGAGCGGTGTATAAGATTCGCTGATGATTTTTTGTCCGTCCTCCGACAGGGCAAATTGTTCGAAGGCCTCAACGAGCGGATCGGGCTCATTGTGCGACAGCAATAGGACCGGGCGGCGCAGGGTGTACCGGCCATCCTTGACGGTAGGCGTTTCCGGTTCGATCTTATCGACCGGCAGCAGCTTGACGGGCACACCGGATGCCACTGCCTCCAGGGCCTGGCCGAGAGATACAAAGGCGACGGCCGAGTGGGGCGGGAGGGTGCCGGCTATCGTCTTGATCACTTTTTCGTCTTTGGCGATGACCTTTGCGCCCTCGGGAATTTTGCCGGCGATGCCGAGCTGTTGCTCGAACGCGTCGCGATTATTTTCATTGCGCGGCCGGTCGATCAGCAGGACCTTCGTATCCGGTCCGCCGAGATCGGCCCATACTTTGTACTTTCCGGAAAACAGCTCCGCGACTTCCTGTTTTGTGACCTCTTTGGTGAAGTTCGACCGGTGCACCATGATGGCGATGCCGTCCCAGGCGATCTGGAACGAGCGCAGGCCGTCCTCCGCGGTTCCGGTCACCGCAATTTTGGCCTGTTTGGTCTTCACCAGATCGAGCGGCTTCGAATTGTCGTCCCAGACGACGTCGATGTAGGCGCGGGGATTGGCTTTTTCAAACGCATGGGCCAGCGATTCGATGACCCGCTGTTCGGGCCCGTGGCCGGCGATGGCCATCGATCCGGCCACCTCGGCTGAAGCCGGGAGGCCCGTGAGACAGAGAAGAGCGGCACAGACAAATCCGCTGATACGGGTGTGCATGCTGAACGAGTCTCCTGTCAGTCTTGAGCCGCTGATCGGCTCTCTCCGGCGGTGTTCTACGCGGGCCTGTTGCGCCCGCCCGGTAACACGGCTTCGCCTACGAGTCGTGCCCTTCAGTTGGAGCAGGGCCCCCGGCGCCGGCCATGAAGTCCGGTGAGGCCTCGATCCGTTTGCCCATGGCGGGCGGGAGCTTGGAAAACCGATCCATACGCTCGTTCAACATGTCATAGGCTTTTATTTCCTCGAAGCCCGGCTTGTGGGAGCCTTTGACCTTCGAAGCAAACGCCGAGAGCATTCTGGTGGCGCCGATTTTGTTGCACTGGGGACAGACGGTGTCTTCCGGTCGTGCGTGGACGGACTGGGTTGCCTCGAACTGATGGGTACATTGTTCGCAGCGATATTCGTAGACCGGCATAGCCGACTCCTTGGATGGCGCCTCCTGGCCTCGCCCTGAGGGGCAAGGCTGGATAAAGCGATTCTCCCGTTGGAAACGCTTGACCCTGTGCGTAGCTTTGCACTATTGTACCGAAACTTTGTGCCGAAACGCGAGACACAATTGGAGGATTGGTTGAAATGCCCCTGTTAATTCGGAAGTACAAAGGCAGCGGTGGTGTGATGCAGGAAGAGCGTATCGACGATCCGGACCGGATTGAACGCTACATGCGTCTCTTCGAAGAGAAAGACGTCAAGAAGCTGGGAACCGGCGTCAAGACCGTGATCGAGAAGGACGAGTGGCAGCTCCTGCCCTAGCGCGACCTCCCGGTTTCATCCCATAATCGAATGTTCCACGCCGTCACGAGACTCGGCTCGGCTCGGTGCCTGCTGCGCATTGCTCTCCTATCGGGGCACGTGGTAGGTTGAGCCGTGACGGTCATGACGTATTAATTGGACGGGGTATTATGGTGTATTGGCTTCATATTGCACGGGCGATCGATCGCGTGACGCTCCATCGGGACCGGTGCTCCGAAGTCCCTTCCGGCGTGTCGAGCAGCGACTACTGGCAAGGGGGATGGTTCGACTACCCCGATAAGGAGCGGGCGCTCGCCGCGATGGAACAGGCGGGCACCAGCGAAGAGCGTAAATGCGCGTTGTGCAAACCATAACGCCAGGAATGATGAACCATGAATGTTGAATGATGACGGCGTGATTTCCGGAGGCGGTTCCTCCGATCCCACGTACAGCATTCACCGTTCGTGATTTCTGTTTGCCATGCCTCAATTCGCCCTGCTTCTCACGACCTTTGTGTGGGGGGCGACGTTTCCAGCCACGAAGGCCGCGCTCGAGCAAATCTCCCCGCTCTCGTTTCTTTTCCTGCGATTCCTTCTCGGCATGACCGTCGTCTTTGCGGTGTTGCTGTTCTTCCGCCGCCCTTTGATTCGCGACACCTCCATGATGCGGGCCAGTCTGATTGCGACCGCCTGGCT
This sequence comes from Nitrospira sp. ND1, assembly GCF_900170025.1. Lineage (NCBI taxonomy): Bacteria > Pseudomonadati > Nitrospirota > Nitrospiria > Nitrospirales > Nitrospiraceae > Nitrospira > Nitrospira sp. ND1. The sequence continues at coordinate 695,220 of NZ_FWEX01000006.1, read as the reverse complement.
GTTCATCGGCTATGTGTTGCAGACCGTGGGACTTCGCTTCACGACGGCATCGAATTCGGCCTTTATCACGGTGCTGTATGTGGTGTTTGTGCCGTTGTACCTGCTCCGTTTGGGCCTCCACACCTGGGTCTCCAATGGGATTGCATTGGCCGGTCTCTGGCTGCTGGTCAGGCCGACGGCCTCCGCCAACCTTGGGGATCTGCTGACTCTGGGGAGCGCTGCGGCGTTTGCCGCCCATATGGTATGCCTGGAACGATATACCCGCGTGGCGGATCCGGTTTCGTTGTTCGCGTGGCAATTGGTACTGATGACCGTGGCCATGTCGGGAGTCATGTGGTGGGAACAGCCGACGCTCGCGATGTTTGAGCCCAGCCGCGTCCTGGCCGTCGGGCTTGTGGTCACCGGTATTCTGGCGACCGGGGCGTTTGCGGTCCAGATGTGGGCGCAGCGGCTCCTGCCTGCGCAGCAAGTCGCCTTGTTGTTTGCCGCGGAACCGGCCGTGGCGGCCTGGCTGGCGTGGTATTTCCTGGGCGAACATCTGGACGCGCAAGGGTGGTTCGGTAGTGCGATGATTCTCGGTGGCGTCCTGCTCGGGTCTTGGGTGACAGGTGAGTCGTCGCCGGCGCAGCAGGAATCTGTGACTGCGCGTTCAGAAGGAGGGTGAGGTGGCTCAGAAATTCGGCAACAATCGGTGGGTGCAAGAGGGGTTTCTCGACAACCGTCGGCCGGGTACCGTCGTCGGGCGCATGACGTTTGCGGTGTTGGGCGCGGTCGATTTTTATCTGGTCGGCGATTGTCGGGGAGAAATCGCCGGGAAGGTGATCCGGTTCAAGAACAGCCGCTTCGTGGATGAGGACCTCGCGGGACAGGTGCTGGGGGACGTGGAGATTCCGCAAATCGGCGACGCGAGTCTTATCTCCTTCGATCCGCATCCGCATTTGGTCCCGCACCCGTATATCGAGTGGTTTTCCATGCGGAAGAATCACTACCGTATCGAATTGGTGCCGGAGGATGCCTGGATTGCGACGGAAGAAGAACTGGCGGCGATCGACCCTGTCAGCCTGGAGATTCGAGATCGCCTGGCGCCGCAGTACGGGCGTAAGACGGCATCGGCAGATGAATCGGAATGGGTGTAGATCGGAGTGAAGGGGGCGGGCCGTGAACGGCCGCCCCCGGTCTCAGTCAGGCGAGTTTATTCTTACCTTCCCGCACGTGTGCGGGCACTTCCCGAATATCCCAGATCAGTCCCAGCGCTTGCAGGCCCCTCAGCATGTAGTAGGTGATGTCGATTTCCCACCAATAGAATCCTTGGCGGGTTGAGGCGGCATAGTAGTGGTGGTTATTGTGCCAGCCTTCGCCGAGGGTAATCATGGCGAGGATGAAATTGTTCTTGCTGTCATCCCCCGTCTTGTAGCGCTGGGAACCATACACGTGGGACAGCGAGTTGATCGTGCAGGTGCCGTGGAGCAGCGCGACGGTGGACACGAAGAAGCCCCAAATGAGCATTTGCGGGCCATTCGTGCCGAGGCTCGGGGCATAGGCTTCCAGGAGCTTGCCTAGGCCGAACATCCCGAAGCCGCAGATGGTCGGGACGAGGGTATCGAATCGATCCAGGAAGACCAGTTCCGGAAACTTGGCGAAATCGCCGATGCTCTTCAGACGCGGCGGGAAAAACTTCTTGGAACTGATCCAGCCGATGTGGGCCCAGAGGAATCCGCCCTGGCGCACCGAATGCGTGTCTTCCGGCTTGTCGGAGTAAATGTGGTGGTGTCGATGGTGTCCGCCCCACCAAAGTGGGCCGCGTTGCGCGCAGGACGCCCCGAGCAGGGCAAAGGCGAACTGACAGGCCCGGGAGGTCTTGAAGGTGCGGTGCGAAAAATAGCGATGGTACCATCCCGTGATGGCGAACATGCGTATAAAGTAGAACCCCGCTGCGACCCCTACGGCGACCCAACTCCATCCAACGATGAACACGCCCAGGCAGAGCAGGTGCACGATGATGAGCGGGATGGCCCGCAGCCAGTCGACGGTAGGCGGGGCGGTATCCGTTTGCATTTTTTCAATGCCCGCCCATGAGTCAAACCAGCGTATGATGGTGATCCACGGTCCATCGCTCGCGGGTTGTTCACGTGGTTGGTCACTGGTTTTAGAGAGCTCACCATTTTCGGGTAAGGTGAGTGGTTGCAGATCACTACTCATGCCACCTCCACAGTTGGGCGAATCAAGGATACGGTACCGAGGGGTCGCGCCGCGGTTCCACTAGCGTGACTAAAACGTCGCGGCGCTTGCGAGTGATACGAATAGGCAGGCCGCTGAATGCTCTGAATTGTGTCGATCAGTGAGTGAGGATACTCAGGCTCAAAGACACGTGCTGCCATTATACACAGATTCCTGGGGAAATGTCCTGAGAATTTTTCCGCATGACCGCCATGTTTTTTTGTCGAACGAGCGGCAGAACCGGAGCCGCCGTCCTTCCGGTGTCAGGATGATCTCATCCGGCAAGCCGGTTCGGCGCAAGATTGTTTGACTCTGTTCGGACCGCCCCTCTAAAATGCGCCCCATTATGAATGATCGATTTTTGAAAGCGTGCCGGCGCGAACCGGTTGATTGCACGCCGGTCTGGTTCATGCGCCAGGCGGGCCGTTACATGGTCGAATATCGCCGGTTACGGGAAAAGCATTCCATTCTCGAGCTGTGCAAGACGCCGGAATTGGCGGCCCAGGTCACGTTGCAGCCGATCGACCGGTTTGCGCTGGACGCCGCGATTATTTTTGCCGATATTCTGCTTCCGCTCGAGCCGATGGGGCTCAGCTTGGAGTTCGCGGAGGGCGAGGGGCCGATCATTCACAATCCTGTGCGGGATCGGGCTGCGGTAGACCGGCTCAAGGTCATCGATGACACCGAACTACAGTACGTGATGGATGCCATCAGTCTGACCCGCAAGATGCTGGCGGGCCGCGTGCCCCTGATCGGCTTTGCCGGGGCGCCCTTTACGCTGGCCAGTTACGCGATTGAGGGCGGAAGTTCCAGAAACTATATCCATACGAAGCAGATGATGTATCGCGAGCCGGAAACCTGGCATCGCTTGATGGATAAATTCGCGCGCGTGATTACCGGCTATCTTCGTCGTCAGATCAAGGCCGGTGCTCAGGCTGTGCAACTGTTCGATAGCTGGGTTGGGTGTCTGTCGGCCGGAGACTATGCCGAATACGTCATGCCGCATGTGCAGCTGATTTTTGAGGGACTCAAGCACGAAGGCGTCCCGCTGATCCATTTCGGCACCGGCACCACGGCCATTCTCAAGGCCATGCGCCAGGCAGGTGGCGACGTGATCGGTATCGATTGGCGCATCCCGATCGACGAGGCCTGGGCCATGGTGGGCTACGATCGTGCCGTGCAGGGGAACCTCGATCCGGTGACGTTGTTCGGGCCGATCTCCGAGATCGAGCGGCGCGTGACAGACATTCTCCGCCGGGCCGCAGGGCGTCCGGGTCACATTTTCAATCTGGGCCATGGGATTCTTCCGAATACTCCCGTGGAGAATGTCGCCGCCACGATCGATCTGGTGCATAAACTGAGTACGCGGTGAGCATGTCTGTGACGCCACAACCGGTTGCCGTCTTGCTGATGGCTATGGGCGGCCCCGATTGTCTGGAGAATGTGGAGCCGTATCTTCAGGACGTTCGAGGCGGACGGCCGACTTCTCCTGAACTGGTTGAGGAAATCCGCGAGCGCTATCGTGTGACCGGCGGGAAATCTCCGGTGCTCGATATCGCGCGCGAAGTGGCGCGGGCATTGGAACAGCGGCTGAATCGGTCGGGCGACGCGCGGTACCGCTGTTATGTGGGGTTGCGGCACTGGCATCCGTTTATCAAGGAAACTTACGCGGAATTGCTCGACGCCTTACCGGAACGCATCATCGGGTTGTGCATGGCCCCGCAGTATTCTTCGCTCAGCATCGGCGCCTACATGAAAAAGGTCGAGGAGGCGCGGGCTGAACTCGCCAGTGAGACTCCGATCAGCTTCGTGACGAGTTGGCATCGCCATCCACTGCTGATCGCCGCCATCGTCGAGAATATTCGTCGGACGTTGGAGCGATTCCCGGCCGAGGTGCGTGCACAGGTGCCGGTCTTGTTTACCGCCCACAGTTTGCCCGAGCGCGTGGTGGCCATGAAGGATCCGTATCCTGAGGAAGTACAGGGAACCGCCCAGGCGGTCTGCGTGCAACTCGGGACTCAGCCGACGCGTTTTGCCTATCAAAGCCAGGGACGCTCCGGGGAGAAGTGGCTCGGTCCATCGGTTGAAGAGACGTTGGGTGAATTGGCGCAGGAAGGTCATCGTCATGTCCTGGTGGCGCCGATCGGCTTCATCTGCGACCATGTGGAAACTCTGTTCGATATCGATATTGAGCTCAAGCAGCTGGCTCTGACGAAGGGGCTCCAGCTGGAACGTATTCCCATGTTGAACGCCTCGGCTCCATTGATCGACATTCTGATGTCGGTGGTGGAGGCACACGAGTCCTCGCTCGTTCATTAGCGGCACCACCTGTGGCGCGCACTCCACGGTCAGTTGTCATTATCGGCGGAGGTATCTCAGGCCTCTCCACGGCGTTTGCTCTCCAGGAGCAGGCGGCCGCGGCTGATATGCCCCTCACCTGCACCATCCTCGATGCGGCGCCGGTCTGGGGCGGAAAAATTCTCACGCATCGGGTCGGGCAGTTGGTCATGGAAGCGGGGCCCGACTCGTTCCTCTCGCAAAAGCCCTGGGGCATGGAGCTGTGTCGACGTCTTGGGCTAGCCGATCAACTCATCAACACCAACCCGGTTGAGAAGAAAGCGAGTGTCTTAAGAGGCGGGCGGTTGCACGAGTTGCCGGAAGGGCTCGTGACATTCACGCCGACTCAGCTGGGGCCGTTTTTTCGCAGCGGGTTGTTATCCTGGGTCGATCTTGCCCGTATGGGCTGCGATGTGCTGATTCCGCCGCGTCGGTCCACCGACGACGAATCGCTGGCGTCGTTTTTTCGTCGCCGGTTCGGACCGCATGCCTGCGAACGGGTCATGGAGCCGCTGATGGCCGGTATCTATGCGGGCGATGCGGAGCAGATGAGTCTTCGGGCGACGTTTCCGCGTTTCTACGAGTTGGAGCAGGCGCACGGCAGTGTGATTCGCGGCATGATGGCGGCCCGCCGTGCACGGGCGCAAAAAGCTCCCGGCGGAGGCCCCCGACACACGATGTTTGTGACGCTGAAAAACGGCCTGGCCGATTTGGTGGCTGGGCTGACGGCGCAGATCCAGCAGGCCGGCGGGGGGCTGAAAGCCGGCGTTCAAGCGGAGGCGTTGCGGGTGCGTTCGCACCAGGCCGGTCGCTGGATGTACGATGTGATTTGCACCGACGGGACGGCGCTTTCGGCCGAAGCGCTGGTCTTGGCGACACCGGCCTATGTCAGCGCTGAACTCGTTCGGCCGTTAACGCCGATGGCGGCCGGCTTGATGGACATGATTCCCTATGCCTCGACAGCCACGATCTCTCTCATCTATCCTGCCGAAGCAGTGGGGAACCGGCTCCAAGGCTTCGGCTTCGTGGTTCCACGAATCGAGGGCCGTGATCTGATTGCCGCGACCTGGACCTCCCTCAAGTGGCCCCATCGAGCACCGCCGGAGGATGTGTCGGTGCGATGTTATCTCGGCGGGGTCGGGCGAGAAGCCATCTTGCAGCGGGACGATGAGGCCTTGGTCCAGTGTGTGCGCGAGGAATTGGCCTCCATTGTGGGGCTGCTGGCGACACCGCACTATGTCGAGGTGAATCGGTGGAATCGGGCCATGCCTCAATATACCCTCGGACACCTCGATCGGCTCGCGCAGCTGGAGGCGGCGCTCTCGCGATTCGGTGGCCTGGCTGTCACCGGCGCAGGCTATCGCGGTGTGGGCCTTCCCGATTGTATTCGAGACGGCGCTGAGACGGCGGCGAAGCTGCTCCGGTATTTACAGGCGGCGCCGGTCTAAGGTTTCAATGACGATGGGAGCGGGAAGAGAAGGAATACCCAGATGCTGAACGACCAATTGGTGATCTCCGATGTGACCGGTCCCTTTCGCGAGCCGCGGGAGCCGGTGTTGTCCTACGACTACTCGATTCAACGGGCGACCTGGGCGGCAACCCATGCCGTTCGAGTGAAGATTGCCCAGGCGGAGGAGTTGGACTATGTGAAGGAGAAGTTGCTGGGCACTGTCACTGGAAGCCCCGGCCAACAGTTGATGCTGAACAAATTTCTGTCCCGCAAGATCGGTGACCAGAAGGTTCGTATTGCCGAGGCCGAAGGGTGGTTGAAAGAACGCGGTGATGTGTTGGTGGCCCCCTTCACCGGTTCGCTCGCTCATTACTTCCCGCAACTTGAGGCCTGGGTCCAAGCGGAGCAGGATACATTGCGGGTGGAGATCAAGAACCTGGTCGGCCTGGTGGCCAGTCCTCCGGCCGTCTGACGATTGCGCCCTCTGTGACCTTCGGTCCACTGCTCGTCCAGATTTCATCTGTTACTCCGAAGCCAGCCTCCTGTGACGTGCCGCAAGCCATTTCTGCGCCTAGCCGATGAGCGTTCCGGTACTTGTCAGTTGATCGTTCTGTCGCGATTTCCCCAACGCACAGAATCTGTGGATAAGCGTGTGAATATCAGCCGCCTCCTCGCCCAAGCCCCTCAGTAGAGCGGCCCTTGAGCGGCCTGCACAAGTTTTAGGCATTGGGGTGGTCTCTATCCGGACCACTAGATGCTGTATGGGATGAAAACCCTTAGGAAGATTATGCTTGCTGCATGCGGACCTGGGGATAGCGAAGGCAGTCTGGGCCTGGAGTTTCGCGGCAGCGGTTCAAAAAATGCGTCGATATTGTTTGCTATGGACTCCGGAATCGTCGGCAAATCCCAGCGATCCGGTGTCGGGATTGCTGGTATCGTTCAGGTCGATGCGATAGTGCCCAAGGACGTGTTCCATCGCTTCTTCGAAGGGGATGGCCTGCGGGTAGAGGTTGCCCGGGGCGTGGGCGCCGCGAGCCAGGGTGCCGACCGCTTCCGGAGTTGCATATTTGGGGTCTGAAAAAATGTACAGATCGGCCACGGCCTGGTCCCCGAGTTTGTGCCCTGGGCTGGTGGCCGGCAACATGGAGGGGAGACTCTGAGCCAGCCGGGCCTGCTTGAATTGTTTGAGGAGGCCCACCACCTGACTGGTCGTCGCCTGCGCCGGCACCACGATACTGACGGCATTAAACTCCGTCAACGTCGACTGGACTTTATACATGACCGGGGCCGCATCCGGATCTTCGGTCGTCACCTGCGAAATCTCCGGACCGGCGGCCTGCTTTTGTTTGCCGCTGGGAACGGCCAGGTTGATCAGCAGCCACATCACCAGAATGGCCCCGAACAAGACGATGAGCGGATGAAGCCCGGCTCGCTTGCCTTCTTCGTATGGATCCTGCTCTGTGCTCATGGATGAGTCCTGGTCGGCTCCGTCGAAGGGCCGAGGGGAGAGACGGTGCCCGCGGGTGCTGTCGATTCCACCAGCTTCGCGGCTTCCCAGTAGTGATCCATTTCCACCGTGGAGAGGTCGTTGACGCTCCGTCCGCTTCGAGCCGCCTCGCGCTCAATGAATTGGAATCGTGCAGTGAATCGGTTCGTGGCAAGACGGAGCGACTCTTCCGGATTCACCTTGATGTGCCGGGCGACGTTGACCAGGGAAAACAGCAGGTCGCCCATCTCCGCGGCCATTTCCGGGGTCGGATCCGGCTTGGGTTCGGCCACGGAGCGACGCGTAGCCGCGTCGGTGAGAGCGTGCTTGAGTTCCCCGATTTCTTCCTCGACTTTAGCCAGCACGGCCGCCAGGCCCTGCGGGCTGTCCGGCCAGTCGAACCCAACCCGCGCCGCGCGGACCTGCGTCTGATAGGCGCGGAGCAGGGCCGGAAGGGCCTGGGGAATGTCATGCAGGACCGAATCCGGTTTGCCGGCGTTCTTGCGTTCGGCCCGTTTGATATCCTCCCACCGATGGACGACCTGGTCGGAATTAAGTGAGGACTGGCTGGTCGCCCCGTCACCGAACACGTGAGGATGGCGGCGTACGAGCTTGTCGCTCAACTGTTCCAAGACGTCGTCGATGGTGAACGTGCCTGCTTCAGTGCCGATCTGGCTGTGAAACAACACCTGCAGAAGCACGTCGCCCAATTCTTCCTTTAGCTTGGCGAAATCCTGCCGGTCGATCGTATCGAGGGCTTCATAGGTTTCTTCGATCAAATAGGGCTTGAGGGATTCGTGGGTCTGCTTGCGATCCCAGGGGCATCCGCCCGGTGCCCGAAGCCGGGCCATGATGGCCACGACGTTATCGAAACGTGCTGACATGCGAACCCCTCCGTCGCGCCACTCTAACTGAGTTCTTCAGCACCTTCAACGGGGCCTCTCGTCTTGCGCCTCTTCAAGCCCTGTGGTAGGGTACGGCCCTGCATTTTCCATTGGTTGATCGGAGGCTTTTTTATGGGTGATGACAAGGACCAAGGATTCGTCATCCGCGATCGTCGAGGACGGGGTGAAGATGCCCCCCCACCGGCCCAGGCGGCGACGCCTCCCGCAGCAGAGCCCTCTGCCGCCGCGCCTCACCACGACCATGATGCCGATTCGCATACGCACTCAGGGCATTTGCCGGTCAACTTTTCCTCCTTTGTGATCTCCATGGGGAGTTCAGCTCTGATGCTGATGGGGGAGCAACTCGATCCTCAGCAGCCATCCATGCCACTGAACCTTCCTCAAGCCAAAGAAATCATCGATCTACTCTCCATGCTGGAAGAAAAAACGAAGGGCAACCTCACCCCGGACGAGCAAGTCGTGATGAAGGACATGCTCTACGCCTTGAGGATGAAATTCGTCAGTTTGACCTCCGGGAAATCGACGCTTCATACCCCGTAATCTCGTGAGTTGCTTCAGTGCGCCGTCCTGCTTTGCGGTGTCGGTCCTTCCTTCGGGTGACACTGTGTTCTTCAATGCCCTGCTTCCGGTCGTTTCTCGATGAAGCAAGGGGTGGGTTCTGCGCGCCCTCTTTTGAGACTCCACCTGGAATTGGTTATAGTGAGGCAGGATCGAATGGGCCGGGCGTGAGTCGGAGTATCGAGAATGCCTGAATCGACGGATATGACGAAGCTCATCCCCCCGGGGGGGCTGCGCGAGAAAAAGCCGTCGACGCCTGCTTCCATCGAGAGCGAGCGGCGGAAGCGTCATGTCCGGCCAGTGTGGATCGTGCTGGTCCTGCTCCTGCCCTGCCTCGCCCTCACTTTTTACTACGCTCAAATGGCGGTGCCGGTCGGGGAGGAGTCGGACTCCTTTCTTCCCAGCACCGGGTATGCCTTCGTGCTGCTGCTGGTCAATCTCGATTTGATCGGCTTTGTCGTCCTTACGCTACTCCTCTCGCGCAATCTCATCAAAGCCTATTTCGAACGGCGACATCGGCTCGTTGGGTCGGGGTTCCGCGCGAAGTTGGTCGCCGCCTTTATCGGCTTTTCCCTGATTCCCACCGTGCTCCTGGCCCTGGTGGCCAGCGGCCTGGTCAACAAGGCGGTCGATGTCTGGTTCAACGACCAGATCGAGCACGTGATGAAGGATTCTTACGAGGTCGCGCGCATGCACCATGCCGGTCATGTGTCCCTGGCGATCAACAGTGCACGCGCCATCAGCCACGAGATTTTTCGCGAGGAGTTGCTCTTGCCCGAGCAGCGGGATTTGCTGGTTGCGGCGATCGCCCGGAAACGCGCGGAATATGCCACGGCCGGGATCGAGGTGTTTTCCTCGAAGATGGAAACGTTGACCAAGTCGCTGGATCCAGAGGTGCCGGTGGCGGTGCTCGATCTGCCGATCGGCCAACTGGTGCTACAGGTGATCAACGGCAAGCAGGAACTCACGTCCGTCCAGGAAGCACAGACGGGACGGCTCGTGAGGGCCGGTGTACCGATCGCCTCCAGCATCCGCCGTGGAGAAATCGACGGGGTGGTGGTGGTCGATGCCTATGTGCCGGAATCGTTGCTCGGCAAGATGGAGAGCATCGGGCGTCAATATACCGAATACAAACAGATGAAGGCGATGAAGAATCCCATCAAAGCGGGAGCGTATCTGCTGGTGGCGGTCATCACGGTCATGATTCTGTTCAGTGCGACCTGGTTCGGGTTTTATGTGGCGCGCGGCATTACCGTGCCGATTCAACGGTTGGCCGAGGCGACGGAGGCGATCGCTCAAGGGGATCTGTCCGTGCGCATCGAAGCCAAGGCGACGGATGAGATCGGCACCCTGGTCGAATCCTTCAATCGCATGACCGCCGATCTGCAGAGCAGCAAAACGAAAGTGGAGGAAGCGAACGTCTCGCTTCGGCAATCCAACCTCGAGCTGGATCGTCGGCGCGCTTACATTGAAACAGTGGTGGATACGATCGCCGCGGGACTGCTCTCCATCGACCGGCAGGGGATCATTACCACCTTCAATCCCTCTGCGGAGCGTATGCTGGGATTGTGGGCCGATCGGTTTCGGGGCCGGTCTGCCAACGAGGTGTTCAAGGAGTACAAGCTGGATTTGTTTCAGTCCGTCTACGATCGGATGCTGGTCGATCAGCGAGACAATATTGCGCTCGAAGGACAACTGGATTTGCAGGGTCGGTTTCTGACCATCGGCGTGCATTGCTCCCGCATGAAGGATGAGTCGAACAAGGACCTCGGGTTCGTGCTGATTTTCGAAGACCTCTCGGAATTGATCAAGGCGCAGAAGGCGGCGGCCTGGCGGGAGGTCGCGCAGCGGATCGCTCATGAGATCAAAAATCCGCTGACGCCCATTCAGCTCTCGGCGCAACGGCTGCGAAAAAAGTTTCAGGATAAGGCTCCGGATTTCGACCGGATTTGCGACGAGTCCACGCAAGTGATCATTAATGAGGTCGGCAGCCTCAAGCAAATGCTGGACGAGTTCTCGAAGTTCGCGCGGATGCCGGCTCCGCACATGACCATGAACTCGCTGGATGATGTAGTGAAGGAAGTGGTGGCGCTGTATGACAGCGCGCATCGCGAAGTGGAATGCGTGGTGACGCTCGATGCGGATCTGCCTCCGTTCAATTTCGACCGGGAACAGGTCAAGCGTGTCCTGGTCAATCTGTGCGATAACGGGATCCACGCGATGAACCACAAGGGACATCTGTGGATCACGACCCGGTACGACACGAAACAGCGTCGCGCAGTCGTCACGGTGGCGGATGAAGGGACGGGTATTGCGCCGGAGGATCAAGAGAAATTGTTCGTGCCCTATTTTTCACGGAAGAAAACGGGTACCGGGCTGGGGCTGGCGATCGTGCGGCGGATTGTGACCGATCACGACGGCCAGATTCACGCCGGAAACCATCAGCCCAAAGGGGCCTTGTTCACGTTCGAGTTGCCGGTGTGAACGGTTCCCGCGACGCGTAGTGTGGAGAAGACATGTCTGCTTCGATTCTGATTGTCGATGATGAAGTCTCCATCCTGAACTCCTTGAGCAGCATCTTGGAGGATGAGGGATATGAGGTCAGCGTGGCCAAGAGCGGCATCGAGGCGCTCAAGTTATGTGCCGTGAGTCCTCCCGAACTGATGATGCTGGATATCTGGATGCCCGACATGGATGGGTTGGAGACGCTCCGGCGCTTGCGTGAGCTGGTGCCTCAGACGCAAGTCATGATGATGTCCGGGCATGGATCGATCGAGACGGCGGTGAAGGCCATCAAGCTCGGGGCCTACGATTACATTGAGAAACCGCTCTCGCTCGAAAACGTGACGCTACGGGTCAAACATGCCTTGGATCAGCACCGGCTTGAGCAGGAGAATCGGACGCTGCGCACGAAGGTAGAGCGGAAGTTCGAGTTGATCGGGCAGTCGCTGGCGATGCGGCAGCTCAAGCAGATTATTGAAACGGCGGGGCCTACGAACAGCCGGGTCTTGATCGGCGGCGAGAACGGTACCGGCAAAGAACTCGTCGCCAGGGCCATCCATCAACAGAGCCCCAGGGCGAACCGTCCGTTTGTGGCGGTGAACTGCGCCGCCATCCCTGAAACCTTGATCGAGAGCGAATTGTTCGGGCACGAGCGCGGGTCCTTCAGCGGCGCCACAACGATGAAGCGGGGCCAGTTCGAACAGGCCGACGGCGGGACCCTGTTCCTGGATGAAATTGCGGATATGAGTCTGAGCACCCAGGCCAAGGTCTTGCGCGCCCTTCAAGAGCAGCAATTTACGCGGGTCGGCGGGACCAAACTGATCAAGGTCGATGTGCGGGTCCTGGCGGCCTCCAACAAGGATTTGCTGAAGGAAATCGAGAAGGGCACGTTCCGGGAGGACCTGTTTTACCGGCTCAACGTGGTACCGATCGTGGTGCCGACGTTGCGGGATCGCCGTGAGGATATCCCGCTGCTGGTGAAACATTTCCTCCATGTACATGCCGAGGAGCAAGGCTTGAAGATCAAGCAAGTCTCGCCGGAGGCCATGGACGTGTTCATCCAGTATGAATGGCCGGGCAACATTCGCGAACTGCGTAACCTGATCGAGCGGCTCATGATCATGGTGCCGGGGCCTGTGATCGAAGCTTCGCATGCGTCGGTGGCGTTGCAGGTGCGTCCTCAGCTGTCCGCTACGCAACAGGCCGCCGGGGCGCAGACGCCCAATTCCCTTTTGACGAGGCATTACGACTCGCTCCGCGATGCCCGCAATGCGTTCGAAAAGGAATTTATCGCCCGCAAGCTGCGTGAACATCATTGGAACATTTCTCGCACGGCCGAAGACCTGCAAATCGAGCGCAGCCACTTGCATCGCAAGATTAAGTTGTTGGATGTCGAAATGCGCCCCGAGATGTAGCCGGGCTGCTGAAACAGGTCCCCAACATCGTTCTCGGCTCGAATCGATCCTCAACGTACCCGAGAGGGTACGCCTCCGGCTCTTTCTCGCCTGCGGCCTTGTTGGATGACCTGTTTGAGCAGCCCCTGTAGTTTGACCGTTGAGAGTCACACGAAGGGTGTGAACGCGTGAGACTAATTGTTGACCCGCTATCAGTCAGCTCGTTAAGATGCGGCCCCAATGACTACCTATCGTGATGCCGGAGTCGATATCGATGCCGGCGATGAATTCGTCGAGCGGATCAAGCCGCATGTGCGGGCGACCTTTCGCCCGGAAGTGATGACCGATCTGGGCGGATTCGGAGGCCTGTTCCGATTCCAGGCGAATCGCTACCAGGATCCGGTGCTCGTGTCGGGGACCGACGGCGTCGGAACCAAACTCAAAATCGCGTTCCTCATGGACAAACACGACACGGTCGGGATCGACCTGGTGGCGATGTGTGTCAACGATATTGCCGTCAGCGGCGCAGAGCCGCTCTTCTTCCTCGATTACTTTGCGACCGGGAAACTCTCCTTAAAGACGGCCGAGGCCGTGGTCCGCGGGATTTCCGACGGGTGTCGTCAGGCCGGTTGCGCTCTCATCGGTGGAGAAACCGCCGAGATGCCCTCGTTCTATGCGGAGGGCGAGTACGACCTGGCCGGTTTTGCTGTGGGCGTGGTCGATCGCCCGAAGATGATCGACGGCCGGCAGATTGTTCCCGGGGATGCCGTGATCGGGTTGGCCTCGACTGGTGTCCACAGCAACGGCTTTTCGCTGGTGCGCAAGGTGTTGTTTGAGAAAAGCCGACTGACGGTCGAGAGTGTGATGCCGGAACTCGGTGGTGCGCTGGGTGAGACCCTGCTGACGCCGACGCGGATTTATGCCAAGCAGGTGCTTTCGTTGGCCGAGGCTTGCCCGATCAAGGGGATCGCGCACATCACCGGCGGTGGAATCACCGAGAATCTGCCACGGGTCTTTCCGGCCCGCTGCGGGGCGCGCATTCGTCGCGGGTCCTGGCCGGTGCTGCCGATTTTTCAGACGATTCAGGACCGCGGGGGAGTGGAACTGAGCGAGATGTACCGCGTCTTCAATATGGGCATCGGTTTGATTCTGGTCGTGGCGCCGGAACATGTCGATCGCGTGATGGCCAAAGCGGTAGAAGCGGGCGACCGGGCCTATCACATCGGCGAAATGGTGGCGCAGTCCACAGACGAAGGTGTGGTCGAGTATGTCGGGTAAATCACCGCGCCTGGTGCGCCTCGGCGTATTGGTTTCCGGCCGAGGTTCGAATCTTCAAGCGATCATCGACGCGATTGAGGCGGGGACGTTGTCGGCCGAGGTCGCGGTCGTGCTCAGCAATAAGCAGAATGCCGGCGGGCTGGAGCGGGCGCGAAAGCATGGCGCGCCCGCCGTGTGGCTGGATCCGAAGCCGTATGCAGGCCGTCCGGACAGTCGCGAGGCTTTCGATAAGGCGGTCCTTGAGGTGCTGCAGAAGCACGAAGTGGATCTCGTGCTCCTGGCCGGGTACATGAAAATCGTGACGGCGGTGCTGGTCTCGGCCTATGAGAATCGGATGATGAACATTCATCCGTCCCTGCTTCCGTCGTTCCCTGGTCTGGATGTGCAGAAAAAAGCCATCGACCACGGGTGCAAAATCGCCGGTTGCACCGTGCACTTTGTGACCGAAGGGGTCGACGAAGGTCCGATCATCATCCAGGCGGCCGTGCCGATCCTGGAAGGAGATACGCCGGATACCCTGGCTGCCCGCATACTGGAGCAGGAACACCGGATCTATCCTCGCGCGATTCAACTCTACGCGGAAGATAAGCTGCGGGTGGAGGGACGGCGGGTATCGGTGGCGGACGCAGGACCAGTGGTGACGGGATTTTACAACCCCGGATAAAGTCTTGCGCAGATCTGTAACTTCGTATAGAGACCCGGGCTCCGGTTGTGTATAATGCCGCGTGAGAGTTGTGGGGGGCTAGCTCAGTTGGGAGAGCACTACGTTCGCAACGTAGGGGTCGGGGGTTCAACTCCCCTGCCCTCCACCACTTTGATTGATAACCTTCACGCCAGTCAGTAAACGGTCGAATGTTCCCGTGGCAGTGAATCGATAGCCTCGCTTCCCACCCTCCTCGACGGGCTCGCATGAAATGTGACCGTCAAGCAGTTTCCTGAGCATCTGGCGGGCGAGCGGAACCTGTCGGGTGAGCAAACCAGGGATATCTCCTAAGCGGGTTCTCAATTCCTTGACGAGCTGTTTCTCGTTCACATACGCCATTTGAGCAAGCTGGTCCAGCCTCGTCAATTCCCCTAACAACGTCTTCTTCCTAGCCTCCTCCTGGCGGAGTGATGCGTCAATGGCATCTGTTGCCTTGCCATTCGCTATATGTTCGACTAGGTGATGCAGCCGTGTTTCAATCAAAGAAAGTTCCCGTTCAACAATGATGCGCTCGTCAGGTAGGTTTTTTTGTTCTTTTCTAATCCGCTCCAAGGCCTCCGCAACAGAGGCTTCCAGGACCTGATCGTCTAGCATGTTGTTTATAGCGTGCAGGATGGCTGAGTCGAGAATATCTTGGCGGACTTCCACGTTGTTACTGCAGACGGTATGACCTCGTTTGTGGTGGTAGGCACAACGATACACGGTGCGGTCATAACGTTGTTTCGCAGTTCGCTTTATTGCCACGATCGAACCACCACATACGACGCATTTTGCAATGCTGCTGAGTAGATAGGAAGACCGGTGATCTTCGCCCGTAGGTCGTGAAATGAGGCGACCACCTTCCCCGCGCAGATAGGCATTCCTATTTTGTGTTCTACGCTGTTCAACCTGCTCCCACAGCATGGAGGAGATGATCCTCAATTCTGGTGCGTCGATACGAAGCCATTCCGATTGAGGACGCTTTCGTTGCTTCCGCGTTCCGCCGAGTTGAATTGCTTGGGTCCTATTCCAAAGGACCATACCTCGATAAAGGTCACGTTGGAGGATGTCCCGAAGAGCTGTTGGGCACCAGCCCAGATTCCCACCGTGAGGAGGCGGGACGCGATCCTCGTTTAACGCCTTAGCGATGCTTGCCAGACCAAAGCCTGATGCGTACATTTCGAATATTCGCACGACTGTTTTAGCTTGTTCGGTATTGATCCTTCTAACAACGTGCTGTCGGTGCGGGGTACCATCGTTGTTCGCTTGGCTGCTGTAGACGGGGACGTTATCGTAGCCGAAAACCTTGTTGCCCGTGACGTGGAGAGCTTTGGCTTTTCGGAGCATGGCATCATAGGTACGCTGGCTCGCTTTTTCTCGCTCCATTTCTGCCGAGAAGTTCGTCAGGCTAAGCATCACCTTGTCGAGGGCATTATCAAGCTTTCGCTCCTGGTCAGTAAGATAGAAGAATATCCGCACGCCGCTATCGATGATTTGCTTGAAGGCATAGCTCGATTGGATAGCCTCACGGCCCAATCGAGACTCTTCGCTCATGATCAGCACTTGGAACGCTGGACGAGGCTTAAGCGCATTCATCAATCGTAGGAAGCCCTGCCGCTTGAGGAATTCTGCGCCGGATATGCCGTCATCAGAATAGATATGTTCCTGCGCAACCGTCCAACCCTTTCGGACGGCAAACTCCGTTGCGTGCTCAATCTGCCGAGTAACCGATTTCTCCTCATCGTTAAATCCGACCTGTTCCGTGGATTTCCTGGCGTAGATTGCCGCAATCATCTCAGCCTCCTTCATCACCCGCTCACCTTGAGGTTCATACCGACTAGGTGACTATTCCAGAGCTCAGGGATTATTCGTTTCTGTCTGATGAAGTCAACTTCAATTTACGGTTGGTTTGGGGAGGGGAACTAACCGTAAATCGGCTAAGTGATTGAAGATCAGCGAGAAGTGCCTCCGCAAGAATTGCAGATATTTCGTTGCGTAGGCGAGGGGAGAGGGGGGAATTGCCAGAATCTGACTGGCCTACGCTTTCCCTTGTATTGATGAGCAGTTTTGGGCTTGTGGGTTCCAACTGAACTGTTACTCCTGATCTTGTCGCACCAGGGGGAGTCTCACGACACCCCCATCCCCCCGACTGAAGCGCCCGCCGTTCCGCCGGCTTAGGACGAAGATTGAGCCCCCAATGGATACGACTCGGGGCCGGGGAGCAGCGGAGCAGGCCTTCCCGGTCCCCTCCGTGCCGGTCTCCGCCCCTCCAGGCCTGCCCGCTGCGAGAGCCCCGTGCCGCCTCCTCTGTTACGCCCCACCCTTGGTTTGTGAAGGGTGGGGCTAGAACATAATTTCAGAAGGAGGCGGACATGTCCGTTGACAGTACTCTCGGTTCCTCGAACGGTGGACGGCCACTGAGCCCAGTTCGGAAATACGGGGTCCCTCGGTACCGCGTGACCCTCGTGCGCGAGGGCCGTGCCATTCCGGCAGCGGAATTGGTCCATACGTCGGAAGGCGCCGCCGCGATCCTCCGGCCGTTGTTTGCGCATCTGGACCGGGAGCAGTTCTTGATCTGCGGTCTCGATGCGAAGCATCGGCTCATCGGAATTAATGTGGTCTCCACCGGTTCGCTGAACCTGACCATTGTCCATCCCCGTGAAGTCTTCAAGCCGCTGATCCTCATGAATGCCGGGGCCTGGATATGCGCGCATAATCACCCCTCTGGCGATAGCTCGCCCAGCCCGGAAGATCGTGTCCTGACCAAACGGCTGCGGGAGGCTGCCGAGTTGTTCGGCATTCCGCTGCTGGACCATCTCATCCTCGCCGAAGAACGCTACTACAGCTTCGCCGACCAGGGGTGGCTCGGCGCTTAGCGCAGTAGCCGCAACACCCAGGCGGCTCCGGCCGCCACCAGGGCGAGGCCAATCGCCGCCGTTCCCCAGGCGACCAGGTCGGCAGCCAGCGCATTGCCGATCGTTTGAATTTGTTGCGCCGTCATCCTTGCATTCCTTTGTCGTCACCCTGTTCATGCTGTCATATGATGCGAAAAAGGAGGCAGGCTGCTGCCAGCCTGCCTCGATGGGCTCTCTCTTAGCCCACAATTGCGCGAACGCGCTTAAAAGCGTAGATCGCCAACGCCACGCCAATCAAGGCCGTGGCCCACAAGAGCAGATCGGCCCGCACCGTGGCCACATCCGCCGAGACCGGAAACAGCTGCGCCTGCGACAGCGCCGGGACGCCCAAGGCGAAGACAAACGCCATGAGCAGCCCTCCGAGCCCTTTCACCCAACCCCATCCCTTCATACGGCACCTCCTTGTGCTGGTGGTGGTTCCGTCCACCTACGCCGCCGGAACACTCGCCGACGGTCGAGCGCCTCAGTGGCTCTGAGGCAGAATCAGTTTGATGATCAGCCCAACGGCAAAGCCGCCGAGCCAGAAAATGGCCGTGAAGTAGGTCATCGCCTCAATCGCCGGCAGGTCCATAGAACACTCCTTCACCGATGAGCCGCATCGAGCCGTCCTCATAGACTTCCGAGACCGAGACCCCATACCGTCCAGTAATCTGCGCGGCCGTCAGGATCTCGCCGCTGTCCAAGAGATAGCGCCAGCCTTGACGGTTCTGACTCATTCCGGCCCCTCCGAGGATGCGCACGGTGCGCTTAGGAGGTTGTGGGCTCGCTGTCGATGAGACAGACGCACCAAACGGATTCAGCAGACTGCCCGGCGCCGATGGAGATGGAAGCGGAGGCAAGCTCGGAGCGCCACTCACGACAGCTGCCGGCATTCCTTTGGTGCTGCTCAGCGACGACCACGGACGCCAGAACATGAGGCCAATGGCAAACAAGCCCGCAGCGATGCCAATGGCCACCCGTGCCGATTTGAAGACCGTATGGCTGCGTTTCTCTTCTCGAATCGCCGCCGAGGCATAACTGGAGTAGTAGGCATAGATGGCGGGCGAGTAGGTCCCGACAAAGGCCCGGATGACCTCATTGTCTTCGGGGTTCCCGCGCACCTTGCCCTGATACTTCTTGGATAGACCGACAAAGGCCAGCTTCCGAAACTTCACCGTCGCTTCGATGAGTCGTGTGACGCCTTGGGACATCTGGCGAAAATCCTGGCTCATGAGCAGAATATCCACGCCATAGTGCCGATGGGTTTCGAGCCAGCGGAGGAGCCCCGGTTCGACCTTCTGCATGGACCGAAAGACGGTCTGGGCTTCGTCGATAATCACCGCTGAGCCGGGCTCAACATGGGGAAAGGCCTGGAGGACTTCGACGGAGTCCTTCCAGAGCGTGATCTGCTGTTCGAGGGTGTCGAGGTCGATGCCGGTGAAGAGCGACAACCGGTCCAGATAGATGCCATCCACGGCGATATAGAGCCGTCGGCCTTGCTTCACCCAGGGCAGGAACTTCTCGCAGATCGCATGATAGGACTTGCCCGATCCTGGGACGCCTTCATACAGTTCGATCATCGCAGACTCCTGATGTACACCCAGATCCACAGGGCTAAGACGACGGTCCACGCGTAGGCCCAGCCCATCACCATCTGATTCATGAGCCCCACCGCACAAATGGAATCGTTTGCAGGATGAACCGCGTCCCCATGGCGCTCGCCACGATGGCCAGCGCCTGACTCATACCCGTCGCGCCCAGCACCCACGCGTACTGATCGGGAATCACCGGCAGGGTGAGCCCGGCCGTCCCAATGGTGGCGAGCGTGCTGTCCGCCACCGAGAGCAAGGAATCCCAAATCCCAAGACCCCAATCGGTGAGGGAGAAAAAGAACTCCTGCAGCCAGCAATAGATGAGGGTCAGAATGGCCGTCATGTTGTCTGGCCTCCTCCCACAAAGATAATGCGGTAGGCGGCAATGGAGGCCGTCGCAATGACGAGGGTCCGGAGCACGGTGAAGAACCAGGCCCATTGATTGAAATCGACCTGCTGGCTGCCGAAGAAGGCCGAAGGCAGCGCAATCACCGGTAAGGTCGAGGGCCACGTGAGCGACTTCAAGAGATTCAGCGTGCCGAGCAGGCCACTACTGGCCCAGATGGTCTGATGCGCTTGCAGGACCGTCCCGAAGGTCTGGGCCTCATGAGATCCCACGGCACAGGAGGTCGTCGCTTGGGTCTCTTCCTGTTGGGTGGTCGAGCCGTCCGGGTTCTGCGTCGTGGTCGTCGTCGTGGTCGTCGTCTGCTGCTGGGTATTCTGCTGTGGCGTACTGGCCGGAGGAGGCACGTTGTCTACCACAACGATATCTCCGGCTGGCACCGGCTTGGGTTTCACCGTCGTGGGCATCTCAGTCGGCGTCACCGCTTGGGAGATGGTGGTATCGGCCGGCTGCGTGGTGCCAGTAGTCCCCACTGGATTGGTATGGGCTTCGACGGACTTCGGGTCACTTGGTGGCAAACTGGTCACATAATTCGTCACTTGCTGCGGAGTCGGTGCGATGAGGCCATCTTGCAACGGTGTTGGTGAACCGGGAATGCCTGTTCGATGGCAGACATACAGGCTGTAGCCGCCGACCGCAGGACCATTGACGAAGAAATTGCCGGTAAAGAAGACGGCTGTGCTCAGGCTCTGAAACGGCCCGACCACCCAATCATGCTGATACTCGGTATCGACCGCGCAGAGCGGGACATTGGTCGCGCTGAACTGAATCGTCGCATTCGGATAGGCTGGATTGCCTGGCGTGTTCGTGCCAAAACCGGGGAACGTCTGCACGCCCGCATTCGTGCTGGCGATCTGCCAGCCGCCTGGCGTCGAGGCGGCGGTTTTGACCGCCGAGAGATCAGCTTGCGAGTAATACATCTGGGCCAAAACCAGACCTGCACTCACTCCAAGCGCCGCCCAGCCGACCGGGCCCGCCACCATGCGAACGGCCATCGAGGTGGCCGAAGGTGCGAGCGCGGCAGTCGCCACTTGGTTCGCCAAAGCGGACCGTTGAGCGGCCAGGTACGCGATGCGTTCGGCCTGAGCCACCACCCTCGAATACTGCGTGGCGGTTTGCGCAAGGGATTCGCCCGGCGCAACACAGAACGAGACCAGAAGGCCCCAGATGAGCGAGAGATAACTGGTTAACGTGAAGAGTTTCACAATCGTCCGACTCCGAGGCCGGTGAGGAAGGCCAGTAATAAGATCGCGACCAAAATAATCGTAAGATCCACCGGCCTTCCTCCCTTGCCGTTACTTCAGCACTTCCAAGGCAGACAAATCGAAGAACACGCGACCCGTCTGTTCGAATTTCCGCACTTCGATGGAGGCGCGAGCCTGTTTCCCCTCGGCCTGCTTGCACGCCTCAATCAACGGCATCTGATCCTCCGGAATCCCCAATCGCAACACTCCCGGATCTTTGCCCTTCACATAGAGATCCACCGATCGAAACACCTTGCCCTCCCGACTCCTCCGCTCCACATACCCCTGCACTGCCCCCTCCGCTTTGACTTGCATCGTTCAACCCTCCTTGTTGTGAAAAGATTCTCGGATCAGCTCTGCGCCTGACCCACACGCCCCGGCCCGCAAGCCGGACTTTTGGCAGACATTGGAATTCGCACCGACAGCTGCTGCAGATCACAAACAACTTTCCCTTCCGAAACTCACCCCAGGCTCCGGCGGCCTTACACTCCGGACAGGCGCGGATATACACGTAGTCATGGACGAGGTTTGAGATGAAGCACATAGGGCGTCACCACCTTCTTGCGTTGCTTCAGCAGGGCATAGTGCTTCTGGTTCCATCGTTTCGTGCCCGCATAAATCATCTCCGTCAGAAACTGATCACCGCGACAGGCCACGACCACGGCGAGCATGGGGCTGAGGGCGTTGGCGAACCACGCGACGACATCATCCAGCCGCTGTTGAATGCGTTCGACCACGAGCCGACAGCGCCTAAAGCCTTCAGTTAAGCCCTCCCACCAGCTCAGCAATGGCGCCCGGTACTTCTCATAGGATTCGGCCTCTCGCGTGGTCTCTCGAAAATCCACATAGGAGCGCAGCACACCCACCAAGAAGGCCCGCCAATCTTCGGCATCGAGGGTAAGCAGCGCTTTGGCGCAGGCTTGCGCCCGGTCCTGTTTGAATTCCATTTCCCACCGGACTCCGTAGGATTCCGCGTCTTCCCGGCCACGACTTTTCAGTTCCAAGCGCTTGTCATAGACCCGCAGCATGGTCTGGCTTTCTCGACTCCCAAAGTAGAGCGTCTCTCCGGTCCGAACGCCCTCACGATGATTCGAGGCTTGAATGACTTTGAACTGCTTGGACCGACTCACGAGCTGTCCGGCCTCCACGGCTTGGCGGACGGTTTCGACTGCGACAGTGGCCTCCCGGTCATCCAGGGCCACATCAATGCGGGTGACATGGCCTTTTTGAGCGAAGATCCAGGCGAGAACCGTCTTCAGCTTGAGTTCGTCCCACTGGGAGATGATGCCTGCCGAGAGATCCACATGCACCTCCTTCGGGTTGCGAGGAGCACCAGTCCCCAGTTTCCCGACGCCCGTTTTGCCTTCCGTCATAAGCTGCGCCACGGGATAGCCGCGAAAGCCGGTCTCACTCTGGAACCAGTCGCCACCAATCAGCTTGATCACGTCCGCCACCTCAGCCTTCGGCAGGGTGAAGGCCAGCCAATCGATGGTCTGGGTGAACCCTCCGGAACCCGTCATTTCTTCCTCCTTGGGGTCTGTGCGATAGACGCCCCCGTCTTACCAAGTCGGGGGCTGGTCGGCTGCGCGCGCCGCCGGCTGGCGCCGCCGGTCGCGCTGCGCCGTCCCCCCTTGCTCTTGGATTCCACAAAGGACGGTCTATGCCCCTTGGCCTTAAGGGCCTCTTTCACTCGTTCCAGGTCGAAGCGGACAAAACGGCAGAATCGATCGACAGGAATCTCACCCTTGCGGTAGGCCCGGCGGATTGACTTCGGGCTGACTTTGAGGACGGCGGCCAACTCATCGACGGTCAACCATGTTTGTTCCATCAGATCTCCTTTGCGTTGCGGCGCACGATGTATGGACGAACCATACGCATCGGCGTGCGGTGGTGAAAGATGCCGATTCGGGGACACTAGGGGACAATAGGGGACACTAAGGGACACTACGGCATCCCAAACAGAGCGTTCCTGAGCAAACGAAGAGAAGAGAGAGACGGGTATGCAAAAACGTTGTCTAAACTGAAAGTTGCAAAGGGGACGTGATCAAACGTAGCTCTGGGAGCGGTTATTCACACGTTAGTTAAAATCAGCGACGAAGATGAGATAGGGCGAATGGAACCGCGGTGAGTCGAATGGGCATGCCGCCGGAATCAAAAATATGGCGAAATAATACAAAAAGTTGCTCTAGGGCCATAAAACAGCCACTAGGGCCAGATGGCCCTATTCATCGGCCAAGGACATTCAGAAAACGACATTTGGAGAGGCATCAACTGCGTGAGTAGGTTAACGAGGCTTCAATATTGATGGGAGGAAACAATAGTCTTTCAGAGATACTGTAAAAGTTAAGTTAGACTTCAGTGAAGCATGATATTGAACGATTTCTTTATTGCCGCACGTTTAGCTGCTGAGACTGCGCCTGCAATCCCCTGGCGCAATGACGGCAAAGCAGCACCTTGTAAAGACTCCCTGAACATTGCAACAAGGAGTTGATTAATACCTTCGATAAGTCTCCTTACAATTGACCTAAACCGCGAGAGTTCAACCGCATCCTTCACATGAATTGATGGCAGGTATTCGAATGACGATTTTCCCACCATGCGAAAGTAAGCGACTGATCCGTGAACGGCTTTAGATAACTCAGCGTACGATTTTTCAATCGCATCTATTCCAGTTTCAATCTGATGGTTGTGTCCGCAAAGGAGGGGATGCCCCTTAAAATATAAGTTCAAGTCGGTGAAGCCGAGACGATGCTTTTGTTTTTCCCAGAGCAGTAGCTCAATTGGATGATCTTTATAGTATAAGAAATAAAGAGAGTTCTCCAAAGTGCTCCGGAGGCTTTGAAGTGCTGGCCGCCACGTTCCCACGCGTGCAAAAGAATATGCCAAAATGGCGTCATTCACCGCTTCGGAAAAAAAATCGCTCACTTTGGATTCGAAATTAGCAGTTGTGACATAGTACTCCAACCAGCTTTGGAGAGAGGAAATCGAGGCAATTAAATCTTCATATGTTTTCTGGTGGGCCCGATCGGAAAAGAATTCAAATGCATTTAAGAATGAATTCTTTTGCGATCTGGATAGGTCTCGCAAATAACTCATATAAGATTATTCGTTGAGTAGTCGCGTTAAAGTGTCTTGCAGATTCTCTGCGAGCGGCCGCCTTTTCTTGAGAGTACGCCTCTTGGCATGAACCCCCGGCTTTTTGGAGGCTACCAGCGCAAGTGCTGCAGGATTCTCACGTAGATGGCGCGCTAGCTTGCCCATTACGTCGCGAGCTGAATCTCGCGGGTTCAAATCTAATGACAGACCGTAGAAATTAATAAGGTCGATCCACTCTCGTTTAGGGAATTTCGAAACCTCGGCCAGTTTAATCACTAGGGAGCCGATATTCTCCTTGGGGGTACTAAGCTTAAGATTCGTCAGCTCGTCCCCAGACGCTACCCCGAGCATGTTGATCAGAGATCGCACAACCAGTTCTGTGCCTTCGGGCAGAGAAGTAGGAGCCTGTTTGGCCTGTTTTGCCACTTCAGTCAACCAGGCCTTAATTTTGTCTCTCCTCATTGGATACGACCGTACAATTCCTGGCACACTCCAGTGAATTCTTGTATGACAGACTGGTTGCCGGAATTAAATACCGGAGTTTTGTCTTGAGTTGAAACTACGACATCTTGACGATCTTTGATCTTGGAGTTTAAGAGTTCGGCGCCGAATGTCTTGCGAAGACCTCCCTCAGTTTCCGCCTTGTGCCACCCCGGGCGGCTTCCTGCACGCGTAATGACAATACCAGCAAGCTTAGGGTGATTGTCCAAATCGTTCCCTAGCTTGGCAATCCTGCTTTTGAGGAGACTTATGCCAATCGACGAAAAGTAATCCAGAGCAATCGGCACTACGTAATGTGTACTCAATGCAAGCGCGTTCTGGGTTGGAATCGTGAGATTGGGAGGACAATCGCAAATAATATAATCATAGGGGTTCTTACATGCCTCGATTGCTCGCTTAAGTTTAACCTCTTTCATAGGCACCGACGCCAGGTCCAAATCCATTGTATAAAGGGACAGGTTCGAAGGAATAAGGTCAAAGCCGAACACAGGTGATTTGTACACGATGTTGTCTACTGTTCTGAGATTGCTCCCAAGGCGACTGTGCGCGGTTGCTCCCATTAGGTCCGCGACTGTCCCTTTATTTTTTTCATGTCTCTTCCAGTCCTTGAAGCCCATAACCCAGAAGGAAGCATTCGTTTGGGGATCTAGGTCGACCAATAGAACCCGTTTTTTGTGGACATTTCCAAGGTAGGAGGCATAACTCACCGCGAGAGTAGTTTTGCCCACGCCACCTTTTAGATTGACGAATGAAATAACTTTGGGCTTGAATTTTGGTGTCGTGGTCATAGTTTTTTATAGGGACGATAGTGATTAGGAACTTGATTTGTTTAATCAGAGGTTATAGTTAGTCAATCTAATGATTTTGAAACCGAAAGTATACCGGTTTTAGGATGAATCGTATAGCCGTTTTTACGTAAAGCGAGAAGCACATCTGTTAGATGTAACTGATCAAGGGCGTAGTGGTTCTGAATCGCTTTCCGTAGAATCCTAGCGTATACATGACTAGCGTTGGTGACAGTGCCAGAGAGTTCATTAATTGTTTGGGCGATCATGGCTTCCGTGTCTCCCTTGCGCAGTTCATGGCTGCTCTCCTGTTTATCAACCTGAATCGGCTTTTGCACCGTCAGGATGAGATCAACGGTAACTACACTCTCTGATCCAGAATTTAAGCCTTTCACTGATCTCTGGCCTTTGTCGAGAATAGATACATGAGCGGGCGCTTTGAAGCCTGCATCCCGCATCGCCCTCTGAACTAACCCCCAGATACGACCACTGCTGTTTCCAAAAACGACAGACATGTACCGCCCTGGCTTTAGGATGCGGTATGCCTCAGCGAACGCAGAACGCAGTAGGCATTCGTAGCGTTCTGATGATCCATTCTTTCGTTTCCCTGTCGTATGAACAACAGCTTCTGAAGTGGGATCTGTAACCTTACCGAGCCAGGCTTCGTGAAACAGGCTCATATCGCTATAAAAAATGTTGCTGCCAAAAGGGGGATCTGTGAATACATAATCGACAGATGCGGTCTCAAGATGATTAAGCCGGTCTGCCGAGGCAACAATGTAGTGTAAAGCATGCTCCTGGCTTCTGAGCAGCGGCTCACGGTAGAAAAGCTCCAAGTCTGACCGAATTGCTGCGTTAACTTTCCGCCCGAATAATTCGAATACATTCCATTCATAGTATATAGGGGAGATGTAGTAGGTTTGATTCTGCGCGTTCAGCGGTCGCTGTGCGCTCCATTGGTAGCGGCGAGATGCGCGGGGCAGGATTGCCGTGAAGGCAAAAAGGAGTTTTTGACGCGCGTGATAGTCCTTCACCCCATTTATCGCTCGCCACAATTCAAGCAAGGCGATTGCATTGCGAGGAGAAAAAAAATCCCTGGTGTTAACCAGGCCTGCTTTACCGAGTCCAGAACGGCTGAACATTTCCCGGTCCTCGGTGATTTTCAGTGAGGGGATCTCTGCCTGGCGTGGATTGCTGGCTGCTTTTTTGATCATGGCGTAATCGAAGTCAGAGATCTGCTGCTGAATCAAACGGCCTTGCGGAGTTCGAACCACGACCTCAACTGGCACGTCGAGATCTCGTGACCATCTGCGGCGAACGAAGGGGGCGAGACACGCAGGACATTTCTTGGGAGCCTTACCTTTCGGTGAGAGATGCTCAAAGTAAACAAGACGATACTCGCAGGAGGGGCACTTATAGGTGAACGACCAAACGGTGCGAACCATCTCGACAGTCACATTATCAGTCGAACGGCGGGTAGCGTAGAGATCTCCAATTGCTGTGCGTGCATCGCCGATGACTTTTTGGGCCGCTGCCTTGAAAGATTCGGCCTTAATGCGGGTGGAGTACCCTTCGGCTATGTGATGGCCCAGCACCGAAATATCACTGAGCCAAGGTTTCCGCCCGAGCCTCAGTGCTGCCAGGCCTGTCATGCCCGAGCCAGCGAAGAAATCAGCGACAATATCTCCCACCTGGGTAAATGTCTCAATAAAGGGCTCTATTGCCGCTATTGGGACCTTCGTAAGGTAGCCATGGCAGTTATATATCGGATCAGTCCGCGGGACCGTTACAGTCTCCGCCAGCCGCTCGAAATTAGGTTTCAACACGATTACCTCAGACTTTAGTCCGGTCAAGAATATACCAGATGCGTGACGTAAAGTCTGTAGACTTATTGTTAACATTTTTTTAGCTTGCGCGCAGAACATGAAGGCGCGCGGAAGCTCAAAAAATAATGCGAAGGAACTCTTCGGCTACAACGTAAGAGAAATTCGGCGTCAAGCTGGCCTCTCGCAAGAAGAACTCGGTTATCGGGCCAAACTTCATAGAACCTATATCAGTTCAGTTGAACGAGGAAAGCGGAATGTTTCTCTTGAAAACATTTTTGCTATTGCTGCAGCTCTAGAAATCTCACCTCGCGATCTCTTGAATCCCATTGTCCGCAAAGGTACTGCCTAATGGGATTTAAAACAGATACCAGTTTCCTGCACTTCCTTAGCTTGGGCGCGATGGGTGTGCGCCAGACTATGAGCCAGCTTCATGCTATAGGCTTTAGACCTATAGAGCTGGAGAGATATTGCACTTGCAACAAAATATGGATGACGAAGGTGAAGCGCCTTAGGCTGCCAGATCTGCTTTGTGTTCGCACTGGGATTCGATTCGAAGTTCGCGCCAAGTCGGACCTGAAAATCAAAGTGAGTGACGCGCCAAGAAATCCGGACCGTACTTGGGACTTCGGCCTACGCAATGAGGACATAATTGCTTTCATTGGTATTCGTCAAGAGCAAGGCGATCCAGGACCGGCTGATGAGGCCATGTTTTTTTCAACCGAATCACTACGCGGTTCCATTGACAAATCTACTCTTGGACCTCCTAAGTCTGCTTCTGAGGGGGCGGAACGTGACAGGACCTGGCCAGCAATTGTTCCTTCCGATAACGGGATTGTAGAGTCAGTCACCAGAACGAAGCTTGTCGTAACGATGACAGGTGACGGCGGGAGGCAGCGTAGGCAGACATATACATTAAATGGGAAACACGTTTATGTTCGTCCGGGTGATAGATTTAAAAAGGGCCTCTCAATCCTTGCTGGAGCTCCATCTGAGATGGCGGAGGTTACATCTCTTCTAAGTCGAGAATACAATCCTCTGGACGACCTTCTAAAGCAAAATCCACTCGATCGTTATGCGGCAGTAAAAGCTATTGCGCATCGGGAAGATTTACGACCTCAGGCAATCCCTGCATTGGAAAGTCTTCTTAGATCAGAACAAGACGAGCGCGTTTCTCTGGAGGCGGCTGGTTCATCAGCATCCCTAGGGTCCTCCCTTGGGCAGGAGAGGATTGAAGCCGTGTTGTGGGGTGACGGACGCAAGGATCTTCGGATGGAGGCTGTACTGATACTCACGGAACTCGGTAGTCAATTTTCCAAAAACGAACTGGTACGTATTGCTCAGAGTCGGCAGCTTGAAGGGGACGAGATACGCCAGGCGGCTGTCTGGGGTCTCGGCAAGGCGGGTCTGAAGGACTACGAAGCAATATTACCGTTCATAGCAGATGCTGATGAAAACGTTGCACTTCATGCAATAGCAGCATTTGGTCCGGACACCCAGGAGCCTGTAATCAGAAAGCTGGTTCAGAAGCTCACGTCTGGCGATCCGCGAGTGGCTGCTGCAGCATCAGAGGCTCTACGGCTAATAGGAAATGAGACGACAGTGAGGGTACTTGTTGAAGCTACTTCCGCAGGCGGGGATTGGGTATTAGCAACCCTGGGCCGTATGCCGCCTCAGTTGGTGACGAATATCGTGAGCAGCTCCGAACTCATGGCACAATTGGCCCCTTTACTCCTACTCAACGAGTGTGAAAACTGGCTGGCTCGTGAGGAACACGTTATAGATCTCGCATTTCTCATTAAGCAGAATCTGTCCTAACTTCCATTCTCGCTCTTACACGGTAGCTGCATAGAGAAAATTTGCCACTTCAGAACATTCCGAGTGTTCAGGAGATTCGTGAAGCCAAACAGCGGCAGCACTGGCACCCGCTTCACGAATTACTCCGGTGGCTATTAACAGGCAAGCCGGATGTCAGGGGGCAGGATGCTGAGGGTATTAGGAAACTGTATTAAAGAAGCAAAGGAAGTCTTCAATTGGCAAGCAGATGGAGGGATGAAGCATCAACTCGCCCAAAAAGTTCGGTATTGAGACTGACCCTGGGGCTTGCCCAGATCAGTGCGACAGAATGAGCTCGTTTACCAGTCCAGCGGTGTGCTCCATTTGGCCCTGAGAAAGTCATAAATGCGTGTCATAAACTTTCCTATTGCCAAAGTATTTCCGCCGTCAGACCCGCTCAGCGTCAATATACTGCGTATGATGGCTGCGTATAACGACCTGCAACAGATCGTCGCCTTTATGACATCTCTCACAGGATTCGGGGATATGCGGCGCGCTAGTCTGGGATTCGCCTACCGGCTTTATCTCGGAACTCTTCATGAAGCCATGGTGGTCCTCGGCTCGTTACAGAGTTCTAGTGAGTTCAAAGTACTACGGGAAAGCCTCCCACCAGAAGCAGTGACCACTTTGAGAGATATAAATACAACCGGTGATGATCTAAGGACACAGTTGGCTGATAGTAGAAATACTGCGATTTTCCATTATGATTACGATCAATTTGCCGAGGCGCTGGCGAGACATGTATCCGTTTTCAAAGAACGCGACGAAGCGATATCGAAGTTTATTTTTTGTGAAGGAAAGACGACCTACCTGCTCGCCGATGTCCTAAGAGAGCTAATCGTATTCGACCTAAAGACTCCAGACGACATCAGCAATACTACAAAGAAGGTTGGAATCTTCCTGAATCGAGTAATCAAGTTGCAGGCTCAGCTAGATGAGTTCCTTGAGCTTTTGTTATCAGCATATATAGCAGATCGCGGGCTAGGAGGATTGTTCTCCGAGGAAGTTTCAACGTCGTGAATTGTAGGTTCCTTGGTAATGTCCGGCTCGGAGCAGACACTATCGACCTGGAGAAACGGTGCAAGATGTAATCCCTGCCGAACCAAGAAGGACACTATGTGCGCGCAATGGAAAAAAGGCTATGACCCCGCTGTTCCTCTAGCCTGGTTTGAGAAAGAGAAACGAACAAATGCCGCAGGCCATGTAGAATTTCCAGGACATTGGTTTGAGGACTACATGCAATTGCTGATCTCATCAGTTGAATTCTCTTCCGAGCTGCCGGAGGAGATCGCGCATGGAATCACGCAACAAGGTGTAATGGCTGCTGCAAAGGCAAACAAGCTTAATTCCAAGTGGTTAATTAGTCATATCTCCGCTAGGGAGCACGAATACACGCAAAAACCAGCCGAAAAATTTTTTATGGCCGGTAGCATTTCGATCAGATCAAGAAAGAGATTACCGCAAATAAAAGTGTCCGGTCATGTGATTCGATTTGGTCAAGACGTCCCAATGAAGGTTTTAGAAAAGGAGCTCCAATATAAAACTATATTTATGCAGGCTATAACGCGGGAATTCCCACGCGACTACTTGCGATGTATCGTATCCACTGCGGGGAAATCAGAAACCGAAGCTGGATGGTCGGCTTTAGACGCTCTAGATTGCTCTAGAGCGCTATGGAACCTAAGTCTTAACTCGAAAAAGATGCTGCGCATGTCTTCCGGTACAATATCTCCCGTTAATCAGATAGTACTTGGGTCACTACAGACTTTATTTAAGGCGGACCTGGATATCATTGATCATAAATGGTGGCATGATCCTAATTACCAAGAGCCCATCAGAGCTTATGACGTTACCGAGAATTGGGATAAACTTAGGAAATACGAGAAAAAGGCCATGGCCAAAATGAAGTCCAGTTCTTGCGAGGCGTTTATAGTGAGAGGACTTCTGCGTTATGTGCGAGCGCTGGATGGGCGTGATTATGAATCAATTTTTCTTAAGCTCTGGAGTGTGCTTGAGCATCTGACTCAGACTAGTAAGGAAAATTCCGATGTGACCATAAGGCGAGCGGTCTTTCTTTGGAAGGACAATACATTTCACCGTCAGGTCCTCTACCATTTAAAGGAATCCAGAAACTCATCGGTGCATCAAGACGAGTTTGGTGGAAGAGGGGAAACACTAGTCTATCAACTCAAGAGGTACGTTGAAGCTCTTCTAGAATTTCTAATTTTCGAAGGTTATAAATTCCCCAGTATTGAACAGATCAAAGCTTTTCTAGACCTGCCGCTGGATCGTGAATCGTTGGTCGCAAGGAAACGCTTAATACTCAAGGCACTCAGATTTCGATCATCTTAATATGTTGTGCCTCGATGTGTTCTTGGTACATCACTCCGGGCACCAGTTGCAGACACGGTCATTAGCTGCCCTCACAGCGGCTGTGCAGTCCGCGTCCTATATCGGACAGCCTATTTGTAAGCCATTGTAAAACCATGTATCAGATTGGAAAGTTTCATTATGTAAGATATTGATTTTATTGGTCCCCTGGGGCTCTTTTAAGGCGAAGGAAGCACATGACACATACCGCGATCCTCCTTGTCTATCAACCAAGGGCCCATACGACAAAGGCATGATCAGAATTCATGCCACCACTTCTTGACCTGCTTGGCTGATCGCATCGGCCGAGTTGTGGTATCGCTAGACAAAACTCCCGCTAGAGAGGGGGCACAATTCCCGACCAACGGGGAATGGGCGAATCCACAGTCCTCCCGTAGACTCTGGTCCATGCACTTGGCTTCCTCGCATGTCGGGTCTCCATCCTTCTCGATACCGTGCATGGTTAGCTTTCCCGAACAGGACTGGCACGTTGCGGCCACAATTTGGGGGTGCTCGCCGAGGCACTTTCACATTGAATGCCCGGTGTCGGTTTCCCCCGGCATGACAATTTCCCTCTTCGTCATCTGCCCTGGAACAGATCAAGCCATTCGCATAGAGGAAGCGCTCGTAACGTGGGCCGGGCGGAATGAGTTTGGCATAGCGATTGAGCGCGTACAACCGGCTGAGTCTCAGCGTCTGTTTGAATTGTTCAACAACCACGCGCATTGACGTGGGCAAACGCACTTCAGACTCCTTTTTTCGGGAAAGGCATCTCTTATGCGCTCGCGCCAGTGGTGGTCCAGTTTCCTGTTAGTAGTGGCCTGTCTCTCAAACGGATGTACGAGCTCTCCGCCCGTTCTTCCAGTGAGTCTCATCACGGTGAATGGTCCACATTCGGCGGTTTTTCCCCACACCCCCTCACGCTGTTTCATGGGCAACGGCAGCCCTCCACTATTCCCGATCTTCAGCCCAACTGTGGCGAGAAATATGGCAGAACGGGTTCACCAGGAAATTGTCAAGAATAGTACGTATCCGATGCTGGCTCGCCAGTATGGATGGCAGGGAACGGTGCAACTGTGTTTAGTCTTGGAACGCGACGGAACGTTCTCAAGGGTGACGGTTGAGACGAGTTCTGGAAATGCCTTCTTGGACAACGAGGCCGTCCGCTTGGTGCGTTCCGTACAGATCACTGATATTCCTTCCAGTGAGACCTGGACGCAACTCACGGCTCAAATCCCCATTACATACGACCTGATGCCCTTATCCCCTCGCCAACGTGCCCTCATCCAAGCCGTGAAGGAGGAGGTTCTTAAGCACCGGGAGTATCCCGTCGAGGCGATAGCGTCGAAGCTGGAGGGCAATATTGTTGCTGGTGCAACGGTGGGCCCAGATGGTTCATTGCAGCATATTGAGGTTTATCAATCCTCTGGATCGGGGATTCTCGACGATGCCGGAAAGACCCTCTTGGAACGATCTGCTCCCTTCTCCATGCTTGCCTGGGAGTTCGATAGTCCTGTGCTTTTGTTGATCCCCGTGGCCTATCGTTTTGACCATACAAGTCCGTGAGCTTCTAGTGGCGAGAAGAGCCTGGGGTTGTGGCCGTGAGTTCCATCACAAGCCGGTGAACCTGTTGGCATCTGAGACCCCAGTCCTGGTACTTCTTCGAAATTACGTTGCGGAGATGCGTATGCTGAATATCCGACGGGTTGATCACAAGGCATCGTCTACGCACTGCTGGCGGGTGAGGGTGCAGCGCCGGAAGCAGGTCTTCCTGCGCGACTTCAGCGACGGGCCCTACGGAGGCCGGGAACAAGCCCTCCAGGCCGCCCAAGTGTATCGGAACACGCTTATCCAGGCGCATCCCCCTCTGAGTAAGCCGGCCTATTGTGCGATTCTGAAGAAGACCAACCGGTCGGGCATCTCCGGTCTGACGAGAGTGGATCGGTGCGAGATGTCCAAAGGGAAACGGGCACGACGGCTCTACTGGGAAGTCCAGTGGCCCATTGAAAACTGTAAAGCCAAGCATCGGAAGTTTTCGATCCCCAAGTATGGAGAGGAGGGGGCGTATCAGATGGCGCTTGCAGCCAGGGAAACCGCGCTTCAGGCTCTCGCGTCCCAGACATTTTCACCCTTCGAGTCACGGGTCTCTCGGGATGATCAGGCTGCCTAATCCCGGAGTCTGCCAGCTCCGTCCATCGGATCGGTTTGCAGTCCTTCCACCAGCGCCTGAATCGTCAGTGGCGCATTTCCTTCTGCCCGATTGTTGACCAAGACATAGGTGGTTCGGTTCTGGCCGCTGGCTTGCTGGACGAGTCGCACGGTGTCCCGGCGCATCTCTGGCAACTCCCCAACAATCTTGTTATAGGGTTCGGCTCGCTTCTTCGCCGCCTCATAGGTCATCTTGAGCGGGGTCAAGAGCCGCAATACGGCGAACGGGGCGGTAAAGGTTTCCATGCGTTGGTGCTGCTCGGCCAGGGAGGGCATGTAGGACCAGTGGTTGTAGACGTGGGCGACACCATGCCGACACAGCAGTTCATGGTAGGCGGGGCCCAGTAGACCCGCGTTTCGAATCTCCACGGCATAGCGGAAGTCTCGTGGGAGCAGAGCGAAGAATGCGTCCAACCGCGCGTAGAATTCCTCTGCTGCCATGCCATGGCGCTGGAACTCAAACAGAAATGGACCGGTGTGCGGACCGAACTGGGCATCCCGATAGGGCTGCAGCACGAGCTTGTTGAAGGCCGAAGCGTTCAGAAAGTTCGGATTCGCTTGTCCGGCCCGAACGCCATAGCGTGCATGCTTCGCATAGGTTGGGATGGTGAGCTCCTCCCACACCTTGAAACACATTTCAAAGTCTTCGGGGATCTGCGTCAAGTAGCGAGTGAGCTGGTTTGCGGATGGTGGCCGGTAGAAGGTTGAGTCATTCCCCACTGTGCGGAAGAGCGGCTGACCATTGTAGAGATACTGACAGAATTCCCCGAGGCATTCGCGGGTAAAGCTCGTCTTGGTGTATTGCCGCTGATAGACTTGACCCTGCCAACCTTCGTAAGTCCACGTGGACGTGCCGAAACGGACGAGCGGGGGCACGGCCGTCTCAGTCATCGTCAGATTCCATAAAGGGCAAGATGGTTTGTGTAGGGAAGGGCGAACGCGCCTGGCCGCGTGTCGTCTGCGTCGTGGGCGCCACTACCACGATGGGGCCGGTGAAGAGCTCGAATGTCGGAAGGTCCTCCTCCCACATCCTCAGGCTGTGAGGAGATCGCTTCGGGTGACACATTAACCACTCGACGGTGAACCACCATGTGTCGTCATTGAACAGGAACCCCATCGCCGAGACCCTACCGACGGCGCCGATCGGTTCGTCCCATCGCGGCGCAATGACCCGAAGCCTTACACCGACTGTAACCTGTTCCCGCGTCATCAGTTCAGCATCCCGGTGTATTGGTCTATCGTGGAATCCCGTTCGGGTGTAGACTCCCGTCCCAATGGGACCTCTCGTCGATAAGGCCAGATTCCGCACGACTGCCTTGCTGCTCGTTTGCCTGCTGCTCCCTATCGTAGCGCATGCCGAGTTCGTCGGGAAGGTGGTTGGCGTGATCGATGGCGATTCCATTCGCGTCATGCATGAGGGCAAGGCCGAACAGATTCGGTTGATTGGAGTGGACTGCCCGGAGAAGCGTCAGCCCTTCGGCACACGGGCCAAAGAATACACATCAGAGCTGGCCTTTGGGCAAGAGGTCACCGTCTATGGGGACAGCCGTGATCGCTATGGCCGGACACTGGCAGAAGTCCTCTTGCCGGATGGTCGCAGCCTGAATCAAGCACTTCTCAGAGCTGGTTTGGCGTGGTGGTTTCGGAAGTACTCGAAGGATCTGCGGTTGGGCGAGTTGGAGCGTCAGGCACGGAATGCGAAGCTGGGGTTATGGGCAGAGCCGCATCCTGTGCCTCCTTGGGAGTGGCGAACTCGCATGAAAGCTCATTAACTTCCGTCTCATTGAAGGCCACACTAACATCACCTGTTTCCACTGGCATTCTCTGCTCAGAGCCGGTTTGGAGTGTGAACATCACGCAGCTACTGCGACTCCCTCAATTTTGAAGGAAAACCCGGCTACCAACGATGGGTGGATCGCTTGCCCTCCACCAAACCTCACTTCCTCTTACCGGTGCCTCATCGGCGCTAGCCTTCTTCCTTGCGGCGCCGGATCATATCTCCCGTGGTTTCATTTTCTTACGCATCCGCGCCGGCGCGTCTCATGAGGCCACGCCGCTCTTCCGAGTCTGGAGGAGCGCTGGTCATTGGCCGGTGCCCTCGAACTGGGGCATCCATTTTCGTGTCCATCACGTGCCTAACCCGGAGCGGATGCAGTCGCTCCACACTGAGGACGGAGGCTCAGGACGGATCTACGATTGCAAGACCTAACTCTGTTCAGTTCCTTCAATTCACGGTCACAAAGTCTATGGCGGTCAGCGCTGGCAATTTTGTCAGGGTGTTCGGAGGGAATGCTCCACAATGGGGCGAACTCGGGAATGATAGACTTCGGCAACAGTTAAGAAAGCAGTGAACCTAGAATTCTGTAGGGTAAGTATAGAGAAGACGGAAATGGTATGCGAATTACGGGAGCACTGTGTTTTATGGCATTAAATTGGCCACTCAGAAGAGTACAGAACCTGAGGCTAGGAATCTTGATCATCCTACTTCACCTTACGGTGCTTGTAGGTTGCTTTCCCAAGGCAACAGGCCCACTCTTTCAGCGTTCAATAGAAGTGGCCCCCGAGCAATCGATCGTCTATCTGTACTATCCATGGTTTGGATGGAATGTTTTTCCGCGGGAAGTATTTGTCGATGGAGTCAGCCTCACCACACTCCACGGAACAGAATACTATCCTTATGTCACCGCTCCAGGCAGGAAGAGCTTCACCATGCAGCATGACGAATTGAAACGCCGCATTGACGTGAAATTGGAACCGAACCGAGCGTATTTCCTAAAAGTGGATTACGTTCCTCTTGCTTGGATGCTAACTCCAAGTGGGACATTAACTCTGGAAGAAGTGCCGGAAGCAGTCGCGTTGGAGGAAATCAGCAAGTGTCGGCTTATGCAGGAACCCAAGTGACTCGCTCCGCGATGTAGACCAAATGGTATCGATACCATACATCCCGGCCTGCCCGGCCCACTCAATGCGGTTCTGATCAGTGTTGGCACATATTTAGATGCCAACAGAGTAATGTTCCTCATCCATGGGGCGACGCGAAGTACAGGCCCTCGTGAGGCGTGTGCGACCGAAGCCCGCCGAGGTTGCTCGCACGTGAGGCCGACGCAGGCGTACGGGCAGTCCGTGGAGGGCGCGCGGCGCGATGACGAAAGAGCGCCACGTCTGTGCGCGCCGCCGAGCCGGTGAGGCGGCCGGGCAGCCGAGCGAGAACAGCCCCGCCGGGTGAGAGGATCGGACGACGGAGCGGGCGGTCATGAATAGTCCGGGTTAGGCAGCGGTCAGGGGGGAAATGTGGTTGATCTTGCCCTTGATATTTTTCGCCGCCTCCCAGAGATCGACGGCTCGCTGAGCATTCAACCAGAACTCCGGGCTGTTTCCGAATAACCGAGAGAGTCGTAGTGCCATCTCCGGACTGAGGGCTCGGCGCTCCTGCAGCAACTCGTTCACCGTCTGGCGCGATACCTTCAACGCTTTTGCAAACCCGGAGACCGTCAAGCCATACTCAGGCAAGAAATCCTCGCGCAGCATCACGCCTGGATGAGTAGGCCGGACTGTGCGCGCTCGCTTATTGGGGATACTCATTGCACACCTCGCATCAGTGATAATCCGTCATCTCAACGTCGTACGCATCACCGCCGTCGAACCGAAAGCAGATCCGCCACTGATCGTTGACGGAAATCGAATATTGACCAGCCCTCTCTCGCTCGAGCCTATGAAGCCGGTTGCTCGGGGGAACTTTCAAGTCCGTCACGCTCGTCGCGAGATCCAGATATTCCAGCTTCCTCAACGCTCGCTCCCAGACTCCAGGCGGAAACCGCTTCGATCTACCTTCCTCGAACAGCTCCCTCGTATGCTTGTCAGCAAAGGTTTTGATCACGAGAGAAGTGTAATGTGGTGCGTGACACCTGTCAACGGCAAATCACAGGGGCCGGAAAGGAAAGCGCCCTATTTCACCCAACGCCTTGGCCCACTCCGAAGGTATCATACGGTCGTCAAGAAAAAGGCCCGAGGCATTTGTCTCCTTCTGTTCTTGTACGTGGTCGCGCATCTGGGCGCTTTCGAGCGCACGGGGATCTTCACTGCCTGAAGCAAGTCAGCATATGACACCGCGGGTACCGCGGCGGTTCGGCCCGAGCCTCGTCATTCTTTTTGCCATATAGACCGTTCGTGCTGCTCTCTCTACCTCTCCATCCTGCAGACTCTGGACGCGGGTCGATCATGTGTATTGCCTGTTGTGCTTATTCCGGGTAAGAAGATCAAGCATGTGTGATGTGCCAGGAGTAATTTCTGGCACGGGTGCAGCGGAATCAACCAATACGGAGTAATGACCGATGACCCCCACCATGTCTCAAAGAGTTACCTGGGGGTATTGCCTGGTTCCTTTTCTTCTATTGACGCTGTATTCCTGTCATCGAGCACCGCCCCTCCATCACTACGCTAGAGGCGGATCAGTGGTGCATATGCAGGCTGTCTTGAGTCAGGGCGCCGATGTGAATGGAGTCGACGAGAGCGGGAATACCGCATTGATCTATGCAGCTCGTTACGGAGAAGGAGAGGCGATAGAGTATCTACTTAGCAAGGGGGCTGATGTCAACCAGCAAGCCCAAGACGGTGAGACTCCATTGATCGCAGCATCGTATGGATGCCATGCGAAGAGTGCCGAGATACTTCTGGCTCATGGAGCTGACTGCAACATGCTGTATCAGCATGGCTGGACAGCTCTGGCGACGGCAGTCGTGCAAGGCTGCAATGACAGCATCCAGCCCCTACTTGCAGCTGGTTCCGATCCCAACAAAGAGGTTGCGGAAGGATATCCTCCTTTGATCGTCGCTCTTGCTAAAGGTCACACTGCCATTGTGCGGACACTCCTTGCTGGAGTGCGGATGTGAATTATAAGGGGAGCAAAGGCATTACTCCCTCATCGTGGCATCAAGCCTCGGGAATCGTGAAATGGTGCAAGTGTTACTCAATTATGGAGCCGCAGTAAACTCACGAGTCATTGCTGGACAGGACAAGGCTTTTAAAACCGGTGACACTTCGCTGAAAGTTGCTCGGCGGAATTACCATTCGGATATTGAGCAAATTCTCATAGCAGCAGGTGCTGTGGAATAGAAATACGGCTAGGTAGCGAAAGAGGTTTCCTTTCCAACGATTCAGACCGTCCCGAGGCTGCGAAGTCTTCACAGTTGTAGTCACAGTGGCTCATGGACTTGGCGCTCAAATACAGCCCATAGAGCTAAGCAGCAAATGCAACGCCCGCAATTTTAAACGAAATAGCTTTTGCCAAC
This sequence comes from Nitrospira sp. ND1, assembly GCF_900170025.1. Taxonomy (NCBI): domain Bacteria; kingdom Pseudomonadati; phylum Nitrospirota; class Nitrospiria; order Nitrospirales; family Nitrospiraceae; genus Nitrospira; species Nitrospira sp. ND1. The sequence continues at coordinate 656,371 of NZ_FWEX01000006.1, read as the reverse complement.
GATGGGCGTAGCGGTTGCCCTCCACCAAACCTCATCTGTGCAACCCGAAGCTAGTAGGGTAGTTCCTCCCGTCCTGATCAAACCCAGCAGATCTTTGTGGGTGACCCCGCATCGCCTTCTTTCTCGCCCCAGTTCTCGTAACCAATCCTCCTGCTCGTGCTCGGCTGCAACCTTCGGTCTCCGTCTCTCGTGGGTTTCCGCACATATCTTCCACAGCGCTCATTCCTCGAAACTGCCCCAGTGAGCCTGCATTGTCGCCGGATATGTTTGGCTTGTGTCGTCTACAATTTAGCGGGTCGAGCAGAGAAGGGGCTCCGGAAATTCGGACAGTGTGCTAAGTGGTAGCCTGGCTTCACCGAGGCCCCCGCGAGGTGGCGACACAAAGGAGCGAGGCGATGAAGAGAACGAGACGGAATCACGGGGCCACGTTTAAGGCGCAGGTGGCCTTGGCGGCGGTCAAAGGCGACAAAACCCTGGCCGACTTAGCGGAGCAGTTTCAGGTTCACCCCACCCAGATCACCGAATGGAAGCAGCAATTGCTGGCGCGGGCGGCGGACGTGTTTGGCGGAGCGAACCCGCCAGCAGAGACGCCCGATCTCAAGACCCTGCACGCCAAGATCGGCCAGCTGGCCCTGGAGAATGATTTTTTAGCCGGGGCGCTCACCAAGGCGGGCTTGCGGAGCGCAAAGCCATGATCGATCGAACCCATCCCCTCCCGGTTGTGCGGCAATGCCAGCTGCTGAAGCTGGCCCGCTCGACCGCGTACTACCAGCCGATGCCGGTTTCAGAGACGACGCTGGCGCTGATGCGTCGGATTGACGAGCTGCATCTCCAGTATCCCTTTGCCGGTGCGCGCATGCTGCGCGATCTCTTGCGACGCGAGGGCCGCGCCATTGGCCGACGCCAGGTGGCCACTCTGATGCGCCGCATGGGCATTGAGGCCCTGTATCGCAAACCGTCGCTCAGCCGGCGGCATCCAGCCCATCAGATTTACCCCTATCTCTTGCGGGATCTCACCATCTCGCGTCCGAATCAGGCCTGGGCGGCGGATATCACCTATATTCCCATGCGTCGTGGCTTCCTGTATCTCTTTGCGGTGCTGGACTGGGCGAGTCGTCGGGTCTTGGCGTGGCGGCTGTCCAATACGTTGACGACGGACTTCTGTCTCGAGGCCGTACAGGAGGCGATTACGCAGTATGGCTGCCCCGAGATCTTCAACACCGATCAAGGGTGCCAATTCACGAGCCAGGAGTTCACGGGGCTGCTGACCCACCACGGCATTCAGATCAGCATGGACGGGAAAGGGTGCTGGCGGGACAACGTGTTCGTGGAACGACTCTGGAAGAGCATTAAATACGAAGAGGTCTATCTACACGCGTACGACACCGTCGAGGCCGCGCATCAGGGGGTGGCGCGCTATCTGACGTTCTATAATCAGACCCGGCCGCATCAGGCCCTTGACGGTCAGACACCAGACCAGGTGTACTATGACCATCTGACGACACGGCAGACCGCCGCGTAGTCAACAATCCGCCAGGCGCCACTTAAGAATGGGCCGACACTGTCCAACCAACCGGAGCCACCTCTCAGTCCGGACGAGAGCAGGTCGCGCAAATGGAGGAAAGGGGAGCGACGGGTGAGGGCACTGAACTCAGTGGACGTACACAATCTCGACGCGAGCCAGGAAGTCCTTCAAACCGTTGAGCTGATGGTGTAGCGCCGAGAGATTGTGTGCCATGGCGGCCCGCTCAAGCTGGTCGCCGATCACGCTGATCTGATCGAAACCGTACCCGCCGCCGTCGCCTTTCATGCGATGGCCAAGCATGCGAATCGTGTTGAGATCGCCCTGCTTCAGGCAGGACTCGATCGTGGTGAGATCCCGCTGCCGGTTGGCGAGGAACCCGGGGATGATGGCTTCAAGGCTGGAATCGATACGGACGGGGATCTTGTCGGGGCCTGGTTCAGCATGATGGTGCATCATTGCGCTCGCGTCTTTTCATAGGCCAGGAGTAATTCCAGCAGCGTGGTTCGTTTCAGCGGCTTTGTCATATGGGCATTGCACCCGGCTTCGAAGATCCTCGCCGATTCTTCTTTCAGAGCCAAGGCTGTGAGGGCAATGATTTGAACTGCGGGAAGGCCCTGTTCCTGCTCCCAACGTCGAATGGTTCGTGTCGCGGTGATGCCGTCCATGACCGGCATCTGCATATCCATGAGGATGAGGTCATAGTGTCCGTTTTGGAATTTCGCGACGCCGATCTGCCCGTTATCGGCCAGATCCACTCGATGGATGGTGTGCTTCAGATAGGACTGGATCAACACCTGATTGTCCGGTGAATCCTCCACCAGCAAGATCCGCAGGGATCGTCCTTGGGGTGTGGCCGGGAGAGCGGTGCCTTGAGGCGAAGGCGAGAAGCCACTTTTGCTACGGCCCAATGCGATGCTGATGGTTTGTTGAAGATCGGAGCGCCGGATCGGTTTGACCAGGTAGCCGCCCAGGCCGAGGTCGTAGGTCTTGGCGATGTCGTCGGCCCACCGGTCGGAGGCAAGCATGATGATCGTGAGGTTGCTCAGCCTCGGATCGGCATGGATGCGTTCGATGACCTCAAACCCGTCCATTCCGGGCATTCGGCAATCGAGCAGGAGCAGGGTGAACGGGGCGTCGGAGTTCAGCGAGACTTCCAGGGCCTCCATGGCCTGTTCGCCGCTGTCGGCTTCCACCACGGTAGCACCCCACCCGAACAGGGTTTCGCGCAGGATCAGCCGATTGGTCGGGTAATCGTCCACGACCAGGCAGCGGAGTCCGGCCAGGTTCATAGTGCCCGACACTTTCGATGGCGGCGGGGCTGTTTGCACGCCAAGCTGGACCACGCAGTGGAACGTGCTGCCTTCGCCGAGGGTGCTTTCCACCCAGATCCGGCCGCCCATGAGGGCTGCCAGCTGTTGCGAGATCGACAGGCCCAACCCCGTGCCGCCGTACTGGCGCGCAATCGTGCTATGCGCTTGCGTGAATGTGTCGAAGATGGCTTTAATTTTGTCGTGCGGGACGCCGATGCCCGTATCGCTGATCGAGAATCGAATCGCGCCCGGCGTTCGAAGCTCGGGATCGTTGGTGATACTCATGACCACCGAGCCCTTCTCCGTGAATTTGATCGCGTTTCCCAGCAGATTGAGCAGGATCTGGTAGAGGCGGTTGGGATCGCCGATGAGATGGCAGGGGACATCGTTGGCGAGGTGGCAGACGAGTTCGAGGCCTTTCTCGTTGGCACGCAAGGCCAGCATCTCACTGGTTTTGTCGATCAGCTCGGACAGGTCGAAGTCGATCGAGTCCAGGTCCAGGCGGCCTGATTCGACTTTCGAGAGATCGAGGATGTCGTTGATCAGGCTCAGCAGACTGGCTCCGGCGCGGCGAAAGATGCGCAAATATTTCCGTTGTTCCGGAGTGAGGGTGGTTTCCCATAAGAGGTCGGCCATGCCGATGATGGCATTCATCGGGGTGCGGATCTCGTGGCTCATGCTGGCCAGGAACTCGCTCTTGGCACGGTTGGCCACATCGGCGGCATCTTTGGCCCGTTGCAGTTCTTCGACGCGGCGTTGCAACTCTTTGGAGACGCGTTGGAGCGCCCGCTCGGCACGCAGGCGTGCGGCCTGCTCGCGTTGCAGCGCGGTGGACGGTCGGGAAGCGGTGCGGGGAAGGCGTGCGGCAGAGGTTGAGGTGGTTCGTCTGGTCTGCGTGATGCGTTTCGCCATGGCGTGGTCCGGTCGTCTCAGTCCAGCATGACCGCTCCGTCTCGCGAGTGGGTGACACGATGGTCGCGACGGCGGGAGGTCATCAATCTTTATGCGTGTGGTGCACGAGCGTCAGGACTCCGGCTTGCTTGGCCCGATTGCGCCCGTCCTGCTTGGCCTGGTACAGGGCCTGGTCGGCCGCCCTGATGAGATCGGTCGGCGCGGCCACACGGCTTGGCACGGTGCAGGCGAAGCCGAGACTGATGGTGACGGGATCGCCGTTCGGATGTTTCATCTCCGCTTCACAGACTTTGCGCCGGAGCGTATCGGCGACCTGCGCCGCGCCGTCTACCGTGGTGCCGGGCAGCACGATGACGAACTCGTCGCCTCCGTAACGGGCGACCAAGTCACCGGGGCGATTGACGTGGCTGGAGATGAGCTGGGCCACCTGGCGAAGACATTCATCCCCGGCCTGGTGCCCATGGCTGTCGTTGTATGTCTTGAAGTAGTCGATATCGAGCATGATCAGCGACAGCGGGGTCGATTCGCGCGCGGCCCGGCGCCATTCCTGGTCCAGAAAGTCGTCGAATTGGCGTCGATTGGTGATCCCGGTGAGCCCGTCGAGGCACGAGAGACGCAACAGCATCTGGTTGGCTTCCTGCAACTGGCGCATCACCTCCAGGAGTTCCTGCTCGCGCGCGCGGCGCCGTTCGATTTCATGCACGAGGCGGAGCACGCACCGGACGCGGGTCAGGAGCTCGATCTTGCTGATGGGCTTGGCGACATAGTCGATGGCGCCGGCCGCAAAGGCCAACTGCAGATCGACCGGATCCGTTTTTACGGTGACCATGATGATCGGGATGTCGCGATAGCGTTCGACGGCTTTGATCTGCCGGCAGGCCTCGATCCCGTTGGTGGCAGGCATGACGATATCCATCAGGATCAGATCCACTCGGCCCGTCATTTGCCGCGGGCCGTCGAGCCCGAGCAACCGGAATGCCGCGGCGGCGGACTCCGCCCCAAAGGTTTCTTCGTAACCGGCATTGGCGAGGATGGATTGAATCAACAGACGATCGTCCGTCGAGTCGTCGACGATCAGGATACCCATGGTCAGTGTCTCCCTGAAAGTGTGTCGTAGGACGATGCTAGCAGCTAGTCGGGGTAAACGCCAGGGTAATGCTTTTTAATGCAGGGGGTGCAGAGGCCGTGACTGAATTCGGCTTCCGAATGTTGCTGGATATACTCTTCCAATTGTTGCCAGAACCCCTGATCGTTCCGGATTTTCTTGCAGGAGGCACAGATCGGCACCAGGCCTTTCAGCACTTTTACTTCGCGCAACGCCTGTTGGAGTTCGGCATTGCTGCGGCGAAGCTCCATTTCACGGGTTTTGCGACAGTCCATTTCTTTCTTGAGCATCAGCGCGGAATTCACCCGGGCGAGCAGTTCCACACTATTGACCGGCTTCGTGATGAAGTCCATCGCGCCGGCCGCGAAAGCCGCCTGAAGATCCCCCAGGGCGGTCTTCGCCGTGACGACGATCACAGGGATATCCCGCAGGTTTTCCAGGCTCTTGATACGCTGTGTGGCGGCCACCCCGTCGATGCCCGGCATAAGAAAGTCCATCAGGATCAAATCAATGGCGGGTGCCTGCCCGTTCGGCTGGGGCTGATTGATGCCAAGGTGGTCGTAGGCTGAAGCGGCCGAGTCCGCGATGAGCAGGTCCTGATGACCGGCTTTGTTCAGCACGGCTTTCAGCAGCAGCTGTTGGTCGGGAGAATCGTCAACGATCAGGATGCCCATGAGCAGCCTCGTTCGCTTGGTGGCGTGTGAGCAGGTGCGATGCCTGCCGATCGGGCATGTTGAATGTGAGACATACCCGGGATGGCATCGGCGTAATGCCATCCGTCAGGAGCCGTATCGGCAGAATCGAGGAAGAGATTAAGAGTGGTGGTGCCGGAGCCGGCACATTTAACGTTGAAGAGCGGCTTTGACCAGATCGCTGACGACTTTGCCGTCTACGGATTGGCCGGCCAAGCGGGCCATGACGGCTTTCATCACCTGGCCCATGTCTTTGAGGGCCGTAGCGCCGGATTCCTTCACCGCGGCGTCGACGATCCGGGCCAGTTCATCGGAGGAGAGCGCGGCGGGGAGATACCCCTCGATGATGCTGATCTCCTGCCGTTCTTTCGTCGCCAGGTCCTGCCGGTTGCCCTTTTCGAATTGCTCGGCGGCTTCCTTGCGTTGCTTGATGAGCGTGGTCATGATCCGGCTCATCGCGGCATCGTCCAGATCTTGTTTCAGCTCGACTTCCTTGTATTGCACGGCGGCTTTGATCATGCGGATGACGTCCATGCGTAGTTGGTCTCGCGACTTCATCGCTGATTTGAGATCTTCGGTCAAACGGTCATGTAACGACATCGGGTTCCTTTCAGGAGGCGTCGGTGCTTATCGCGGAGGATAGCGTCTTTGCCCGAGGCAGTCAACGTGCGTGGGCCGGACGCGTTTTCATGTTGAGCGCAGCGCAGCACTATCCCATAATGCTTTGTCGGGGCTGTGCGTCAGCGGATAGATTCATCGAAAGGGGGCGCGGCATGGAGTACAGGAGCGGCAGAGTCGGTGCGGGAATGCGCGTGATCGGCCTGTTGGGAGGATTGATGGCGGCTGGGGTGCTCGTGGCCGGCTGTGCGAGTGAGAAGCCGAAACCGATGGCCCAACCCTCGTTGGAGCAGGTGAAGGGCAATGCGGATCGGGGGTTCGACAAGCTCAAGCAGGAGGAGCGGGAACATAAGCCGGCGGGCATGTAATCGGCTGGCGCAAGGCGTGAGAGCCGGTTAGGGGGCGACGCGGGAATTTCGCCAGGGGAGCAGCGCCACGAGCGGTTTCACCAACGGCAACTCCCACATCAGGTGCCGTTGCGGCGGCGTCCCGATCTCTCGTGGCTCGCCGAAGGTTCTCAGCAGGCTGAGGGCAATCAGCAATCGTAGCGCTCCGGAGAGGCAGAACAGGAACGGCAGGTTGGATGCCGGGGTCAGTGCCCAGGAGCCGAGCGAGACCTGAGCCGGGAGGATGGTGGCCAGCCAGCTGCCGGTCAACGCTCCGATGCCCCAGCCGATCGCGTTCGTGGCATTGGCCAAGGCTACGCCTCGTGTGCGCTCCTGCGGACGGAGCGAGTCAAACACATAGTTTTGGAGTCCGAGCGACAGTCCCGCCCAAATCACCCCGCCGAAAAAATTCAGGCTCAGCAGAAACAGATAGTGTTCGCTCAACAGGTAACCCATCGGTAGGAGCGGGACCGCCAAGCCTGTGACCATGAGCAGGGTCTTGTTCCCGTACCGATCGCCGATCTGTCCCCATGGCGCGAGGGTGAAGAATTGCGCCGAGATACTGCTGGCCATCCAGCCTGCATATTGCAGGTAAGACCAGTGTAAATCTCGCAACAGATAGACGACAAAGAACGGGCCGGAGATCAATACCGAGAAATGCATGAGTCCGGAGAACAGCAGGAAGTGCCGGAAATCCGGCGTGGCGCGCTGAGCAAGGAAATGCCTGAATCCATGCGGAGCGTCGATATGGTGGACCGGCACCAGTTTGGAGATCCTGGTTTGGCAGCGGGTCGCTCCCACTCGCGCGGCGGCCGCACCCAGAAAAATGAAGAGGAACCCGATCCAGCTGAGTTCCCATTTCTGTCCCAACGTCAGGACCGTTCCGGCAATGCCCAAGGCCACAAAACTCGTCAACGCCGTCACGCGGGCTCGCTGGGCAAAGTAGGCGCCCCGGCTGCTCGTCTCCACGACATCGACCAACAGGCTATTCCACACCGGGGCCGTGGCATGTCCGAAGGCAAAGTACAGCATGGCGCAGCCGATCAGGAGCCAGGGACCATGCTCGGGCAGGAGCAGCGGGAGCGAGAGGATCGGCAGCCAGCAGAGGGCCTGGGCCCAGCCGCCGCCGATCAGGAGTTGCGCAGGCATGCGGAGATATTGGAGCAGTTTCACGGACAGGAGCTGTGCCACCACACCGACCAATTGGGGCAGCGCGGACAAGATGCCGATGTGGAATGGAGAGGCATGCAGAAACAGGGCAAAGGCCGAGAAATAGTTTTCCCCGCCACCCTGCGCGGCCGCTTGAAAGGCCGCATCGCGGACACCATACCGGCGGCTCTCAGCCTTGGCATTTTGATCGGACGAATGCGTAAGATCGCCTGAAGGCTCAAGGGGGTGAAGGGGGAGAGATGTCTGTTGCTGGGGGGCGGGTTGGTTCATGAGGCTGTGGATGGAAACAGAAGTATGATGAGCACTATGATACGTGATGGCTTTTCGCATTATATCAGAGCCAGTCGACATGGCCGGGGTTTGGAATGAATCCCTGCAGGCCGGTTGACCCCCTTCTCTGCAGTGAGTACGATGATCCTATGGATCTCCCAATATCATCAGCCGCCTGCAGCGAACCAGCCATGAAAATGAACGGAAGGTGGGTCATCTGCCGCTTGGCCGTCATGGTAGGTGTGATGGCTGGAGTGGGATTCTCCGTTGCGGTCGTGGAGGGACGGGACTTGATGGTTCCGAAGGAGCAGGCCACCACGGAGTTTGAGCCGACGGAAACCCCTTCGATGGATATCCAAGAGAAAGGCGTTCCCCAATCGCTGTTCACGTGGATCAAGATGGCACGCGGTTACGAGGTGGAGTGGGACACGTTTGGGAGAAAGGGATGGTACACCCAGGATCCCCGCTTGAAGCCCATCGCTCCAGGAACCACGCTGTTCTCTCCGGATACTCCGGCCGTCTACATCGTCTTTGAGGTGGCTCCGCTTGAGGACCCGGCGCAGTTTGCCGCCCAGGTGTTTCCCGTGGGCGCAGACGGGAAGACCGGTGCTCGTGCAATCGTGACCGATAGTCTCGAGGTGCCGGGCCACGAACGGTATGGTTTTCTGGAGTTGAAGAAACCGTCTGAACAATGGCCGCAAGGAAAGTATCTGGTCAAGATTTACATTACATCGTTGGGGCAGCAGCCCTTTCATGCCGTCAATCAGGTCGGGACCATGCGTTTTACCGTGACCGACCAGCCGCCCGCGCCTGCGCCGTCCGATTCCACCACCCGTTGAATATCCCCCGTCGCTTGGTCTACCTTCACTCACCGCCTCTTGAGGGCGCGGTGCGATTGTTTTACCCGGGAGTAGGTGCATGAAAGAGACCGATGCGGAGAAACTGGCGCTGTTGCACGAGCGGTTCTGTGATGTCTGCCTGGTTGAGAAGGAAGTGTGGACTGAAATCTATATGCCGCGGACGTTCAAGGACGGGACCGCGGTTCGAACCAATCTGCAAGACAAGTATGACGTGATCATTGACGATCAGGCGGTGGAAGATGCCTTGGAGGCCAATATTCCTCTTGGGAAGGCCGCACTGAGTGCGGCCATCCAAGAGTATCGAACCCATGTCACTTTTGTGAAGAAGGCGTAACCGGTTAGTTCTTCGCGAGAAACCGCTCCACGTCTTTCACCACTTCGTCAGCCACCGGTTTGGTTCGATGGTGGTAGCGCGCGACGACGTTGCCTGAGCGATCGACGAGATATTTCTGGAAGTTCCATTCCACTTCACCGGGGAATGGGCTCTGCTCGGTGAGATAGCGGTAGAGGGGATGTTTGTCGCTCCCCTTCACGCTGATCTTGCTGAAGAGCGGGAAGCCGACACTGTACTTGGTCAGGCAAAATCCCTTGATCTCCTCGTTCGTCCCCGGTTCTTGCTGGCCGAAGTTATTCGCAGGGAAGGCCAGAATCTCAAAGCCCTTGTCCTTGTAAGTCTCGTACATCTTTTCAAGGTCGGAGTATTGCGGCGTGTTGCCGCAGAAGCTGGCGGTGTTGACCAGCATGATGACCTTTCCCTTGTATTGACCTAACGAGACAGGTTTCCCGTCGATATCGTTCAACGTGAAGTCATAGACCGTAGACGCTTTAGCTGCCATGCGTGTCGCTCCTTGTTCCGCCGCATCGACCGAACCAAGGCCCATTTCAAGGGCGCCGAGCCCGAGACCCACTGCGAGCCCGAGGACCAGTACCTTCCATGAACAAGTCGGTCGAGAGATCGGCATATGAAGACTCCTTGGTTAGAGACGTTCCAGCGCCGCGACACGTTCCTCGATTGGAGGATGAGTCGCCAGCAAGTGCAGAAATCCGGAGGTGTTGCCTGAAATCTTCATCGTGGCCAAGGTATCTTGCGTCGAATATTCGAACTGGGCTCGGTTCACCCAGCGATCGATGGCCTGCAAGGCCTTGATCATCGACTCTTTCCCATAGACCTTTGCCGAGAAGGCATCGGCGGCATATTCCCGGTGGCGGGAATGCCAGCTGACGACCATCATGGCCAGCACGGACAGGACCACCTGCAAGAAGATGTAGACCACGAAGCCCAGGATCGGGCTGCCGCTCTGGCCCTCTTCTCGATCACCGCCCTGTGGCTGGGCGACCATTTGATACACAAAGTTGCTGATGTAATGGACGAAGGTGTTCATCAAGCCGGCGAGCACCGTCGTGGAAAACATATCGCCGTTGAAGACATGCCCCATCTCGTGGGCGAGCACAGCCTTGACTTCGTCTTCCCGCAGGTTGGCCAGCAACCCGGTCGAGACCGCGACCATGGCGTTATTCTTGCTCGGTCCCGTGGCAAAGGCATTGGGGTCAGGCGATTCATATACCCAGACTTCGGGCATGGTGATATGGAGCCGTTCGGCAATCTCCCGCACGGACCCGTAAATCACCTGTTCCGCGGTTGTGCGTGGCTGGGTAATTTGAACGCAATCCAGCATGGCGCGGGCCATTTGTTTGGAAAAGAGCAAGCTGATGAACGCGCCGCCGAAACCGATCACCAGCGACCAGACCAGCAGTTCCTGGCTGAAGGCTCCTCGGACATCGATGCCGAAGGCCGGCAGGACGACGTTAACCAGCACCCTGACCGTAATCGACAGGGTGAGATAAATGAGAATGTTCGAAATGAGAAGCAGCCCGATCCCCTTCATCGACTTCATATCTCTCCTCCTTGGAGGCCCGTTCTCCTCGCTCCCTTGTTCTACGGAGAGGAACGAACCTTGGATGTTATTATACCGGATCCTGAGTTGATTATTGGCCCCTGGGCAAGGGGATTTCTTGCGTCTCGATGTGAAGAGATAATACCAGGTTTCCGGTCAGTCAAGTCGCCGGCTCGGTTGACCGACTCCGCGGCCTTCTGCTAGAACCGATCATCATGAGCAGGGTCTCTGGTTTTCCGCAGCTCGGGTTTGTCTGTGTGCTGATGTGCGGCACGGTCATCGCCCCTGCGCTTGTGCATGCTGCCGAGCAAGCACCTCAGGTTCCGCCGCTTCAGGTGCCGGTCGATCAACTCGACGGCATTCAGCGAGCCACGGTCATCCTCGACAGTTACTCCTATACGCCCAGTCATTTGATCGTCCAGGCAGGGAAACCGGTCGAATTGCTCCTGACCAGCATCACCAGCATTACTCCGCACAATTTTCTCCTCAAGAACGAAGCGGCGGGACTATCGATTGAACGAGATGTGTCCTCGGGCCGGACGGTCACGGTGCAGTTTACCGTGAGGAAGCCCGGTCTCTATCCCTTCTATTGCGACAAGAAGCTCCTGTTCTTTCCGAGTCATCGGGAGAAGGGCATGGAAGGTGTGCTGGAAGTTAGATAAGAAGGTTGCCCCACGGCTATCGATTCCGCAAGACACGAACTGCTCCACGGTATCCTCAAGCAGGTTTCCCGGTCGTTTTATCTGACCCTCAACGTGCTGCCGGCGACGGTACGCGACCAGATGGGGCTGGCCTATCTCTTCGCGCGTGCCGCCGACACGATTGCCGATACCGACCTGATCGGCCGCGAGCAGCGACTCCGCTACCTCACCCAGTTTCGAACGCAGTTCAGTTCCGGCCCTATAGCGCGGAGGGACGTGCATGCGATCCTAGCCGCACTGATTCCTCATCAAGCCGACTCCGCAGAACGGGTGTTGCTCCAGCGGCTGGAAGACTGTTTGACGCTGTATGATCAATTCGATCCAGCCGACCAAGAGCGGATTCGATGGTTGATGGGGGTGTTGCCGGACGGGATGACGATGGATCTTACGCATTTTCAGGGCGATTCGGCTCAGGACCTGACGGCGTTTCAGACCCTGGACGAATTGGATCAGTACACGTACTACGTCGCCGGTTGTGTCGGCGAATTCTGGACCAGGATGGTCTGCGCGCACTGTCCGTCGATATCAGGCTGGGATGTGAAGAAAATGTCGGCCCTCGGGGTGCGATTCGGCAAGGGGTTGCAGCTGACGAATATCGTGAAGGATCTTGCCCGGGATCTCCACCGTGGCCGCTGTTATGTGCCGGAACCGCTTCTCCGTGAGGCGGGCCTGACGCCGGTTGATTTGCTGAATCGAGAGAACCTGCCGAAGTTCAGGCCGGTGTTGATGCGGCTGATCAAAATGGCCATCGAACACTTGGATCAGGGCTGGATGTACACCATGGCCCTGCCACGCCTTGAAATTCGCCAGCGATTGGCATGTATGTGGCCGATTCTGTTGGCGGGTGAAACGCTGAAACGTGTGGCCGCTGCGCCGGATCTCCTCGACCCGTCGGTCAACGTCAAAGCGCCGCGCTCCGTCGTCTATCGCGTCATGGCGTTGACCACCTTCACGGGCGGTTGCGGATACGTAGGGACGGCCTACTGGGGGCGCTTGCGGAAGCAGATCGTCTGATCGGGGAACCGTCTACCTGCCGACATTCTGGAGGTCAGCCGTTGCCGTGAAATGTATTGCGGAGCCCTGGATGATCCGACTGCTCGGGGTGATGTATGGAGTGGTTGCCACATGGTTCGCTCCGGCCATGGTTCTGGCGGTCCTTGCGCTGCTCGGCCTTCTGTTGAATCCTCGCGTGATAGGACTAAGACACCTGCTCGTTGAGGTCGCAACCGTGTCGTTTCAATTCGGATGCGCTACGCTTGCGTCTGTGGGGTTATGGCGTCTACGGAGGTGGGGTCTTGGGGTGGCTTGCGCCTACAATCTGGTTTGGGCAGGAGTGCTCAGCAGGCACGCCCTTGAGAGCGGAGGCAGTCTTTCGTTCCAGGCCACGGTACCGCTTGCGTTGGTGCTGCTGGCTGTACTCCTGCTGCTGCCCGCGGTTAGAAGTGCGACATTCTAGGGGGCGGAGGCAGGGCTGAATCGGACAGATGCTCGGCACAAGCCATGGATCATGCGGTTGCGGTTCCACCCCATCGGGATCGGCGCTCATGTCGTCCAGTTCGTGGTGCGCCGTCCGTCATGCAGACGTCCTCTACTTCTTCTGCGGCTCCAGCAATTTTTCGCCTTTCTTGAATACCGCATAGATCGCTTGTGACGGGCAGGCGTCCAGGCAGAGCCGGCAGCTTTCCAGGCAGCGGGAAGGATCGAATTTGTAGGGCGGTGTGGAGAGCCAGGCGCTGGTCGGGCAGATGGGGACGCAAATGGCTTGATGGGTGCACCGGTCGGGATGGCGAACCAGGTGATCGCGAATAACCAGCATGGGTTTCACTCCTTCGAAGAGACCTTGGGAGAAGATCTCGAACATGTTTTTCTGCGGGAGACTGCTCACTTCCACTCCTTGACCAGGTCTTTGAGCCGGTCTTTCAACTCTGGAATCTGTTCCATATTGTTGCGAATCGCCCCGAGTATATTTTCCAGGCGGGCGGTGCGTTGTGCATCCTTGTCTTTCTTCAGAAGCTGATCGTATCCGAGATAGGCTTCGGGGTGTTTTGGTTCGAGGTAGCTACGGGCTGCTTGCAGGGCTTCACCCAACTCATAAGGCTCCGTCGTCAGCGGCGGAAGCACCACAAACGAACCGTCTGTGCAGATCAGTGCGGCTGCGCCGGCTTTGCTCTTGAGCGGGGTGACCGCTTCGACAGTTTTCCCGGCGAGTGCTTCCCAGTGACGGAGCAGTCCGGGGAAGGCTTTCATAAAGGCCACCTTTTCCATGTTGGCCTTCCATTTCTCGTCGGCTGGCATTGAGATCTCGCGTGAGTCAGCAGGGTGATGAGTTTAGGCTTTCAACGGAGAGAGAAGCGGGAGCGGGGCCTGGTCGGCCATCAAGAGTCGTTCGACCACTTCTCCCTTAACGATGTGCCGCTCCATGATTTCCTTCACGTCCGCCTCGGACGTCACGCGATACCAGATTCCTTCGGGATAGACCACCACGGTCGGACCCTGTGCGCAATAATCGAGACAGCCGGCTTTGTTGGCACGGACGACGCCTTTCAGGTTGAGTCGTTTTGCCTCCTGCTTGAAGCAGGCGTGGAGTGCATCGGAGCCGAGCTTGGAGCAGCTGCCGCGCGCGTCATCCGGTTCGCGCTTGTTGGTGCAGACAAAAATGTGTCGCTGATAGCCGGTCATGTCAGCAAGTCCGAGGTTCCAGGGTGCGATGTGAGGGATTAGACGCGGGCATGAAATTGCTCGATCAACTGCTTCACGTCCGTCAAGCTGAGGAGCGATGAGCCGGCGGCCTGGGTGCCTGCGATGGCGGCAATTTCATTGAGGCGCAACTGCGCCCGTTGTTTGGCTTCAGGTTCCGACAGGGCGGAGGCCTGCCCCTTGGCGAGTTTGTCGAATTCAGCGCGGATATCTCGGAAATCACGTTGCAGATTCTTCATCATGGAGCAGGGTTCACAATACCATTTCGGACTTTGATCCGAAGCGGGCGACAGCCGGTCATAGGTCCGCCCGAAGAAATCTTTTCCCAGCGAAAACTTCATCAATGGTGCGCCCGCGGCGCTGCAGGCATTACAGGATCCGGCGTCCATGCGTGAGGTGCTCCTCTTAAGCGGAAATGGTCGATAGTCTGCGAATCTTACCGCACTGATCTTTCGCGTAGCAAGGTGCGCAGGTTCCTGACGGTAGCCACGCTCGGCCATGTATAATGCGGGGTATCAGGGCGAAGCGGTGTGGCGTGCAGGGAGGCGGCTATGATCATCGGGGTTCCGAAGGAAATTAAGGACTACGAGTATCGTGTGAGTCTGACGCCTGACGGCGCTCGTGTGCTGCTGCAGGCGGGGCATCGGGTTGTGGTAGAGCCGTCGGCGGGACAGGGGAGCGGATTTTCGGACGACGCGTATCGACAGGCCGGCGTTCAGGTGGCCGGCTCCAAAGCCGAGGTGTTTCAGCAGGCGGACCTGATCGTGAAGGTGAAGGAGCCGCAGCTGTCCGAGTGCGTACTCTTTCGACCCGGGCAGGTGCTGTTTACCTATTTGCATCTGGCGTCGTTGCCGGATTTGACCAAGGCGTTGGTCGCGGCCGATATCACGGCCATTGCCTACGAGACCGTCGAGGCCAGAGATCACAGCTTGCCGATGTTGCGGCCGATGAGTGAGATTGCCGGGCGTCTGGCTGTGCAGATCGGGGCCCATTATCTCGGGACGGTACAGGGAGGGCGCGGTCTCCTGCTGGCCGGCGTGCCTGGGGTACCGCCTGCTCATGTCGTGGTGTTGGGCGCCGGCGTGGTGGGAACGTCGGCCGTCAGAATCGCCGTGGGCATGGGAGCGCGGGTGACCGTTATCAATCTGGATCTTGATCGGCTCCGGTTTCTCGACGATCTGTACGGCGGACGAATCGCGACATGCGCAGCGACGGAATCAGCCATTGAACGCGCGGTCGTCGACGCCGATCTGGTCATTGGTGCGGTGTTAGTCCCCGGGGCACGCGCGCCGAAGGTCGTTTCGAGAGCACTAGTAAAGAAAATGAAGCCGGGTTCCGTGATTGTGGATGTGGCGGTCGATCAGGGGGGCTGTTGTGAAACCACCAGGCCGACCACGCACTCGGATCCGGTCTATGTGGTGGATGGCGTCTTGCATTACTGCGTCACGAACATGCCCGGCATCGTGCCCCATACCTCAACTCTAGCCTTGACCAACACGACGCTCCCTTATATAGTCCGGCTCGCATCGGAGGGAGTCGAGAAAGCGATTCGATCAGACCCCGGTCTTGCCAAGGGTGTGAACGTGATGAACGGCAGAATTACCTGCCAAGGTGTGGCCGATGCATACGGCTTGCGTTTTACCCCCGTGATGTAAGACAATCCGGCTTCCCGTTTTCGGTTCTGCCCGGTCGGGGCGTAGCGCAGCCCGGTAGCGCACTGCGTTCGGGACGCAGGGGTCGGAGGTTCAAATCCTCTCGCCCCGACCAAACCGCACTTCGTGCGACCCCGCACCTTGAATATGTGCGGGATATCTGTCCTCCCGGCACCATCCAGACACAGCCTGCTTGATTCGGAGCTGGTTCTCCTTTACCGGCAAGGGTGGGCATCCTACGTCAGCGCTCGTCTCTAGGTGTCTTTCTTCACTGTGACTCTCCTGCTCCTGCCACGTATCGGATTGGCCTCTTGCGCCCCCGCTCATGCTTCGCCAGGTACCTGCCGATAAGGTAGGCGTATGAGTCTGGTGATGCCGCGTAAACTTGCAAATCGCGTGACGCTCTCTGGGAGCTGTGAGAGTATCCAATGCCAGGCGTGGTACTCGCTCTGCGCTTGGTGTTCGACCAGTGGGAGGGCTGCGCGGCGATGACCGACACCGGCGAATCAGTGCGCGCGAGAATGCTTGTCAGCGGGCGTGTGCAGGGGGTTGGGTACCGGGCCTTTACCTGTCGGATGGCGGTTGCGCGTGGATTGACGGGTCACGTCGAGAATCTCGATAGCGGGCAGGTGGCGGTAGATGCTGAAGGAAACCGGGGCGTCCTTGAGGAGTTCCTGTCGGATCTCAAGAAGGGCCCCGTCGGGTCGCGCGTGACGCAGGTGCAGGTGGAGTGGAGTCGCGCCACGGGCCGATCTCAGGACTTTACGATTAAGTAGTAGGTAACGGAATTATGGCTCGACGTGCAGCAGTGCGACAGGACAACGCGGTGAATTCACCCGTCTCGGCTCGCCGCCCACGCGTGGCGCGGGGGGATGAGGACGAGGATGCGGAGTCGGGGAGTCACGCCGAGGCCGAAGAGTCCGGAGCGGACAATCGTCCGGCGGAATCCGGGCGGGCCGAGGGCCTCGACACGATTAAGAGTTATCTGCGCGAGGTACGCAAGTCGACCCTGCTCAATTTTAAACAGGAACAGGCATTGGGCAAGCGGGTCATGGAGGGAGACGAAGCGGCGCGCCTGGAGATGATCGAGGCGAATCTCCGCCTGGTGATCAGTATCGGCAAGCGGTACATGAATCGAGGGTTTCCCTTTGCGGATATCGTCGAAGAGGGCAATCTTGGCCTGATCAAAGCGGTAGAGAAGTTCAATTACAAGCGGGGGTTCCGCTTCAGCACCTACGCCTCCTGGTGGATTCGTCAGTTTATCGAACGGGCCATCATCAATCAGGGAAAGCTCGTCCGGTTGCCGGTCCATGTCGTCGAACGGTTGAACCGGTATCTGGGCAAGGTTGAGCAGCTGGTGCATGAGCTGGGACGGGAACCAAGGGCCGACGAAGTCGCCGCCAAGCTGAAAACCAGCGTTGCGGAAGTCGATGACTTGAAGCAGCTGGTCCGCACCACTTGCTCCCTCGACAGCCCGATCAGTGACCGGCAGGATACGTTTCTGCGCGATGTGATCGAAGATCCGCTCTGCCTGACGCCGGCGGAGACGACCGAAGGCGTGATGCGGCGGGCTGAACTCATGGCCTGGGTGAAAGAGCTGCCTGAAAAGGAACGCACCGTGATCTTGGCGCGGTTTGGACTTGACGGGGCCGAGTCGCGGACGTTAGAAGAGATCGGCCAAGAGATGGGGCTGACCCGTGAGCGGGTTCGCCAGATTGAGACGGCTGCACTGGCCAGGCTCCGCGGCATTATTGAACGGAAAACCATGAAGCGGGCGGATCTCTTATGAGAACGTCCCGATTCGCTTGCACGTATGAATTACAAAGCCCTCATTCGAGAAGTTCCAGACTTTCCTAAGCCCGGTATCCTCTTCTACGACATTACGACCCTTCTCAAGAATGCGCAGGCCTTCCGCTCCATCGCAGATGAGCTTGCCGCTCGTTACGAAGGACAGCGTATCGCAAAGATCATCGGGATCGAGTCGCGAGGCTTCATCATGGGTGGGACGTTGGCTGCCCGTCTCGGTGCCGGGTTCGTTCCGGTGCGCAAGCCGGGGAAGCTGCCCGCCGATATTTATGAGGTCGAATACAACCTGGAGTACGGATCCAGCGTGTTGGCGATTCATCGGGACGCCGTGTCACCCGGGGAGCGAGTGTTGATCGTGGATGACCTGCTGGCCACAGGCGGCACGGCAGCGGCCACGATCGACTTGGTGCGGCAACTCGGCGGGGAGATTGCTGGGTTGGACTTCCTGATCGAGCTGAAAGGCCTCAACGGACGTGATCGGCTGGCGGGTTACGACGTGCATTCGATGATCATCTATCCGTAAATCCCCAAGATCTTGGGGAGCTAGGTACTTGTCAAACGATCTATAGCGTGATATACCTGCCAAACTTTTTCGCCTTGCACTCATCACGAAAGGGCATGAGACTCTATGGCGACGAAAGTCCACGCGAAGAAAAAAACACCAACGACGAAAGCAAAAGCCCCCGCTCCTGAGAAGCCTGTGAAAAAAGAGCGGCCGGCTCCGGTTACTGCTATGACTGAAAAAGACGAAGACAGTGTTGCCGCGCGTGTTGTGGCAGCGCTTACGCTGAAAGAAACACCCAAGGAACGAGAAGAGCGTCAGCGCCGGCGTGAAGTCCTGCAGCGAATGCTCCTGAGTAAACGCCAGGAAATCATGCGCGAGATCGAGGGGAACCTCGGCCAGTCGTTGACCGAAGATCAGCAGCGCCGCTTGGAATCGGCCAGGGACGTGGGGGATCAGGCCCTCATGGACTTGGATCGCGAACTCGGCATTTCGTTGATGGAAATGCGGAACCGGAAGCGCCAGGCCATCGATGAGGCGTTGACTCGACTCAGCGAGGGCACATACGGGATTTGCGCGGAATGCGGCATCGAGGTCAGCGAAAAGCGGTTGGAGGCGGTGCCGTTCGCCAAGCTCTGTGTCCAATGCCAGTCTCGACAGGAATTGCTCGAGAAAATCGAGAAGGAAGAGGATCGCGACTAGCTCGCAGGAGCTAGCCGCATCCATTTCACCGTCCCTCTTCAACTTGTGACGCGCCTCAGCCCGTGACTGGCGGTCGAGTTTCCAAACCTCGGTAGTCTGCCCGGCCCTCTCCTGTTCCCTATGACTCACGTCGATTCGAAGGCGGTGATCCTGCTCAGTGGTGGGTTGGACTCTACCGTCACGGCTGCCATTGCCAAGCAGGATGGCTACCGGCTCTATTGTCTGACTATCTCCTACGGCCAGCGCCATCGTGTCGAAGTCGAGCGGGCGAGGGCCGTTGCCCAGGCCTTGAGTGCCGCCGCTCATGTGGTGGTGGACGTGGATCTGCGGGCGTTCGGAGGATCCGCTCTCACGGACGATGTGAGCGTGCCCAAGGACCGCACCCAAGAGGAACGGGCGGGCGGGGTTCCCGTCACGTACGTGCCGGCTCGCAACACCATTTTTTTGTCTTTGGCTCTGGCGTACGCCGAAACGCTTGAGGCACAGAGAATTTACTTCGGGGCCAATGTGCTGGACTATTCCGGTTATCCGGACTGCCGACCGGATTTTATCCGCGCGTTTGAAGCGGTCGCCAGGCTTGGAACCAAGATGGGGATTGAGGGGCGGTCTATCGAAGTGCGTGCGCCCCTCCTGATGCTGTCAAAAGCCGAAATCGTGCAACGCGGGCAGGAACTCCGGGCTCCCTTGGAACTCACGCATAGTTGCTATGACCCCGGCGCTGATGGCGTGGCCTGCGGCCGGTGCGACAGTTGCCGGATTCGGCGTGAAGGCTTCCGCCTGGCGGGAGTTGTGGATCCTGTCCCCTATGCGATACTCTAACGGCCATCGAGGCGACTGAGGTGACGGTCGCGCGGTGACGTGAGCCCGGTTCGTATTTCCGCCTGCGATCACACAAGAATCTGGAGAGCTGTGCCTATGACGCCTGAAGAATTCTTTATGTACTTGATCATCGCCCTCGTGATCATTGCGCCGATCGGTGCGCGGCTCTACCGCCGGTTGACCTTGAATCGCACGACGCAAATGCTTCGGGATCAGTTGAAGCAATCACAGGGACCCCGGACGACAACCCCGCCTTCTGAGCCCCCGCGATGAAACGAATCAGAGTCAGGAGTATTCAGATGAAGGTCTGGGTGATAGGAGTCGGGCTTGCGGTGATGGTTGCAGCTCTGGCGGCTTGTGAATCCAATGCGACCAACCAAGACGCCGCAAAGCCGGCTGGAGGTACGACCCCGGCGGAGATGCAGGTCGGCGAGGCGAAATTCACTGCCACTTGTGCCGCCTGTCATGGTGTGCGCGGTGTCGGGACCAAGCAAGGTCCGCCGCTCGTGCATAAGATTTATGAACCGAATCATCACGCCGACATGGCGTTTCAGCGGGCCGCAGAGAACGGCGTCCGCGCTCACCACTGGGAGTTCGGCAACATGCCGAAGATCGAAGGCGTGACGTCCGGAGACGTGGAGCATATCATTCGATATGTGCGATGGTTGCAGCGGGAGGCCGGGATTTATTAACGTCACTGCCGGTTCGTATTCCCCGTCAGGCTGTGTGTTTACCGTCGACCACTTTCCCTCAACACCCCTTCGTTTGACAATGTCCGCGTGCGGTTCGTAAGGTATTTGCATGCCATCACGAGGCCGTCGAAGCCCGCAGTACGTCGCCAGGTGGGCCTCGTTGGTCAGACCTTTTCACAGGAGGAACCTATGAGACACGGAGCCTGCTTCATGCTGGGGGCTGTGGGGGTATTGCTGCTGACGTCGGGTTGCGTGGCCATCGAGGCCGGCCATGAGGGGGTGATGGTCGAACAACCGTTCTTCTTCGGCCACGGAGGCGTTGATCCGGCTCCCTCCAAGACGGGCCGGGTCTGGGTTGCGCCGACGACGAAGGTGATCGAAGTGGATGTCCGGCCATTACAGTATTCGGAACATTTCGACATTATTTCGGCTGAAAACGCTCCGGTCTCCTTCGATGCGTTTATGATCGCCAATGTGGTCGAAGGGCGCTCGCCGGAGATCGTCGGTCGCTACGGCACCAACTGGTACCAAAACAACGTGAAGGAAGCTTTCCGCACGTTCGTTCGGGAAGAAGTGCAAAAGTACCCGCTGTTTCAGTTGACGACCGATCCGACGACTAGGACGAAACTGCAGGATGCCATTGCGCGTGAAGTGCAGACCAAACTCATCGACAAGCAAAACCTGCCGATCCGGCTCAATCGAGTCGTCGTCGGTAGCATTCTGCCGCCGAAGGGCGTCGTCGAGCAGACGACTCAAACCATTGTTCAGGAGCAGCGCAAGATCACGATGGTCGAGTTCCAAAAGGCGGAAGAGGCGCGTGAAAAAGCCGAAAAGCAGCGCGGGATCGCCGATCGCGCCTATCGGGAATCGTTGGGACTGACGGCGCCGGAATTCGTCGATCTGCGCCGTATCGAAGTGCAGAAGGAAATCGTGCAGCACTCGCCGTCGGCCTTGACGGTCATCATGGGATTGGAACGTGTCGGCATTAACATGCCGCCCCTGGCGAGCGATCGGTAAGACTCACGGATGCAAATGTGTTGGGAGTATCGGGACGGGGACAGGAGCGGAAGACATCCGGTCCTGTCCCCGGAGCCTTGGTGGATTACTTCACCACCCAGACACGGTAGGTTTTCGCATTGATCGGTTTCGCGATTCGCAGAGTGCCCACCTCGCCTGGATTCATGACATCGTCACCGGTCGCGGTCTTCCTGGCCGGATGACGACTGCTCCGTACCAGGACGCCTTGATCGTCATAGAAGTCCACCATCACATCCGCTGATTCGCGCAAGCTGCCTTGGTAGGCGGTTCCCAGCCAATCGAGACGCTTGAGCGCCTGGTACACGATGACGAGTGTGCCATCAGCCTCTTCGCGCGCGCTGACGATCTTCAGCGCCCGATTCTGATCCAAGCCGGGTTCGGTTCCGCCCGTTGTCTGTGCGATCAGCACCCGTTCCACCGCATCTGCGTGGAAGACGGCCTTCACCTTACAGTACACCGTGCGTCCCGTTTCGCTCTGCTGAATGATCTGTTGATCGGTCACATGCTTCGAGGCGAGGGTATGCACCAGATTGCGGAATAATTTCGAGTCGACAATCGAGGCGGTCTGCTCTCGCACCGCCGCTGAGGTGCTGATTGCCTGATAGAGCGCTTCGGTGCAGGCATGTTGCCTCGCTTCTGATGCGGTTTCAGGCTCGCGATAGGCGTACCGATAATCCCCGGTGACATCGACCCGCGAGTGTTCGGGCAAGGCCTGGGCCGTTGCGGCAAACACGAGACATTGAGCGGCGATTGCGAGCAAGGTACCGCTTCCTGAACGCGACAGCTGCGGGGTCATACGAGCCACCTCCCTTTCCGTGCCCGGTTCCACCTGATGAGCAAAGACAGTCGTCGCCTCTCGACGCTAAGGTTATGCTACCACGCGTGAGGGGGCGCAGCAATGCGACGCCGCGCGGCACTCGTGCCCGGAACGGAACCGCTATCAATCGGTCATGAGCCTCGTCGCGTGAAGGGTAATGCGGCGGATCGATGCTCAGTCGCGAACTCGACCGGCATGAGTCATGTCGCAACTCTGCGGAAAAGCATAGGATGCCTTGACTTGATGGAGGTCTTCACTCACACTCGTGCACGACACTATGTATGATGGCACCGAGCAAGACCTGCTTCGTCTCCTCGCCTCACGGGCCGGTATTTCACCCGAATATCACGACATCGCCGGTACGCTCCACGTGACCAGTGACGAAACGCGTCGAGCCATTCTGTCCGCCATGGGTTTTCAAGTCGGGTCGGGCGCGGTACTGTCACAGGAACTGACCGCCTTGGACGAGGCGCCCTGGCAACAACCCTGCGATACGATTCTCATTCTCCAGCAAGGGTATGGCCCCACGCAGTGGACATTCCGCCCCGCGCTGGAGGAAGGGGAGGAGCAACACGTCGCGGTAGCCTGGAGTCTCACGGATGAAAAAGGGACCATCGTTCATCGCGAAGAAACCAGCCCCGGCCTGAATCCATGCGAGGTCCGTTCGCTGGCCGGGCGGCGCATGGTGCGCGTTGAACTGCCGTTGGTTCAGAACCTGGGACTCGGCTATTACGATTTGTCGGTCGGCACCATGGGCAGCAGCAAGGTGGTGACCAGGGGTACGCTCCGCGTGGTCGTGGCCCCGCCGCATTGTTTTGTGCCGGAGGGGCTGGCCCGGGGTGGAAGAGTGTGGGGCTTGGCGACGCAGCTCTATTCGCTACGGTCGCAGACCAATTGGGGCGTGGGCGATTTTACGGATTTGTCTCGGTTGGTCGAATGGGCAGGCAAGGAGCTGGGCGCCGGCATCATCGGGCTGAATCCATTGCATGCGCTGAAAAATTCGCGTCCCCACCATCTCAGCCCTTATTCCCCGACCAGCCGGCTATTTTTGAACGAGCTCTATATCGACCTCGATCGGCTCCCGGAGTATCACGCGTCGCCGGATGCGCAACGGCTGCGGAACAGTGCAGAGTTTCAAAAGGAGCTGGACCAGGCACGCGCCGCCGATCTGGTGGATTCCGAATCCGTAATCAAGGCGAAGCGCATGATGCTGGATCTCGCCTACCGTCAGTTTCTGAAGGATAACTATACGGGGATCGAACCGTCGCTGGAGCCGACCACCGCGCGTGGTTGGTTGTTGCATCGATTTATCCGGGACGAAGGGGAGTCGCTGGAGCGGTTTGCGTTATTTCAGGTGCTGGAAGAGGAACGGTGTCTGATCGAACAGTCGCCCAAGCTTTGGCCCGAGTGGCCGGCACAGTACCGGGCTCCCGGTTCGCCGGCGCTGCGTGAATTTTCCAGACGGCATCGTAAACGGGTCCGGTTTTTTCAATATATGCAGTGGGTGGCGGCGGATCAGTTGCGAGCGGCTAACACCCGGGCAGCTCAGGTGCACATGACGGTCGGCTTGTATCCCGATCTTGCACTGGGGAGCGATCGCAACGGGGCGGAGGCGTGGATGCTGCAGGACGTGCTTGCGCTCGGTGCGGACTGCGGCGCGCCCCCGGACGCGTTTGCGCCGCAAGGGCAAAATTGGGGATTCGCTCCGTTTCATCCGCTGCGCCTCAAGTCCACGGGCTATCGCTCGTTCATCGAGTTGCTCAGGAAAACGCTCCGGCAAGGCGGGGCGATCCGCATCGACCATGTCATGACGCTGTTCCGGCTGTTCTGGGTGCCGCGCGGGATGAGCGCAGAGGCGGGAGCCTATGTGCAGTATCCGGCCGAAGACCTGCTGCGGATTCTCGCGCTGGAAAGCCTGCGAGCGCAGACCCTGGTGATCGGAGAGGATCTGGGGACGGTGCCGGACTATGTGCGGGAACAACTGGCGCGGTATAAGATTCTCTCCTACCGAGTCTTTTATTTCGAACGGAACTGGGATGGGTCCTGCAAGTCTCCGTCGGCCTATCCCGAGCAATCGCTCGCGGTCGTCACGACACACGACCTTCCGACGCTGACCGGTTATTGGACGGGAGAAGATATCCGATTGCGGGCCAGGCTCGGCATGTATGCGAACGAACAGGCCGTACAGCAAGCATTCGAGGAGCGCACGCGCGACCGGGGGCACATCCTTCGCGTCTTAAACGGGGCGGGGTTGTTGCCCTCCGGGGTGAGCGATCAGCCTGATTCCGTTCCGGTGATGACGTCCGCTCTGTGCCGTGCGATTCATGTCTATCTTGCGACGTCGCCGGCCTGGGTCGTCATGGCCAACCTTGACGATGTGATCGGTGAAGTGACACAAATGAATCTCCCGGGCACCGTGGACGCCTATCCGAACTGGTCGCGCAAACTGTCGCTGTCTCTGGAGGAGCTCCAACGGGATGAACGCGTACAAGCACTCGCCGCAGCCGTGTGTACTCTCCGCCCTCCGGCCGCAACTGCCTAAACTGTCCTTCCTGCGCGGCAGGACATCGTGATGAAGAGCCGGAATCACGTGGTCCTGGTCATCGCCGCAATCCTCTTCCTCATCGTCATGGTGATGGAATGGATGTTCCCGCTGAATGTCGTCGGCGCATTCGGTTTCGTGCTCCCGATCTTACTGGTGGCCACCGTCAGAAACCGGCGGCTCATGATCGTGACGCTGGCGCTGTGCATCCTGGTGACATTTGTGGGACTCTTCCAGCCGGGCAAGAAGCGGGAACGGTTCACCGCCGTCGTGTTTAATCGCATTATGGTGGCCTGTGTGTTGACCGGGGTGGCCTATATCGGCGTGACATGGGAGGAGCGGAAAGCCCGCGAAGAAGCCGCCAAGGCCGCGCTGGCGACGCAAACCGAGCACCTGTTGCTGGCGAATACGCAGCTGGTCGAGATTAAAGACAAGTTGGCGCGATCCGAACGGCTGGCTGCCGTGGGCCAGTTGGTGGCGTCGGTGGCGCATGAGGTCGGCACACCGTTACATTCGATTGCCTGGCATGTGGAAGCGTTGGCGGAGGAGCCCGGTGTCACCCCTGCGATGCAGAAACGAATTGGTATTATCGATGAGCAGTTGAATCGCGTGGTGCGGATTATTCAAGATCTCTTATCGTCCACCCGGCAACGCAAGCCTGAGCCGACATGGTATCCGGCGGAACGCCTGATCGAGCCGGTCGTAGCGCTGATGGAACCGGGATACCATGCCAAGGGTGTGACGCTTCACACAGAAGTGGCGCCGGCTCTGGTGGTGTGGGCCGATGCCGAAAAGATCCACCAAGTGTTGGTCAATCTCCTGAGCAATGCACTCGCGGCCACCGGGGCGGGGGGCCAGGTCACGGTCGCCGTGACCATTCGTCAGGCTTCCTCGGAGGAGATGGAGAGCGCGTCTTGCACAGGCCGGTCCAATCTCAGTACGGTGGTCACACTGGTGGTGAGTGATTCAGGCTGTGGAATGCCTCGGGAGGATGTCGAGCGAGCCTTCCAACCATTCTTCACGACGAAGGCGGTGGGTAAGGGCACCGGGTTAGGCTTATTTCTGAGCCGGGAGGCTGTGTCTGCTCACGGCGGCCGGTTGACACTCGAGAGTGAGATCGACAAGGGCACGACGGTGACTGTGGTGCTGCCTGGTTTGCCGTCCGACTCGGCTGCGGTTTAGCGGTTTAGCGGTATAGGAGAGGGAGAGTCATGAGTCAGGCGAAGTTATTCGTAGTGGATGACGACGAGGCCGCCCGAACCTTGTTGGCGGAAGCGCTGGTGAAGGAGGGCTACGAGGTTGAGGCCTTCTCCAGCGGCCAGGCTGCGGTGGAGCGCGGCAAACAATCGCGGGCCGATGTCGTCCTGACCGATATCCGGATGGAACAAGGCGACGGATTTCTCGTGTTGAAGGAGTTCAAGAAGTTCAGCCCGGACACCTCGATCGTATTGCTGACCGCGTTCGGATCTCTGGAGGGCGCGATCGAAGCGATCAAGCAAGGGGCCTACGACTACTTGGCAAAGCCGTTTAAGAGGGACGAGATCCGTCTCGTCGTCCAGCGCAGTCTGGAGCATTGCCGCCTGGTGCGGGAAAACGCCCGTTTTCGTGAAGATGCGCGCGCACGCGAACCCTGGTCGCAGTTGGTCGGCAGCAGCCCGGCGATGCTGGAGGTGTACAAGCTGGTGGCCCGTGTTTCCGAGGGGCGGAGCACGGTGCTCATCGAAGGAGAAAGTGGAACCGGGAAAGAACTGATTGCGCGGGCTGTCCATTTGAACAGTCCGCGTCGCGACAAACCGTTCATTCCAGTCAATTGCGGCGCCTTGCCCGATCATCTCCTGGAGTCGGAAATGTTCGGCTATGAGAAGGGGGCGTTTACGGGAGCCGTCGGAGCCAAAGCCGGGCTGTTCGAGGCCGCCGATAGCGGCACGCTGTTTCTCGATGAGATCGGCGATCTCGGCCAGGCGCTTCAGGTCAAGCTCCTGCGGGTGATGCAGGAGCAGGAGGTGCGGCGTGTGGGCAGTACGGCATCGGTGAAAGTCGACGTGCGTATCATTGCCGCGACCAATCGGGACTTGGCCACGCTCGTGAAGGAAGGCAAGTTTCGCGACGACTTATACTATCGTCTCAATGTGGTGCGGATTGTCCTGCCGTCGCTGGCCGAGCGGCGCGAGGATATCACGATGCTCGCGCATCACTTTCTGCAAAAATACGCCAAGCAGTCGTTACATGTGAGGGGATTTTTGCCGGAAACGATGGCGCTCTTGAAGCGCTATCACTGGCCGGGGAATGTGCGCGAACTGGAGAATGCGGTGGAACGGGCGGTCTCGCTCAGTCATGGTCCGCTGCTGTTGCCCGAAGATCTTCCCGAATCGATCAGGGCTGAGCCGGATTCGGGTGAGCTGCTCAAGGGGCAACCCGCCGAGGGGGATCAAGACGCGCTGTTGACCTTAGATGAGGTTGAGAAGCGGCATCTGGCGCGTGTACTCAAAGAAACGCGGGGTAACAAGGTCAAGGCGGCGAAGATTCTGGGGATTGATCGGCGGACGTTATATCGAATGGCGGAGCGATTTGGATTGGATTTCGGCGATGAGGCCGAGGAGAAGTAGGATGACCCTACAATAGTCGAAGCGCGTTCTTGAGCAGGCGAATTTCGTTCGCGGCACTTTGCGGCAGCGGTGTTTCTGCATCCTCCCACGAATCGAATATCCCGTCTTTTCCGCGATGGAACACTTGCAGTCGTAATCGTGTGGTGCTGTCGTCCTGCGGGACGACCCGCGCCTCGACCCGAGTCTTTCCTACGCCGAATCTCCAGCGCAATAGTCCGTTCCAAGGGCTTCTGATCTCCTGCCGCATTCCGGTCGTGATGTTGCCGGTGTCATCTTGGTCGACCGTATAGCCCCCTTGGGTCAGGACATCGGACAGTGCCGTTTTCACCTGCTCGGCAGGAACCGGAAGTATTACCTCCATCACATCGGGCTCCGGGGCGGGTGGGCCACCCGCACATCCGGCGAGCGCCGAGACGAGCACGAACGCCGCAATGCCAGAGACACGAGTTCTCACTTTGGCTTGCCCTCCTGAAGGCGATAGACCATGTGCGTATCTGTCTGATCGACACCGGGGATGGCGTGAATTTTCGCGAGCACGAGTTGGGTCAGTGCGTCCTGGTGGGGAATTTCAACGATGGTGAAGATGTCGGGCTTTCCCCAACAGGGGTCGATTTGTTTGATTTCCTTAATATCCCCAAGGGCTTTGACGACATCAGCGGTTTGGCCGGGATGCACGTTGATCAATACGTAGGCTCGGTCCGGCATGGAGTAAATCTCCCGTGAGGTGGTGGGGCGTCAACGCCTGCCAACGAATCGAAACCTAGCGGATTGCTCCGGATGAAGTCAACAGAACGCCCTCGGCTCGGGCAGGATAGCCGGCGTCGCGCGGCGTTACTTGGGAGCCACGATGACTTCTACTCTGTACGTGTCGCCGACTGTCGAAAGATCTGCCTCCAACCCTCGGGGGTTGCCCACTCGCCCGTCAGGATCGTAGATGAAGCACAACAACGTGGCTCCGTTCGGACGCCCGGAGTAATGGGCTTTGTCTGTGGCGATCTGCTCGGCGATGTCTCTGCTCGTCAATCCTGAGCGAGTCTGTTTGACCACCACCACCGTTTTTTCCCAGTCGAGGAGATAGCTCGTCCGGCGAGCACCGTCGGCATAAGGCGGGGTCCATTCTTCCGTGCCCACCTCATCGAATTGTAACCGGAGAAGTGCGTAAAACAGGTCCTGCAGATCGTACTCGTCCGTGATCTCCAGTGTAGGCCGGTATTCTTTTCGCAGCCGCAGTTGTCGAGCGACCAGGTGGAAGCGCGCACACATTCGGCGGAGTGTATCGAGCGTTGCGCCCTCCGATTGATGATTGTTCCTATTCGTATCCAGCGGCGTTGTGAGTACCGTTGGTGTCTCTGGCGGTTTGACGGGAGATATGACCGGCGGTTCCGGTTTGGACTCGAGAACTGATGCGAGCGCGGGCATGGCTGGTGGGAGCGATATCTCGGTTCGAACTTGGGGAACGGGCGGTCGAGGATCGCGCGCTTGTTTTTCGGCGGCTATCTCGGTTGTGGCTTGGCTTGCCGGAATCACCGCGACGGGGGCTGGAGCCGGTTTTTGTGCCGGGATGTCCGTTGGCTTGGAGGCCTGCTGCGGTGTCGGAGGGGGCTCGATAGGAGCAGTCGGCACAGGTGCCGGGACGGAGTTCATTCGTGGAATGGGGGGAATGGTTCCCGATGGAATCGTGGACCGCGCCGGCGCCATTGGCGGTAGTGGTGTCGGGGCGGCCTCGCCGCGCACTGTCTGCTCCGAGGGCGTTGCGCTATTCGTTGATGGCGCAGCGACAACAGGTTCTGCGGGCAGTGATGGTGAAGCGGGCAGGGATGCCGGCGCAGTTTTCTCAGCCGGGATCCCGGAGGCTTCAGATGTGGCGGAGTGCAGCGGGGGTGATGGTGGTTGCGGGGGCAGGCGTTGTATCGATGTATCGCGAATCGGTTGTGATGCGGTCCCCTGGGTGACCGGCGGGGAGGCGGAAGTAGACGAGACGGGTGTTGTCATAACGATCGGAGCGATGGGCTGAGCGGGTTGGCTGATGCTTGTCGTCGCTACTGAGACGGTTGCCGGAGCGTTGATCATACTGACGGTCGCGAGGGGGGCGGTGCTCGGAGCCTGGGGTGGCACGACTGGAATAGCGGGTTGAGTCGCAGGAACTGCCGTCAGTGTGGGGCGTTCAGGGGCTGTCGGTGGAGGTGGCGCGGTTTCTGCCGGTGTGAGGCCCAAAAGCTCTGCCTTCTGATTCTCCAGCTGGACGATCAATTCTTTGAGCAGAGTGGTGCTCTGTGCCGACTCCGTGCGATTGCCGATTCGGAGCTTGTGATTCTTGTGGGCCTGGTATTCCGGCGACTTTTCACCGAATAGTCGCCGGATCGATTCCCGGAGGGAAAGTTCGGTTCTGGCGCGGACTGCGTCACGATACGGGAATCCATCTCTGCTCAGGTCATCGATCTGTGAGCTCAGTTCACGCAACGTGGTGATGCCACGGTTGAGTTCTTCGACGGCGTTCTGTTTCGATCGGCTGCGTTGCGGTTCGCTAGCTCTCGCTCGTGCCATGTGTCCTGTCCCTCTATTGAGAAAAGTCTATCCAAGCAGGTGATATCTGGCAAGAAATCCCTGTTTCCATCCGTGAGTCCGGAGGCGGGAACGGGCGGGGCAGGCGGTTAGTCAACCCACTCGACATCGCCGTTGCCGGGCCGTGTCGCATTTTTCTGATCGGGAGCGGCGGGAGGACCGGCTAAGACCTCTCGGACCAGCGACAACAGCGTTTCGCTTGTAAAGGGTTTCTTGAGAAAGGGTAATCCCGCTCGCACGAGGCCGCGATTCTGCAACTCAGAACTCGGGCTGCTGGACACGAGCAGGACGCGGATCTCGCGCTTGTCTTGCAGGAGCCGCTCAACCATGTCGAGACCGTTCACGCGGGGATAGGGGTTCCTGTCGACGGAAAGTTGAAAGCCCGGTGGAGGCAGAAAGACATCGGCGATCACGAGGTGGATCGGGCTGGGGTGTTCTGCATAGAGTTTGAGCGCTTCGGCACTGCCCGGTGCCTGAAGCACCGTGTAGCCGGCATCCCGCAAGGGTTTGGTACTGACAAGAAGGGCGCTGGGGTCGTCGTCGACTATTAAGATCGTCGAGGGCTGTTTTTGACCGGGGGCCATGCTGGACTCCTCTGTTCGGTGTCTGTATCCCGAGGCCTCAGAATGGAGGGTGTTGCTCCTTCAATCGTTCGTATTCGCGTTGTTCGCAACTGCCATGCTTGGGGCGCAGGGATTCAGGGACATCCGCGAAACGGATGGTGCAATAGCGTTGGGCCTGGCGTCTCCGGTCGAGGTCTTGTTGTTCTTCGAGTTGCTGAAGTCGAACGGTGAGGTCGATGGCTGGAAGATCTTTGCCCGTCGGATTGTCCTGGCGTGATAGAATCGGTTCATCTTCACTGGATCTAGGGTGGGGTCCGTTCAACCGCCAGCGTGTCAACACATCGTCCTGATTGAACACAATGATCAAGCCGAACTGGGAGTAGTCCCAGATCAGTTCTCCCTGCTCCGGGCGCGCCCAGATGGAGCGAGGCAGACCGTATCGATTCCAGATCTCGTCACGCAGCATGCCCACCCGTGGAGTGAGATTCCGGATCGCCGTGATCTGCGCCTGTATCGGAGAAATGTCTTTCTGCTTCCCGGGGCTGCTGTGTCTCGAGAGTGATTCCAGCGCGGTGCGCGGCACGCGCAGCAATCGCCACACCGTGATAAGCCCCGGCGCGCAGTCAGCCGGATGCAGGTCTTCGAAAATCATTTGCGTATCGATAGGAAAGCCGCCGACTTCCTGAGTACGAGTGAAATTTTTGACCTCTTGGACGGCGGCGACGTATGCGCGTTGGCGCCCGTCTTCTATGTTAGGAGCGCATGAAGCTCGCCCTGTGAAGAACACGTCATCCCCGAAATGAAAGAGCGCTTGCTCGGTCCAAAACGGACGATTCTCCGCAGCATGTGTCGTGGAGGTCACCGCAAGACTCAATAATGTGAGGAGAAGGTAGTGAGCCATATGCGCGGCCGGAGCAAGGACGTTGCGGAACGGCACCCTTGCAGTATATCGCGTGAGGCAAAAAATACGACAAAAGAGCGATTATGCACGTCCAGGGATTGTCGGACAGAGATTGTGAGTCGGGTCCGGGGGCTGGACTGTAGAGCCAGGCAGCGGGGCAATAGCTAGTAATTCATGGAGGGAGTCAAATTCTCCCTGCCCGACGAGGCGGGGGCGGCGTGGGCCTTCGGCGGGCTCATTTCGGTGCTCATGAGGCCGGACCCAGGCGGGCAAATGCTCTCCGGCGCGACAGCGCCAGGATTGCGCAGACCCCAGGCCGTTGCGAGGGCATGACAGGTGAGGAGGCTGACCCCTTCCTCGATATTGCTGAAGCGTTCGGTCGATTGAGCCTTGCCGCTCCATTCGATTTCGCCGGTATTTACATCCACGGCCCTGAGGGCAACGGTGGCTGAATAGACGCGCTGGCTGTGAGGAAAGCCGCTACTCCAATCCAGTGCTTCCCAGGAACCCACCTCGGCATTGCTGAAGACCACCAGCCGAGCGCCGACGAGTTTGGCCATTCGCAGCACATCCGTTTCCAGATACTGGTAGCCGGTGAGGCTTACCTTCTGGTCGGCCGCCGCCTGCAACACCTTCGTCTGGTCCACGACGAGAACGCCTTTTTTGAGCAACCATGTACTCGCACTCTGAACCGTGTCCGGACGTCCGCCCCAGACGACCGCCCTGGTGTATGGGGAGGGGAGTTTGGAGTGGAAGCCATCCGTCGTCGGGGTTTCGATGAACGCGTATCCATGGCAACCCGCTGTTGCCAAGAAGAGGAGCGATAGGCAGATGAACAGATTCGCCGGTTTCATGGGTCTCTTCGGAAGAGCATGTGCTGCGAGCACGTCGGGAGCCCAGGATTGTAATCAAGAGACCGTTCGGACGACGGTATTATACATGAACAATTCTACCTACGTCTGCTCTATTCGTCGAGCGGACTCCGCTCTCGAAGCAGGGCGAGGTCCTCTACCCTCACCTACTTACGCGAATTGCGAAAGATCGTTCGGCGCACCGGTCGAGGGGCTAGAGCGGCTGGAACGAGTGCCGAGGCAGGCGGCAGGGATGCGGAACGTGCCTGGAAAAGCGGCGGTTCTGCTCATGGCTGACAGAACCGCCGCAGTCTCACAGGATCTCGACCTGCGGAAAGGCGTTTTGCTCGCCTGTCTTCTGGGGCCGGTCAGCCATGATCATGAGTTGGATGGCAATCAGCGGGAGAAGTGCATAACCGATCAGGATCAACGGGAACTCAATCATGGTGGAAACTCCTTTGTTATGTGGAGCATCCAGTGCAATCTCGATACCGTGCTCTGCTCTGGCCCTAACACGTTGATTCCTATAGCGCTCAGAAGCGCCTTCCTAATAAGCTAAGCTGATGCAACGCAAGAATCGATGTAGAGAACTGTGCAATGAGAACATTTTGCGCTGAGCCGGAAGGCCTAAGGGTAGCCGTCCAAAAGGTAGACGCCGGTCGGGCAAGCGCTCCCAATTCGGATAGAAAACAACGAGCAGGGTTCATAACGAAATGGGGGGCGAAAGCGGGCCCTGCCGGAAGTCCCTGCGCGCCAGGCGTGAGGTACAGGTAGGACAGGAGGGTGATAGCTCCATGACTTGGAGCAATCGCGAAAGAATGGGCGACCGCGTGGGCGAGCGGGTGACCGAGCAGTGCAAGTTGAAGTGGGATGGAATGGTGCCCCCGACACGAATTGAACGTGCGACCCGCGGTTTAGGAAACAGGCCAGGACAGAATTTGAAACGCTCGGTGTATCAATGGTTTCCCCATTTTTTGTCGCCAAAATAGATACTTGTGCGCGTTCCACTGGTTCGATAGATTCGAAGGGTATTGGTCGATTTTGGAAATTTTTAGCACAAATTTAGCACAGTGTTTTGGGGCGACCCCCTTCACTGAGACGGTTAGTTAGAGACAGCGATAGCCCGAACTCTCTTGACAGAATGATGTGCAATCTTGCGGCAAGTGGTGAGATTTGGGCGCGGTTTGAGTAGAATGGGGTCTACCAATGCAGTGCCGCATACAGGTGAATGCATGGGAGGGTTTTCCGATGCGACAAACGATCAAAGCTCGTTATCATGACGGAGTGTTACAGCCGTTGGAACCTCTCGCGCTGAACGATGACGCGGAAGTACAAGTGACGGTCGATACCGACCTTGCGCTCGGTACGGACGAAATTCTGCGGCGTGCCGCACAGGTTTATCAAGGGCTGAGTGCTGACGAGATCACGCAGGTTGAGTCCATCGCATTAGATCGACAGCACTTCTTCCGTGAACCGGCTGCCTAATGCCGCAACCCGCCGTTCTGCTCGATACCGATATTCTCTCAGAACTCCTCAAGCAACATCCTCTCGTCGTGCAGCGGGTGCGGAATTGTCTGGCGGAGCACCAGCGGCTTGCCTTCTCGATCATCACGCGTTATGAACTCCTGCGGGGACTGAAGGCGAAACAGGCGCGGACTCAAGAGGCGGCCTTCACGTTGCTATGCCAGGCGAGTCTCATTCTCCCGATCACCGACCAAGTCGTGGAACGTGCGGCGACATTATACGGTGACCTCCATCGACAGGGAGCCTTGCTGCCCGATGCGGACCTCCTCATTGCTGCCACCGCCTTGGAAACGCAGCGACCCTTGATCACGAACAATCTCGCTCACTTCCAGCGCATCGCTGGCCTCAGCGTCGAAAACTGGAAACGGTCAGCCTAACCGCATCCCCACATCGAGACTGTCTCTTCACAACGATCACACAAGCCACCATGCAGCGTTGATTTCCCGGCATCTCCTGAGTATCCGGTTCCTAGTGGAGGCACCAACACCTCCTCCGGAAGGAGTCGGTCTGCTCACGCATAGGCGGAGCGATGATGGAGAGTGCTCCTGGGAAGGCCTCCATTGTCTGATCAGAAGTATCCCTTGGATCGAGCCTCGGCTAAAGTTGCGCGGTTCAGATCATAATACACGTCCCGCACGACCACCTTCGGTTCATCTCGGAACGGCATGGCAGCCACCAGAAAGAGTTGAATCCAAAATGATATGGATTCTGATTTCTTGATTGTCCCAATTTCCTCACCGGCGTTGTTTCGGAAGACCGTCTGACTTGTCAGTGTCGCATGGGCGTAACCTGGAATGATTCCCATGGTAAACCCGCTTATAAAGCCGGAGATCCCTGCTAGACCCTTATTTCCATCTTCCGTAATTTGAATCTCGGCAAACAGATCCGCGCGTTCCTTCGCCACCGAGACATGAGAGAAAAGCGCCGAATCCGCATATGCCTTCTGCGCCTGCCCTTCAATGAGATGCATGGCTGCTTCGTTTTGCTTCGATTGGCCGCTGGATTCAAACTGACTTTTCACCGCAAGGGCTATCGATTTCATTTGTAGAGGCTTGTCAGGTGGCCATTGCGTGGGTGGTTGAAGTTGGTCACCTCGTACCATCATGCAGCCTGTGGCCAGGCACGACAACGACAACACAGTTACCTGAAGACCTATTTTTATCAATCTCATCGGCCACTCCCGCGCTTCAAGGTCATTTATATTTAACCGCAATGCCGCTGACTGACGTACAGGTGAAGGTGTAGACGTTATAGATCGGAATGAAGCCATAGAGGCTGTTCGTCACCGTGACATTGATTAATGCATCTCCGCCTCGAGCGGACAGCGCATCCTCCACTGCTTTAGAGAAGCTGCCATCTCCGAAAGGGATCACGGCGAGCACAAAATGCCGGCAGGATGAACCTTCTACTGGACCGAGTTCTTCGAACTTCACGCCTGAGCGGAGACGCTCGGCGTTATCGGCAGAAGGTTTTGTCACAATTCCGAGATTTCCGGTGGAACTACACCCGGTCAGGATTACACAGCTCATTAGAGCCAGAGTGGACCAACGAGACAGCTTATTCATTCTGTTTCTCCTTTGTAATTACCGATGAGCTGAGAGTTAATTGGCTCATTCGTCTTATTATTCGAACGACTGAATGTGCGTTATCTCACGAAATATCGAATGCTGCGTGTGAATCTACAGGGCGGGTTGTGAGCCAGCTACTGAGCTTCAGGGGGGAAGGCTCGTATCATATGGGGTAGGGTGAATTCCTACCGATGTTATGACGTCCAGCAATCTTAGGTGTATGTGGTTGCCGCATACGACAAAAGACCGAAACGCCGTGTATGGTGAGTCCATGTCAAAATAGGCAACTTGATATTGCCGTGGATATAATATACGATATAATATATTTAATAGGGAGAAGCTATGCGGACCGATGACGCAAAGACCGAAACACTACAGTTCAAGGTCACCGACCAAGAACGCAAACTGATCGAGCGGTGTGCTCAGGACGAAGGCACGACCGTGTCCAAGTACGTCCGTGGTGCGGTCCTCATGAGCATGGTGATGGATGGCAAGGCCGAGGCGATCAAAATCGTGGCGCGAGAGGTCGGAGAAAAAGCCTTTGGCGTAGTCAGACAGAAGCTTGTCCGACCGACCACGGAGGGACGCTAGGAACGTGCTATCCGGCCTACCATCAAGAGGTGATGCCGGTCCGCGCCGCATGCCGGAAGGCTGCGGGGCGGAGCGGAATGGCCCCCGTCTTGGTAACACGGGGGCGCTACCCACAGCGCTCCGTACAGGAGTTCGATAGATTCTATGGATTCGAGCTTCACCCTCACCATTGATTGGCTCGCCTTTACGGTCCTGGCCACCAATCCCCAAGAAACCATGAAGGTCCTCGGTGGCGATTGGAGCAAGGCCAAAGGTGGATTTCGAGGCTATCCCTTGTCCTGGATGCGGGCAGACGGGCTACGCGGCGTCGGAAAACTGGGCACGAATGCGCCTCGTCGTCCGAATGAAATCCATGTGGATTTGTCGGGCGGCCTGGCGTCCGCCCTGACACTGGATCAGATCCGAACCCTCCTCAAGTGGGTGCACAAGCAGCAAGGGCACGTGACACGGATTGATTGTGCGCTGGATGACCGAGGGGGAACGGTGCCAGTGGCAACCATCCGAGAAGCGGTCTCGGCAGGCCAATGCGTCACAAGGGCAGCTCAGGTCCGGCATATCGTCTCGAACCTGACCCACGGCACCGGGGCGACGACCGGTGAGACGATGTACTTTGGAAGTCCGCAGAGTCAGACCCTCTTGCGGATTTATGACAAGCGGCTCGAACTTCAGAGCAAAGGACATGAGAACTGGCAGGACTACGGGACACGGTGGGAATTAGAACTCAAGAAGGATCGCGCCGAACAATGCGCGAGAGCATTAGCCAGTTTAGATGAAGCCGATTGGAAGGAGTTGGTAGTTGGCTTACTGAGATCGTATGTGGATTTCCGGCAGATTCCGAAGGATGCCGAGGATGAAGAACGGTACCGGGCTCCAGTGTTGGAGTGGTACGCCCTCCTGACGGAGGGATTTCAGAAGGGGCGATTGGCCCAGGAGAAGCAGGTGCAGACCCTGCAAAACGTGAAACGATGGGTGAGTGACACCCTGACGCCGATGTTGGCGGTCATTTGTGCCACCCCTGGAGGGGAAGAATGGCTACTGAACGAAATTGTCAGGGGCATCTCCAGGTGGAAGGACCGACACCGGAGCTTGCTCAAGCAACCCACTCGGTTTCACCGGACTGCCGGCGGCCACGCGGGCAGCCCATGTTAGGGGGACTGGGGGTGTCGGCAGACTCCCCCGGTGTATCTGCACATGCTTACCGTCAAAGAGCTCTCGGCTTGGCTCAATATCAAAGAATCCACACTCTATCTCTGGGTTTCCAAGAGCAAGATTCCTTGCCGTCGTATTCATGGTCTTGTCCGCTTTGAACCTGAGGCGATCCAGGCCTGGCTGAAAAGCTTTGAAACCAGTCTCGACAAGCCGCTCCCACTGCCGACTCACGACGAGACCAGCGACCTCGACCGACTCATTGAAGCGGCCAAATCCGAGGTCTATACTCGCCACGGGGAAACTATCACACCGAGCCCACGCACGAAGGAGGAGCAGCATGGGGCTCGTTAAACGGAACAATATCTGGTGGATGTCATTTACGTTTCAAGGGCGGCAAGTGCGGCGATCGACGGAAACCTCGGACAAAAAGTTGGCCGAAGCCATTCTCAGTAAAGTCAGAGTGCAGATTGTGGAAGGAAAGTACTTCGACAAGCCGAAAGAGGAAGCCAGGACATTCCGAGAGTTGATGGATCGTTATTTGCGCGAGCATGCCAGCCGACGGTCGCACTACCGTCGATATGTGAACATGGTGACGAATCTTAATGCGCATTTTGGGAATCCCAAGTTGGAGCAAGTGATGCCGAAAACGATCGTGGCCTTTAAGAATAAGCGGTATGCGGATGGGGTAAGACCGGCCACGATCAATCGCGAATTGGCGCTCATGAAGAAGGCCTTCAATTTGGCTTGTCGCGAATGGGAATGGACCAAGGAGAATCCGGTGTGCCGGGTGTCCATGGAACGAGAGAACAATACGAGGGATCGATGGCTGACGTGTGAGGAAGAGCGACGACTCCTTGCGGCTGCAGCACCGTGGTTACAGGACGTGATCGTCTTCGCGATTCATACGGGGATGCGATGTGGGGAAATTCTCAACCTCACATGGGCCGGTGTGGACCTCAATCGACGAACCGCCACGGTGTTTAAATCGAAGAACGGGGAGCGGCGGACAATTCCGCTCAGTCATACGCTGGTGCAGGCTCTTCAAGCTCGTGGCCGGCGTGTTGATTCGGAGTTAGTGTTTACGAGCGCGGCAGGCACACCCTTGGACGCTCCCAATCTACGACGGAGTTTCCGATTAGCGCTCAAGCACGGACAGGTGTCTGATTTCCGGTTCCATGACCTGCGCCATACCTGTGCGACACGCATGGTGCAGGCTGGTGTGGACTTGTACAAGGTTCAGCGGATTCTCGGGCATAAATCGCCGATGATGACGCAGCGGTATGCGCATCATTATCCGGAAAGTTTGCGGGATGGAGTGGCGATTTTCGATGCGGGAAGGGCGTTTAGCACAAATTTAGCACAAGCGGCGATTCGGCCAGAGCAGGTTTCGCTAACTTGTTGAAAAATTGGTGCCCCCGACACGAATTGAACGTGCGACCCGCGGTTTAGGAAACCGCTGCTCTATCCAACTGAGCTACGGGGGCGTGGGGATACGATACTGAAAGCGAGGAGGATTGTCTACCTTAAGTGACGCGCCTCCGAAGGGGCGGCTGCCACCTTCGGAGGTGAGTCGGTCTCGAGAAGCGAGAGGGTGCTAGCGTCGATTGGCTTGGTCGCGCTGGCAGCTCTCTTCGGCCAACATCCGTTGCCCGACTGAGCCGTCTTTGGGAATGCGTGCCATGCAGGCTTCAAGGCTATCACCTGCAGCACCGGCCGCCGCCCTGTTTCCACTCTTTGCAGTGGCATTCCCGGCGATCGACTGACGAAGCGCCTCATCCCTCTGACAGCCTTCTTCGGCGAGCTGACGCGTGCCCGCCGTGCCGCCGGATTGGATGCGTGCCAGGCAGGATTGCAGTGAGTCATAGGCCTGCGCGGAGGCTTTCATGGCAGCGCTCGAAGATGGTGTCGATCCGCCGCCGGTCATGGTTTCTTCCGTAGCACAGGCACTGAGTAACAACAGAGATAAGGACAGAACTACAGCACCGTGAGAACGCGAGTTCGTCATTGAAGGATCCTCCTTGATCAAGAGCGATGGGCGCACAGTAGCATAAACCTTCTCTATCTGGAAACACCTCCGGAAGGTCGTTTAGGGGGGTGGCCCCGGACCCTGGCCCAGGAGTGCGAGTCGGGAGGGAATTTGTTTCAGCAGGTCGGGGCGTACCTGGAATATCCCTGGAATTCGATGGCCGATGGCATACACGAGTCCGCCGACTTGATTGCCCATTGCGAGGCGTCCGGCGACGCGCCCGTCCTTCCCGGTAGCGACGAATTCAACCACGGGAGCCACGAGGCCATAGGGCGCCAGCGGGCCGGCTTGTTTCAGGACACGTTCTTCCGCCGGCAGATTGACGATACGGCTGACGAGCAGGTCCGCGACGTCCTGACGAAGCTTCTCTGTCGGCTGATCCTCGAGGATCCATTCGTTCCGGTCATGAATGAGCACGTACTGCTCTTCGCGTGTCTTGATCGAGAGCATGGCGATGTCGCCGGTATCCACTCCGAGCAGTCGCTTATCCTGGAGGGTAAAGAGGTCTTTGGTCAGGTCCTTGATCGCCGAGGGGCTGATTTTGTATATCGGGCCGTCCGGGGTGGTTTGGGCATAGGCTTCTCCACTTGCCGGGTCGGGCTGATAGAGGCGGACCACGTGGTCCACCCCGGCCGCACTCAAGGTGACTTTTATTTTGGGTTTGGTCAGCATGGGTGCGAGCTTTTCCCGCTCAGGCCCCTGATCGACGATCGAGAGCGCTTTAAGATCTTCCAATCGGAAGAGGAGGGCTAGGATCTCGGTGCGGTCCCCCTCAGCTTCAATGGGATAGCGGATTTTCCATTTCTTTTTCGGCTTTTCGTCCAACGCGTAGAGCACGATTTCTGTTGTGGGATAGGTGAGGCGCAGTCGCTCCGTCTCCTGCTGATTGAACTGCAACAATTCCTTGCGGCGGAATGAGAGCAGGGTTCGGTTCAGAAAGTCTTTGGGGGCCAGGTCCGTCAAAAGTACGGCCTCGTC
Organism: Nitrospira sp. ND1; assembly: GCF_900170025.1. NCBI lineage: Bacteria > Pseudomonadati > Nitrospirota > Nitrospiria > Nitrospirales > Nitrospiraceae > Nitrospira > Nitrospira sp. ND1. Next base: position 616,341 of record NZ_FWEX01000006.1, on the reverse strand, counting down.
GGACGTTCTCAGCACATAGAGGGTGGAGAACAGGGGGCCGGCATCGCCGATCGAGAGCGTTTCCTGCTTGTCTCCTGCGGTCAGGGTGACGACTGTTGAAGGGTGGTCGAGGCCGAACGGAGCCAATGAGGCTGGATGTGTTTCGACAAGGCGCGAGACCTTGCCCATGATCAACGCGCGGATCAAGGCCTGCACCTGCCGCTGGTCGGCGTCGGTTTGAAGGGGTGCGGTAATGGTCCAGGGTTGGCCAGGTGAGTGAGTCAATACCACCTCGCCGGATTGGCTGCGAACCGTCAGCGATGTGATCTGTGCCTCGGTGAACGGCAGAATTTGTTTGGCTTGGGTGGCGGTTGCCACTTCGGTACGTTGGTCGGGGAGTTCGACGAGGTAGAGGTACAGTCCAAGCCCTGCCAACACGCCTGCCAGTATGAGCGTCGACCAGTAGCGCGCCATGGTCTTACAAACGACGCCGCTTCCGCCACACTAGGAGGCCGCACAGGATAGTCATCGCCGGGAGCAGAATAACCTGAACGTAGAGCAGAATGCGTTCCTGGAGCGGGTTGGGGGTAAAGGGACGCACAGCAGGGTCTTTGGGCGTGAGGGAGATGAGATCCCGTTCTTCCGAGAGCCATCCCACCGTGCGTTGAAAGAAATCGCTGTTGCCGACGAAGTTGATAAACCCGTTGCTGGCAAATGCGGAGTTGCCGACGACGACTACGGCGGGGCGCGGTTTGCCTTCTTCGGGCGCTTGCTTGGGGGTCAAGGCTGCAGCCAGCGCGAGGGGGCCTTGGACGTCTTCCTTTTCGGTGTAGCTGACGACGCGTCCTTTCATATCGGTTTCGGCCCAGCTGCGCGGCGAGGTGCGCGCGAGAGGAACATAGTCCCACTCTTTGCCTGATTCCTCCTGGAACGTGAGATGGCGAGCCAGGGGAAACAGCACGGCCGCCGTCAATTCATGGGTGATTTCGTGGTCGGTAAACGTGCGGACCAAGAGGGCGGTCAGGTCTCCCTGCGCCAGTCGGTCCTGTAGATCGACCAGGACCCCCGGCCCTAGTTCAAGTCCCCAGGTTTTGAGCAGGTCGTCCATATTCGACTGGGTATCGGGATCGACCATCACCAGGACGTGTCCCCCCTTCACCACGTAGGCCTGGATGCGTTCCTTCTCCTCTTTGGTCAGCGCTCGCCGTGGGCCGGCAATGATCAGGACATCGGTGTTCTCAGGCACTGCGGATTCCTGCAGCAAGGTGAGGGTGCCGATGTCATATCCCTGCTTTTGCAGCACTTCTTTGGTCAGCGTCAGCCCGCCGCGATCGGTATCGTCCAGGCTCCGCTCGCCATGCCCTTCCAGAAACACAACCCGCTTCTTGGTATCTTTGGACACCCGAACGAGCGCGCCGGTAATTTCTACCTCGGCCGGGGACGTAATGCGAACCGATTGCGGGCCGCTTTCAAAGATCGCGATATCGGTTCTGGTGATGCCATAGTTTTGTGCGACTTTCGGCTGACGCTCGGGGTCGATGAATTGGACGGTCAGCTTGGAACTGGCCTGCCGATAACTGTCGAAGCGTTCCTTGTACGCCTGGTACCCTGGGTCCTTCTCCCGCGTGAACACTGTGATGCTGATATCCCGCGTGAGGTTGCGAAGGACACGATAGGTTTCCGGCGCGAGCGTATAGTTCTGATTCTCGGAGAAGTCCCAGCGGATCGAATGTCGCGCCGCGAGGAAGTTGACGATGGCGAGGATGCCGAGAAACAGCGCCACCATGAGCACACTGTTGGCGCCCATGCGGGTCGATCGTTGGGAGGTAAAGGTCTTGAGCCGTTCGAAGTGGATGGCAAAGGCCCAAATGAGCGAGACCAGGGCCAGCCCTTCCAGTAGCGTCACGAGCCACAGTTTGTCCGGTACCAGGGTGTAGGTGATCACTCCGGCAATGGCCAGCCCGGTTCCGATGGCGCCGATAGGAAGGGGGCGACGAGTTATTTCCATCGTGACGAATCCACCACTCGGTGCGCGAGGAATAGCATTAAAACGGTACCACTGACGTAATAAACCAGATCTTTTGTGTCGACCAAGCCACGAACCAAATGATCGAAGTGTTCCATGAACGAGAGATAGGAGACCACGTGGCCGGCCGGCGTGTCACCTAGCAGCGAGCCGAGGCCCGCCAACAGCCAACACATCAAGAGCAGGCCGAAGCTGGTAAAGGCGGCCACGATTTGATTCTCTGTGATGGATGAGGCAAAGAGGCCGACGGCCAGAAAGAACCCTCCGAGGAGTGTCATGCCCAGGTAGCCGGTCAGGACGGGATACCAATCGAAATCGCTGAAGAGGGCCAGTGTGAGCGGAACCAGGGTGGTCAGGAGCAGCATTCCGAGGAACACAAGGTACACGCTGATGAATTTCCCGACAATAATCTCACTGACCCGCACGGGGGCGGTCATCAAAAATTCGAAGGTCCGCAGTTTTCGTTCCTCGGCCAGGAGTCGCATGGTGAGAATAGGGAGGATCAACAGCAACACGAAGCGCATGCTGGCAAAGAGATTGCGGAAGACCAGATCGTTCAGATTGATCTGCGCGGTGCCGCCCTGCATCTGCATCAACTGAATGGCTTGAGCTCCGGTAAACACAATATAGAGGTAAGCGAGGAAGCCAAAGGTGAGCAGGAAGACGGCGCCGACGACATAGACGATCGGGGAGACGAAATAGGATCGCAGTTCTTTCGCGATAATGGCTTGAACTGGTGGCATCGGGCTAGTGTAGTTCGCTTTCGCTTGCATCGTCCGCTTTCGGCAGACCGTCTTCCCGCTGAGTCAGTTTCAGGAAGACGTCTTCCAAGGTCATAGAGACCGATTTCATCTCAAGCAATCCCCAATGCTGGCCCACTGCAAACCGTGCGACTTCTTCTCGTATATCTCTGCCGAGGGCGCACTCGATGAGAACGGTGTGGGGCTCAGATGTCGTCAGCGCATGCTCGACCCCGGCGACCTCGCGAAATCGCTCGAGGACATCTGCCGGTGGAGCTTTGAGGGTCACGCTTATTTTTTCCGATCGTCGGAGCCTGGCGGACAGTTGGTCGGGCGTGTCTTCGGCGACGATCCGGCCGCCGTTGATGATCACGACACGCTGACAGACGGCCGTGGCTTCAGGGAGAATGTGGGTGCTCAAAATCACTGAGTGAGAGCCGGCCAGGCTCTTGATCAATTCTCTAATTTCGATGATTTGTTTTGGGTCGAGACCTACCGTGGGTTCGTCCAGGATCAGAACCGGGGGATCGTGAATCAGCGCTTGGGCCAGGCCGACTCGCTGGCGGTACCCGCGTGACAGATTGGCGATGAGTCGCTGGCGGACAGATCCTAAGGAAAGCCGTTCCATGACACGGTCCATGCCGGCCGTCAGCTCTGCGCCACTGAGTCCGCGGAGTTGTCCAACGAAGGCGAGGTATTCGGAGACAGTGAGTTCTTGATACACCGGCGGCGTCTCGGGTAAATAGCCGATTCGCTTTTTCACCTCATCCGGTTGCTCTGCACAATCGAACCCTGCGACCTGCGCTGTCCCTTCCGTTGCCGGAATGAAAGAGGTTAGGATTCGCATGGTCGTGGTTTTTCCAGCGCCATTCGGGCCGAGGAATGCCAGCACCTCACCTTTGTCCACACGAAAGGTGACGCGGTCGATCGCCGTCAGGTTGCCATACCGTTTTGTGATGTTGCGAACTTCGATCATGCAGTCGAGAGAGACGGCTGGATGGGTGTGATTCCTGCTGTTCGTTGATACGGCACGTGGTGTGGCAAATCGATCTGGATATTACCGACCGCCTTCGGTGCAGTCAAGAGACGGATGTGGCTCCTGGCTTTCCGGGACGGCAGGAAAAGCCCTCGTCCGTCTTTACAGCGTGATGTGTAACTGCTAAAGTTCCGCGACTTTATCCATCAAGTTGCTCCGCACAATGAATGAAAAGAGGTTCGTCTGGGATGAGGAGTGATATCAATCAGCCGAGACCGAGCTTGCTCGGTGTGTTAGTGATCGGCGCCGCACTCTGTGTCGCCCTTGCCGGCCTCGGAAGTTTTCTGACCTCGGTCTATGCTGCCAGTAACACGGTGCACGAGATCAAAGGAACGGTTGAAGCCGTCAACCTAGCAGATGACCCTCCGGTCATCGTGGTCAGGGGGCAGCACGGAGCAAATGAAGCCACGGTGGTCGGTGCGGTGCTCAAGCAGGGTGCCACCATCGTGCGCGGGAAAAAGCGGATCGGACTCGATCAAATTCATGCGGGAGACAAAGTGACGCTGAAGTATGTCAAAACTCGTGACGGCCTCGCCGTTCGATCAATTGTGCTCCACCGCAATTAGGCAATGATTAGTCACCAGTTATGGATTTGTTACTCACAAGGAGGTAGAGAGATTTTATGATTCGACAGCATGTGGTGCGGGGGACATCTGCGCCGGTGGCCGTCGGGTTGCTGCTCCTGTTGGGCTGCTCCGGAAAAGGCGACATTATTCCGATGAACCTGACCCCCAAAATGCAAACGGATACCACTAGTGCGGTTCAGGTGGTGAAGCCTATGGCGGGGCCTCGAGTGATGGTCATTCCGTTTGAAGATGGGCGGCCCGATCGAACCAAGGTTGGGAGTCGGAGTTCGATGTGGGGAGGCGACACATACTTTAACGTGTCGAGCGGTAGTGCTGGCGAGGAAACCGCCCAGGCTTTTGCCGATTATCTCAAGCGCAAAGGATGGCAAGCGCAGTACGCCAAGACTGCCCCGGCAGCATCAGAAGCCGGTCCCGATGTTGTGCTTTCCGGGAAGATTCTCGAACTGGCGGTCGATGCCCGGCGCGGGGTATTTCTCACCGATATTGAAGCCCGAACCAAACTGGTCATTCAGGCGAGCAACCGAGAAGATAACAGCGCACTCGTACGAACCGACGCTCATTCAGGTAGCCATGACAATGTGTTGTGGTTCGAGCCGCAGGATGGGGAAAGTATCCTGTCAGAAGTGTTGGAGAAGAATTTCGAGCGGTTCGTAGTAAACACCAAATTTGAAGACCGGGGTATTCGATTTCGTTAGATCGTGTTGCCAGTGGGAAATCGAACTGTCGGGCTGGCCTGATTTCATACGGTTGATCCGAGAGCCCGACAATTTGGGCTTGTGTTCACTCTGGAACTATCAGCAGTTCCAAGCGTTGAGGCATCCTGCGTATCAGTGAGCGGAAGAAATTCATTTGTGTCGTTGTTCGGCTCTGTTCAGCAAAATCATAGACTTCTTCTTCGTTGAGCGTTGAATTGTCTGCCTATTTGTAGGGGGCGTCTGCTACCCAGACGGTATTGTCGCCAAGGGCAATCTTGCGTAGCCTGACCTCACTGAGTAGGAGAGTTGTCTGACAGGCGGTGAGGTGTAGGCTTTCACACGAGGTGCTTCTATGGACATGAACTCCCGGAACCCTTTCCGTCGTAAGGCCGGTTACGCTGTGATTCCTCTGGCTGGCTGGCTTCTCTTGAGTGCTTGTTCTGCGTTGCCGAAAGGCGAGCTTACATTGGACCTCGGTATTAAAGATCGGGGAGTGGCCTCATGGTATGGCAAGGAGTTTCATGGAAAGCTCGCAGCGAATGGGGAGGCCTTCGATATGACGGCCTACACTGCTGCTCATCGCAAACTGCCGTTAGGTAGTGTGGTTCGTGTGGTCAATTTGACCAATGGGAAAACCGTTCAAGTTCGAATCAACGATCGGGGGCCTTACGTTGCAGGGCGTATGCTGGATCTTTCGCATGCGGCGGCTCGAGAGTTAGGCATGGTTGAAGCCGGTACCACGGCGGTGCAGATTGAGGTGATTGGAGATCATCGTCCGGTCGCGCAGATTCCCTCGACGAAGATTCCTGCTGTGTCCGGTATGGTATTGAATACGGATATGCGAGCAGTGAGGCAACATCGTCGCCCGGAGGAGGGAGTTGAAAGACCTGCCGTTCCTGTAAGAATGATGCCACAAGAAGCGCTCTATGTGAGGCGTGAGCGCCGTATCGGCAGTATGTTGGCAGCCGACCACACAGCTCACAATACCGTCCCCGTCCTCATCCTATCCTAAGTGGGCGGTACTCCGTTAGTTGACACTTCCGCCCGTACTTGATTAGACTGCCTCCTCTGGAGTGATGCCTGATTGCGCCGTCATTTCTTATGTTTGTTGATCTTAATTGTTGGAGGTTGAAAGCTGAATGGCAAAGAAACCAGTTGGTGAATCAGACGAGGTCCGACTCAAGAAAAAAATTGCGGTACGAGTAACAAAAGAAGCAAAACTTTCAGGTGATCCGGCTGCCCGCTCTTTACACAAACGGCTCAAGCGAGTGCAGCGCAAACGGCGTGCGCTTGCGTTGAGAAAAAAGCATGCTGCTGGAAATCAGACTGAAGCGAAGTCCTAAGCGGTTGCGGGATTGACGGATTTGATCGCCACGCCCACCCCTCTGCGGAACAAGGAACATTGATATGGAACACACTGGTGAAAAAGAAGAACAGGCCCAGGCTGTTTCCCCCATTAGTCAGGTTGAGGATGAGACTTTGACAGATCAGGTCTCAGATCAACTGGCTGCTTCCTTGGATTCTTCGGCAGGCGCCCAGGACCTCACTGATCCATTGCAGGAAGTGGTTCTTGAGGAGGAGCAGGTCAAGGACGAGATCGATATTCAAATCGATCTTCTCAAGGATCCTGATTGGGTGGTCAGGCGAGAAGCTGCAATCACGCTGGGAGAAATGGGCGATGAGCGTTGCGTCGAACCGCTTGCTGCGGCTCTTCGCGATGGTGACTGGCAGGTGCGGGAAGTTGCGATTGAGGGGATCGGGCAGATCGGTTCTCCTGCCGTCGAGGTGTTGCTTAAGTTGCTCAGAGATTGGGATGTGCGGAAGTCCGCAATCATGGCTCTGGGGAAAATTCGTGATGAACGGGTGCTTGAGCCTCTGATGCAACAGCTCCGAAATGATGAGTTCATGGAGGATGCCACCGATGCCTTGGTTAATCTTGGTGAGCCGGCTCTGCCTGGTTTGATCAAGGCGTTGAAAGACAAAGAAGAGTTAGTGCGGAAGCAAGCGGTGATTGCGTTGGGGCGGATTAAGTCTCCCGAAGCCATCGATCCGCTGATTGAAATGTTGCAGAATAAGGACTGGTTCACTCGGCTGACAGCTGCCGCGGCACTTGAAGCTATCGGCGATGAGCGTGGTCGCGAAGCGATCAAGCCATTGCTGAAAGACAGTGATATGGTGGTTAAGATGCGAGTTGAGCGTATTCTTGCAAAGTGGAAGAAGCAACCGGCCGCTGTTTAACGACAGCTTCACTTGCGGAGCAGGAGGTCTAGTTCTTTTTGGACGTCGTCGAGCTTCGTAGCAGAAACCTTCTTTCCGAGGGATAGTTCCAAGCGAAGTTCTCTGATTTTTCCTGCCAGCTCTTTGACCTGAGCATTAGGATCTACTTGTTTCCCCCCACGGGTGGCTAGCTCGAGTGAGTCGATAGCCGCTGCCAGTTCCTTTGCAGCATTGGTTGTATTTTTGTCGTAAAGTTCAGCCTTCGCTTGCACTACTTTGGATTTTGCGTCGATGAGGCTTTGGCGGCGATGCAGATCCCGTTCTACTCCCAGGGTGGTATCCACGACATTCCGCGAGAAATCCCGCACCGTTTGCTCAAGATTGTTCGCCGGCTGTTTGCCCCAGAGGTATCCGAATCCGAACGAGAGGGCTAGTAGCATCAATAGCCCTATGAATCTGAGCATACTGATTCTCAGCCCCTAGCGGGCGCTCCCTTGTTTGTCTTTTCGAGACAATATGTGGATAAGGCTTCCTGCTGAAGCTATCCGAACCGTGGGATCCGAATCTTGGAGGCCGGTTTTAAGTGGAGAGATGAGGGATTTCTGTTGCAGTTTGCCCAGCGCCCGTGCGGCCATGAGTCGTGGGAGCGGCTGCTGGTCTCGAAGTAAGCTTTCGAGCACGGTCAGGGCATTGGGGGTGGTGGCGGCCGCCAGGGCATGCGCAGCACCCCCACGTACGGAGGGATCGGGATGTCGGGCGAGGTCTGCGGCATTCAGAACTGCACTGGCATCACCGAGTCGGAGGAGAGCTTCGACGGCGCTGATACGAACATGCTCATCGGGGTCTCGCAATAGCGGTTGGACAACGCTACGAGTTTCAGTGGCGCCAAGTCGACCGATACTGGAAGCGGCGACACTGCGGACGCGCGGATTCTCATCACTCAGAGCGTGTGTCAGTGGAGCGATCCCGTCGGTGCTACCGAATTCTCCTAGAGCCCCCGCTGCGAAGGCACGGACGGCAGGATGGGGATCGTAGACGGCTTGGCTCAAGATCGACAGGCTGGCAGGTCGACGCAATCGTCCGAGCACACCCAGTGCTGCCATGCGCACCTCAGGGTCGGGGAGCGTGACGGCATTGGAGATGTCGGTCAGGACGTCCGTTCGTCCAAGCTTGTACAATCCTGCGAAGGCAAAGATGGATTCCGGACCCTCATCGACGCGGGCGATTTCAGTCAGTTGATCCGTTATGCCGGCGACTTTGGCATCACTGAGGGCATTGATTGCCGCAATGCGAACTCCGGGCGCCTCGTCGCGCAGCGCTCGTTTGAGCGCAGAGGAGCGTCCGGCCAGGCCGGCTCGTCCAATGGCTTCGGCTGCGCGAGCGCGGACGAGCGCCGATGAATCCAACAGGCCGTCTTCGAGTATCGGTAACGTGTCGCTTTCGCCCATTTCCGCCAGCGCCGTATAGGCAGCAATGCGGATATGTTCCTGAGTATCACGGACACGAGTCACAATAAAGCTTCGTGCAATGTCCCGCAATACGGCTGGTTCGTCTGGACGATTGTCCGCAACGAGTTTGGTGTAGAGCTTCCACGCTTCCTCAGGCTTACCAAGTTTGAGATGACTCAGAATGCCATAACGCAGGAGTTCCAACGCTGGTTGCTGGCCAGCGGGTATCTGCTGGAGTAGCTCCAGCACGCGGCTGTATTCAGCCGCCTGGTAGAGCGTCATGGCTTGTCGTTCGACGGGGGTGACGGCGGGCTTGGTCGCTGATGGGACTGCCGTTGCGGAATGCGGGATGGCCCAGGCAAGCAGCGCAAGCCCAACTGGCAGTACCCAGGTCGTGTGTCGGCGCACTCGAGCGAGCTCCGGCCCAGGCCCGGTCATGCTACCACTTGTTCGGGGTGCGCGCGGTGGCCGGTGCATACAGCTGCCTCATGTATTCCTTGACCATCCGTTTGGTGCAGAAGCGGGGGGCGACGGTTTTGATGCTCTCCTTAACAATCTGGAGCCATCCGCGTGGAATGCCATCCAAGTCGCGTTGGTAGAACAGCGGTACGACCTCCTGTTCCAACAACCGGAACAATTGCTCCGCATCGTGAGCGTCCTGCGCCTGGGTGTCCGATCCCTCAGGCAGGGGTTGAATGCCCCATCCGTTGGCGCCGTTGTACCCCTCCTGCCACCAACCATCGAGGACACTGAGGTTAATCACGCCGTTGAGCGCGGCCTTTTGGCCGCTGGTCCCGCTCGCCTCGAGTGGGGCTCTCGGAGTGTTCAGCCAGATATCGACGCCTTGCACCAGGTACTTTGCCATATGCATGTCATAGTCTTCGAGGAAAGCGACGTGACCACCGAGTTTGTGATCGTTGCAGAAACTCAGCACCTCGTGAATGAAGTAGCGCCCAGGTTCGTCGGCCGGGTGCGCTTTGCCTGCAAACACGATCTGGACGGGCCGCCACCGATTGTGGAGCAACTGTTTGAGTCGGTCGAGATCGCGGAAGAGGAGTGTCGCACGTTTGTAGGTCGCGAACCGTCTGGCAAATCCGATCGTGAGGGCTTCCGGGTCCAGCAGCGTTCCCCTGGCGATCGCTTGCATGGGCTGGAGATGGCCGCGAATCCAGCCGTCCCGCGCGCGCTCGCGAATAAACCGCATCAGTTTGCGTCGCGTTGTTTGTCGAACGGCCCAAAGAGCGTCATCCGGCAGGTCCGTGACCCGTTGCCAAATGGTGGGGTCATCGACCCGTTCCGCCCAGTCAGGGCTGAGATATTTGGCATAGAGGGAGTTCGACTCCGGGGAGATCCAGGTGGGCGCGTGGATGCCGTTGGTGAGGCTGCGGATAGGGACGAGGTCCTGCGCCAGGCCAGGCCACAAGTGTTGCCACATTTGTCGAGAGACTCGCCCGTGCTCGCGGCTCACGCCGTTGACGTGGGCCGACAGCCGCATCGCAAGGGCGGTCATGTTGAAGCCGTGTCCTGCGTTTTCCGGCGTTTCGCCCAGGCGTAGGAACTCTTCTCTGGAGAGTCCGAGTTGGCCCCAATAATTGCTGAAGTAGCGATCCATCAGGTGAAACGGAAAAATATCGTGCCCGGCCGGAACGGGGGTGTGGGTGGTGAAGACGGTGCTCTGTCGAACCAGGTCACTCGCTTCAGCATGACTGTGTCCGGTGGTGACGAATTCCCGGATGCGTTCTACGGTCAGGAAGGCCGAATGGCCTTCATTGCAATGCCAGACCGCGGGATTGATGCCCAGGGCGCGCAAGATCCGCACGCCGCCGATCCCGAGCAGAAACTCCTGACAGAGCCTGATTTCCTGGTCTCCACCGTAGAGCCTCGCGGAGAGGGCGCGATCTTCGGGCGTGTTTTCCGGCACATCGGTATCGATGAGATAGAGGGACATTCGTCCGTTACGTACTTGCCACACCAGCACCGTAACCTGGCGGTGGCCGATCTCGACCTTGATGGAGCAGGGGATCCCCGTCGGCGTCATCGCCTGGTGAATCGGCGAATCGTATCGATTGAAGGGGGCGTAGGTGGCTTCCTGCCATCCTTCCGGGTTGATACGCTGCTTGAAATATCCTTGCGGGTACATGAAGCCGATGCCGACGAGAGGAATGCCCAAGTCGCTGGCTTCTTTGCAATGGTCTCCGGCAAGAATGCCGAGTCCGCCGCTATAGATTGGAATAGAAATGTGGAGTCCGAACTCGGCCGAAAAGTAGGCGATGGGAGAATTCTGGAGTGCGGAGAACTCCGTCGCCGCCCAGGTGTTCTTATTACTCAGATATTCGTCGAAGGCGCGTAACACCGCGGAGTATTGCCGGACGAAATTCGGATCGCCGGCCAAGGTTACAAAGCGTTCAGGTTTCACGCCGGAGAGCAGCTGGACCGGGTTGTGATGGGTGAGGAACCAGAGTGTAGGGTCGATGGACTCAAACAGCTGACGTGCCGGTTGATTCCAACTCCACCAGAGATTGCGGGCCAGTTCACCGAGTCGATGCAGGCTTTGGGGAACCGTATCTTGAGGGGGTTGTATGTGGTCGGGTGCTTGCACGACGCCTCCGTGGAATGTGATCGATGGGTGAGGAAGGGGACTGTGTTGTCCCGTTTCCTGAATGCTGCGTCAGGCGTGTCCGGCTTTGTGCCAGGATGCCCATTGGTCAGAAAAGGCGACGGTGGCGTAGCGCTCTCCGAGAATTTTGGCGACTCGATTCATGGTCGTCGTCAGTTGTTTCGCCTCCTCTTGCGTCAGGTCCTGGCGGAAACGCGGATGGAGCCCCCATCGCGTCTCGACCTCCTCGCCTTTGATGCTCGACATGACACTCACCAGCTTAATATCGGCGCCGGTGGCTCCCCGAGGCGCGCTGCTTCCCCCAGCCGTGGCCGGGTTGGCTGCCGCATCGGCGGCGACGGGCGGCGCTTGCCCTTCGAAAATCCCGATGAGGGCCGGAATGACGGCGCTGACACAGAGCGTGGCCGCGGCGGTCACACCCGGACTGCGTGGAACTCCGACCGCACGGGCGACGCGATCACTGAAATCCCGGTACATGTCGTTCTTCGCCGGGCTGTCTTCCGTCACGAGAAACCGGTAGCGCTCATAGGTCTGTCGGCTTTCGGCCACGGCCGTTCCGATGGTCAGTACGATTTCCGTCTGGTCGCTGCCGGCACCGAAGGCCGGTTCCAGGGCTTTCTTGAGTTGGTCGATGACCGTGTCGGTCAACTCGTCCATGAATTGCGGTTGCTCCTTGAGCGGGATGTGGAGCGCTGACACGCGGTCGGTCAGGTTAAACATGACGCGCAGGAATTCAAGGTAAATGGTCCACTCATCCTGGTGTTTGAGCTTTAAGGCCTGTTCCGGAGCCGCCCGTTTGATCACGGAGACGGACTCTCCCGCGACCGCGAGCATGAGCTCCGCCACGGTTTGGATCTGTTGAGCGAACGAATGCGGTCTGGTCGTCATAAAAGTCCCCTGCTGGTCCGGCATTATATACAACTCAATTTGAAGGTCCAAGTGTTGATCTCGATGGACGCGATCGGAGCAAGCGACTCACGAACTGTGTCGTTGCAAGGTCTCCGGTGGTATGTTATACAGCGCGACCGCTCCCGTCATGAGCCTCACTGCCCAGTCGGATGCCAACATGGACCGAGAGAGTAAGCCCTACATTCTGAAACGGACTCCGGATCAAGACCACGTCCGGAAGTTCTCGTTGGATTATGCCAAGGAGTTGAACGCGCAGCAGTATGCGGCCGTGACGGCGGCCGATGGCCCTGCGCTGGTCATTGCCGGTGCCGGAAGCGGCAAAACGCGGACGCTCGTGCATCGCGTCGCCTATCTGATCGATTCCGGGGTGGATCCCTCGCACATTTTGCTGCTGACCTTCACTAGGAAGTCTTCTGAGGAGATGCTGGAGCGAGTCGGCGCTTTGATCGGATCGCGTAGCCAGCGAGTCTGTGGCGGTACCTTTCACTCGGTCGCCAACATGCTGCTGCGGCGCCATGGGCGAGTCCTCGGGATCGAACCGGGCTTTACGATTATGGATCGCGGCGATGCCGAAGATCTGATCGCCCTCTTGCGCGCCCAATTGGGCCTGAACGAAAAAGATAAGCGATTCCCTCGCAAGGGAACCATTGCGGAGATTTACAGCAAGTGTGAGAACACGTTGCGAGGATTGGAAGAGATTGTCCTCGACGAGTTTTCCCACTTTGCGGACCATCTGGAGGCGCTGGGGAAGCTCCAGCGTGCCTATCAGGCTGCGAAGCGCCAGCGCCAGTTGCTTGATTATGACGATCTCCTGGTGCTGTTGCGGGACTTGTTGACCAAGGACGAACCCATCCGGCGGACCGTCTCGCAACAATTCCGCTACATCCTAGTGGATGAGTATCAGGACACGAATCGGCTGCAGGCGGAACTCATTCGAAAGCTGGCGGCTACTCACGACAACGTCATGGTCGTGGGTGACGATTCACAGTCCATCTATGCGTTCCGCGGTGCGACGTTCCGCAACATCATGGAGTTTCCCTCCTGGTTCCCCGGCGCCAAGATCTATAAACTGGAGGAAAATTACCGCAGCACGCAACCGATTCTCAGCCTGGCCAACGAGATCATTCAGGAAGCCCCTGAGAAATATACGAAACATCTGTTCACGCGTAAGTTGGACGGGCCTCTGCCGGCGCTGGTGGAGGCGGCCGGGGAGAATGCGCAGTCTCGATTTGTGGCGCAAAAAATCCTGGAACTGCGCGAAGAAGGCGTGCCGCTCAGTGAGATTGCCGTGCTCTTTCGCTCCAGCTTTCACTCCTTCGATCTGGAAATTGAGCTGTCGCGCTGCGGCTTGCCGTTCGTGAAGCGGGGAGGAATCAAGTTCATTGAGGCGGCACATGTGAAGGATCTCCTGGCCCATTTGCGGGTGGTCGTGAATCCTCAGGATGCGGTCAGTTGGCATCGCGTGCTCATGCTGGTCGAAGGGGTCGGTCCCAAGAAGGCGCAGGATCTGGTGGCGGCCATGGTGAGGGTGAACGATCCGTATCAGGTGCTGTGGGACAGTAGCGGCCGCTCGGGCAAGGGGTTGAAGGAGCTGGCGCTGGTGCTCGACAACCTGTCGAAGAGTGATGATCTGAGCCCGACCGAGCAGGTCAACCGGGTCTATGAGTATTATCTGCCGATCCTGAAAGATCATCATGATGACTATCCCAAGCGGATCCGGGATCTGGACCATTTGCATACCATCGCGGAGAGTTACCCCAGCCTGACAGAGTTCCTCTCTGATTTAGCGCTGGCCCCGCCGGATGGCAGTGCGGTGGGTGTGGAACCTGCGGGGCGCGACGACGAGCAGGTGGTGCTGTCGACGATTCATTCGGCGAAGGGGCTGGAGTGGCAGTGCGTATTTTTGTTATGGGTGGTGGATGGGAAGTTCCCCTCGGTCTTCGCATTCAATACGGATGAAGAGTTGGACGAGGAGCGGCGGTTATTGTATGTCGCGGTGACTCGGGCGAAGCGCTACCTGTTTTTGACCTATCCGATCAATGTGTATGACCGGAGTTCCGGCATGTTGTTATCCAAGCCATCGCGATTCCTGGATCACGTGTCGCCCCGTCTGTTTGAAACGTTGGCTCTGGTCGAAGAGGGCCATGGGCACGAGTGGGGGCACGAGCATGACCGGTACGTCTAGGTCGATCGTTCCCACCGTATAACTCTGGTTGGGTTGCCGTACTCCATTCTACGATTCAAGATCATCATGCGTCCGGTGCTCGTCTATAACGGTTGGTTCCGAGCTGTGCTGCCCACGATGGCCGCGGGGCTGGTGCTGGGACTTCTGATCTTCGGCCAGGCCAGCGCAGAGACGGCCGCGCCATCTTCGGACTCTTCGCGCCTCTGGGGCGCATTGATGGCGGAAGCGAAAGCCCTCCATCTTCCTACTCGGTTCCTGGAACAAATTCCAGCGCAGTTTGTGGCGTTTGAGTTTGAGGATCTGCACGCGTTTGCCGCGGAGTATCACCCGGTCGAGCATCGAATGGTGTTGGATCGATCGCTCTCCCTGAATGCGGCGGGGAGGGCTCTGCGTCCATTGGCGCGGTTGACGCACAAGGAGTTGGAAACGCTCTATCACGAACTGTTTCATGCCTACATGGATTTTCTCGAGCAGGAGCGTGCGCCGTCAGCCGCCCACGCGTCGTTTATGGCGTTCGCCCGCGAGCAGCAACGGTGTCGCTATCAGCAGGTCCTCATCACGCCGGTGCTCCAAAAGAAAGATTTGAAAGAGGAGCGCTTTCTCAGCGAGGCGGAGTCGTGGGAAGCGTTGAATGAAACCTGGGCGGTGTTTGTGGGATGGGCGATCTGGACCCAACTGGAAGTGGAGAGGAAGGGAGCGCGTGAGCTTCGATCATCCGGTCGGTCGCTGAACGTGCCGGCTTGGATTGCCCGGCTCAGTCAGGCGGAGCAGGACGCAAGCCTGAGAGGATATTACGAGCCGGAGGATCCAAGTGAAAAGGCGATGGCACGCAAGCGATTTCTGGCGCCGGACTTTCGCCTGTCTGCTCCGGAACTCTTGTTACTCATGAAGGAAGTTTTGGGTAGTCCAGCGGACATGACTCGCCAGGCTGATCAGGTATTGACGCGCGGGAGGGTTGTTCCTGCCTCCCGTGGAGCCTGTGAGGCTCCTGCCGCATCGTAGATTTGTTCCTGCATAGAACATACCCCCTTGACAATGGAACGCGTCGCAAATAAAATCGGCTGCTTTCGAAGCCAGGTCAATCCTCATTTCATCAGCGCTCCAGCCCTGTTGTTTTGCTGGGGAGCTGTGCATGGTGGGGCTTACTTTCATTCTTCTCTTCAGGGAATGAAGTGGCTCTGGTTCGGGATTTATTTGAAATAAATAATATTCGCTTGAGTTTGGGAACGTGTGCCTAGCGGGCAGGTACCCAAGTGGACAAAGGGGGCAGACTGTAAATCTGCTGCCTTATGGCTTCCAAGGTTCGAATCCTTGCCTGCCCACCAAACTGAGCGTATTCGACCGAATCTCACGTGAAACGTGTGCGTCCGGTTGGACAATGATAATGAGCGCGATCTGGCGGTGCGCAGCATTGTGTGGCCGAGCGTGTCGCCGTCGGATCGTTGGAGTGTTGGTCGGGTCACTGTGGGCGGGCGTAGCTCAGTGGTAGAGTTCCAGCCTTCCAAGCTGGCTGTCGTGGGTTCAAATCCCATCGCCCGCTCCAAATCCAGCGTGCTCGACCGCGGGTGCGGACAGAGCGTGTGAGGGCGGACTAAGACTGTGAGTTCAGGGCCCACGTAGCTCAGTTGGCAGAGCACGTCCTTGGTAAGGACGAGGTCACGCGTTCGATTCGCGTCGTGGGCTCCATACCATGCTTGACCCGACCGGGAGCCCTGAGGGTGGTTCGAGGCGACCGGATAAAACCTTGAGTGTTTTCTGAGAAAAGGAGTGAATCATGGCGAAGGCGAAGTTTGAGCGACGAAAGCCCCACGTGAACATCGGGACGATCGGGCACGTGGACCATGGCAAGACGACGCTGACGAGTGCGCTGACCAAGATCTGCGCGGATCGCGGGATGGCGAAATTCATCAGCTATGACGAAGTGGCGAAGGCGAGCGAGAGTCAGGGGCGTCGGGATGCCAGCAAGATCATGACGATCGCGATCAGCCACGTCGAGTACGAGACGGACAACCGGCACTATGCGCACGTTGACTGCCCGGGCCACGCGGATTATGTGAAGAACATGATCACCGGCGCCGCGCAGATGGACGGGGCGATCCTGGTGGTGAGTGCCGCCGACGGTCCCATGCCGCAGACGCGGGAGCACATTTTGTTGGCGCGCCAAGTCGGCGTCCCCTACATCGTGGTGTTTCTGAACAAGGCGGACAAGGTCGACGACAAGGAATTGTTGGAATTGGTCGAGCTCGAAGTGCGGGAGCTGCTGACGAAGTACGACTTCCCGGGCGATAAGATTCCGATCGTGCAGGGGTCGGCGCTGAAGGCGGTCGAGGGGGATCAGGGGCCGTTGGGCGTGCCGTCCATTCTGAAGTTGCTCGAAGCCGTCGATACCTACATTCCGACGCCGACCCGGGCCATTGATAAGCCGTTCCTGATGCCGATCGAGGACGTGTTTACGATCAGTGGGCGCGGCACGGTGGTGACGGGCCGGTGCGAGAAGGGGATCGTGAAGGTCGGCGACGAAATCGAAATCGTCGGCTTGCGGCCCACGCAGACGACCATCGTGACGGGCGTGGAAATGTTCCGCAAGGTGCTCGATGAGGGGCAAGCGGGCGATAACATCGGCGTCTTGTTGCGCGGCACGAAGAAAGAGGATGTGGAGCGGGGCATGGTGTTGGCCAAGCCGAAGAGCATCACGCCGCACACGAAATTCAAGGCCGAGATCTATGTGTTGACCAAGGAAGAGGGCGGACGTCATACGCCGTTCTTCAACGGCTACCGGCCGCAGTTCTACTTCCGGACGACCGACGTGACGGGGATCGTGACGTTAACGCCGGGCGTGGAGATGGTGATGCCGGGAGACAATGTGACGGTCACGGGCGAGTTGATCAGCCCGATCGCCATGGATCAGGGATTGCGGTTTGCGGTTCGAGAGGGCGGCAAGACCGTCGGCTCGGGCGTCGTCACGGAAATTTTAGCGTAAGAATGCGCGATCGGCGATCAGTGGTCAGCTCGCGAGTTAGGGCTGATGGCTGAGAGTTGACGGCTCAGGGGATGGCAAATGCGAGATATTATCGATTTGGCCTGTACGGTCTGTAAGCAGCGAAATTATACGACCCGCAAGAACAAGAAGAACGATCCGGATCGATTGGAGCGGAACAAGTTCTGTAAGTTCTGCCGGAAGCACATCGCTCATAAGGAAGTGAAGTAGGCTTTTTCTGCTGGGTTGGGCATGGCCCTTGGCTCGGCAGCGCTCATGTTCCGGGTGGAGGGGCATGGTGTCAACGGCAGCACATCGGTCTCCAAAACCGAGAGTCTAGGTTCAAATCCTAGTGCCCCTGCCAAGCCCTTGTAAGTGAATGAGTGCGTAGACCGGTGCCGGCTGGTTCTGGTCAATCAAGTGCCCGTGAAGTTCTAAGAGAGGATTGTAACCGTGTTTCAGCGATTGATCGCCTCTATTCGAGAATTCATCGACGGTGTGCGCGGTGAGCTCAAGAAGGTCTCTTTCCCGACGAGAGCGGAAACGGTCGGCGCCACCACGGTCGTGATCGTGTTCTGTATCCTCATGTCCCTTTATCTGTCGATGATGGATTCCGTGCTGGGCTGGCTGATGCGCAAGGTCATTTAGTTGCGTGGTGCGGCTGGACAGGTCCGGCGTTGCCCGGACGATACGATGCTGGATGTTCAGCTGAGAGGAGATGATGAGCAATAAGAACTGGTACGTCATCCATACCTATGCGGGGTTTGAGGGTCGCGTGAAGACCAGTCTCCTTGAGCGCGCAAGTCAAATGGGGCTCACCGAGCGACTTGGGCAGGTCTTGGTTCCCACGGAAGATGTGATCGAGATCAAGGATGGAAAGCGACGTACGTCCCGGAGAAAATTTTTCCCGGGGTATGTCTTGATCGAGCTGGAAGCGCCGCTCGCTGACGAAACCTTGCAGATGATCAAGGAGACTCCCAAGGTGACTGGGTTCGTCGGTGGGGGGGCTCAGCCCACTCCGCTGTCTTCCGAAGAGGTCGATTCCTTGCTGAAGCAGGTGGATGCCGGTGCGGCGGGACCGCGCGAGCAGGTCCGGTTTATCAAGGGCGACAATGTTCGCATTGTGGATGGTCCGTTCCTCGGCTTTAATGGCGCGGTCGATGACGTGGATGCCGATCATAGCCGGGTAAAAGTTTTTGTGAGTATTTTTGGCCGGTCTACGCCGGTCGAGCTTGGTTTCTTGCAGGTCGAACGTATTTGAGGTCACTGGATTCGAGATGGTGGACTGAGAGCCGTTCTCAGCCCTCGTGCTCAGTCCGCAGTTCTCAGGGAGTAACTCATGGCCAAGGAAGTATCAGCGCAGATTAAATTGCAGATTCCGGCCGGCAAGGCCAATCCTGCTCCGCCCGTTGGTCCGTCATTGGGTCAGCACGGCGTGAACATTATGGAGTTCTGCAAGCAGTTTAACGCCAAAACGCAGAAGGACGGGGATAGCATCATCCCGGTGATCATTACGGTCTATAAGGACCGGAGCTTTACCTTCATCATGAAGACGCCTCCGGCATCGGACCTACTGAAGAAGGCCGCCGGGATCATTAAGGGATCGGGCGTGCCGCATAAGGACAAGGTGGGGAAAGTGAGTCAGGCCCAGGTCCGTGAAATCGCGCAGAAGAAGTTGTCCGACCTGAATGCGGCCGATCTTGAGGGCGCCATCAAGATTATCCAGGGGACTGCGCGTAGCATGGGTATCACCGTCCAGTAAGTTTCTGCAGAGTGAACCTCCGGCGGATGTGAAGGAGCAGTAGTATGGGAAAGAAATTGACCGCGGCTCAAGAAAAGATCGAGCCCAGGTTTTATGGATTGAAAGAGGCAGTCGAGGCTGTCAAGCAGGCGGCCTTTGCCAAGTACGATGAGTCCGTCGATCTGGCGATTCGTCTGGGGATTGATCCCAAGCGGTCGGATCAGATGGTGCGCGGGACCACGGCGTTGCCGCATGGGACGGGTAAGAAGCTCCGTGTGCTCGTATTTGCCAAGGGCGAAAAAGAGCAGGAGGCTCGCCAGGCGGGCGCTGATCACGTGGGCTCGGATGACCTGATGGAAAAGATCAAGGGCGGGTGGATGGAGTTTGATTGCGCGATCTCCACGCCTGATCTGATGGCCTCTGTCGGTAAGCTTGGAAAGGTGCTCGGTCCCCGCGGGCTGATGCCCAATCCGAAGACCGGCACGGTCACGTTTGAGGTCGGCAAGGCCGTCAGTGAAATTCGCAAGGGCCGTGTCGAGTTCAAGGTCGAGAAAGCCGGAATCGTGCAAGTGCCTGTCGGTAAGGTCTCGTTTGACGTTCAGAAGCTGTATGACAATGCGCAGGCCGTGCTGGAGTCTGTGGTAAAAGCGAAGCCCTCCTCCTGCAAGGGCCGATACATCAAGAGTGTGACGATGTCGAGCACCATGGGGCCCGGCGTGAAGCTGGATCCTGTGGCGCTGTCGAAGTTGTGGAGTTGAGAACAGGCAGGTTCTCAGTAAGGGGAGAGGCATGAAGAAAGAAGAGAAGGCAACAGCGATCGCAGAGTTGACGGAAAAATTCGGTCGCGCCCGCTTGGCGATTCTGACGGAGTGCGCCGGGATGCCCGTCAATCAGATGACCGAGTTGCGCAGACAGTTGCGCGGCGCGAAGGCGGAGTATTGCGTCATCAAGAATACCCTGGCCGTGCGCGCCTCGACCGGCACGATTCTCGCGGACGCGAAAGACCATTTCAAGGGGCCGACCGGCCTGGTGATCGGATATGACGATCCGGTTCTTCCGGCGAAAATCTTGCGTGATTTCATTCAGGCTGAAAAGCGCTCCGAAAAAATCAAGGTCACAGTCGGAGTGCTGGAAGGCCGGCTAGTGCAGGCTGCGGATCTGAACGCCATTGCGCAGCTGCCGAAAAAAGAAGTGTTGATTGCGATGCTGCTATCGGCCATGCAGGGGCCGATTCGCGGTGTGGTGTACGCGTTGAGCGGAGTGTTAAGCAAGTTTGTGCGAGTCATTGCAGCCATTCAGGATAAAAAGAAAGGGGAGGGCGACATGTCAGCAGCAGGAACCAAGTTGTCACAAGATGAATTGATCAAGGCAATCGAGGGCATGAGCGTGTTGGAATTGGCCGATCTGGTCAAGGGACTGGAAACGCGCTTTGGCGTGACGGCGGCGGCGCCTGTGGCCGTGGCGGCTGTGGGTGGTGGCGGGGCGGCAGCCGCGCCGGCGGAAGAGAAGACCTCCTTTGACGTGATCCTGGTCAGTGCTCCGGCAGACAAGAAGATCCAGGTCATCAAGGTGGTGCGTGAGCTCACCAGCCTCGGACTCAAGGAAGCGAAGGACCTGGTCGAGGGCGCTCCGAAGCCCATCAAGGCCGGTGCCACGAAGGAAGAAGCCGACACGATGAAGAAGAAGCTCGAGGAGAGCGGAGCCAAGGTCGAAGTTAAGTAACGATTTGTTGGGCGGCAGTGTGAGTTGTCCGTTGGGATGGCGCAGGGCGTTCATCTCCTTATGAGCTTGGAGGGCTAACGAATGTCGGAATCGACTCTTTCGGAGTTTGTCGAACGTAAGGATTTTTCTCGGATTCGCACGAGCATCGATATTCCCGATCTCATCGAAATCCAGAAGCGGTCCTACGAAGAGTTCCTCCAGATGGAAGTCGAGCCGGACCGTCGCAAGGATCAGGGTTTGCAGGCGGCGTTAGCTAGCGTCTTTCCCATTACCGACTACAACAACACGGCGGCCTTGGAGTTCTCCAATTATTCGTTGGGGACCCCGAAGTACGACGAACGGGAATGTCTTGAGCAGGGCATGACGTTTGCCGTTCCTTTGAAGCTGCGTGTGCGCTTGATTGTCTTCGATAAAGAGGACAAGGGGCCGAAGAAGAAGGTGCTCGACGTTCGGGAGCAGGAAGTCTATGTCGGCGAACTTCCGCTCATGACCGAGCGTGGTACGTTCCTCATCAACGGGACCGAGCGAGTGGTGGTCAGCCAGTTGCACCGCTCGCCCGGCGCGTCGTTCACGCACGATAAGGGGCGGACCCATGCCAGCGGCAAGGTATTGTACTCTGCCCGGATTATTCCCTATCGCGGTTCCTGGCTCGATTTCGAATTCGACGCACGGGACATTCTTTACGTTCGCATCGATCGCCGTCGGAAAATGCCCGCCACGATCCTGTTGAAGGCGTTCGGGTATAGCACCGACGACCTGTTGCGGATGTATTACCCCGTGGAGGAGATTCGTGTCTCCAAGGGGAAGCTCTACCGGAAGCTCGATCCTGAAATCCATCACGGCTTGAAGTGTTCGACGGAAGTGATGGAGAAAGGCGGTAAGGACCCGCTCGTTCGCGAAGGAGCGAAGCTGACGAAGGTTCTGATCGCCAAGCTGAAGGCGGCGGGCATCAAGGAGATTCCTGTCACCCCCGCCGAGTTGGTGGGGCGCGCGGTGCTGACGGAGTTGGTCGACAGCGGCAAGAAGCAGTCGCTGGCGGAGAAAAATCAGCGTCTGACCGAAGAGATTCTGGAGAAGATCCTTGATAGCGATATCGAGGAATTCAAGGTCATTTATCTGGATACGACCAATGCCACGCTGGTCATCCTCGATACGCTCGACATGGAGCGCACCGGGTCGAAGGAAGAGGCGATGGTCGAGATCTATCGCCGTCTCAGGCCGGGTGAGACCCCCTCTGTCGAAACTGCTCGAGCCCTATTCGATAATTTGTTCTTAAGTCCGAAACGGTACGATCTGTCGCCGGTCGGACGGCTCAAGCTCAATAAGAAGCTGGGCCTTGATTTCGCCCTTGAGCAGCGGACCCTTACGGCGCAGGACATTGTCGAGGTGGTGCGCTATCTGGTGAATCTCAAGATCGGTCGCGGTGAGATCGACGACATCGACCACTTGGGGAACCGCCGTGTGCGGTCTGTCGGCGAGCTGTTGGAGAACCAGTTCCGGCTCGGACTTGTGCGTATGGAGCGGAGCATCAAAGAGCGCATGAATCTCCTGGATATGGAGACCGTGTTGCCGCACGACTTGATCAACGCCAAGCCGGTCGTGGCAGCCGTGAAGGAGTTTTTCAGCAGCAGTCAGCTCTCCCAGTTCATGGACCAAACGAATCCCCTCGCCGAGATTACGCACAAGCGTCGACTCTCGGCCCTCGGGCCGGGCGGATTGACTCGTGAGCGCGCGGGCTTCGAAGTGCGTGACGTCCATCCTTCTCACTACAGCCGCATTTGTCCGATTGAGACGCCGGAAGGTCCGAACATCGGCTTGATTACGTCCCTGGCTACCTACGCGCGCATCAATGAATTCGGATTTATCGAGGCGCCCTATCGGAAGGTTGTGAAAGGTCGGGTCAGTGACGAGTTGGAGTATCTCTCGGCGATCGAGGGAGACAAATACATTATCGCCCAAGCCAATTCGAAGGTTGACACCTCAGGTCGACTGGTGTCCGAGACGGTGTCGGCACGTTCAGCCGGGGACTTCATTACTGCGACCCCTGACAAGATCGAATACATGGACGTGTCTCCGAAGCAGGTCGTCAGCGTCGCTACGGCGTTGGTGCCGTTTCTTGAGCACGACGACGCGAACCGCGCCTTGATGGGATCGAACATGCAGCGCCAGGCGGTGCCTCTGTTGAAGGCTGAATCGCCGCTGGTCGGCACCGGCATGGAAGCCGTAGTTGCGCGTGACTCAGGCTATGTTGTTCAGGCCAAGCGCGAAGGCGTCGTGGAAAGTGTCGATGCTACCAGAATTGTGGTGCGGGCTGATGCCAAAGAGGGCCGCAAGCGCAACGATTCCGGCCTTGATGTGTATGAAATGATCAAGTTCCAACGCTCCAACCAGAACACCTGTATCACCCAGACCCCGGTGGTCCGGATCGGTGAGCCGGTCAAGAGAGGGCAGGTGCTGGCCGATGGTCCCGCTATCGATCATGGGGAGCTCGCGCTCGGAAAGAATGTGCTCGTCGCGTTCATGCCGTGGGGCGGGTATAACTTCGAAGACGCGATTCTGTTGAGCGAAAAGCTGGTGCGGGAAGATGCCTTCACCTCCATCCATATTGAGGAGTTCGAAGTCGAAGCCCGCGACACCAAGTTGGGCAAGGAAGATATTACCCGCGACATTCCGAATGTCGGTGAAGAAGCGCTTCGGGATCTCGATGAGAGCGGAATTATCCGGATCGGCGCGGAAGTGAAGCCTGGCGACATCCTCGTCGGGAAGGTGACTCCGAAGGGTGAGACTCAACTAACGCCGGAAGAGAAACTGTTGCGCGCAATTTTCGGTGAGAAGGCCGGGGACGTCAAGGATACGTCCCTCACGGTGCCGCCCGGCGTGGAAGGCATCGTCGTCGATGTGAAGATCTTCTCCCGCAAAGGCTTGGATAAGGATGAACGCTCCAAGAGTATCGAGAGCGAAGATCACATGAAGTTGCAGCGCGACCACCAGGAAGAGCTGCGGATCATTGAAGATGAAAAGACCAAGAAGGTCCGCAAGCTGTTACTCGGTAAGGTGGTCGGACGGGATCTGATGGATCCTGAGACGGGCGATGTCATTCTGAAGAAGAAGGGCAAGCTCACTGCGGAAATTTTGAAGCGGTTGCCGGACGACATGGTGCGACACATCATTCTGAGCGATCCAGACGAGCAGAAGGAGCTGGAGGATGTCGAGCGCCGTGCCAAGGAGCAGATTGAAATCCTGCAGACCCTGTACGACGAAAAAGTCGGTCGATTGAGACGAGGCGATGAACTTCCGCCCGGTGTGATCAAGCTGGTCAAGGTCTACATCGCGATGAAGCGGAAGATCCAGGTTGGCGACAAGATGGCGGGACGACACGGGAACAAGGGCGTCGTCTCACGCGTGCTGCCGGAAGAGGATATGCCCTATTTGCCGGACGGAACTCCAGTGGAAATCGTTCTGAATCCGTTGGGCGTACCGTCCCGTATGAACGTTGGGCAAATCCTGGAGACGCACTTGGGATGGGCCGCCCGAGCGTTGGGGATCAAGGTGGCGAGCCCGGTGTTCGACGGGGCTTCCGAGAAAGAGATCAAAGAACTGCTCAAGAAGGCGAAGTTGTCTCCAAGCGGACAAACGATGTTGATGGACGGGCGTACCGGTGAATCCTTCAGCAGTCCCGTCACGGTCGGATATATGTATGTCTTGAAGCTCCACCACCTGGTGGACGATAAAATTCACGCCCGGTCGATCGGCCCATACTCCCTCGTGACGCAACAGCCACTCGGAGGAAAGGCGCAGTTCGGTGGTCAGCGTTTGGGAGAGATGGAAGTCTGGGCACTTCAGGCCTACGGGGCCGCGTCCATTCTCCAGGAATTCCTGACTGTGAAATCCGACGACGTGCCAGGCCGGTCCCGCATGTATGAGGCAATTGTGAAGGGCGAACCGTTCCTGGAGCCTGGATTGCCGGAATCGTTCAACGTGTTAGTCAAAGAGCTGCAAAGTCTTGGGCTCGATGTCGAGCTGGTTAAATCAAAGGACTGATTCTAGTGCTGAGTCTTGAGATCGGAAGCCGGATAGCTCACCACTCAGAACTGCGCTCAGGCGGCCGTTAAGGAGGGATCAACCTTGGAAGGTGTATACACATTATTCGAAAAGCCGCGCGACTCGGTGTCGTTCGACTCGATGCGGATTCGCATTGCGTCGCCGGAAAAAATCCGGTCGTGGTCATATGGCGAAGTCAAGAAGCCAGAAACGATCAATTATCGATCGTTCAAGCCTGAGAAGGACGGGTTGTTCTGCGCCAAGATTTTCGGTCCGATCAAGGATTGGGAGTGCAATTGCGGCAAGTACAAGCGGATGAAACACCGCGGCATCGTCTGCGACAAGTGCGGTGTCGAAGTCATTCAATCGAAGGTGCGCCGTGAACGGATGGGGCACATCGAACTCGCCGCTCCGGTTGCGCATATCTGGTTCCTGAAGGGTGTGCCGAGCCGAATCGGAACGTTGCTCGATATGAGCCTCAAGCAGCTCGAAAAGATTCTCTATTTCGAGAGCTACGTCATGGTCGATCCCGGCTCTACCAGTATGAGCGAGCAGGAGTTGGTCTCGGAAGAGCAGTTGCGGTCCTTGCAGTCGGAGTACGGGAGCGGTGCGTTCAAGGTCGGCATCGGCGCTGAGGCTATTCGCGAACTCCTCAGGAAAGTCGACATCAACACGCAGTGGGATGAATTGCATGTGAAGGCGAAGGCCTCTGCCTCCGCTGCGCTCAAGAAAAAGTATGCCAAGCGTTTGAAGGTTTTGGAGGCGTTCCGCCGTTCCGGCAATAAGCCGGAGTGGATGATTATGGATGTCATCCCGGTGCTGCCGCCGGAATTGCGCCCGCTCGTCCCGTTGGACGGGGGCCGTTTTGCGACGTCAGACCTCAATGACCTCTATCGTCGAGTGATTAACCGGAATAATCGCTTGAAGCGTTTGATCGAATTGAAGGCGCCAGGTGTCATCATCCGCAATGAAATGCGGATGTTACAAGAGGCAGTGGACGCGCTGTTCGATAACGGCCGGCGCGGTCGGGCGATTCGCGGGCCAAACAAGCGTCCATTGAAGTCGTTGAGCGACATGCTCAAGGGCAAGCAAGGGCGTTTCCGGCAGAATTTGCTAGGAAAGCGAGTGGACTACTCGGGCCGAACCGTTATCGTCGTTGGGCCGGAGTTGCGTCTGCACCAGTGTGGATTACCTAAAAAAATGGCCCTGGAATTGTTCAAGCCGTTTATCTTCCACAAGCTGGAAGAGCGTGGCGCGGCCACGACCATTAAGAGTGCCAAGCGGCTGGTTGAAAAAGAGCGACCTGAAGTGTGGGATGTGTTGGATGAAGTCATCCGGGAGCACCCGGTGTTACTCAATCGCGCTCCAACCCTGCACCGATTGGGTATTCAGGCCTTTGATCCGGTCCTGGTTGAGGGCAAGGCGATCCGGCTTCACCCGTTGGTTTGCGCGGCATTCAACGCCGACTTCGACGGAGACCAAATGGCGGTCCACGTGCCGTTGTCCGTGGAGGCGCAGGTCGAAGCTCGCGTGCTGATGATGTCGATCAACAACATTCTCTCTCCGGCCAACGGGAAACCGATTGCCGTTCCCTCGCAAGACATGGTGCTTGGTTGTTACTGGTTGACCAAGGAGCGGGTCGGCGCGAAGGGTGAAGGTAAGTTGTTCGGCTCACCTGAAGAAGCGCGGATTGCGTACGATGCCGGAGCGCTGGACGAGCATGCGCGGATTAAGGTCCGCGTCAACGGAACGATGGTGCAGACGACCGCCGGCCGCGTCATCCTGGCCGAAATTCTGCCTCCGATGATGCCGTTCGCGGACGCCAATAAGCTGATGACTAAGAAGGAAATGTCGAAGCTGATCGACGCGGTCTATCGGCAGGCGGGGCATCGCGAGACGGTGACATTCCTGGATAAGATCAAGGATCTCGGGTTCCACTATGCAACCCGGGCGGGGATGTCCATCTGTATCGATAACATGCATATTCCATCCCGTAAGGAAGACCTGATCGGGAAGGCCCAGCATGAAGTCAACGAAATCGAAAAACAGTATTCCGAAGGTTTGATCACCAACGGTGAGCGATACAACAAAGTCATCGACATTTGGGCGCACGTCACCGAGCAGGTGGCCAATGAGATGATGAAGGAATTGGGCGCCGGAGGCGATCCGGCGAAGATCGAGTCCTTCAATCCGATCTTCATGATGGCCGATTCTGGTGCGAGGGGTAGTTCGCAGCAGATTCGTCAGCTCGGCGGTATGCGCGGACTGATGGCCAAACCATCCGGTGAAATCATCGAAACCCCGATCACGGCGAACTTCCGTGAAGGGTTGACGGTGTTGCAATACTTTATCTCCACGCACGGTGCCCGAAAAGGTTTGGCGGACACGGCGCTCAAGACGGCCAATTCAGGTTATCTGACGCGTCGATTGGTCGACATCGCCCAGGACGTCATCGTGACCGAGGAGGATTGCGGCACGACGGATGGTATCTTGGTGAGTGCCCTCCTCGAAGGCGGAGAAATCATTCAGCCCTTGGAAGAGCGCCTCCTTGGCCGGCTTGCCGGCGAGGACATTCGCGATCCGGTGACGGGTGAGATCATCGTTTCCTTCAACGAAGAAATCGACGAAGAGCAGGCGAAGGCGGTGGTGGAAGCCGGCGTCGATCGGGTCAAAATCCGATCAGTGCTGACCTGCCAATCTGCTCGTGGCGTCTGCCGACTCTGCTACGGACGTGATCTCTCCCGCGGACGTCTTGTTGAAAAAGGCGAGCCTGTTGGAGTCATTGCGGCGCAATCCATCGGCGAGCCTGGTACTCAGTTGACGATGCGTACATTCCATATCGGTGGTACGGCCAGTAAAGTGGTCGAACAGACGGTGTTGGAGGCCAAGCACGCGGGTCATTTGAAATACATGAGCCTGGATGCGAAGAAAAATGCCGATGTGCACAATGCGGGCATTGCGGTTCGGAACAAAGAGGGCGAATGGGTTGTCATGAACCGCAACGCCAAAATCGCGATCGTTGACGACAGCGGTCGCGAACGCGAAAAATATCCGGTTGTCTATGGCGCCAAGATCAAGGTGAAGGATGGCGATCGGGTTGACGTTGGTCAGAAATTGGTCGAATGGGATCCTTATTCGTTGACCATCCTGACCGAGACTGGCGGAAAGGTCGCCTATGGCGACATTCTCGAAGGCGTCACCATGAAGGAAGAATTCGACGAAGTGACCGGACTGTCACGCAAGGTCATCATCGAGCAGAGCGGGGCCACGCTTCGACCGCGCGTCTCGATCAAGGATGATAGCGGAAAGACGGCCAAAGTGTCCGGCTCTGGAGGAGCGCCGGTTGCACGCTATCTCTTACCGGTCGGCGCTCACATTTTCGTCGAGAAGGGTGCGATGGTGCATCCCGGCGACGTTCTGGCCAAGATTCCGCGTGAAACGACCAAGACCAAGGACATCACCGGAGGTCTCCCGCGCGTTGCCGAACTCTTTGAGGCACGCAAGCCTAAGGAGCAGGCGGTGATCAGTGAGATCGACGGCGAAGTGTCGTATGGCGGCTTTGTGAAGGGTATGCGGAAGGTGCTGGTCGACAATAAAATGGGCGACGTCAAGGAGTATTTCATTCCCAAGGGTAAGCACGTCAACGTCCATGAGGGCGATTGGGTTCGGGCCGGTGAGCCGTTGATGGACGGTTCAGCCAATCCCCACGACATCCTTGACGTGCTCGGGCCAAAGGAGCTGCAGAAATACCTGGTGGATGAAGTGCAAGATGTCTATCGCTTGCAAGGTGTGTCGATCAACGACAAGCATATTGAGATCATCGTGCGGCAGATGCTGCGCAAGGTCAGGATTGAGGACCCAGGGGATACCTCGTTCTTGCCAGGCAGTCAGGTGAGCAAGGGGCTCTTCGATGTAGAAAATCAGCGAGTCTTGGAGAAAGACGGGAAGCCGGCTCTCGGTAAGCCGGTCTTGCTGGGCATCACCAAGGCAGCCCTGACCACGGATAGCTTCATTTCTGCGGCGTCGTTCCAAGAGACGACTCGCGTGCTGACCGAGGCCGCGATCAATGGCCGCGAGGATAATCTCCTCGGCTTGAAGGAAAACGTGATCGTGGGCCGCCTCATACCTGCCGGAAGCGGATTTGAGGAGTATCGGGAAACGTTCGTGGCCAGTGCCAAGGCCCCTGGGGAGTTGTCCGGTGGTCAACCGCAGCCGGTTGCCGTGGGTCAGCATGCAGCCGGTTCCGCCGGCGCTGATCCAGAAAATAATGGATGAAAAGAAAAAGAACGTTCTTGACATAAGTAGTACACATCTCTATAATCCGACGGCTTCGCTCACGAGCATTTTTGAGCAACTGTCTGTTTTTCAAGAAAGAGTATAGTGCATGCCAACGATTAATCAGCTGGTGCGAAAAGGTCGGACGCTCGTAAAGTCAAAGACGAAAAGTCCGGCGCTCAAGCGCTGCCCGCAAAAGCGCGGCGTCTGTCTCCGTGTCTATACTACCACTCCGAAGAAGCCTAACTCCGCGCTTCGGAAAGTGGCTCGCGTCCGTCTGACGAACGGGATGGAAGTTACGACTTATATTCCTGGTGTCGGACACAACCTCCAGGAGCACTCGATTGTGCTGGTTCGTGGTGGTCGCGTAAAGGACTTGCCAGGTGTGCGTTATCACATCGTTCGTGGCTCCTTGGATGCCGTCGGTGTTGCCGATCGGAAGCAGGCGCGTTCGAAGTATGGGGCGAAGCGGCCCAAGTAGTAATTGATTGTGTCATTGCGTGATTGCGCAGTGAAAACCGATTTTATTTAATAGGATAACGATGCCACGCGGACAATTTTTTGGTCATCGAGAGGCGCAGCCGGACTCTAAGTATCGCGATAAGCTTGTCGGGAAGTTTTTGAATGTCCTGATGGGCGGTGGAAAGAAGAGCACTGCTGAGCGGATCTGTTATGGGGCGTTTGATTTGATTCAGGAGAAAACCAATGGTGGTGATCCGATGAAGATTTTCAAGTCTGCCATTGATAACGTGAAGCCGGTAGTTGAGGTGAAGTCGCGTCGGGTTGGTGGTGCTTCTTATCAGGTTCCTGTTGAGATACGCCCGTCTCGTCGTGTTTCGCTGGCTCTGCGATGGATTACCGAATACTCCCGTTCGCGTGGCGGGAAAAGTATGCAGGATCGGCTTGCCGCTGAATTGTTGGATGCCTCCAATAATACCGGTGCGTCAGTGAAGAAGCGCGAGGATGTTCATCGGATGGCCGAAGCCAATAAGGCTTTTGCTCATTATCGTTGGTAGTGTTGTGTCGTGCTGCTGATGAGCCGGGCTGCAATGTGGCCGGATAAGATTCGGCATTGCGGTGGAAGGTTTGCGGCTCGGAAGGCAGCACGTTCGTTTTTTCTGGGGGAGTTGTGGCTAGGCAGACACCGTTAGAGCGAACAAGAAATATCGGCATCATGGCGCACATTGATGCCGGCAAGACTACGACTACAGAGCGAATTCTCTACTATACGGGAATGACGCATAAGATGGGCGAGGTTCATGAGGGCGCCGCCACCATGGATTGGATGGAGCAGGAGCGTGAGCGTGGTATTACGATCACGGCTGCTGCTACGACGTGTTTCTGGCGTGAACACCGTATCAATATTATCGATACGCCTGGTCACGTAGACTTTACGATCGAGGTCGAGCGGTCCCTGCGTGTACTGGATGGTGCGGTCGCCGCTTTTGACTCCGTTCAGGGTGTCGAGCCTCAGTCTGAAACCGTCTGGCGTCAAGCTGATAAGTACGAAGTCCCGCGTATCGCTTTCATGAATAAGATGGATCGAATTGGCGCGGACTTTTATGCCAGTGTTCAGTCGATTATCGATCGGCTGGGTGCCAATCCCGTGCCCATTCAGATTCCGATTGGGCGGGAAGCTGAGTTTCGCGGGTCTGTCGATCTCATTTCGATGAAGGGCTATTTTTACGACGACGAGACGCTGGGCGCCAAGTATAAGATCGGTGAGATTCCTGCTGATATGGTCGATCAGGCCAATGAGTATCGTCAGAAGATGCTCGATGCAGTGGCTGAGTTCGACGATCAAGTGATGGAGAAGTATATCAACGGTCAGCCCTTGAGCGAGGAGGAGGTGCGGCGGGTCGTTCGCGCCGGGACTATCGCCATGAAGGTGGTGCCTGTCTTGTGCGGATCCGCATTTAAGAATAAGGGCGTTCAGCAACTTCTGGATGGCGTCGTTGATTTCCTTCCCTCTCCGGTGGATATTCCTCCTGTGATTGGCGTCGATCCCAATACTTCGAAGGAAGTCGAAAGGCGTCCCTCTGATTCCGAGCCGTTTTCGGCTTTGGCCTTCAAGATCATGACGGATCCGTTCGCTGGTCAGCTCACATTTTTCCGTGTCTACTCGGGCACGTTGAAGACCGGTACGCCGGTCCTGAATGTGACCAAAGGAACAAAGGATCGTGTTGGTCGTCTGTTGAAGATGCACGCCAACAAGCGTGAAGAGATCGATATCGTCTACGCCGGTGATATTGCCGCTGCGGTTGGTCTTAAGAATGCTACTACCGGTGATACGCTGGCCGATGAGAAGCAGCCTGTGCTGCTCGAAATTATGAAGTTCCCTGAGCCGGTTATTGCTATGGCGATTGAGCCAAAAACCAAGCCGGACCAGGAAAAGATGGGGTTCGCCTTGCAGAAGTTGGCGCAGGAAGATCCTTCGTTCCGGGTGCGGACCGATGAGGAGACTGCCCAGACGATTATCGCCGGTATGGGTGAGTTGCATCTCGAGATCATTGTTGATCGGCTGATGCGTGAATTTAAGGTTGAGGCCAATGTCGGCAAGCCTGAAGTCGCGTTTCGGGAAACCATCCGTCGAAAGGCTGAGGCGGAGTCAAAGTACATCAAGCAGACTGGTGGTCGTGGCCAGTACGGTCACGTGGTTATGACCGTAGAGCCTTCGGAGTCCGGTAAGGGGCTGGAGTTTATTAATAAGACTGTTGGTGGGTCCATTCCGAAGGAATATATTCCCGCCATTGAAAAAGGTGTCAAGGAGCGCATGGAGACCGGCGTCGTGGCTGGGTTCCCGTTGCGCGATGTCAAGGTCACCGTCATTGATGGCTCCTATCACGATGTCGACTCGAATGAAATGGCGTTTAAGATCGCCGCCTCGATGGGATTTGCTGACGCCTGCAAAAAGGCTGATCCAGTCTTGCTTGAGCCGATCATGAAAGTTGAGGTGCTCGTGCCTCAAGATTTCATGGGTGATGTCATTGGTAACTTGAACGGTCGCAGAGGGAAGGTTCAGGGCATGAAAGTGCGCGCCGGTGCTCAGGCTATCGAGGCAACCGTGCCGCTCATGGAAATGTTCGGCTATGCGACCGATTTGCGTTCCAGAACGCAGGGGCGCGCAACATACAGCATGGAATTCGACCGCTACGACCAGGTGCCGCGTCAAATTGCGGAAGCAATTACCGCAAAGCATCGGGGTGAGTAAAGTGTTTCGTTTTGTGAATTAGGGGAGGATAGGGGATGGCGAAGGCGAAGTTTGAGCGACGAAAGCCCCACGTGAACATCGGGACGATCGGGCACGTGGACCATGGCAAGACGACGCTGACGAGTGCGCTGACCAAGATCTGCGCGGATCGCGGGATGGCGAAATTCATCAGCTATGACGAAGTGGCGAAGGCGAGCGAGAGTCAGGGGCGTCGGGATGCCAGCAAGATCATGACGATCGCGATCAGCCACGTCGAGTACGAGACGGACAACCGGCACTATGCGCACGTTGACTGCCCGGGCCACGCGGATTATGTGAAGAACATGATCACCGGCGCCGCGCAGATGGACGGGGCGATCCTGGTGGTGAGTGCCGCCGACGGTCCCATGCCGCAGACGCGGGAGCACATTTTGTTGGCGCGCCAAGTCGGCGTCCCCTACATCGTGGTGTTTCTGAACAAGGCGGACAAGGTCGACGACAAGGAATTGTTGGAATTGGTCGAGCTCGAAGTGCGGGAGCTGCTGACGAAGTACGACTTCCCGGGCGATAAGATTCCGATCGTGCAGGGGTCGGCGCTGAAGGCGGTCGAGGGGGATCAGGGGCCGTTGGGCGTGCCGTCCATTCTGAAGTTGCTCGAAGCCGTCGATACCTACATTCCGACGCCGACCCGGGCCATTGATAAGCCGTTCCTGATGCCGATCGAGGACGTGTTTACGATCAGTGGGCGCGGCACGGTGGTGACGGGCCGGTGCGAGAAGGGGATCGTGAAGGTCGGCGACGAAATCGAAATCGTCGGCTTGCGGCCCACGCAGACGACCATCGTGACGGGCGTGGAAATGTTCCGCAAGGTGCTCGATGAGGGGCAAGCGGGCGATAACATCGGCGTCTTGTTGCGCGGCACGAAGAAAGAGGATGTGGAGCGGGGCATGGTGTTGGCCAAGCCGAAGAGCATCACGCCGCACACGAAATTCAAGGCCGAGATCTATGTGTTGACCAAGGAAGAGGGCGGACGTCATACGCCGTTCTTCAACGGCTACCGGCCGCAGTTCTACTTCCGGACGACCGACGTGACGGGGATCGTGACGTTAACGCCGGGCGTGGAGATGGTGATGCCGGGAGACAATGTGACGGTCACGGGCGAGTTGATCAGCCCGATCGCCATGGATCAGGGATTGCGGTTTGCGGTTCGAGAGGGCGGCAAGACCGTCGGCTCGGGCGTCGTCACGGAAATTTTAGCATAGTGTTGTCCCGGTCCATTGGCCGGCATGTGAGGAGTTGAGCGTGAAAGTCGATCAAAGAATTCGAATCAGGTTGCGCGGTTTTGATTATCGCGTGCTTGATCAATCGGTAGTCGAGATCGTTGAGACTGTGAGGCGTAGTGGTGCTCGGGTAGTCGGGCCCATTCCCTTGCCGACTCGAATTGAAAAGTTTACAGTGCAGCGCTCGACTCACGTTGATAAGAAGTCTCGTGAGCAATTTGAGATCCGCACTCACAAGCGGCTGTTAGATATTATGGAGCCGACGCCGGAAACGATGGACTCGCTCATGAAGTTGAATTTGGCGGCCGGTGTTGACGTGGAGATTAAGCTCTGACGATTGGGTTCAGCCAATCTCATTTGAGCTGACAGGAAGACGATGACAAACGGATTATTGGGAAAAAAGTTGGGGATGACCCAAGTTTATGACGAGAGTGTGTTGGCTCCGGTCACGGTGATCGAGGCAGGCCCTTGCCGCGTCGTTTCAGTTAAGACGAAAGAGCGTGACGGCTACGAGGCTGTGCAGCTGTCTTTCGGCGAAGTCAAGGAGCAGAGGTTGTCGCAGGGCGAGCTCGGTCATCTGAAAAAGCATCAAGCTCCTCCGAGTCGTTGGTTGCGCGAGTTTCCGAAAGTCGGGGATGCGACTGTCGGCCAGACGATTAAGGTCGATATGTTTAAAAAAGGTGATTGGGTTGATGTGGTCGGTGTCTCTAAAGGTAAGGGATTCCAGGGGGTGGTTCGGCGCCACAACTATGCGGGTGGCCCTGAAACGCACGGTTCTATGTTCCACCGCGCGCCAGGATCCATCGGCGCCAGTTCGTATCCGTCCCGTGTTTGGAAAAATAAGGCCCTGCCTGGGCATATGGGGGATGAGCGCGTCACGGTTCAGCGACTAAAGGTGGTCGACGCCCGTCCAGATGAAAACCTGTTGTTCGTCCGCGGAGCAGTCCCTGGTGGTGTGAATGGATTGCTTATTGTGCGGAAATCGAAAAAGAGTTGAGCCATGCCGATCGTTGATGTTGTTGACTCGAAGAAGAAAAAAGTCGGTACAGTTGACTTGCCAAGCGAAGTATTCGGCTGCAAGCCGCATGTCCCGTTGGTGCATGAAGCCGTTGTGATGCAGCGTGCTTGTGATCGTCAGGGAACCGCTTCAACTTTGCGCAGGGGCGAGGTGAGTGGTTCTGGTAAGAAGCCGTGGAAGCAAAAGCATACCGGACGGGCTCGTGCTGGGTCTTTGCGCTCCCCTGTCTGGAGGCATGGAGGGACCGTTTTCGGTCCGAAGCCGAGAAGCTACGCGTTTGGCATGCCAAGAAAGAAATACCGTGCAGCGCTGCAGAGCGCCTTGTCGGCAAAAGTGCTGGAAGGGAATGTTCTTGTAGTGTCTGATTTAGCCATCAATCAAGCCAAGACGAAGTTGCTCGCCAACGCGCTGTCGCAACTCGGCATTTCAGGCACGGCATTGCTTGTTGTTGGTGACGCCAATTCGCATCTCGTCCAGGCAGGAAAGAACCTTTCGAATGTCACGGTCTTAAGGCCTGAAGAGCTGAATGTGTACGACGTCCTCCGATGCCACTCCCTGGTCATACCGCAAAGTGAAGTAAATCGGGTTAAGGAGGTGTGGTCATGAAGGGCGACCTCCATCAAGTATTAATACAGCCGTTGTTGACTGAAAAGATTACGGCCTTGCGTGAGCAAGGTAATACGGTTGGGTTTCTGGTGCATCCTGATGCGAATAAGATTCAGATCAGGCAGGCCGTTGAATCGCTTTTAAAGGTCAAGGTCTCCCGCGTGAACGTGGTCAATATTCGCGGCAAGGTGAAGCGACTCGGTCGATTTGTTGGAAAGCGCTCTGATTGGAAGAAAGCATTTGTCACGTTGAAAGAAGGCGAGAAGCTGGAGCTATTCGAAAGCGTTTAGCCGGTGGGCCTCTCGATAGAGTGAGAATCAGCTATGGCATTAAAAGTTTATAAACCGACGACACCTGGTCGGCGTGGCATGACCGCTATCCAGGGAGAGAAGCTGACTAAGAAGAAGCCTGAGAAGTCATTGACCGGCTTCCATCTCCGGACGGGCGGGCGTAACAATGACGGACGCCAAACCATTCGATTTCGTGGGGGTGGGCATAAGCGACTTTATCGTCAGATCGATTTTCGTCGGGATAAGGCAGGTATTCCAGCTAAGGTCGCGTCTATTGAATACGATCCCAATCGATCATCAAGAATTGCCTTGCTGCACTATGCGGATGGTGAGAAGCGTTACATTCTTGCTCCCGTAGGATTGTCCGTCAATGATGAGGTGCAGTCCGGTGTCGGCGCCGAGGTTCGGCCGGGGAATGCGTTGCCGCTCGTGAATATTCCCCTTGGTACTACGATTCACAACATTGAACTGAAGCCTGGCAAGGGTGGTCAGTTGATCCGCAGCGCCGGGGGATCTGCTCAAGTTATGGGGCGTGATGGGGCCTACGTTCAGATTCGTCTGAAGTCCGGCGAGATGCGCAAGGTCCTGTCGACTTGCATGGCTACGGTTGGTCAGGTCGGTAACGTTGATCATGAAAACGTTGTTGTCGGTAAGGCTGGTCGTGCACGGTGGAAGGGTAAGCGTCCCCACGTTCGAGGTGTGGTTATGAACCCTGTCGACCACCCGCATGGTGGTGGAGAAGGAAAGTCAGGGCAGGGCAATCCTCACCCTGTGTCTCCCTGGGGTACGCCAGCTAAGGGCTATAAGACCCGCAAGAACAAGGCGACCGATAAGTTCATCATCTCGCGTAGGAAGAAGTAGGAGAGCCGAGAATGCCTCGTTCAATTACCAAGGGTCCATTCGTTGACGATCATCTGATGAAAAAAGTTGAGCAGATGAATCAGACGAAGGATCGGAAGCTGATTAAAACCTGGTCGCGTCGTTCTACGGTTGTGCCGGATATGATTGGGCACACGTTTGCCGTGCACAATGGGAAGAAGTTTATTCCCGTCTTCGTCACAGAAAACATGGTTGGCCATAAGCTCGGTGAATTTGCTCCTACCCGGTTTTTTAAAGGGCATGGGCAGGCAAAGACCGAAAAAGCAGTGGCTCTTAAGTAATCGCTGGTTTGCTGAAGGATCGGAAGGTTTGGGTGGGGTCAGCTATGGCAGAAGCAAAAGCAATATTACGTTTTGTGAGAGTGACGCCTAGGAAGGCGCGCATTGTCATCGACATGATTCGCGGGCAGCAGGTCCCGATGGCGTTGGCTATGCTCCGGCACACTCCGAAGCATGCCGCACGTGTCATTGAGAAGCTCCTTCGTTCCGCCGTCGCCAATGCGGAGCAGAAGGAATTGGGGGATAGTGACGAAATGTGGGTGTCTCAAGCCGTGGTGAACTGCGGCCCAATTTATAAGCGTTTTCGTGCGCGATCGATGGGCCGGGCCAATTCAATTCAGAAGCGCACCAGCCATATCACAATTGCGGTTGCTGCTCCTGGCGCCGCGGTGAATAGCTAGAGCTTTTACACTTAGACTGAGGGTTATTCTTCATGGGTCAGAAGACACATCCAATTGGGTATCGCATCGGGTATAACTACACGTGGAGCTCCCGCTGGTACGCGGATAAGGACTATGCCAGGCTTTTGCATCAAGACATTAAGATCCGAAAGATGGTGAAAGCCAAGTTGTACCATGCTGGAGTCGCCAAAGTGGAAATTGAGCGCTCAGGCGACCAGACGAGGGTGATCATCCATACGGCTCGTCCAGGCATTATCATTGGGCGCAAAGGCGCCGAGGTTGACAAGCTCAAGGCCGCTCTGGAGAGGGAATACTCTGGTCAGGCGTACATCACGGTCAAAGAAATTAAGAAGCCTGAATTGGATGCGCAATTGGTTAGCGAGAATGTGGCGACCCAATTGGAGAAGCGCGTTGCATTTCGTCGCGCGATGAAGCGCAGTGTGCAGTCTGCTCTTCGTCTGGGGGCCCAAGGAATCAAGATCATGGTAGCGGGACGTTTGGGCGGTGCAGAAATCGCTCGAACCGAGTGGTATCGAGAAGGGCGTGTACCCCTTCATACCTTGCGTGCCGAGGTGGACTATGGTTTCGCCGAGGCGCATACCACGATGGGGCAGATTGGTGTGAAGACCTGGATCTACAAGGGTGAACTGTTGCCTGCCCTTCAACTGAAACCAGACTCGGCGCTAGGCCGGCTTGGCTGAGAAGCCTCGATAAGGAAAAGGTGGGTTTGTGTTAGCGCCAAAGAAAGTTAAGTTCAGAAAAATGCAAAAGGGACGGATGCGGGGGAAGGCCTACCGCGGAGGAGCTATCACGCTTGGTGAGTTTGGCTTGAAGGCATTGGAGCCCGGTTGGGTCACTAGCCGCCAAATTGAGGCAGCGCGTATTGCTATCACTCGTTTCGTCAAGCGTGGTGGTCAGGTGTGGACAAGGATTTTCCCTGATAAACCAATTACCAAGAAGCCAGCAGAGACTCGCATGGGTAAAGGTAAGGGGAACCCTGAGTATTGGGTGGCCGTAGTCAAGCCAGGTCGGATCATGTATGAAATGGGTGGCGTGGCTCCCGATGTCGCTAAGCAGGCACTGAAGTTGGCTGCTTACAAGCTTCCTATCGCAACCAAATTCGTTGTCCGCGGTGAGTTTCAGTAACCTGTAGCGCGTGTTGAGTGGTGATGTGATGGATGTGAAAGATCTGAGCGGTCTCTCAATTGATGAGTTGGCCGAAAAAGAAAAGCAGTTGCGTCATGAACTGTTTAATTTCCGATTCCAGCTTGGGATCGGGCGGTTGGAGAACCCGATGCAAGTGCGGAGTACGAAGCGAGATATTGCTCGGCTCAAAACGGTCAGGCGCCAACTGGAATTGCTGCAGACACAAGCCGACCAACCGGTTGGTAAGTAGGAGAGAAGGGTCGTATGAAGGAAGGCCAACAACATCGACGTGAATGGTATGGCAACGTCGTCAGCAACAAGATGAATAAGACGGTGGTCGTTGCCGTGGAGCGCTCGGTAATTCATCCCATCTACAAGAAGGTTCTTCGCCGGGTGACAAAGCTTAAGGCGCACGATGAAGGTAACGTGTGCAAAGTAGGGGAT
Organism: Nitrospira sp. ND1; assembly: GCF_900170025.1. Lineage (NCBI taxonomy): Bacteria > Pseudomonadati > Nitrospirota > Nitrospiria > Nitrospirales > Nitrospiraceae > Nitrospira > Nitrospira sp. ND1. Next base: position 577,614 of record NZ_FWEX01000006.1, on the reverse strand, counting down.
CGGGTACAGCTCAGTGAGACACGTCCCATCAGCAAAGATAAGCATTGGCGTGTGGTACGCGTCATGGTCAAGGGGCAACCTGAAAAGTAACTACGGAACACACTTGAACCGCTGAGGTGATTTGATCCTTGGCAGTGAGTAGGGCAGGGCATGATTCAGAATTACACATACATGGATGTGGCCGATAATTCAGGCGCGAAGCAAGTCATGTGTTTTCATGTGCTTGGTGGGACCAGGCGTCGGTACGGATCGTTAGGCGACATTGTTGTCGTGGCCGTCAAGGAAGCGATTCCTCAGGCCGGTGTGAAGAAGGGTGATGTGAGTCGCGCAGTCATCGTCCGTACTACGAAGGAAGTGCGCCGTGACGACGGGTCTTACATCAAGTTTGACCGCAATGCCTGTGTGTTGATCAACGCGCAAGGGGAGCCTGTTGGTACCCGTATTTTCGGCCCAGTCGCTCGTGAGCTTCGCTGGAAGAAGTTTATGAAAATTATCTCGCTTGCGCCGGAAGTCTTGTAGTTGAAGGAAGAAAGGTTCTGGTAGGGATGGCACGAATCAAAACGAAAATTCGCAAGGGCGACACCGTCGTGGTGGTGACCGGGCGTGAGCGTGGCAAGTCAGGCAAGGTCTTGTCTGTGGACACTATAAACGGCAAGGTCTTGGTTGAAAAATTGAACATGATCAAGCGTCACACCAAGCCGAATCAAAAACTTCGTCAAGGTGGGATTCTTGAGCGCGAGGCCCCGCTTGCCATTTCCAATGTGATGTTTTTGTGTCCAGTTGCGAAGAAGCCAACTCGGTTGGGGGTCAAGCGCCAGGAAGATGGTCGGCGGGCCCGGCTGAGTAAGAAATCAAAAGAAATCGTCGAATAGTCGGAACAGGAAAGACGTTCATGGCAAAAGTAGAGAAGGGTAAAAGCGGCAAAGGAGCTACTCCAAAGTCGCCAGCAAAGAAGGAAGCGGCCGTTCCTGAGATCTCTCAGGACTCCGGCAATGAGCATCAGTTCGCGCCGCGACTCAGGGAGACTTATCGGGAACAGGTGGTTCCGGCTCTCATGAAAGAGTTCAGCTACGGAAATTTGATGCAGGTTCCAAGGCTTGAAAGAATTGTCTTGAACGTGGGTATGGGTGAGGCGATTCAGAACGTCAAGTTACTTGAGAGTGCGTCGAATGAGCTCGGGATCATCACCGGTCAAAAGCCTGTCACTACAAGAGCGAAAAAGGCGATCGCCGGTTTTAAGTTGAGGCAAGGCATGCCCATCGGTGCGAAGGTTACGCTCAGAAGCCGACGCATGTGGGAGTTCCTCGACCGTTTAATTTCTCTCGCGCTCCCACGAATCCGTGACTTTCGTGGCATATCCCCCAAGGCATTTGATGGCCGTGGCAACTATACGCTCGGCTTAAAAGAGCAATTGATTTTCCCAGAGATTGAGTACGATAGTGTCGCCTCCATCCACGGTATGGATATCACCATTGTCACTACCGCGAGAACGAATGACGAGGGCAAGGCGTTGCTCAAGCACTTGGGAATGCCGTTTCGGGCCTAGTGCACATTTAGTTCGGTAGGTGTGGCGTTGTAGGCAAGTACGAGTAAGGGGGATTCAGTGTCTAGATTAGCGCTCAAGAATAAGGCCGCCGCAAAGTCAAAGTTCGCCTGTCGTGACTATCACCGATGCGGGCTCTGTGGTCGCGTCCGTGGATTTTTGCGACGTTTTCGGATGTGCCGTATTTGTTTTCGATTTCTGAGCCTCAAGGGTGAAATTCCCGGAGTGCGAAAGTCAAGCTGGTAGTCGGCCTGCTGGAAGCTTGCCGCTGCAAGCGTAGAAGAGGAATGCATGATTACTGATCCAATTGCTGATCTGTTAGTGAGATTAGGGAACGCTGCTCGTCGGCGTCAAGATGTGGTGAAGGTCCCAGTTTCCAAGGTAAAGCGGCAGATTCTGAACATCCTTGGCAAGGAGGGATTCATTCTTGGTTACGGCGAATTTCAAGAAGATGGTCATCCCTACTTCTCCGTCCAGCTTCGCTATGTTGAGGAGGCGCGACCGATGATCACGGGTATGCGTCGAATCAGCAAGCCTGGGCGTCGGGTGTATGTCGGTCGGGATGACGTGCCTAAGGTAAGGAATGGGATTGGTGTGGCGGTCATCTCTACCTCGAAAGGTCTTATGACCGACAGTGATTCCAGGCGGTCCGGATTAGGTGGTGAAGTTCTTTGTTCCGTCTGGTAAAAGTGTCGGCTGAGGCGCGGTAATAACTGGGGTCGCTGTAACGTAACGGGGTTCGTATGTCGCGGATAGGGCGGAAACCAATTTCAGTTCCAGCTGGTGTGGACATTAAGGTTGCCGGTCGTGTTGTTTCAGTCAAGGGCCCGATTGGGAAACTTGATTGGAAGCTGACCGATGGATTGAGCGTTGCTGTAAATGACGGGCAGCTAGTTGTCAACCGTTCTGGTGATGCGCGCCAGATACGCGCAATGCACGGGTTGGTTCGTGCGGAGCTCAGTAATATCATCCAGGGCGTCACGAAGGGTTATGAGAAAGCGCTTGAGATTACTGGCGTCGGTTACAAGGCACAGCTTCAGGGACGCGAGATGAGTTTCAATGTCGGGTACATTAATCCCGTGACGTATACTGTTCCCGCGGGCATTGATGTCAAGGTGGACAAGCAAACTCTCATCTCCATTAAGGGCGTTGATAAGCGGCTAGTCGGTCAGGTCGCAGCGAACATTCGCTCGATTAAGCCACCTGATGTGTATAAGCAAAAAGGAATTCGATACGCCGGGGAAGTCTTGAGGAAGAAGGCGGGCAAGACCGGCAAGTAGAGGCATCTGATGAATACCCAAGAAAAAAACAGAAAATTAGCGCGCCGTAAACAACGTGTTCGGAAGTCAGTCATCGGAACGAGTGAGCGGCCACGCTTAAATGTGTTTCGCAGTCGTGCTCACATTTACGCCCAAATTATCGATGACCTTCGCGGGCATACGGTTGCGGCAGCTTCCACGTTGGACGAGTCGTTGCGGAAATCCGTGAAGTCAACCGGAAGTATTGAGGGTGCGAAGGCGGTTGGAAAGCTTATCGCCGAGCGTGCTAAGGCTGCCAAGGTCTCAATGGTGGTCTTTGATCGCGGAGGGCGGCAGTATCATGGTCGAGTGAAGGCCTTGGCTGATGCGTCGCGCGAAGGCGGCCTACAGTTTTAGGCAAGGAATCGTGCAGATTAACCATCTTCTGCTCGTGACGAGCCAAATGAGACGACTTAAAGGAGAATGACGTTGTGCGAGTCAATCCCGAAGAATTGAGCCTCAAGGACAAGGTGGTATTTATCAACCGCGTTGCCAAAGTAGTCAAGGGCGGAAAGCGTTTTAACTTCTGTGCTTTGGTTGTGGTAGGAGATGGGCAGGGGTACGTTGGTGTAGGGAAGGGCAAAGCGGCAGAGGTCCCCGTCGCAATTTCAAAGGCTGTTGAGCAAGCGAAAAAGCATCTGGTGCGAGTTCCAATCAAGGGTGGTACTATCCCGCACGAAGTACACGGACTCTTTGGTGCTGAGCATGTGCTGCTTAAGCCTGCTGCGGATGGAACCGGAATCATCGCCGGAGGTGCTGTGCGGGCTGTGGTCGAACTCGCAGGAGCGCATAACATCATTGCTAAAACATTGGGTCGCGGCAATCCATTCAATGCCGTCAGAGCTACTCTTCACGGGCTTCAGCAGTTGTGTGATCCTCAAGAAATGATGAGGCTACGCCGCAGTGCTGGAAGCGAAGCGCAGGTACATGTCTAATGGCTACTGAAAAGAAATCAACAATTGCTCAGGCGAGCCTTCGTATCACCCTGAAGCGGAGCCCTATCGGGACACCGCATAAGCATCGATTGGTGCTGAGGGGATTGGGGCTTCGGAAACTCAATGCCACTGTGTTGCGTCCTGCCAGCGATCAGGTTAAGGGCATGATTGCAAAGGTAGGCTATTTACTGGAAGTGAGTCCCCAATGAAGCTGCATGATCTTGCTCCTTCCCGAGGAGCGAAACACAAGCGGAAGCGAATCGGGCGCGGTCCAGGGTCCGGTCATGGAAAGACCGCGACTAAGGGTCACAAGGGTCTTAAGGCTCGCTCAGGCGGGGGGAAGCGCCCTGGGTTTGAGGGTGGCCAAATGCCCTTGATTCGTCGGGTCCCGAAGTATGGCTTCACGAATCAATTTCGAACTGAGTATACGATCATTAATTTGAAAAGTCTGGCTGATCTGGAGACGACAGAAGCCATTACGCCCCAACTCTTGATGAATGAAGGCCTTGTGCGACGAAAGGGAGAGCTGATTAAGATCCTTGCCCAGGGAGAGCTCACGAAGCCTCTAGTGGTTCAGGCTCATAAGTTCAGCAAGTCAGCAGAGGCAAAGATTCAGGCAGCCGGGGGGAGGGCCGAGGTCATTCCCTGTGTTTGAGCGTCTGCTGACTAGTTTTCAAAACATCTTCAAGATCCCTGAGCTCCGTACCCGCGTGTTGTTTACGCTGGGGATGCTTATCGTCTATCGTGTCGGCGCTCACATTCCCACGCCTGGTATCAATGGAGAGGCTCTTTCTGAGTTCCTGCAGAAGCAAGGTGGTGCGCTTCTAGGCTTCCTGGATATTTTTTCCGGTGGCTCCCTCTCACGACTGACAATCTTTGCGCTGGGGATCATGCCCTACATCAGCGCATCGATTATTCTTCAGCTGTTGACGGTGGTCATTCCTCACCTCTCAAAATTAGCGAAAGAGGGCGAACGAGGCCGGAAGAAAATTATTCAATACACACGATTCGGTACGATCGTCATCGCTTTGATTCAGGGATTCGGCATTGCCGTCGGCCTTGAGCAAATGAACCAAGGAGCGTTCGTGCTCAGCCCAGGCTGGGGTTTCCGATTCATGACCGTTATTACGCTCTGCGCCGGAACCGGCTTTCTGATGTGGCTGGGCGAGCAAATTACAGAGCGTGGTATCGGGAACGGTATTTCGCTCATTATTTTTGCAGGAATTGTGGCCAGGCTCCCTGCCGCCGTTGCTCAAACGTTCGATCTGTATAAGGTCGGCCAACTGAGTTTTCCGCTCTTGGTCGTATTGACGCTCATCATGTTTGGGGTGGTAGCTGCCATCGTCTTTTTGGAGAGCGGGCGAAGAAAAGTGCCGGTTCAATATGCAAAAAGAGTTATTGGTCGACGGGTTTACGGTGGGCAAAGTACACATATTCCCCTCAAGATCAACACGGCAGGAGTCATTCCTCCCATTTTCGCTTCGTCGATTATTGCCTTTCCCGCCACCATTGCCGGGTTTTTTGAAACGCCGTGGATTAAGGCTATTGGCTCACAGTTAGCCCCAGGATCGCTGCTGTATACCTTGATGTATGTCGGCCTGATCGTCTTCTTCTGCTTCTTTTATACTGCGGTGGTGATGAACCCCGTTGATATGGCAGATAATTTGAAAAAATACGGTGGGTTCGTTCCTGGAATCAGGCCGGGGCAACGTACCTCCGACTATATTTATTCGGTATTGACGAAAATTACTTTTGCCGGCGCGATTTATCTCGCCATCGTCTGCGTGATTCCGGAGTTTCTTATCTACAAACTGAATATGCCTTTCTATTTCGGGGGTACCTCTCTACTGATCGTGATCGGGGTCGGGCTTGATACGGCTCAGCAAATCGAGTCGCATCTACTGAATCGCAATTACGATGGATTTCTTCAGAAGGGTAAACTTCGGGGCCGGACGACGTAAGGAAATTCAATGCGTCTCGTGTTTCTCGGTGCACCAGGGGTGGGAAAAGGAACTCAGGCTGATCGGGTGACCGCTCAGTTTGGTTGGCCCAAGATTTCTACCGGAGACCTCTTGAGAGAGGCCGTGAGGAACCAGACCGCTTTAGGGATCGAGGCGAAAAAGAGTATGGATGCCGGGAAACTTGTTCCTGACAATGTCGTTATCGGTATGGTTCGTGCCAAAGTGGCTGAACCGATTTGTCAGAATGGTTTCATCTTAGATGGATTCCCACGGACTGTTCCCCAGGCCGAAGAGTTGAGTGGAATTCTGGCCGAGCGAGGTGTAAGCCTTGATCGCGTCGTTAATTTCCGGGTCTCTCGTGAAGATGTGATTAGACGCCTGAGTGGTCGCCGAAGTTGTCCAAAGTGCCAGAGCGTGTTTCATATAAATTTCGCCGCGCCGAAAATTGAGGGTCAATGTGACCGCTGTGGCGCTTCGCTGGTTCAACGAAGCGATGACAAGCCGGAGACCATTGAAGCCCGTTTGAAAGTTTATGATGAGCAGACTGCGCCGTTAATTGCCTACTATGAAAAGAAGAAAGTCCTGAGTGACCTTGATGGGTCTGGCGATATGACTCACGTTTACGATAGGTTATCGAGGGTGCTCGCTGGGCTTGGCGCTAAATGATCGTGTTCAAGACGCCGGACGAAGTCTCGTTAATGGCGCAGGCTTCTCATGTGGTGGCAGAAGTGTTGGAGTTGTTAAAGGAGAAGGTGGCACCGGGCATTACAACTGATGATTTGGATCGTATGGCTGAAGAGGCGATTCGAGTTCGTGGTGCCATTCCCGCCTTCAAAGGATATCGGAACTACCCCAAGACGTTGTGTGCATCGGTCAACGAGCAGGTTGTTCACGGAATTCCATCCAAGCGTCGCCTCAAGGAAGGTGATATTATCGGCCTTGATTTGGGAGCGATCGTTTCAGGCTTCTATGGTGACTCCGCTGTGACGGTGCCGGTTGGTGTGGCAAGCAGCGAGGCTCTACGGCTGATTCAGGTGACCGAAGAGTCGATGTACCGTGGCATCGCGAAAGCCGTGGTCGGTAATCGGCTTTCTGATGTGTCACACGCGGTGCAAACTCATGTTGAGGAGGCTGGCTTTACCGTGGTGACTGAATTCGTCGGTCATGGTATAGGACGGCAGCTCCATGAAGAACCTCAGGTTCCAAATTATGGACGGCCAGGGCAGGGGCCGCGTCTTCAAGTTGGGATGGTGTTGGCGATTGAACCCATGGTGAATATGGGCAGCAGTGCGATTCGTATTTTGGAAGATCGATGGACGGCTGTGACTCATGACGGGCGTTGGTCCGCTCATTTCGAGCACACGATCGCCATTCAGCCGAATGGCCCGGCCAGAATTCTGTCACAGTTATCACATTAAGACTGGGAGGCGTACCGATACGTGCCAAAAGAAGATGTCATAGAAGTGACCGGCACGGTGGCTGAAACACTCCCGAATGCGATGTTTCGCGTAGAACTGGAACATGGGCACAGAATTTTAGCGCACATCTCTGGAAAAATGCGGATGCACTTCATCCGTATTCTTCCTGGCGATAAGGTGACTGTGCAATTGTCGCCCTATGATCTAACCAGGGGCCGGATTACCTATCGCTTCAAGTAGTGGAGAAATGGAATTGCTATGAAGGTCAAGTCGTCAGTCAAGCCGATTTGTGCGAAATGTAAAGTGGTCCGCCGGCGTGGTGTCGTTCGGGTGTTATGCGCTAATCCGCGTCACAAGCAGCGACAGGGTTGACCGGAATGTGGGTTGCCTTGGCAGGGGTATGTCGAGCCTGCAAGAGGCTGGTCATGGCGACATCGGAACGGTGTTGCGAAGGTCCTTCAAGCCAGCTCACGGTGCAATCAAGGGAAGGAATTAGGGGGTAATTATGGCGCGTATTGCAGGCGTGGATTTGCCAAAAGACAAACGGATCGATATCGGTCTGACCTATGTGTACGGGATTGGCCGTGTTGCCGCTCAGGCGATTTTGAAAAAGGCCGGAGTCGACGGATCCATTCGCGTGAAGGATGTCAGTGAAGACAAAATCGTCAAAATTCGAGAAGTCATCGAACGTGACTATCGCGTGGAAGGCGATTTGCGTAAAGAAGTGTCGATGAACATCAAGCGACTGGTGGATACCGGAACATTTCGTGGGCTCCGGCATCGCAAGGGGTTGCCTGTTCGTGGACAGCGGACCAAGACCAATGCGCGTACCCGCAAGGGGCGCCGCTCCGGTGTAGGAAGCAAACCGCAGAAGCCCGCTGGTTCAAGAGCATAAGAGATTAGACCGAGCAGGCGCCATGCGCTGAGGGAGATTCTATGAGTGTGAAGAAGGGCAAGAAGAAAGAACGGAAGATTGTTCAGAGCGGAGTCGCTCACGTTCAAGCGTCGTTCAATAACACGATTGTGACTATTACGGATATGAGCGGGAACACCGTGGTGTGGGCCAGCTCAGGGAATCAAGGGTTTAAAGGCTCCCGTAAAAGCACGCCGTTTGCGGCGCAGCGAGCGGGAGAGGCGGCGGCGAGAAAGGCCATGGAGAACGGCATGCGGCAGGTTGATGTGTATGTCAACGGGCCGGGGGCGGGCCGCGAGTCCGCCATTCGTTCATTGCAAAGCGCCGGGTTGCGCATCAATCTGATTCGCGACGTGACGCCAATCCCCCACAACGGATGCCGGCCTCCGAAGCGCCGACGTGTCTAGTTGTGGTCCCGACGTCATCAGAACAAGGTAATCGCTGACTTAGTCGTACTTGAGTCGTTGAGGTAGAGGAGGGGTAGTAGCGTGGCAAAATATAGTGGACCTGTCTGCCGCTTGTGTCGGAGAGAGGGCGAGAAGCTCTTTTTAAAAGGGTCTCGTTGCATGACCGAGAAGTGCGCGATTGAGCGCCGGAGCTATCCCCCTGGGCAGCATGGTCAGGCTCGTCAGCGGACGTCGGATTATAGTCTGCAGTTGCGTGAAAAGCAGAAGCTCAAGAGGATTTACGGACTTCAAGAGTGCCAATTCCGTGGCATTTTTGAGCGGGCGGAACGGCAAGCCGGCGTCACTGGCGATACATTGCTGCGCCTCCTGGAATGCCGCTTGGATAACGTGGTGTATCGGCTCGGCTTTGGAGCCTCTCGGAAAGAGGCTCGGCAGTTGGTCAATCATGGTCACTTGATGATCAACGGTCGAAAAGTGAAGGCGCCCGGTGCCCTTGTCAAAGCGGGGGATTCCGTGGAAGTCCGGCAGAAGAGCCGTGAACTCCTCCCCATTCAAGGAGCACTGGCGGCCGTGGATGGCCGGGGTATTCCGGAGTGGCTTGAATTGGACCGTGCAGCCTGCAAGGGCACCATTCGTTCGTTGCCGACCAAGGAGCACATCGTGCTCCCGGTCAACGAACAGATGGTCGTGGAATTGTACTCGCGCTAAGAATACGTGGCTGGATGGCGGCTTGCTCATCCAGTCATGGCTGAACGATAGATGGGCACACACGAGTTAATGAAGGGGGAGTCATGATTAAAGCGATGAAAGACTTTCAGATCCCCATGCGGGTGGAAGTCGACAAGGACACTCTTTCCCCGACATTCGGCAGATTTACGACCGAGGCATTTGAGCGAGGATTTGGCACCACGGTGGGGAACTCCCTGCGTCGTGTGTTGCTGTCTTCTTTGACGGGGGCTGCGGTAACCACCGTCAAGATCGAAGGAGTGTTGCACGAATTCTCCACGATTCCTGGCGTGACAGAAGATGTCACATCCATTATTTTGAATGTGAAAAGCCTGCGGTTGGCGTTGCAGGGCGACAAGCCAAAGACCATCCGGCTCAAGAAAAAAGGGCCTGGGGAAGCGAAGGGCTCTGATATTACGCACGATGGGGATGTCACGATTCTCACTCCTGATCTGCATATTGCGACTCTGGATAAAGATGCCTCGCTAGATTTGGAAATGACGATCAAGCATGGCCGTGGATTTGTGCCGGCTGAACGAAATAAAGAAGAAGGATTGCCCATCGGGGTGATCGCCGTGGACTCGATTTTCTCCCCGATCAAGCGGGTGAATTTCCATGTCGAGAACGCGCGTGTGGGTCGTATGACCGACTATGACAAGCTGACGCTTGAAATTTGGACGGACGGCACGATTTCTCCGCGTGACGCGTTGTCCAACGCGGCAGGCATCCTCCGCGAACATTTGGATATCTTCATTAATCCTGAAGAGCGCTCTGATGCGAAACCGGCTGCGGGCAGTGAAGATTTGTCGGATGAAGTGAATAAGAATCTTTATCGCAGCGTGAATGAGTTGGAATTGTCCGTTCGGGCAGCCAATTGCCTGAAGAATGCCAATATCAAGACGATTGCCGACTTGGTGCAAAAAACAGAAGCAGAAATGTTGAAGACCAAGAATTTCGGAAAAAAATCCCTCAACGAAATCAAGGAAATCCTGACCGAAATGGGACTGAGCCTTGGAATGAAAGTCGACGCCTTGCCGTCAGGCGACGCGGGCGTACGTTCAGAGTAAGAAAGGAACAGGACTACCGTGCGCCACAAAAAGAAGGGTCGACAGCTCGGACGTCAAACTAAACACCGATGGGCTCTGTTCCGGAGTCTGGTGACTTCGTTACTCGAACATGAGCGAATCGAAACGACGGAAGCCAAGGCCAAGGAAGTTCGTGGCTTTACCGATCGCATGATTACTCTTGGGAAAGAGGGGGGGCTTCCTGCCCGTCGCCGTGCTCTGAGCTTCTTGCGAAGCAAGGCGGTGGTGGCGAAGCTGTTCAGCGATGTTGCATCGCGCTTTCGTGAGCGCCCCGGAGGCTACACGCGTATCATCCGTACCCGTCGGCGGATCGGTGATGCCGCGGAGATGGTGGCCATTGAATTGGTGACCAGGCCGGAGAAGCCGAAGGCCGTGCCATCGACGGACGTCGCGGTCGCTGAGAAGAAAGATACGACAGAAAAGACTTCAGCCCAAGCAGAAAGCTAAACATCGAGAGCCACGACGACCTCAGGGGCGTCGTGGCCTTGTTCTCTCCCTACCTCACTCTGCATCGTTATCTCCGATCATTTTCTCAGGCCATGCGCCGGCTGTAGGTTTACTTGGCCAGGGTGGAATGCTACTATCATGCCACCGACTGTGACCTGGGAAGCTCTTTAAATTAGGGGCTTTTTGCCATGTGGGAACGTTGGATTCGACGAGGCCTTCTAGCTCTGAGTGTGGTGCTTGCTGCCTTCCTTGGGTATTTGCTCGTCACACGCTCCAATCCTGGATCTTCGTCGCGTTCGGTCGTGCCGGTTGACACCGAATCGGCCGACGCCAGAATTCAAGACTTTACCTTCACCCAGACAAAAGGCGATCTTGTTCAGTGGAAAGTTCAAGCTGAACAGGCGCGTCTGTTTGAAAAGGAGAGCCGGGCAATACTGAATAATGTCCAAATTACCATGTACGGGGCTCAGGGAAAGGAACTGACCTTGTCCGGGGATGAGGGCACGCTTGATACACAGACCAAGAACTTTCAACTTTCCAACAGGACCACGCCGATTGTGGTTGAAACTCAAAGTGGCTATACCATTCAGACAAATCATCTTGTGTGGACTGATGCGCGGCATGAAATTCAAACTCCAGACCATGTCACGATTAACGGACATGGGTTGCAAGTCACCGGCAGGGGATTGCTGGGAAAAATGGACACAGAAGAGTTTCAGGTGTTGGACGACGTGCGCGTCGATGTGGTGCCTGCTTCTTAGCGGCGTTGCGCTGCAGACCCTTCCCTGGGCGCATGGGGCAGAGCCAAGCGTTGCGAAAGAGTCGACTTCCCATCCTGCACCGACGACGATTACGTCTCGCACCATGACGGTCAGTAATCAGGCAAATACCGCGATTTTTGACGGGGCGGTTGTCTTGACTCGTGGCCTGCTGGTGGTGCATTCGGATCATATGGTGGTCTCGTTTCATCCCAACCGCAATGGGGCCGACAGCAAGAATGCTAACGGTACAACCAAGCCGAAGAACAATTCGAGTGCGAACAAGCCGGAACCACAAGGGCAGGATGCGGCACCCGCGGTCTCGGAGCGCAGTATTCGGATGGTCGAAGCGACGGGCCGAGTGAGAATTGAGAAAGAAGATGGGCGCGCGACCTGCCAGAAGGCCGTGTACTACGAAGATGAAAAGAAAATCATTCTGACAGGTGATCCGGTGGCTTGGCAGAAGGGGACGCGCGTATCCGGCAAGCGGATCATTATGTTCCTGGACGAGGATCGCAGTGTGGTGGAGGGGGACTCTCAGGTGGTCATCGAGGGCGAAAGCGGTGGCAAGCGGTGATCCCGATGTCTTCCGACGCCCAGACATCGGTCGCCCAGGGTGCGACATCAACGGGCATGCCGGATCGCCTGGCTGCCAACGGCCTGGTGAAGAGTTTTCGCGGACGAAAAGTGGTCAAGGGTGTGTCGCTCGATGTGCAGGCCGGCGAAGTCGTCGGTCTTCTCGGGCCCAATGGAGCAGGAAAAACGACCATTTTCGACATGATGGTGGGACTGTGTCAGCCGGATGAAGGCACGATTGCCTTAAGCGGCCAAGAAATAACCGATTTGCCCATGTATAAACGGGCCCGGAGGGGCATCGGGTATTTGCCGCAGGAGTCGTCGGTGTTTCGCCGGCTGTCAGTGGAACACAATATCCTTGCGATTCTGGAGATGCTGGGCTATTCGAGAAGTGAGCGCATGGAGCGGGTCGAGACATTGCTCAAGGAACTGGATCTGGTGCATATTCGCAAAAGTAAGGCCTATGCCTTGTCGGGTGGAGAACGTCGACGTCTGGAGATCACGCGAGCATTAGCGACCAGCCCCTCATTCATGCTGCTGGATGAGCCTTTTGCCGGTATCGATCCCATTGCGGTGGCCGATATCCAGCAAATCATTATCCGGTTGAAGCAACGGAATATCGGCGTGTTGATTACGGACCACAATGTCCGGGAGACGTTGTCGATTACCGATCGAGCCTACATCATCAATGAAGGCACGATCCTGGAAGCGGGCCCGCCCGGGGTAATCGAGAAAAGTGAAATGGCCAGGGCCGTGTATTTGGGCGAAGGATTCCGCCTGTAGCGGCAGGGAGTGAGTGTGCGATGAAGCTGCGACTGGATCTCAGGCTCAGTCAAAAACTGATTATGACGCCGCAATTGCAGCAGGCGATCAAATTGCTGCAACTGTCTCGTTTGGAGCTTCAGCAAAGTCTGCAGCAGCACCTCATGGAAAATCCGTTGTTGGATGAATTGGCGACGGAGACGGAAGAAAGTGAGGAGACGGCGACGGCGGAGCGAGAACAGCCCGATACGTCGACCACCGTATCCAGTGAAGTGCGAGGAGAGGGCGACGATAAGCCTGCCGAAAGCGGGGAAAACGCCGAGGAATTTTCGGCCTCCAGCTGGGAAGATTACTTCGATACGGATATGCGTCGCGGTGAAACCGAGTACAGCTCTTCTTCGAAGGAAGAGTTCCCCTCCTATGAACAAACCGTGGCGAAGTCGACATCGTTGGAAGATCACCTTGTCTGGCAGTTGTCGTTATCGGGCCTTTCGGATCGAGAAAAAGCGATCGGACGCCTGATCATCGGAAATCTGGACGACGACGGGTATCTCCGGATCAGCTTGGATGAGCTGGTCGCCGGCACGAGCTATTCGGTGGCGGACGCTGAGTCGGTGTTGAAAGATGTTCAGGGATTCGATCCAAATGGTGTGGCGGCACGGGACTTATCCGAATGTCTGTTGCTTCAACTGAAGTTTTTGGGCCGGAGCCAGATTGGCTCCTTAGGGTCGCGCCCGGGAGTGCTGAAGGGGACGGTGTTGGAATCCATCGTGCTCCACCATCTGAAGGATCTGGAGAAGAAACAGTACAACCGCATCGCGAAGGCGCTGAATATTTCGATGGACGACGTTTTTGAAGCGACCCGGATTATCGAAGGGTTGGAACCGAAGCCTGGACGCCCCTTCTCCAATACGCAGAATTACGCCATCGTCCCGGATGTCTTTGTCGTCAAGAACGAAGGGGTGTGGGAAGTATTACTCAATGACGACGGCCTGCCGCGCATGCGGATCAGTCCGTACTACAAGCAGTTGATGTCGTCAGGGCAATCGGGGTCGGCGGAGACCAAGGCCTATCTGGACGACAAGTTGCGGGCGGCGCAGTGGGTGATTCGGAGCATCGAACAGCGCAACAAGACCATTGTGAAGGTCGTGTCGAGTATCGTGAAGTTTCAAGAAGGCTTTTTCGAGCGCGGGATCCAGCATTTGAAACCGTTGGTTCTCAAGCAAGTTGCCGAGGATATCGGGATGCACGAATCGACGATCAGCCGGGTGACGGCCAATAAATATATGTATTGTCCGCAGGGGATGTTGGAGTTGAAATTTTTCTTTAACGCCGGGCTTCAGCGCGCGGATCAGCCGACGGACATGCTGTCGTCCCTCACGGTACGCGAAATGATCCGGCAAATGGTTGCGGCGGAAGACGCGCGTAAGCCTCTCAAAGATGAGGAGATCGCCGCGCGGCTGCGGACGCAGCAAGTGCTGATCGCCCGTCGTACCGTTGCGAAGTATCGTGCGGAGGACAACATTCCCTCCGCCACCCAACGCAGGAAGTTTTTCTAAGCTGGTCGGGTCTGGCACCAGGGAGGAAGTTCCCCTGGGGGTACAACAATCGTCGCAACGGGCATGAACGTACGGTGGTGCGGGCAGCCTGAGAAACGAGGATGGAATGCGATTGATGATCACGGGTCGGCATGTGGCAGTCACTCCTGCTCTACGGGAGTATATCGAAACACGCATGGAACGGTTAGACCGCTACGGACTGAAGCTCGGGACCTTGCAGATTCTGCTCAGCGTGGAAAAGTTTCATCATGTGGCCGAAGTGGTGGGTGTCGTGCAGAGCCGGCGTTTGCAAGCGAAGACGTCGACCGAGGAAATGTATGCCTCGATCGATGAAGTCGTCGATAAACTCGGCGCCCAGTTGCGGAAATTGAAAGAGCGCAAGGTCAACCACAAATTCGGCGATCAACCACGTGTGCGGGCAGTCGCACGGAAGGCTCCACGGGCTGCGCGCAATGAGGTCGAAGTGGTTCGACCGACGCTCGAAGTGTTGACGGTGGAAGAGGCCGTTGAGGCGCTCAATTCTGCGAAGCTCGCGGTACTGGTCTTTGTGAATGCGCTGTCCGGCACGGTTCAGGTTCTCCAGCGCTTGCCGAATGGACGAGTGTCTCTGATCGATCCCACGAGCGACCGTGCTCGCACTGCTCATGGCCGCGCTTAATCTCGTCGTGATCAGCGGCCTTTCCGGATCTGGAAAGAGCCATGCCTTGAAAGCCTTCGAAGACGCGGGGTATTTCTGCGTCGACAATCTTCCGCCGGCCCTTCTTCCCACCTTTGTCGAGTTATGCCATCAGCAGGGCGGGGAGATTAAGAATGTCGCCCTGGGCATCGATATTCGCGAGCGAGTCTTTTTCGGGGATTTGGCGAAGGTCCTGGGCGAGCTAAAAGCGCAGGGACATGCGCTGCAACTCGTGTTTCTGGAAGCCCGAGAGGAAGTGCTGGTTCGCCGGTTTTCCGAGAGTCGCCGTCCGCATCCCTTGTTGCCGCACATGCCAGTCGTGGAAGGCGTGCGGTTCGAGCGTGAGCGCCTCAGCGAATTGCGGAAGCATGCCGACCGGGTTATCGACACCTCCAACATTACGGTGCATGAATTGCGCGAGTTGCTGATCCGGCAGTTCCGCCAGGAAACGGCCGCTCGCCGCATGACCATCTCACTGGTCACATTCGGGTACAAGTTCGGCGTGCCCTATGACATCGACCTGCTCTTCGACGTGCGTTTCATTCGCAATCCGTTCTTCGTGCCTGAGCTCAAAGCATTGACCGGGGAGGATGCTCGCGTACAGCAGTATGTATTGGGAGATCCCGCGGCCGGTCAATTTCTCGAACATCTGCAAGGCTTGTTCGGCTTTCTGATCCCGCTCTATGAGCGGGATCAGCGCAGCTACCTCAGCATCGGCATCGGTTGTACCGGAGGGCGTCATCGGTCTGTGACCATGGCGGTGCACCTCCGGGAACAATTTGCCGCCCTCGGTTATGATGTGTCCGTTACCCACCGCGACATGCAAAAACCCTAGTTCCTGAGCGCTGTTTCGCCGTTTCTTCCCGAGAAGCCCCTGGAGAGCCCACTTTCTTGACAGGTGGACTATATCAACTATACTTAATTCCGTGGGCTCGAAACATGCGATGAATAGCGGCGTTTGAGGCGGTTCGTGAAGAAAGTCAGCGATGTCCCAAAAAAGAAATTGTATAAGACCAACGAGGTCTGCGAGATGTTCGACATCTCGCGCGCGACGTTATTTCGCTGGGAGCGTGAAGGATTGATCACCGGACCACCCCGCGACTGGCGAAATTGGCGTCTGTATACCGCCGAAAATGTCGAACAAATCAGGCACGTGATGGGTGGTGGACGAAAAGAGGTCGCGTAGAGAGGGCATGAACATGCTGGCTTCACTGAAAAATCTGGCGGATATGGAATTTCTCTCGATGTTTTCTCCGCAGCGGCAGTTGCTGGGGCTCGACATCGGTTCGAGCAGCATCAAACTGGTGCAGATCAAGGAACACCGGGGCCGGTATACGTTGCAGAAGTTTGCCGTCAAGGAATTGGAGCCTGAAGTGATCGTGGACGGCACGGTCATGGACGAAGGGCGTGTCGTGTCGGCCATCAAGGAATTGTTGGCCGAACAGAATATCAAATTGAAGCAGGTCGCCATCTCCATCTCCGGCCATGCGGTCATTGTGAAGAAAATTTCCCTACCGCCGATGCCCGATGAGGAGCTCGATGCACAGGTGAAACTGTCTGCCGAACAGTACATTCCCTTCGACATCAATGAAGTGAACCTGGACTTTCATGTCTTACCCCCGTCGGAGAATCCGGACGAGCAGAGCGAAATGTCGATTGTGCTGGTCGCGGCGAAAAAGGACAAGATCAACGAATTGACCGAACTGGTGAAGGCGGCCGGACTGAGTCCGGTCGTGATGGATGTCGACGCATTTGCGGTGGAGAACATGTATGGCGTGACCTCGCCCGCCACGCAAGACGACACCACGATTCTGGTGAACATCGGGGCCAGCGTGATGAACGTGAATATCGTGGGAGGGGGAGTCTCCCTCTTTACTCGCGATATTCCCTTGGGAGGGAACCGGTATTCCGAGGCCGTGCAGCGGGAGATGGGCGTCTCGTTCGAAGAGGCGGAGCAACTCAAGAAAAGCGACCGAGACGACGATCATACACTAGCATCGGTCATGGAGAGTGTGAATGCGGAAGTGGCGTCGGAGATCGCCCGCACGATCGATTACTTCAAGACGACCTCTTCGGAGAGCGAAATTGCGCGGGTCTTGCTGTTCGGCGGGGGAGCTAAGGTCAAGGGCCTGGCTCAACAGCTTCGCGATCGCATGCACGTCGAGGTGGAAATCGCGAATCCCTTTAATGAGATCGACACTTCGCAGTGCGACGTCGATCCCGATCAGTTGACCGAAATGGGGCCGCTTGCGGCGGTGGGGGTAGGCCTCGCGCTCCGGACGGTGGGGGACCGATGATTAGAATCAACTTGCTCGCAACTGGACCCCGGTCCAGGAAAGCCAAACCGCAGTGGGATGTACGTGCTGAGGCCTTGATCGGCATCGGGGTGTTGCTGGTCACCTTGACGGGGTGTTGGTATTACGCCGCTTCCCTTGATGAGGACATCCAGGCCAAGCAGAGCGAGAAGCAGGTCAAGGACAAGCAGGTTGCTCAGTTGAAAGAGCAAGTCAAGGCCGTGCAGGACTTTGAAGAGAAAAAGAAGCAGCTTGAAGCGAAGAATCGCATCATCGACCAGCTCGAAAAGAGCCGGACGGGACCGGTCAAGGTGTTGGACCACGTCAGTCAGAGTCTGAATCCCCTGAAGGTCTGGCTCGTGCGGCTGAATCTCAAGGGCAACAACGTCGAGCTCGAAGGTCGCGCGCTGACGAACGATGATGTGGTGGAATTCGTGAACAACCTGCGGCGGACCGATCAATTCGGCGCCATCAAGTTGATGGAGAGCCGGGCGGGACTGGACAACAAGATGAACACCTATCAATTCAAACTCGACCTGTCGATGAAAGGCTAACATGAGTCTGAATGCAATCAGCTTAGACGGCCTCCGCAGCATTCCGACAGGTCAGAAAGTCGCGCTGCTCGGACTGTTGGTGGCGGCGATTTTGGTAGGGTTCTATTTCTACGTGGTCGATCCCAAGACCATGGAGCTGGAAGCGGTTCAGGGTCAGGTCGCCCAGTTGGATACCGAGATTCAGAATCTGACCTTGAAGGTCAAACATCTGGATGAATTGGTGGCGGCGAGCAAGCAGCTGGAAATCGAATTGGCCGCGAAGAAGGAACGCCTCCCGCCGGAAGAAGAGGCGGTGATGCTGCTCAAGCAAGTGTCCGATCTTGGCATGCGACTGGGGTTGGATGTCCGTCTCTGGAAGCCGGGGACGCAAGCTGAGGATCCGTCGAAGCTCTTCATTCGGATGCCAATCAACGTGGAAGTGGCCGGCGGATACCATACAGCCGCCATCTTCTTCGATCGTATCAGCAAGCTGTCCCGTATCGTGACGGTTCAGGATGTGCGGATTGGCGCGGCTCGTGTCGATCAAGGACGTGTGGTCACGCAGACGGTGTTCGATCTGGTGGCCTATGCTGCCCCGGGAGAGAAAAAGGCCGCCGCGCCCGTTCCTGCGGCGAAGCCAAAGTGAGGATTGGAGCCTAGCTTATGCCCAACGCGAGGGGACGCACCGTGAAGAGACGAATCTGGTGGCGCGGGTCGATGGCCGTTGCAGCGGTCCTGCTGGTGAGTGGAGGCGCGGTGTCGCCTGTTGAGGCGAAAACACTGCCTCACTTGCGCCAAGTGGCGTCCATGCGGCCGGCCGATTCCTTGAAGGTCATGCCGTTGCCCGAGGGGAAGCGGTCTGAGCCGGCTGTTGAAGCTCCGGCCTCGCGTTCCGAAGCGGCGGTCTCAGCATCGGGGGATTCATTGTCGACGGAATTTTCAGGAACCTCGTACGATCCGTCGGGTCGTCGGGATCCCTTCCTGCCTATGATCCAGCTGGGCCAGCAGACAGAGCAGGATGTGACTCTTCCCCCGCTGCAGCGCGTCGGCCTCACGGAACTGAGTTTGATCGGGGTGCTCTGGGGCAATTACGGTTACACGGCCATGGTTCAGACGCCGGACGGCAAAGGGTACAGCATCCGCCGCGGGACACGAATCGGGCCCAACAATGGTGTGGTCAGTTCAATCACCGAACGAGGCATCATCGTTCAAGAGCGGTTCACGGACGTGTACGGGAATAAACAGGAGCGGGAATACGTCAAGCTCCTGCACCCGAAAGAGGGTACAGAATGAAACATGCACAGGTTGGTGTACATCCGCTGCTGAGTGTCACTGTGATGGCCGGAGTGTTGGGGCTTGCCGGATATGTGCAAGCCGCGGCGCCAGGCGAGACGACCGGACTGACCGGATTCACGCAGGCCACTGACCAGAGTGCGGCCCTGTCCGTGGAGAGCGCCGCACCCGTCCCCGAGCGTGCAGTTGCCGCCGCCCCGGCTGCGACGATGCTGACAAAGGTGGAAGTGAAGCCTGATGGGAGCCGGATGGCGTTGATTCTCAGCGGGAACGGCGTCTTTACGCATACGGTGAAGATGATCGGGGATCGCCGGATGGTCGTCGATATGCCGCACATTCAGTCGGACGGCCACCAGTCACAGCTGATGGTCGGTCATGCCTTGTTGTCGAGAGTCCGATTCGGGTATCACGCGGACAAGGTGCGGTTAGTGCTGGATTTGACGCAGTCCGTCGAACATACCATCGATTCAACCGACGGCCGCCTGGTCCTGACTCTGGAGCCGAAGGCGGCGGCGTCCGTCGTTGAAACGAAAACTGTGGACGGTGGCGCCTTGGCCCATGTTGAAGCGTCGGCGGAACAGACGGGTTCGCTGGAACCGAAGCAGCCGACGTCCCACCCCACGTTAGTGACGCATAAATCACCGAAAGCCCTGTTTCGTATCCAGCCGATCCAGTTGACGGCGGAGTCGGTTCAGAAAGAAGACCGGAAGCCTGAGAGTAATGAGGTGGTGAACGGCGCATCCCGATTCGTCGGCCGGCGTATCTCCCTCGATTTTCAGCAAGCCGATATCAGCAATGTGTTGCGGTTGATTGCGGAGGTCAGCGGCTTCAACATTGTGGTCGGGGAGGGTGTCAAAAGCAAAGTCACGATGAAGCTGGCGAATGTGCCGTGGGATCAGGCCCTCGAGATGCTGCTGAAAATGAATGCGTTGGGGATGATTCGCCAGGGCAACATCGTGTGGGTGGATACCCTGCAGAATATTGCCAAGCAGCAGGATGAAGAAGCGCGGGCAAAGGACTCGAAGGCGAAGGCAGAGCCGATCGTCACCCGGGTATTCTATATCCGGAATCTCAACGCCACGGAAGTGCAAACGTCGTTACGCCAGAACTTGAGTCCGCGCGGGACCATGACGGTCAGCGCTGCGAGCAATGCCCTCATCATCAGCGACACGGAGTCCAAGCTGGAAGTCCTGCGGCAGTTGCTGGACGGCGTCGATCTCGAAGTACCGCAAGTGCAGATTGAGGCCCGCATCGTTCAAGCCGACACGACCTATACCCGCTCACTCGGTGTGCAGTGGGGTATCCAGAACGTCAACCAGCTGGGAAGCTCCAGCGGAACGTCTGCCTTCAAGACCGGAACTACCGGGGCATTCGGCGCCCAAGTCTCGGACTTCCTGATCAACTTGCCGGCTAACCCCGGATTGCCGTCGGTGCCGGGTGCCGGATTCTCGATCGGGAAAACCGACGGGGCGATGTTGGATGTGCGGTTGTCGGCCGGTGAATTGCTGGGCTTGACCAAAGTGATTGCGGCGCCGAAGATCACGACGCTGGACAAGCGGGACGCCAAGATTGCCCAGGGTGAATCGATCCCGTTCCAGACCACGTCCTTGCAGGGAACCCAGACGACCTTCGTGGATGCAAACCTGGAGTTGAACGTGACGCCGCAAATTACCTCTCGCGACCCGAAAGAGATCGGCAAGCAGATTCTCATGAAGGTGCGGGCCACCCGGAACGCCGTCGGCGCCCGGAGCAACCCGGCCGGTCCGAGCATCGATCGTCGTGAAGCGACGACCCAGGTGCTGGTGCGTGACGGGGAAACCATGGTCATCGGCGGTGTCTTCGTCGATACTCAGTCGAACAACGTGGCAGGAATTCCCTATCTGTCACGTATCCCGGTCCTGGGCTGGTTGTTCAAGAACAAGACCGAGAACGTCTCCAAGCAAGAGTTGCTGATCTTCCTGACGCCGACGATCGTGCGCTCGACAACTTGACAGGTCCCAGCGCGGCAAGTTAATAATCGCCCCCATTGAAGATGGTACGCTATCTCAATGGGGGCGAATCCTGCGGAACGTGTCTTCTCCCCCTATCTGATAGCGCTCCTTCCGGGTGTCTTCTTCCTCTAGATATCGCAGGTTACGATCCAGTCTCCTTCGCCTCATGGCCTATCGGGGTATCTGGATTGTTCGCGTGGCTCGCTTCCCGGGCCATGCCGCCATCATGGACTTGAGACTCAGCCCTGCGTCCACACGCTGCGTGATACCTGATGACACGTTCTTCTATTGATAGGCCGTCCCACTCCATTCATGTCGAACTCGGTGCGCGAAGTTACGCCATCGTCATTCGCCGCGATCTTCTTCGGGAGATCGGGGAGGAGCTGAAGCGTCTCAAATGCGTGGGCAAGGTAGGGGTCGTGACCGATCGCAATCTTGCCAAGCACTATCTCACGCAGGTGACTCGCAGGCTGAAGGCCGCCGGGTTTACGGTCGTTCCCATCGTGCTGCCTCCCGGGGAGCGGACAAAAACCCTTCGCTCCATCGGGACGGTCATGGATGCCCTCGTGAATGCCAGATTTGAGCGTTCCTCGACGTTGCTGGCCTTGGGTGGGGGTGTCATCGGCGACATCACGGGATTTGCCGCCGCAATCTATCAGCGTGGCATCCCGTTCGTGCAAGTGCCGACGAGTCTGGTGGCCCAGGTCGATTCAAGTGTCGGCGGGAAGACGGGTGTCGATCACCCCAAGGGGAAGAATTTGATCGGGGCCTTCAACCAGCCGCGCGCGGTGTTCATCGATCCTGCGATGCTGGCGACTCTGCCGCTGCGCGAGTGGGTGGCTGGTCTGGCTGAGGTCATCAAATATGGTGTGATTGCGGACGCGGCCTTCTTTGAGTATCTGGAACAGAACATGGCATCGATCCAGAAGTTGACCGATGACGCCGTTGCGCACATCGTGAAGCGGTCCTGTGAGATCAAGGCACAGGTGGTGTCGGAAGATGAGCGTGAGGCCGACCGACGCCGCATTTTGAACTTCGGCCATACGATTGGGCATGCGTTGGAATCCCTCGGCGGGTATCGGGGCTTCATCCATGGGGAGGCCGTTGCGGTCGGGATGGTTTATGAGGCCGACCTGGCCAGGCACCTCGGCTATTGTGGCGCAGAGGTGGTTGCTCGATTGCGCGCACTGGTGAAGGCCGCGGGTTTGCCGGACCGGTTGCCGAAGGTCGCGTTCAATGCGTTGTGGGGTGCCATGCAGCAGGACAAGAAAGTGTCTGCCGGAACGATTTTTTGTGTGGTGCCGGAGCAGATCGGGGCCGTGCGCATTGTTCCATTGGAGAAGGCCACGACGCGCGCCTGGTTTCAGGATGTCCACACCAGAGAGGCAGCCGAATTGAAGCGTGCAAGGCCCGTCGGACGGGCACGTTAGGAGTGGAATGGCGACTAAACGAACGCTGACTCAAGTCGAGCAAGCCTTGCGTGAAAAGACGCGTGAGGTGGATGTCCTCCATCGCATCAGCGAGTCGATCAGCAACACGCTCGACTTGGAGGCCGTGCTCCGGCATATCGTGGATATGGTCGTGGAAGTGACCAAGGCCGACGCCTGCTTGCTGTATTTGTTGTCGGATAAAAGGGACGAGCTGATCCTGAGGGCCTCCAAGAATCCGCATCCGAAGCTGATCGGGCGAATCACCATCGGCATGGGCGAGGGTATCACCGGATGGGTGGCGCGGGAGCGGACGCGTGTCGTCATTCCCAACAGCGCTAGCGATGACACACGGTTTAAGTTCTTTCACAATCTGCCGGAAGACCGCTACCAGGCATTTGTCTCCGTGCCGATTACGACCAAGCAGGAGGTCGTCGGCGTCATCAATGTGCAGCACAAGCGGTCGCGCCGATACCGGCCCGACGAACTGGCGTTGCTCTCGACCATTGCCACGCAGGTCGGAGGGGCCATTGAGAACGCCCGCCTGTACGATCAGATGACGCGGAAGGCGCTACAACTGGATACGCTGTCCCAGGTCTCGGAGACCGTGTCGTCGAACCGATTGATAGAGGACGTGCTGCAGTTGATTGTGACGATGACGGCTCAAATGATGGGATCGAAGATTTGCTCCATCATTCTTCTGGATCAGCCGACCGGTGAACTTCGGATCGCCGCCACGCAAAGTCTGAGCGAGCAGTATCGGCGCAAGCCCAACGTGAAGATCGGGCAAAGCATCAGCGGGCGTGCCGTTCAGGATCGTCGGCCGATCATCGTGCCGGATGTCACTAAAGAAGGCACCTACATGTATCCGGACATGGCTGCGAAGGAGGGCCTCTGCTCGCTCCTGTGCGTGCCGATGCTGGTGCGTGAGAAGGCCATCGGCGTGATCAATACGTATACGTCCAAGCCGCATACCTTCACGGCGGAAGATGTCAAATTGATGCAGGCGATTGCCAATCAGGCCGCGATTTCCATTGAGCACACCACGTTGCTTGAGAAATCGTTTGAAATGCAGGAAGCCTTGCAGGTCCGGAAGTTGCTCGACCGGGCTAAGGGGTATCTCATGCGGTCGAAGCGGCTGTCGGAAGAAGACGCATTCAAATTGATTCAACGCCAGAGCATGGATCTTCGCAAATCCATGCGAGAGATCGCAGAAGCCATTCTCCTGGCCGGAGAAATCGAAGAACGGGCCGATAAGCGTCGAGACTAGTTCCGAACCGCCTGTGAGCCGATGATGGTGTCGGATGGGGTTATTTGAAAGGCGTGGCGCCTCGATTGTTCTGTCGACTCCCTAGTTGCCGTTTGATGTCCTGAAGTTCTTTCTTGAGTTCTTCCACCTCGGAATCTCGTTTCTTCATCTCCTCTTTGATGGTGTGAAGTTCGCTGTCCGCAGCACCCGACCCGGCTGGTTGTGTTGTCGGTGACGGCTGGAGACTCTCCGTCGCGCGATGGGAGAGTGCCGACGGTGCTGAGGGGAGGGGGAGTTTCGCCAAGGCCTCATAATCGATGATGAGGACGTTGGTCGGGTCGTCGAGAAAGGCCGGTGCGAACTGGTTCGAACGCAATGCCTCGGCCGGAGCAAATGTTAGCTGGCGATTCAGCTGTCCGCTCGGCTGCGGAAGACGGCGATTCGGCATGTTGACCGTATCGGGATTGTCGCGGCGTTGTCGGTACTCAGTCAGCGTGATGAAGAGAGAATGTCCGTACGCGAAGACGGAGCCGGTTGTGGTTTCTTCCGGCGAGAGCCGGAGCGGAGGCTCGGATGAACCGACAGCGGCGCCGGCCCGTTCTCCATATCCACGTTCTCCCCGCTGTATCAGACGAAATCCAATCTGTTGATCTGCCGCCGCTCGCCGCAAGGCGTCTGTGATCGCGGGAGCGAGAAAGGCAATGTCCTGCCAGGAGAAAGCCGGGACCGTCGATGTTTGAGTCATGCCCATGGCTCGCAGGAGGCCCGTCTCTTCATGCACCCTGATGCCTTGCAGGCTGCTCGCGATGAGGCCCTGGTCGAGTCGAATGGGGTGGGTCGCCTGGAATTGGCGATCGGGAATACGATCCAGGTAGACCTGGCCCTGCGCGGATTCCTGCACGATCACGTCCACTTGCAGGCCGCTCATGCAGCCTGACATCAGCAGAGTCAATAATACGAAGCCTGTTTGACGCCAGTACATGGAGTGCTTCCTGTTTCGTGATCGAATTGCCTCCGCGCGAGGTAGTGTACCACAGGGAAAATCGTAAGAGTGGGAAGAACAACGTATAGCCTTGCTTGACAATCGAGAGCTCAGAGGCGTATACACCCAACCTGTGCGAGGATAAAGTCAGGACAACGTGGTCCTGACTTGTTGTAGGCAGCAAGTGCGCAGAGGACAACGGCGTCCTTTTGGTCCGATGGTTGGACCGGAAGGGCGTTTTTTTTTGCGCGTGAGCCCTCCGGTCTGGCGTGAGTCGAATCGTTTCGAGCCAGGAGGGCAACATAGCATGCAGGTACGAAGGACAGGAGTCTACACACTCTGCGCGATCGTGATGATGGTCGCTGTGGTTGCGACGACGGTCGGCGCGGAGGAGCAGAGTGCCGGAGAGGCAGCAGGGGCCGGTCAACGATTGCGAGACGTGGAAGCCCCGCCGGCCGTGATCTGTGGAGGGTGTGTAACCCCCACCTTTGCCGGTGAAGGCAAGGGGAGCATCGTTCCCTACGGTCGCATCGAGTTGGATGGGATCTATAGTAACCGAAATACCAACCCGCTCGATCCCGGTCAGTTTAACGGCTATGCGACAGCCGCCGGCAAGAGCAGCAACGCTTCCTCGACGTTAAACCCTCGATACAGCGTCTTCGGGTTACGTGCCGACCGAACGGATGGAACCCATTCGCTCACCGGCGTCGTCGAGGCGGATTTCTACAGCCAGACCGACAATGCGGGCAATATCTCGCCCCGCCTGCGGTTGGCGAACGTTAAATACTCGCCGAATAACAGCCGGACGACCATTACGGCCGGTATGGATTGGACGCCGATCATGTCGTCCCATCCGAACCTGATCGATTTCTCTATCATGGGGTACAACGGGAATCTGTGGCAGCGTCTTCCGCAGATCACCGTGAAACATCAATTTAACGAGAACGTCAACGGCCTCTTGACCGTCATGCGATTCGAGCGCGGTCTGTCGGCCATTCAACCACAAACACAGCGGCGAACCTTTCAGGGCGCCGGCGCTGCCGCGGCGGCACCAGGCAGTTGCGGGAACAGCGGATTTGCTTGTTCCGAAAACGCGTTCAACGACCCGGTGCAGATGCCCTATGTTGGAACTCGGTTCGCATACATGGGAACGGGCGATCAGGCAGGCTACATGGTGGCCCTGAACGCTGCTTTCCGGCATTACCGGTCTGCGCCCACGGCCGGTGGTATTCCGGCCGGCAACGATATCAATTCGTACCTCGTCGGCGCAGAGTTTGCCGCGCCCCTGACCAGCCGCTTGAAATTCACCGGCGAGATTGCCTACGGCCAGGCATTGGGAGTGGAGTTCTTCCGTTACGGCCAAGAGCGAAATCTGGGGACAGGAAAACCGATCCGCACCGTGATCGGCTGGGGAGAGTTTGACTACGCCTATGACCGGCGGCTCACCCTCATTGCCGGGTATGGATTCGACAACCCGCTCAATTCCGATCTGCGCGGGACCAGCGCGGGAGTAGACACGCAATATGTGCTCAATCATCGGACGTACCTGACGGCCGTCCGCCATATCTGGGGCGACTTGTATGCGTCGTTGGAATGGAATCATCTCATGAGCGAATGGTCAACTGGGGAGCATTTTGCCGGCGATAATTTCATGCTCTCAACTTGGTACAACTTCTAGCCAGCGATGACGGTGAAAGGAGTCGAACGATGAGCACTCAGAAACGACAGGGGATAGATGACGTGACATCCGGTTCGATGCCTGAGGAGTCCTCCTCGCGGCGTGAATTTTTGGTGCGGAGTTCTCGAACCGCGGTCGGGATCGGGATTGCCGCGTTGTTGGGAAACCTCGGGAACTGGGCGCTCTCCTATGGGGCCGACAAGGAACCGATCAAGGTCGGGGTGTTGCACTCGCTCAGCGGCACGATGGCGATCAGCGAGGTGTCGTTGAAGGACGTCGTCTCGATGGCGGTCGAAGAAATTAATGCGAAAGGCGGGCTGCTGGGGCGCCAGCTGAAACTGGTCGTCGTCGATCCGGCTTCGAATTGGGATTTGTTCTCGGAGAAGGCCAAACAACTATTGGTGCAAGACAAGGTTGCGGTGGTCTTTGGATGCTGGACGTCGGTCAGTCGGAAGTCTGTTTTGCCGGTGTTTGAAAAGAATAATGGCTTGCTCTTCTATCCCGTGCAGTATGAAGGGGAAGAGTGTTCCAAGAATGTCTTCTACACCGGGGCGGCGGTCAACCAGCAGGCGGTGCCGGCCGTGGAATATCTGATGAGCAAGGAAGGGGGCGGGTTTAAAAAGTTCTATCTGTTGGGAACGGATTACGTCTACCCACGGACGACGAACAAGATTCTTCGTGCCATGTTGCTGGCCAAGAAAGTGCCCGCGGCCAACATCATGGAGGAGTACACGCCGTTCCATCATCAAGACTATCAGACGATCGTCGGGAAGATTAAGAAATTCTCGGCCGGGGGCGGTGCCTGTGTCATCAGCACGATCAACGGCGACAGCAATGTCCCCTTCTATAAGGAGTTTGCCAATCAAGGTCTACGTGCCGAAGACGCGCCGATTATGGCCTTCAGCGTGGCGGAAGACGAGCTGCGTGGAATGGACAAGACGGCACTGGTTGGGCATTTGGCGGCATGGAATTACTATCAAAGCGTCGACACGCCGCAGAACAAGCAGTTCGTGGCGAGCTTCAAAGCTTACTGCAAGAAGAACAATCTGCCGGACAGTGACAAACGTGTCACCGACGATCCGATGGAAGCCGCCTATTTTGGTGTGCACGTGTGGAAACAAGCGGTTGAGAAGGCAGGCAGCATCGAGGTGGACGTGGTTCGCAAGGCCGTGTACGGCCAGAAGTTCCTCGCGCCGGGCGGAGAGATCGTGATGGACGAAGCTAACCACCATACGAACAAACCCGTGCTGATCGGCGAAATTCTCAAGGACGGCCAGTTCAAAGTCGTCTGGCGATCGAAAGGTTTGGTCAAACCGGAACCGTGGAGCGAGTATACGAATCCGGAAAAGGGATGCGATTGGGTAAATCATCAAGGCACCTATAAGAAAGCCTGATGTGAGCAGAGCACGGAGTGACTCACACACGCATGAAAGCACACTGCGAATGAATTTCCTCGTGGGGATCCTGTTGGTCTGGTGCGCGGTGACATTGGGCGTGACGGACGGGTCTGGGGCGGAGGCACGTCCCGGTGCCTCCGCGCCGGATCAACTTGAGCAGGTGTTGAAAGAGTTGTCGAGTGACGAAGAATCGGTGCGAGAACGGGCGATTGGTCTGTTGATCGAACAGGGGGACATCACCTGGTTGCCACGGTTGGAGGAGTTGCGGGCCAACGCGGATAGAAGTCTGCGCATGGCGATCAAGCCGGTGGCCGATGCCTGGAGACACCGCGCCAACCTGGCCAGCCTGGATGCCGACACGCGGCGCTCGGCTGCGACCGACCTGGGGACGGGCGGGCGAGTCATGGCCATTCCCTGGTTGGAAGCGGCGGCGAGCGGTGAGACCCACCGGTGGGCTCGGTATGCGATGGACGAGTCCACACAGTTGCTGAAGCTCGCTTCTAACGATCCGAACGTGAAGGCGCAGGCTGCGGCGAAATTGGGGGAGATGCGTAGTCAGAACGCAGTCCCGGCATTGAAGGAACTGGTGCACGCCGCCAGTGACCCGAACAGTACCGAGCAGCAGAAAACGCTTGCGCCGGTGGCGACTCTTGCCATCGAGCAGATTGAAACCTGGAACGTCTGGTCGACGGTGATCGAAACGGTGTTTCGCGGCATCAGTCTGAGTTCCATCCTTCTCATCATGTCCGTGGGACTCGCGATTGTCTTTGGGTTGATGGGCGTCATCAATATGGCGCACGGCGAACTGATGATGATCGGCGCCTATGCCACGTTTGTGATGCAGGAATGCTTCAAGCTCTATGCCCCTCCAGCCTGGCTTGATTCATACTACCTTGCGGCATTGCCGGCCTCGTTTCTCGCTGCCGGCTTGCTCGGATTTATCCTGGAAGCGACGGTGATTCGCTTCCTCTACGGACGTCCTTTAGAGACGATGCTGGCGACCTGGGGCGTGAGCCTGATTCTGATTCAGGGGGCACGGATCTATTTCGGGGATTTGACGGCGGTCGCGGCTCCTGCCTGGCTAAACGGCGGGACGCAGGCCATGGTGGGGGTGTTTTTGCCGTTTAATCGCCTGTTCATCATCGGCCTCTCCATCCTCTGTGTGACCGGGATTTACGCATTTCTGTTTCGGTCGAGCTTAGGGTTACGAGTGCGAGCCGTGACGCAGAACCGCAACATGAGCGCCTGCCTGGGTATCCCCACCAGGAAGGTCGATGCGTACACGTTTGCCTTCGGGTCCGGCTTGGCCGGGATCGCGGGCTGGGCCTTAACGCTGGTCGGGAATGTGGAGCCGGGACTCGGGCAAAACTACATCGTGGATTCATTCATGGTGGTGGTGACAGGCGGTGTCGGGAAACTTGCCGGCACCATCATTGCCTCGTTGGGGATCGGCGGGTTGAACAAAGTGATGGAGCCCAGTCTTGGAGCGGTCTACGGCAAGGTCTTGATCCTTGTGCTGGTGATTCTCTTCCTCCAGCGACGGCCGGCCGGACTGTTTGCGGTCAAGGGGCGTCACGCAGAAGGATAGGCATTTCCGGAAGAATGGGAGAATCATTGGCGTCACAGTCGAACACACGAAACGAAGGCCCCATCCTTTGGGGCATCGGGTTTATACTTCTCTTTGTGCTGCCGATTCTCAACGTGTTGCCGGCCGAGGATTCCTGGTTGCATGTGTCCGATTTTGCCTTGAACCGCTTTGGAAAGTTTCTGGCGTTTGCCATCCTTGCGCTCGGCCTCGATCTCATCTGGGGGTACGCAGGCATCCTCAGTTTGGGGCAGGGGGTGTTCTTTGGTGTGGGTGCCTACTGCATCGGGATGCACCTCATGCTCACGATCGGGAACGAGAGTGTCTACGGCAGCGCCCTGCCGGACTTCATGGTCTGGAATCAGGTGACGGAGTTGCCGTTATTCTGGAGGCCCTTCTACAGCTTCACGGCTGCCGTCCTGGCCGGCCTGCTGGTGCCGGCGGGCTTTGCGTTGCTATTCGGCTTTCTTGCCTTTCGCAGCCGGATTCGTGGCGTGTATTTCGCGATCATCACGCAGGCCTTGGCCCTCATGGCCTGGCTCGTGTTCAATCGGAATGAAACGAACCTTGGCGGGACCAACGGTCTAACGGACTTTAAAACCATTTTAGGCTTTCGCCTATCTGAACCTGGAACACAACTGGCCCTCTATGTTGTGACGGTGTTGTGTCTGGGCGGATCCTATGTGCTGTGCCGCTGGATCATTGCGTCGCGGGCCGGCCGGGTGCTGATCGCCATTCGCGACAGCGAGCAACGCGTCCTGTTTTCTGGTTACGCGCCGGCCAATTACAAATTGTTTGTTTTTGTGGTCTCCGCAGCGCTGGCGGGCCTAGCCGGAATTCTGTATGTCCCGCAAGTCGGGATCATTACTCCGGCGCAGATGGGGGTATTGCCCTCGCTTGAAATGGTTATTTGGGTAGCAGTGGGAGGCCGCGCGACGCTTGTCGGTGCCATTGTCGGCGCCGTCGGCGTCAATCTAGGCCGCAGCATTCTCACGAATCACTTTCCGGAACTGTGGCCGTTTTTCCTGGGGGGACTGTTTGTTGTGGTGGTGCTGTTGTTTCCCGACGGGGTTATGGGGATCAGCACGCAGGTGCGTGAGAAGGCTTTGGAGTGGAGCGCCCGATTGCGAAAGCCCCCTGCGGTCGAGGAGGAACAGGCATGACGGAACACGGTTCCATTATCTATTTGGAAGGCGTTGTCGTCGATTATGACGGGTTCAAAGCGTTGAACAATCTAAATTTCATCGTCAACCATCGCGAACTGCGGGTGGTGATCGGCCCGAACGGAGCCGGCAAGACGACGTTGCTCGATGTCATTTCGGGCAAGACCAAACCGGTGGCCGGGCGTGTGATCTTCGGCAAAGACATGGACCTGATCGGCATGCGGGAGTATGAGATTACGCAGCTGGGAATCGGGCGCAAATTCCAGGCCCCCTCCATCTATGGCAACCTCACCGTGTGGGACAATCTGGATCTGTCGTTGAGCCGTCCCAGCAAGGGCGTGTTGTCGACGTTGAGGGGCCAGTCCACCCAAGCAGAGCGGCAGCAAATCGACGAGGCCTTGGAGACGATCGGTCTCACGGGGCAGGCGTCGCTGCGCGCCGGGTCCCTTTCTCATGGCCAGAAGCAATGGCTCGAAATCGGCATGGTCATTTTACAGGACCCTGAGTTGCTGCTGGTGGATGAGCCGGTAGCCGGCATGACGGATGAAGAGACCGCGCAGACAGGCCTGCTGCTTCAGTCACTGGCGAAGAGGCATGCCATCGTTGTCATCGAGCATGACATGGAGTTTGTCCGGCAGATCGCGCGGACCGTGACCGTGCTGCATGAGGGAACCGTGATCTGCGAAGGGTCGGTGGAAAAAGTGCAGGCAGATGACCGGGTAAGAGAGATTTATCTGGGGCGCCAGAAGGTGGCGCAGGGGTAGTAGGATGTTGAAACGTGCTTCCAGCGGCGTTCTCGGCTCGGCACGCTTCTCAACGTACCGCAAGGATACGCCTCCGGTTTTGTCTCACCTGCGGCCGTGCTGGACACTCTTTTGAACATCCTGAAGTGGTAATCAAGAAATACGATGCTACGACTTGAAAAGGTTAACGTCTATTACGGTGAAAGCCATATCCTGCGGAACGTCTCGTTTGACATCGAGGCGGGGCAGGTCGCCTGCGTGATGGGGCGTAACGGCGTCGGCAAGTCCACGACCCTCAAGGCCATCATGGGCCTGTTGCCCGTCCGTAGCGGAAGCGTTTTTTTCGATGGAAGCGATATCACCAAGGCGTCGACCGACCGGCGGGCCAAGCGCGGCCTTGCCTATGTGCCTCAGGGGCGAGAGATTATTCCGCATCTCAGCGTACGCGAAAATCTGCAATTGGGATTTTGGGCGCGTGGGACTTCGGCGAATGGCACGTCGGAGAAAGCCGCGTTCGACGAGGTGTTCACGCTGTTTCCGAAGCTCACGCAAATTCTGGAGAGGCCGGGCGGGGTCTTGAGCGGCGGGGAACAACAACAGCTCGCAATCGGGCGCGCTATCCTGTCGAGCCCGAAGGTGCTGTTATTGGACGAACCCACCGAAGGCATTCAGCCGTCGATCGTCGACCAGATCGAAGACGTCATCATCGGGTTTAAAACGGCGCGCCGGTTTGCGATTGTTCTGGTTGAGCAGGGCCTGCACTTCGCCGCGCGACTGGCGGACAGTTATGTCGTGATGGCGAAGGGAACGGTGATGGCCGCGGGGAAAAAAGATGAGCTCAGCGCTGAGATGGTGAAACAGCACTTGACGGTGTGATCAGGACAGAGGAGCTGGGGGTCGTCTCCTGCTCGCGCAACGCGCGGCCTCAGAAGGCCCTGGTTCGACAATCGCATCTGGGCTACCTGTGCCGCTCTGCGGAGAGCTATACCTCGGGCCAGGATAGCGAAAGGATACGGTTGATCTGATGGGCTTCCCTGGCTAGTATGTGTGCCGCATGCCGTGTTGGCTGTTCTTTTTCCTACCTGAGGGGGAATGGTTCTTAAGACATCTTTTAAGATGCCGTTTGTGGCGTGTCTCCTTACTTTGGCAGCTTGTACAACCGGTAATTATACTCCGCTTGCAGGGGCTGATAAGGATGAGGTCGAGCAACTCAAGGAGAACGTCTTCCGTGTCGAGTATCGGGTCAGTTCGTTCACCTCGCAGGAGCAGTTGGATGCTTATTTGAGGCGGCGTTGCGCCGAGCTGACATTGCGCGAGGGCTACGATTTCTTCCACCTCGCTCAGCGGGCTGATGTGTTGGCGCTCTCACGGCGCACCTCGATGACGGTGACGATGTATAAGGGGATGAAGCCGGTTGGCGCAGACGATGTCTTCGATGCGAAGGAAGTCCTGGCTGTGCCGGCGATCTCGCTGACGCACGATTAACGGCTTCCGCATGACAATTGAATGAGGGTTTGGAATGCATCTGACACCGCGTGAGCAGGAAAAGTTATTGATCTATGTGGCGGCGAATTTGGCGAAAGAGCGCAAGGGGCGCGGGCTGAAGCTCAACCACCCGGAAGCCGTCGCCTTCATCACGGCAGAAATCCTTGAGGGAATTCGCGACGGCAAGTCGGTGTCGGAATTGATGAGTTACGGCGCCACGCTGCTTAGTCGAAAAGATGTGATGTCCGGTGTGCCGGAAATGATTCCCGAACTTCAGGTCGAGGGCACGTTCCCTGATGGCACGAAACTGGTGACCGTGCATGAGCCGATCCGGTAGGTGATTGAATGAAGAGGAAATCTAAGATAGCCGAGAAGAAGCCACGATCAATGTCGTCTCGCGCAAAGAGCCAGCGCAGCCTTGCAATGCCTGCACCCGTCATCCCCGGAGAAGTCATTCTCGGTGAAGGCGACATCATCGCCCTGCATGGCCGACAGACGCTCGACCTGACCGTGTCCAATACCGGTGATCGGCCGATCCAGGTTGGCTCCCATTGCCATTTTTTCGAGGCCAATCGAGCGCTCACATTTGATCGTGAAAAGAGCTATGGGTTTCGTCTGCAAGTGCCGGCCGGAACGGCGGTGCGGTTCGAGCCTGGCGAGTCTAAGCGAGTGACGCTCGTCGCACTCGGCGGCAACCGTGTGGCCTATGGCATCAATGGTTTGGTGAACGGCAAGCTGGATGATGCGCAGGTGAAGGCGGCTGCGCTGGAACGAGCCGTGGAACGTGGCTTTGTCGCTAAGCGCTGACACGAGATACGTTTCACGAACGACCCTTCACGAGGACCATATGAAAATTCCACGACGCCAATACGCCGACCTTTACGGCCCCACGACCGGAGATCGCATTCGCCTGGCCGATACAGATCTGGTTGTCGAAATCATGCGCGATCTGACCATGCCCGGCGAAGAGGCGAAGTTCGGCGGCGGCAAGGTTATTCGCGACGGCATGGGGCAGTCGCCGACTGCCACCAGGGCGAAGGGCGGGCTGGATCTCGTCATTACGAATGCCGTTATCATCGATTGGTGGGGCGTGGTGAAGGCCGACATCGGTGTTCGCGACGGGCGAATCGTGAGCCTCGGCAAAGCCGGCAATCCCGATCTGATGGATGGTGTCACGAAGGGCATGGAGATCGGGCCTTGCACGGAGGTGTTGTCTGCGGAAGGCAAGATCGTCACGGCCGGCGGGATCGATACGCATATCCACTTTATTTGTCCGCAGATCATCACCGAAGCCTTGGCCAATGGATTGACCACGCTCATCGGCGGCGGCACCGGGCCGGCGACAGGCACGAATGCCACTACCTGTACGCCGGGGCCCTGGAACATTCATCGCATGTTGGAGGCGGCGGATGGTTTTCCGATCAATCTCGGTTTTTTGGGCAAGGGGAACTCGTCGCTGCCTGAAGGATTAAACGAACAGGTTGAGGCGGGTGCGATCGGCCTGAAGTTGCATGAAGACTGGGGGACGACACCGGCTACGATCGATACCTGCCTGAGTGTGGCAGAACGTTATGACGTGCAGGTGGCGATCCACACTGATACGATCAATGAGGCCGGGTTCGTCGAAGACACGATCAAAGCCTTCAAGGGCCGGACGATCCACTCGTTCCATACTGAAGGCGCCGGCGGCGGCCATGCGCCGGACATCATCAAGGTGTGTGGCGAGCCGAACGTGTTGCCCTCCTCGACGAATCCCACCATGCCGTTCACCATCAATACGATGGACGAACATCTCGATATGCTGATGGTGTGCCACCATCTGAATCCGCGAGTGCCGGAAGATATCGCCTTCGCCGAATCACGTATTCGTCGTGAGACCATTGCGGCCGAGGACATTCTCCACGACATGGGCGCGATCAGTATCATGTCGTCCGACTCACAAGCGATGGGACGCGTGGGCGAAGTCATCATCCGCACCTGGCAGACGGCGCACAAAATGAAAGTGCAGCGCGGCCACTTGTCGGAGCACGGCGTTGAGAAGCAGGATGGCCAACATGATAACTGGCGCGCGCGACGCTATGTGGCGAAATACACGATCAATCCCGCCATTGCGCATGGAGTGGCCCACAAGGTGGGGTCGGTCGAAGTCGGCAAGCTGGCGGATTTGGTGTTGTGGAAGCCGGCGTTCTTCGGTGTAAAGCCGGAGATCGTGATCAAGGGGGGCTTTCCGATGTCGGCGGCCATGGGTGATCCCAATGCTTCGATCCCGACCCCGCAACCGGTGCTGACGCGGCCTATGTTCGGAAGCTTCGGT
This sequence comes from Nitrospira sp. ND1, assembly GCF_900170025.1. NCBI lineage: Bacteria > Pseudomonadati > Nitrospirota > Nitrospiria > Nitrospirales > Nitrospiraceae > Nitrospira > Nitrospira sp. ND1. The sequence continues at coordinate 542,416 of NZ_FWEX01000006.1, read as the reverse complement.
CGTACCCCCTTCTCCACGAGCCTGACGTTTCTCTCGCAGGCAGCAATGGAACGAGAGGTGCCGAAACAGTTGGGACTGCAGAAGCGCGTGGCGGCGGTGAAGGGGTGCCGCAACATCGGCAAACGCGATTTGAAGTTGAACGATGCTTTGCCGCGGATCGAAGTCGATTCGGAAACGTACGAAGTCCGCGCGAATGGGGAACTGCTCAGATGTGAGCCGGTTTCGGTTCTTCCCATGGCGCAGCGGTACTTCCTCTTCTGACGGCTGCTGAACACGCCGCCGGGCGACGTGCTCAGCTCGAAAGCATCCTCCACGTACCCCAAGGGTGCGCCTCCGGTGCGTTCGCCGTCTGCGGTCTTGCTGGGAAGCGCTTTGAGCAGCCTGACTATCGGAGCCAGTAGTCGGTGAGTGCCAATATGAATACCGTGTCCCTGATCAATGGCCTCCGGTTTATCGATAGTTTTTTTCCTTCCGGCGGATACGCCTACTCATCGGGGTTGGAAGCGGCGGTGCAGGCTCTAGCGGTGCGTTCCGGGGACGACTTGTTTTTGTATGTGGAAGACATGTTTCGGCATGAGATCGCGCATCGCGAGGCTGTGGCGGTCGGTGTGGCCCACAACGCCTTGTTCAGCAACGACGTTCAGTCGGCGTTATCGATCGATCACGAGTTGCATGCGTTGAAGCTCGGCCGGGAATCGCGGTTGGCGAGCCAACAGATGGCGAGACAGGTGGTGAAGATTGCGGTGGAGCAGCCTGCGGCGCATGCCGTTGTGTTGGGCTTTCATGCGGCCATGGAGGCCGGTCGGACGCCGGGCCATTTCCCGGTCACCCTGGCACTAGCGTTGGCGGATGCCGGCTGGGAGAAAGCGGAGACCATTGCCGCGTTTTGCTATCAGACTGCCGTCGGGTTTGTATCTGCCGGATTGAAACTGTTACCGATCGGGCAACGTGAAAGCCAGCATCTGCTTGAACGATGGACGCCGACAATCGGCGAATGCGTGCGAGAGGCCGCTCAGTTGACCACCATGACCGCCTGGTCGCCGGTACAGGCTATTTACGCCATGCGCCACGGCCGCTTGGAATCGAAACTATTCAGGTCGTAGCAGGGGGACGCCTGAAGCATCCTTGATCGCGGCGCTTCCGGACATACGAACGACGAGGGACGAAGACCATGCATCGTGAGGATGAACATTTCTGTGGGAGCGGTCGTCCGACTGACGCGCGAGCGAAAGGTATTCCCGTCATCGGCATCGGAGGGCCGGTCGGATCGGGCAAGACGGCCCTTGTTGAAGCGCTCTGCTTAAAATTGCGGGATCGGTATAGTTTGGCGGTGGTAACCAACGATATTTTCACGAAGGAAGATGCGGAGTTTCTGACGAAACGAGGGGCGCTGCCGCAGGACCGCATTCTTGGTGTGGAAACGGGCGGGTGCCCGCACACGGCGATTCGCGAAGACGCGTCTCACAATCAGGCGGCGCTGGACGATTTGCTGAAACGCCATTCCGAGGTTGAACTGATGTTCGTGGAAAGCGGCGGCGACAATCTGGCGGCCACTTTTAGTCCCGAGTTGGTCGACAAGGTCATCTACGTGATCGATGTGGCAGCAGGAGATAAGATTCCTCGCAAGGGCGGGCCTGGGATTACGCGTTCGGATCTGTTGGTAATCAACAAGATCGACCTGGCCCCGCACGTCGGAGCGGATCTCGAGGTGATGGATCGCGACAGCCGACGCATGCGTGGCGAGCTGCCATTCATCTTCACCAACCTGCATACGGGCGAAGGTTTGGACCGCGTCATCGAGTGGATTGAACAGGCATTGCCGTTACACACCCACCAACATTAGGCTGTCAGGTGTCCCTGTCAACCCTGCGCTCACACCAGTCGGCCATATCGGATGTCGGTCGTGTCGGCCGGCTTGACTTGCAGTATAAGCGGCAGGGCCAAAGGACTATCCTGGCCACGTCCCGATGTTCCAGCCCCTGGCATCTGTTTCCGCCGATGTATCTGGACTCTTCTGGCTGCGCGTTCACCTCCCTCGTCAATCCATCGGGTGGGTTCGTGGCAGGTGATCACCTCTCGATTCATGCGTCGCTGGAACGTGATGCGCATGCCGTACTCTCGACTCCCTCGGCGAATCGTGTGTATCGCTCATTGGGTGAAGAAGCCAGACAGACGGTCGATCTTTCTGTGGCAGCAGGTGCGATTCTCGAATGGTTCCCCGAGGTGACGATTCCGTTCGCCGGTTCGCGTTTCACTCAAACGATGGACGTGCAACTCGCGAAGGGCGCCACTGCGATGATCTGGGATAGCCTGGTCTCCGGGCGTGTTGCTCGCGGGGAACGCTGGGCCTTCACTTCGTTACGGAACGAGATTCGAGTCATGGCCGCATCCGGAGCCCAGCTATTGGAACGGTATGAGGTGAAGCCTGAACAGGGACAGGTCGGGTTGGTGTCCCGGTATGATTACGTCGCTTCCCTCTTTGTGGTGAGCGACGGCATCGATCCGATGAAGTGGCCGCCCTTACGTGGAATCGTGGCGGATATTCTGGACTCGATGGGTGATGAAGTATTGGGCGGGGTGACGGAGCCGACCGTTCCAGGGTTGGCCGTCAAATTGGTGGCCCGCTCGGCGGAGGTGTTGGTTACGGTACAGGAATTGTTGTGGGACGTAGTACGTCGGGAGTTGCTTGGTCTCACGAGGCCGGCCCTGCGTCGGTACTAACCGGAGTTATGGTGCCGTCGTCGGCTTGCGGGGCGCCGCTTTCGGCTTCGCCTTTGAGCCAGCGGCGTCTTTCTCAGCTAACTGACGTCGTACCGATTCCAACTCTGCCTTGAGCTTCTGGAGTTCCTCCGCCTGTTTGACCACCACATCCTTCGTGGATTGCAGTTCCTGCTGCAAGCGGCTCTGGTCGGCAAGGGGCGAGGTTTGTGTCTGCGCTGCCTCGGCAGTTGTGTTGTGGTCGGCTTCGACAGGGGATGGCGCAGGAAGCTGGCTCAGCGCCTCAAGGGAGACAGCGATACGCGGCTGTTCAGGCTCGACGATCATCCAGGGTTGAGGGACATCGGCTCGCACGAGGGCTTGTGGGGGCCTGAAGGAGAGCCTGAGTGTTGCGGGTCTGGTCTGTCCATCCGCGGACCCCGATCGGTAGTGAGACAGGTTCACTCGCAGGGTGGTCTTGTGCATGTAGAGTGTGCCTTGGGTCGTGAGACCGTCATCCTGCATGGTGAAGCGAACCCGCTGGTCAGGTTGGGCCTGTGCGAGTGCGCCGACGATGAGCGGGGCCAGAAACTCCACTTCCTCGTGAGAGAACAGCGGATAACTCTCCTGCGCCATGCTGCTTCCCGGCCGATCGAGTCCTGAAACGGACAGGCCGGTGAGCAGGCGTCCCGTCAGCGAGGCCGTCAGATGGGCAGGATGCGACGCCTGAAAAGTCTGCGGGGTGCCGTATTTAGCGGTCGTACCACGGCTGGTCTGGCGTTCAAGAGCGACGGCTCCCAGGGGGCCCTGTCCGACAGGAGTCAGGTTCGTCCCGAGGCTGCAGGCGCAGAGGAGGAGGCAGGGAAGCGCCAGCTGCCAGGCGAGCCGGAAACTGCTGAGTCGTGATTGTGTTGGGGTGGGAGGGCGAATCATGAACCGCATGGCGGCCGATTGTACCACAGGCTGACCGCGGAACCGCCTGGTTTTCCCTGGAAAAGTGCGATTCAATTGGTTGACAGCCTGTTTAGGCCGGTGGTATACACACGGGATAATTTCCGGGGACAATGGCGTCTCCGACGAGTAATTCGTTCCGAACGATACATTGGAAGCAGGACAACGACGTCCTCCGATCCACCGAGGTGGGTCTGAGGACGTTTTTTTTATCAGCATGCTGATGAATCCCGTCAGCTCAGGATCTTAAAGTTCCGATGACTCGTGTTCAGGCTGATAGCTGAACGCTGAGGGCTTACAGGCTTTAGATATGCGGTCGCTCCGAATTGCCATGGCCCAGATCAATCCGACCGTCGGGGATATTGTCGGCAACACGCGCTTGATCCAGACGTGGATCAAGGAAGCGCGCCAAGCCAAGGCCGACCTCGTGGCCTTCCCGGAACTGGCCATCACCGGCTATCCGCCGGAGGATCTGTTGTTCAAGCCCCGTTTCATCGAGGACACGCATCGTGCATTGAGGGCGGTCGCGGCGGAAGCGCGCGGGGTGGTCGTGGTCGTCGGGTATGTAGGGCAGGGGGCCACGGCTGTTTTGACGTCGGATGCTCCTTCGTTCCCGCTGGCTGGCCGGCACGAGTTGTACAACGAGGCGGCGGTGCTGTCCGATCGGCGGATTCTGGCCACCTACCGGAAACGGCATCTGCCGAACTACGGCGTGTTCGACGAGAGCCGGTATTTCCACCCCGGCTCCCGTCTGCCTCTGCTGGTCCTGAACGGCGTCACGATCGGCGTCAATATTTGCGAAGACATCTGGTTTTCTGACGGTCCCACCCGTGCGCAGGCTGCAGCGGGGGCCGAGGTCATCGTCAATATCAACGCATCCCCGTTCCATGTCGGGAAGGGACGGATGCGCGAACAGGTGCTGGCGACCAGGGCCCGCGAAAATCGCGTGATCGTGACGTACACCAACACGGTCGGCGGGCAGGACGAACTGGTGTTCGACGGCTGCAGCATGATTGTGGACCAGGCTGGCGAGATCGTGGGGCGGGGGAAGGCGTTTGAGCAGGATCTCATCGTGGCGGATCTCGACGTCGCGGCCGTGGGGCGGGCACGACTGACCCAGGGACGCAAGAGACCCCTGCCGCCGCGTGTGGCGGCCCTCATTGATCGGGTCGATGTGCGCCTGCCTGCGAGAAAGTTGCAATCGGTCGTGGTGCCGGATCTGGAGCCTCCGCTGGGTCGCCTCGACGAGGCCTATCGCGCCTTGGTCCTCGGGGTGCAGGACTATGTCCGCAAGAACGGGTTCAAGCGCGTCGTCATCGGATTGAGCGGCGGGGTGGACTCGGCCATCACAGCGGTCATCGCGGTAGACGCCTTGGGCGCTGAGAATGTGCTCGGGGTGTTCATGCCCTCGCCCTATACGTCCAGAGCCAGCCGCGAAGATGTCGCCGATCTGGCCAGCCGGCTGCACATTCAGGTCGATACCCTGTCCATTACGGCGACGTTTAAGAGTTACCTGCGCGCCCTCAGCCGATCCTTCAAGGGACGGCGCCCGGACACGACCGAAGAGAATCTACAGGCCCGGATCAGGGGCAATCTGCTGATGGCCTATTCAAATAAGTTCGGTCATCTGGTGCTGACCACCGGCAATAAGAGTGAAATGAGCGTCGGATACGCGACGCTGTACGGCGATATGGCCGGAGGGTTTGCGGTGATCAAGGATGTGCCGAAGACCATGGTGTATGAGTTGTCGCACATGCGCAATCAGGTCGGGCCGGCCCCGGCGATTCCAAAGCGAGTGCTCGAGCGGGCTCCGACCGCGGAATTGCGCCCCGATCAAAAAGACGAAGACAGTTTGCCGCCTTACGCCATCCTCGATCCGATTCTCAAGGCCTATGTCGAAGAAGACCGTGCGTTGGAAGACATTACAGCGATGGGGTTCGATCGGGAGACGGTCGCGCGGGTGATCGTGCTGGTGGACCGGAGTGAGTACAAGCGGCGGCAGGCGCCGCTGGGAATCAAGATTACGCATCGAGCGTTCGGGAAGGATCGGCGGATGCCGATCACTAACGGGTATCGGTAGTACGGGCTGCATCAGGACCGACAACGACGTCGGTCGGCAACACTGGCAATGGCGCCAGAGAGACGGGGCTCATAGACCGTTCTGTACGACGGTCTTCTGAGCGGGCACTTTTACTTCTTCTCTCTTTGGAGGCGTCATGAATATGCTGGTTGGCCGAAAGGTACGGACATGGGTGTTGGGGTTGGCATTACTTGCGGGGGGCGGAGGTGGGGCGCTCGGCGAGGCGCAAGCCGGGACGACAGACGACCTGATGGATACGACCAAACACCCCGTGTCGGTGACCATGGCGATGCAAGCCGACAGTTTCTTCGGGTTTAATCCCTCCATCTACGGGACCTATGGACTGACCGACAACATCGCCCTGGCCTTCAACTTCACCTATTGGACTATGATCAACGGCGTGGGTGTGCACGACAACGCGCCCTGGCTTGAAACTGATATGGGCTTGAATTTTACCTTCCTGGACAAGCGGTTATCGGTCACTCCTATGATTGGGTTCGTGCACGGGCAATTGCTCTCTTCTCGCGGCGGCTTCTTTCCCAACGGTGGTGGGAGTGTGAACGAGCGAACGACGGCATTTGAAGGCGTCGTTCCCAATATTATCGCGAATTATACGGACGATCGCTTCGAAGGCGAGTTCTATCTGGGCTACTACAAGGCTATCCGGAGTGAAGGGGGCAGCGGAGGAGGCGGTGCGACCGGTTGCACCGGACTCGTCGACACGAATTGCTTGGGCACCAGTCAAACCGGTGGCCGAGGGACCTGGGATTTCTTGCATTATTGGGTGAGTGCCGGAATGCGCGTGAACAGCATGTGGTCCCTCGGGGCCCACTACGAGCATTTGTTGACGACGAGAGACAGCAGCGCCCCCGGGGCGGCTCAGGACTACTATCGCTGGATCGGACCGTACGTTGAAATGAAATTGCCGGGGAACATGGCCTTCCGATTTACGGCGGGTAAGGACCTGACAGACAATCAGGATTTCTATAAATTGAAGTTCACGAAGACGTTTTAGTCTCTGGCCTGGCCTCCTCCTCTGCTGAGTCAGGGAGGAGGCCGATCGGTCAGCGGCGCAGCCGAAGGAGGACATAGTGAAGAGATCGGCACAGCGGAAAACGGTCGTCGTGGGCATGGCAGGGGTGTTGATCCTCCTTGCGGAGTCATGGGGGACTCAGGTCTGGGCACAGAATACGCCGCTGAAGGTCGATACCGGTGATACGGCATGGGTGCTGGTGTCCTCGGCTTTTGTACTGGCGATGCTCATGCCGGGATTGGCGCTGTTTTATGGGGGCCTGGTACGGACCAAGAACGTACTCGGCACGATCATGCAAAGTGTCATGATCCTGAGCGTGGTGAGCCTGCTGTGGATCCTGTTCGGGTATAGCCTGGCGTTCGGGCCGGATAAGGGCGGGTTGATCGGTGGTTTGGAATGGGTCGGGCTCAGCGGGGTGGGTAGTGAGCCCCATCCGGTCTATGGACCGACGATTCCGCACCAGGCCTTCATGTTGTTCCAATTGATGTTCGCCGCCATCGCACCGGCGTTGATCACCGGCGCGTTTGCTGAGAGAAAGCGGTTTACCTCGGTCGTCTTGTTTGCGGCCTTGTGGTCGGTGTTCGTCTATGTGCCCCTGGCGCACTGGATCTGGGGCGGAGGCTGGCTGGCCAAGCTGGGTGCCTTGGATTTCGCCGGGGGCGCGGTGATCCATATCAGCTCCGGGGCGGCGGCTCTGGTCTGCGCCATTGTGCTGGGGAAGCGGCGAGGGTACGGGACGGATTATATGGCACCCCACAATCTGCCGATGACATTGCTCGGAACCGGATTCCTCTGGTTCGGCTGGTTTGGGTTCAATGGAGGCAGCGCGCTCGGCGCCAACGGGATCGCCGTCTCAGCGATTATCGCGACTCATGCAGCGGCGGCAATGGGGGCCATTGCCTGGTGCGGCGCCGAATGGGCGCATCGCGGCAAACCCACGGTACTCGGAGTCGCCAGCGGCGCGGTGGCAGGATTGGCGACCGTGACCCCGGCGGCCGGCTATATCGCACCCATGTCGGCCATTGCCATCGGTTTGGTCGCCGGCATGACGTGCTACGCCGCGATTGTCTGGAAAGGGCGATTCGGCTATGATGACTCGCTTGACGTCGTGGGAATCCACGGAGTCGGGGGGGTGATCGGGATTCTGGCGACGGGACTGTTCGCCAGCAAGGTCGTCAATCCGGGCGGCGCCGATGGATTGTTCTTCGGTAACCCCGGCCTCTTCGGCATCCAACTCCTGGTCGCGGCCGTCACGACGATTTTCTCGATCATCGGCACGTTTGTCATTCTCAAGCTGGTGGATTCTATGACCGGGCTACGGGTGTCGTCTGAGGAAGAAGCGACCGGTTTGGACTTGAGCCAACATAACGAGCGGGCGTATTCGTGAAGCCAGCTCAGCGCAATCGGCCATCAGTCGTCAGCAAGATTGTCAGGACTCTTTCCTCGCCTGAGAGCTGACTGCTGACGGCTGAGAGCTACTCCCTGGAGGCAAGGATGAAATTAATCGAAGCCATCGTCAAACCATTCAAGCTCGACGAGGTGAAGGACGCCCTGCTGGAAATCGGCATTCAGGGCATGACGGTCACGGAGGTTAAGGGCTTCGGCCGCCAGAAGGGCCATAAAGAAACGTATCGCGGCCAGGAATACACCATCGAGTTCGTGCCGAAGGTGAAGATCGAGGTCGCCGTGAATGACAGCCAGGTGCAGCGTGTGCTCGAAACGATTACGCGTGCCGCCAAAACCGGCAGCATCGGCGACGGGAAAATCTTTGTGCGGGAACTCACCTCCGCCGTCAGGATTCGTACGGGCGAGACGGGGGAAAGCGCCCTCTAGGTATGTCGCACGCTGTGAATGCGGATTCTCATACAGCCCAGGACGCGGCCCCCGCGTCGGTATCCCAGCTGCTGGTCGAGCAACGACGGGCGATCCGGCAACGGCTGCTCGCGGGCGCCTCGGGCGACGAGGTGGTCACGGCGACCACCGACATGGTCGATGGATTGATCGTCGGCCGCTACCGGACTGCGGCGAGAACCGGCGGCGAGGCGCTCACGACGGCTGGCTTTCAACATTGTTGCCTGGTGGCGATCGGCGGGTATGGCCGGCGGGAATTGGCGCCGTACTCCGATATCGACCTGATGTTTCTGTTTCACCCGGATGCCGCGAAGGTGATGCCTGAGCTGGTCAAGCAGGTGCTCCACCCGTTGTGGGACAGCGGATTCCAGGTCGGCCATAGCGTACGGACTATTCAAGACTGTGTGGATTTGGGCCTCGCCGATCTGACGGTCCGGACGTCGATGATGGAGGCCCGCTTCCTGGCCGGCAGCGCCGACCTGTTCCAGCAGTTTCATGCGCGGTATGTCCGGAAAGTCGTGGCGCACGGATTCGATACCTACCTCGACCAGAAGGTGGCCGAGCGGCAGCGTGAGTACCAGAAGTTCGGTGAAACAGTCTACCTTCTGGAGCCGAACGTCAAAAAAAGCAAAGGCGGGTTGCGGGATCTCCATCTCCTGCAGTGGATCGGGGCTGCGCGCTTCCATACCGCGACGATTCGTGAATTGTCCGATCGCGGGATTCTCTCGCAAGCCGATTATCGGGCGATCAAGGAGGCGAAAGAATTTTTGCTGCGCGTCCGCTCGTTCCTCCACACTCGGGCCGGCATGGCGCAGGAAATTCTCACGTTCGATGAGCAGGTCTGGCTGGCCACACATCTGGGCTTCACCGACCGGCCGCATCTGCTCGCCGTCGAGCAATTCATGCAGCAATACTATCGACACACGATGGGGCTGCACGCGGCGTTGATGCGATTTGTCGAGCGGTGTCGCCGTCGTTCCTTGTGGCAGCGCGTGGTGCGATGGTTGCCGTCTCCCCGGATCGATCAGTACTTTGTCGTCGACGGCGAGGCGCTGACGGTGCCGGTTGAATTGCGTTCTCAGGTGTTGGATCGGCCGGCATCGCTCCTGACGCTGTTCGATCTGGCGCGATCGCGCCGATTGAATATCGATCCGTCACTCCTCGAAGACATTCATCGTCAGGCGGAGACGCTGTCGGCTGAGCAATTTCATACCCCGGAGACCGGCCGTACGTTCTTGTCGATTCTCGCGGGGCCCGGCACGGCGCGGACACTGGAGGCGATGCATCGAGCGCATCTCCTGGAGAAACTGGTGCCGGCCTTTTCGCGCGTGCGCGGGTTGATGCAATTCAATCAGTACCACAAGTACACGGTCGACGAGCATAGTCTGTTGGCAGTGGCGAAGGCCGAAGCCTTGGCTGAGCATACCGGTGTGCTCGGTGAAGTCTACCGGGAGATCAAACGGAAGGATTTGCTGCATCTGGCGTTGCTGCTTCACGATCTGGGAAAGGGCCACGAAGAAGACCACAGCGAAGTCGGTAAGCGGTTGGCGGAAGAAACGGCCGCGCGATTGGGGTTTGATGAGCGGGATTCGCGGACGTTGGTCATGTTGGTGCATCGCCATTTGCTGATGGCCCATACGGCCTTTCGTCGTGATCCTTACGATGAAAAAGTGTTGCTGCCGTTTGCACGCGAAGTGGGCACGCCGGAAGTGTTGCGCAAGTTGCTGGCCCTGACGGCTGCAGATATCGCTGCAGTCGGGCCGGATGTCCTGACCAAGTGGAAAGAGTCCCTGCTGATCGAGTTATACCTGCGGGCCATGCAGGAAGTGTCCGGCGAGCGTGAGACGGCGGATGAACCGCAGCGCCTCGCGCGTATTGCCGACGACGTGGCTTCACAGCAGGGAGCCGATCGGGATCTCCTGTCCGACAAGGCATGGATCCGGTCGGAGCTGGAACAGTTTCCCCTGCGATACGTCTATGGAACCTCTCCCCGACGCATCGCCGCGCATCTTGGCGCCATTCGCCGGTTGCAAGTCGGTGGGGTGGTGGTGGAGACGGAATTCAATGCCCCATTGGGAACCTGCGAATATGCCGTGATTGCGCACGACGATCTGATCCCCGGGTTGTTCTCGAAGATCGCCGGGGTGATGGCGGCCGGCGGATTGCAGATTCTGGATGCCCAGATCGTGACGCGAAAGGACGGCGTGGTCGTCGATACCTTCCAGGTGGCTGATCCGGACTACCAGGGGGCTCCGCCTGCTGACCGGTGTGAATCGATTGCCGGCACGATCACGGAGGTGTTGACGGGGCGTCAGGCCATTGAGACGCTGATGCGTCGCGGGACCAGGCTGAACATGGGGCGATCGTTGCCTGCCCACCGGCAGCCGTCTGAGGTGCGGATCGACAATGAGACGTCCGACCGCTTTACCATTCTGGATGTTTTTGCGGATGATCGGCAGGGATTGTTGTACATTATCACGAACGCGATTTTTCAGTTGGGGTTGTCGGTGCATGCGTCCCGGATCTCCACCCGGCTCGATCAGGTGGCCGACGTGTTTTATGTAACGGGTATGGACGGGAAGAAGGTGGAGGAGGCCGGTCGTCTGGAATCGATTCGGGCGTCGATTCTCAATGAGATAGAACTGTTTCTCGGGGCTCATGCGGCGTAAACGACAGCGTGTGGTGCGGTTATTTTATCGGCGGTTGAAAGGAGGAGGGGATGAACGTTCGTGAGGTGTTAGATTTTGCAAAGAAGAATAAGGTCCAGGTCGTGGACATGAAGTTCGTGGATCTGATCGGCACCTGGCAGCATTTTACGATTCCAGTCAGCGAACTGACGGAAGGCCTGTTCAAGGACGGGTCCGGGCTCGACGGATCGTCGATTCGAGGCTGGAGGGCGATCAACAACAGCGACATGCTGCTCGTGCCGGACCCGGCAACCGCTTGCATGGATCCGTTTTGTTCGGTGCCCACCCTGAGCCTCATCGGCAATGTCGTCGATCCGATCACGCGTGAAATGTACGATCGCGATCCGCGGTTCATCGCCCAGAAGGCGGAGAAATATCTCCAGAGCACCAAGATCGGCGACACCTCCTATTGGGGACCGGAAGCCGAGTTTTTCATTTTCGATCATGCGCGGTACGACCAGACGAACCACAGCGCCTACTACCACATCGATTCCGACGAGGGCGTGTGGAATATGGGGCAGGAGGGCGTCAACCTGGGCGGCAAGATCCGCCACAAGGAAGGGTACTTCCCGGTTCCGCCGACCGATACGCAGCAGGACATCCGCACGGAAATGATTCTCGAGATGGAGAAGGCGGGCATCGCCACCGAGAAACATCACCACGAAGTGGCCACGGCAGGCCAGGCTGAAATCGATATCCGCTTCGACAGCCTGCTGAGAACTGCGGACAAGATGATGATGTTCAAATACATCGTCAAGAACGTGGCGCGACGGCACGGCAAGACGGTCACCTTCATGCCGAAGCCGATTTTCGGCGACAACGGATCGGGCATGCACACCCACCAGAGCATCTGGAAAGACGGAAAGCCTCTGTTCGCAGGGAAGGAATATGCCGGCGTGTCGCAGATGTGCCTGCACTACATCGGTGGAATTCTGAAGCATGCACCGGCCCTGGCGGCCTTCACCAACCCCTCGACGAACTCCTATAAGCGGTTGACCCCTGGCTTTGAAGCGCCGGTGTTGCTGGCCTATTCGAGCCGGAACCGGTCGGCCGGTATTCGCATTCCCATGTATTCTCCGAGCCCGAAGGCGAAGCGAATTGAGGTGCGCTTTCCGGACCCCGCAGCCAACCCCTATCTCGCGTTTGCGGCCATGTTGATGGCCGGATTGGACGGTATCGAAAACAAGATCAATCCGGGAGAGCCGGCCGAGAAGGATCTGTACGATCTCGAAGCCAAGGAAGCCGCGAAGATTCGCACGATGCCGGGGAGTCTGGACGAGGCCCTCAATCACCTGGAGAAGGACCATCAATTCCTGCTCAAGGGCGGGGTGTTCAGCGAGGACCTCATTGAGGCCTGGATCGGGTACAAGCGTACCAAGGAAGTGGATACTATGCGGTTGCGACCGCATCCGTACGAGTTCTTCCTGTATTATGACGTGTAGTGAGGGTTTCCTCGTCGAGAGCGCTTGACGAATCCACGAGGCGATGGTATACATGCAGGGGTTGGGTGAGAGCAGGCAACGACGCCTGAAATCACACCCGCATGAAATACGGTAAACGGACAAAGGCGTCCGTCATTCTTCCAAGAGTGGCGGGCGCCTTTTTTATTGCTGTCGACGCTGAAGTCGGCACACAGCACCGGGCGAGGTCGTAGCGACCTTGCCAAGCAGGACAACGACGTCCTCTTCCCGAATGCGGGATGAGGACGTTTTTTTTTGAGTTGTGCGGACATAGTGACCACCGAAAGGAGAGCCTCATGCATACAGCGGATCACGAGCGGATCGCAGGGGTAGCAGCAAAGAAGTGGTCATTTTTCGAACGGTCACCGGGCGGATATCTCATCCTCTCGGCCTTGGCCGGGATCTATCTCGGGTTTGGGATTGCGTTGATCTTCAGTGTGGGGGGACCATTGGCCGCGGCCGGGTCTCCGGTGGTCAAACTCGTGATGGGGGTGTCGTTCGGGATTGCATTGACGCTCGTGATTTTCGCGGGGTCTGAGTTGTTCACCGGCAATAACCTCATCGGCACCATCGGTGGCCTGACGAGAAGTCTCACCTGGGCGCAAGTCATGCAACTCAATGCCTGGTCCTGGCTCGGCAATCTGGCGGGCTCGTTGGGGTTGGCCTGGCTCATTGTCCAATCGGGCGTGTTCGCCAAAGGGCCGACGACGGAACTGATCGAGAAAGTGGCCTCGGTAAAGATGTCGCTGCCTGCCTGGGAGCTGTTCGTGCGGGGCATTCTCTGCAATTGGCTGATCTGTCTGGCGGTCTGGATGACGGGGCGAACGAGCAACGATACGGCGAAGATTCTCCTGATCTTCTGGTGCCTGTTCGCCTTCATCGGCACCGGGTTCGAGCATAGCATCGCCAATCAATCGTTGTTGGGCATGGCGTTGTTTCTGCCGCATGACGCGGCTGTGAGTTGGGGGGCCTTTTGGTACAACCAGCTGTTCGTCGTGCTGGGGAACCTGGTGGGCGGCGGGTTGTTTGTCGGGGGGCTCTATTGGATGGTGAGCCCCTATCGCGTAACGGAAGCGACGGCGGCCCCGGTAGCTCAACCGGTGGTGTCGGCGGTGGCAGGATCGTAATGAAGCGCGGTGCGGGAGTGTATTCACGGGCGAGTCACTAAAGGGAGATCACAATGGAAAAAGCAGCAGTACGCAAGGCGATCAAGGCACAACGGTTGAACAAGAAGGTCACGATTGCAGAGGTGGCGAAGACGGTCGGGAAGAATCCGACGTTCGTCGCCGCAGCGTTAAACGGGAATCACCGCCTGTCACCGGAGGAAGCGGGCAAAGTGGGGAAGCTGCTGGATTTGGATAAAGAACAAATCAGCTCCCTGAGCGCGTTTCCCGTCCGGGCCGATTTCCCGAATGCGACGGATCCGTTTAAGTATCGCCTGTTGGAAGTCATCGGTGTCTACGGCGATTCGATGCGGGAGATGGCGAATGAAATGTTCGGCGACGGGATCATGAGCGCCATCGACTTTACGCTGGATATGGAAAAGGTCACCGGCAGTCAGGGCGAGGCCCGGTGCAAGATCACGCTGAACGGCAAGTGGCTTGAGTACAAAACGTTTTAAGAGGAATCGGTCCCTGATGCGTGGATCACGATCAACCGAAAGGAGGACATCATGAGCACGAATGCAGAAACTGCCGTACTGACAGTCCTGGAGCATCAGGCTCCTCAGACATTCGAGCAACTGATGACCCTCTCCGGTTTGAGCGCGTCACAGGTGCTGCTGGTCGTGGATCAGTTGAGTCGGGCAGGAGCGGTGGTATTGAGGAAATCCGGACCGGACTATTCCGTCGCATTGGGAGGCAGGTGATGAATAAGATCGAGGTCATCAAGTCGGAGCGGGACGGGCTGACGGTGCGGGACATGATCGCACACTATGCGCAAGCGGGATGGGAGGCTATTCCGGAAGACGATATTCAACGGTTGAAGTGGTACGGGTTATTTTTGCGAAATCCGACTCCGGGCCACTTCATGTTGCGGGTACGCCTGCCGGGTGGTCAAACCACGTCGGCTCAACTCGAGACGTTGGCCGACATCGCGCTGCAATACGGCAACGGGGTGGTCGATGTTACCACCAGGCAACAAGTCCAACTCCGGCATCTGACGATTGCCCATGTGCCGTCGGTGTTTAGTAAGTTGGAGGAGGCGGGCCTGACGTCACTGCAAACCGGAATGGACACGGTACGGAACATCATGACCTGCCCCGTGGCAGGTCTGAATCCCAACGAGTTGCTCGACGGGACGGACATCGTGCGCGCGATCAATCACGAAGTGCTGGGTAATCCGGCCTATACGAATCTGCCGCGCAAGTGCAATATTGCGGTCACCGGTTGTCCGGACAATTGCCTCCACACGGAGACGCAAGACATCGCGTTGGTCCCGGCCTATCACGACCTGGGGCATGACAAGTGTTACGGGTACAACGTGCTGGTCGGGGGCAAGTTGGGGTCCGGCGGCTATCGCATTGCTGGCTCCCTGGACATGTTCGTGAATCCGGCGGAAGCCTTCGAGGTTTGCCGGACGCTGCTGCACATCTATCGCGATCATGGACCGCGGGAGAATCGCACCCAAGCGCGCCTCGCATTTCTCGTGGAGGCCTGGGGCGAAGCTCGGTTGCGGCACGAAGTCGAACGGCTGGTCGGGAGAACCCTGCCCACGGCGGGGGTGGATGCGAGGGGAGCGGCGGAGCGCGACCACATCGGCATCTTCCGTCAAAAACAACGGGGCATGAACTATGTCGGGCTGAAGGTGCTGGTCGGTCGGGTGAAGGCGGCTGATCTCCGGAGCATCGCTGCGTTGGCGGTTCGGTACGGCAATGGAGAAGTACGTCTCTCGCCGGCGCAAGCCTTCGTGATCCCTCATATCAGCGACCGGCTGGTGGGTGAACTGGCGGAAGAGCCGCTGGTCAAGCAATTCGCCTACAACCCGTCCGCCCTCTACAAGGGACTGGTCAGTTGTGTGGGAAGCGACTACTGCAATCTGGCCGTCATTGAAACCAAAAGCCGGGCCGTCGAAACGGCGCGGGTGCTGGAGCGGAAGCTGGGCGATACCCTCAAGCCGATCACCTTGCATTGGTCCGGTTGTCCGGCCGGGTGTGGAAACCATCTCGTGGCGGATATCGGACTCTTGGGCAAGAAGGCGAAGGTGGGCGGCAAGGTCGTCGATGCCGTGGATGTGTTCGTGGGCGGGCGCTCGGGCCCCGATCCCAAGCTCGCCACCAAAATCATGGAGGATGTGCCCTGCGATCGGCTTCCAGCGGTGTTGGAAATGATCATGCCCTACCACACGCGCGAAAAAATGCATCGTGTGCGCGGGAAGGCCGTGCCAAAAGGCACGGGAGCCTCAAAGTCGACGGCATCCGGCAACGAGACGACGGGGCTCACACCCCAACCGCTTCCTGCCTAGACAGTTTTGGAAGCTGCAGAACGTAAGCACGGAGATGGCAGTAGGGAGTGCTCCCAGCAGGATGCTCAAAATGTCTGTCCCGCGCGGCCGCAGCGATGCGAGAAGGCGAGGCGTACCCTTTGAGGTACGTTGAGGCTTTGAGCGACGCGAGAACAAAGCGGGCGGACATTTTCAGCATCTTGCCGGGAAGGCTTGAGCCGATGCCATAGTTGCGTTATTCTCTTGCCCTCAACAAGGAGGCAGCATGGCCAAGAGAGTGAAATCGAGTCAGGAACCGGCGGATCTTCTCAGCCGGCACATAGAGCAGATTCAAGCGACGTTGGTGGCGATCCAGCCATTCTTATCCCGACGTAAGGCTACCGCCTCGCTGGACGGATTCGATGAGCAGACGGAAGAGGTGCTGAGTGAAACCTTCGGGGGAGCCTCCGAGGAGCTCGAAGCCTATCACTACGCCAAGCTCGGCGAAGCTGCGATCTTGCCGGAGGAGGCTCAAGAGGCCGGGACGCACAACGTGGACCGTGAAAGCCTCCACCAACGCAAGCAGGTGCTGGAAAGTTGTCTGGCGCAGCTTGAGTTGAGAAAGGCTACCAGGGCCGGTCGGGATTGGCGGAGGACCGTCGGTGAACGGATCGACGGCCGCACGGTGGCGGAGTTCATGTCCGCGGAAGTCCGGAGTGTGCATAAAAGCGCGTCGATCAAAGAGGCGGGACGGTTGCTGCAGAAGTGGCGGATCGGCTCACTGCTGGTCGATGACGGGTCACGTTACATCGGTATCATCACGGATACGGATCTCAGCCGGAAGGCCGTGGCCAAGGGATTGGATCCGAACACAACCGTGGTGCTCTCCTGCATGAGCAAATCCGTGGTCACCATCGAGGACAGTGAACCGCTGATGGAAGCACTTAGATTGATGAAGAAAGAGGGCATCCGCCACCTGCCGGTCACGGAAGACGGCACGATCATCGGGGTGTTGTCCGTGGGCGATTTGCTCAGGGCCTATCAAAAAGTGCTGGAGCTGTAGGCCTACGCAGGAAGTCTCCACAGTCCATGCTCTCTTCACGCGGAGGCTGACCATACCTCACAGGGTACGTGTCGCCTCCGCGTCGGCTCTCACCTCGTCGTCGCGGCCACCGTATATATATTGCAACGTCTCATCTCTTCTACTGGTTCATCTATAGCCTCGTCGTGGACGCGCGAAGTCAAATTTGATTCCGATCCCTTGTAGGACCGTTACACGACCCTCCTCATTTCCACTACGTCAAAGCCGTGCTGCCTGGTATGGCGGCATCACGGCCTTCCTGCCAGAATCGGTCCTCGTCAGAGGCCACCCACATGTTGGTCGTTTCCGATGTCAGCGGGCTGTGCAATGTTTGAGAGAAGGAGTTGCGATGAACGATGGCGGACAGCAAGCCTGGAAATGTCGCTTCGGATATCCGGTGACCATTCGGCGGCATGGCATCGCCATGGGCCTCGCGATTGTGATGTTCGGCGCGGTCTGTATGGGCGGGTGGGCAGAAACGAGTGGCCTTGCTGGATCGTCGGTTCCGGGTGCGGTGAAGTGGCACCCCGGCCACTATTATGCGCTGATGAATTTCATGAGGACCAACCCGAGAATCATGGCGCAGGTGTATCGCGAACTCAAAGCAACACCTGCCTTGCGCGGGTTGCAGGTTCGTTATGAGTGGCCTGAATTGGAGCCGGAAGAGGGCCGGTATGACTTCACGGCAATCGAGCGGGTGTTAGCTGAATTGGCACCGCAGAACAAGCGGCTGATTATGCTGTTGGAACTGAAATCCTTCAAGCCTCAGGTGTTACCCGTGCCATCCTACATGGCAACCGAGAAATATGAGGGAGGGGCTTTCCCGTTCAGTAGTTTCGGCAAGGACGTGCCACGCGGGAATAATCTCAAACTCTGGAACCCGGCGGTTCGTGATCGTCTCGTTGCGCTCATTCGTGAGTTGGGACAGCGCTTCAATGGCCATGTGTATTTCGAGGGTATCGGTCTTCCGGAAACTGCGATGGGACAACCGCTCGTCCCGGTGTCCACGCGTGACCTCGAGCGACAGTATGACCATCTACTCAGCGTGCAACGGGCCATGCGCGGGGCGTTTCCGAACACGATGACGTATCAGCTTGTGAATTATCCGCGCGAGATTTTGCCGTCGTTCGTGGGCCAGATGCGCACGATCGGGACGGCATTGGGCGGGCCCGATGTGTTCATCGACGATCCTGGATTGAACTACGACCATCCGCACAAACCCAAGGGGGTCTATCATTTTTATGCGCCGCTGTCCGGAGTCGTGC
This sequence comes from Nitrospira sp. ND1, assembly GCF_900170025.1. Classification (NCBI taxonomy): domain Bacteria; kingdom Pseudomonadati; phylum Nitrospirota; class Nitrospiria; order Nitrospirales; family Nitrospiraceae; genus Nitrospira; species Nitrospira sp. ND1. The sequence continues at coordinate 523,891 of NZ_FWEX01000006.1, read as the reverse complement.
CGCTGACGCCGTCGGTGATGCAGTCCAACTATGAGAATACGCAACACGACGGGAAGGGAAGAGTGCCGACCATTCCCGAATTGTTCTCGTTCGCGAGGGAACGACTGCGGGCGAACTATATTTTTTGGACCCGTGCCCAGAACTACTCCCCCAAGGTGCTGGAATTTATGAATGGGCTGCCTGCGGCGGATGGCCCGGCGCGCGGGCTCAATCCGACCTGCCCCCAAGGTCTACGCGTCCTGTGTGGAGTAGGGGCAGGCGGACAGTAGCAAGGCCACTCGATTAGAGGCGTCGGTGGAGATCGTGTTGGAGTGCCGCGTCCGATAGTGGGGGCTACGAACTCCCGCAGGCGGCCTTCAAGAGCCCGCCGGTGGCGGTGCCCTGCGTGGCCACGGACCATTGGTTCGACGTGCCGGCGGAGCGCACGACGTTTCCGGCTCCCATTTGTCCTGAAAACCAGCTCGACTTGAGCGACTGGCTTTTCTTGTTTTGGCAGTCGTATTCGCGTTGTGTGGCTTTGGAAAGAGCGGGGGCGTTTCCACCTTCGGTCTGTACGCTCTTGTAATCGAACAGGTCCAGCATCACGACGGTCTCATCGGCCTTCTTGATGCTGGCGTAGTCGGCGTAATACACGTAGTTGTCCGTCTCGCCGATCTTCGCCCATTCTCCCACCGGCTTGAGGACGGAGCCGGTGCTGTCACCGCTTTCTCCGCATGCAGCCAGACCCGCGCAGCAAAGCAGGACCACAGATAGTCGTCGTAGCATCATCCCCTCCAATCACTCCGCAGTTCCCACTGTAACATGGTTTTGCCGAATCTCGACGCGGGGCAATGCGCTACGTAGACATAAAGAGAACCCAGTGTGGTTCCCGCTTCCGGAGAGGTGGGTCTGAACGTCATCCGATCGAGTGATCGGTTCTGTTTGGGATCAGCCTGCGGCCAAGGCGGGATAGTCGCTGTAGCCGTCCGGCCCCCCGCCATAAAGCCGATCGTAATTGACCTGGTTGAGCGGAGCCTGCTTCGCGAAGCGCTCGACGAGGTCCGGATTGGCGATATAGGGACGTCCGTAGACGATTGCATCGGCTGCTCCGCCTGCCACTATCGATTCACCGCTTTCGCGTGTGTAGCTCCCGTTGCTCATCAGCACACCCGGGAAATGTCCGCGGGCGACCTTCAGAATAGCTTGCTCCTCAGGCAAGGCATGGTTCTCGTGCCGGATTTCCAGGAACGCAATCGCTCTCCGGCTCAACTCCTGCGCGACATAGGTCACCAGCGCCTCGGGTTGGCTGTCGACCATGTCGTTAAACGGGACCAGGGGCGAGATCCGCACCGCCACACGTCCGGCTCCCCAGACGCCGATGGCGGCATCGGTGACTTCCAGCAGAAACCGAGTACGATTAGGGATAGAACCGCCATAGGCATCCGTGCGTGCATTGACGCCGTCGCGCAGAAAGTTATCGATCAAATAGCCGTGGGCGCCATGGATTTGTACCCCGTCGAAGCCGGCCTGTCTGGCGTTCCGTGCGGCGAGCCGGAACATTTCCACATACCGCGGCATTTCTTCGGTGCGAAGCGGGCGGGGCACTTCATAGGGTTTCGCCCCCTCCGGCGTCTTGGTTACGTCATTTCGGATAGGCTTGGCACTGCTGGAGACCGGTTGTTCGCCGTCGTTCAGCGAGGAGTGTGCGGCACGGCCGGGGTGCCAGATCTGCATAAAGATGCGGCCCCGCTTGGTGTGCACGGCATCAGTCACTCGTTTCCAGCCTGCCACATGCGCGGAGCTGTAAATGCCGCCTTCACCGATAAAGGCGCAGGCATGGGCATCGACCATGGTGCATTCCGTCATCATGAGCCCGCTCGAGGCGCGTTGGGAGTAGTAATCCACCATCATGTCGTTGGGAATGTGTGTGGTTCCGGCCCGCGCGCGGGTAAGGGGTGACATGACAATGCGGTTGGGTAATCGGATATTTCCAACTTGAAGCGGGGTAAATAATGTAGGCATAGGTGTTCCTTTGAGCAGTGGGTGGATGTTCGGTGAAAGAACTTATGAGGGAGATGGCGGCGGAGTCAACCGGCGTAGTGCTATTCTCGAGTTTTGCGTCGAAGCCGGTCGGTCACGGGCCGGTGGTCGCCGTGCAGTGAGTCGAGAGAGAGAATGAGGTTTACGAGCTCAACGGCAGAAGGCAGGCTGTTGAATACTAGGAATTTAGGTTGGTGAACTCCTTACGCTGAGCGATTAGAGAAGACTGCAGGCCGCTCTGCTGTTTCGTTCATCCCGGGTTCAATATCGGTGTTAAGTTCCATTTGGCAACCTCCTCGGAATACTCGTCCCATGTCTTTCGTGCACGGTCAAGATTGTCGCTAGTGCTCCAGCACTTATCAAGATTTTCTAGATGATCGAACTGAGGTACAGGCACACCACCAAGACTGGTTCCATAAAGAATCCTCGTCGAAATGAACTCGGCAACTTGATAGATAGTTTTGTGGTGAGCCTTCAGTCTTTCGAGAGTAACTCCTCGTTGTTTATCTGTTAGTTCCTCCCTGGTTTCTGGGGCTGCAGCATGAGCAAGAAATTTATCAACGTACTTCTTAATGTCTTCACAGCTTTCGATTCGGCTTGCCAGATCCTCGAATATTTCAGCATTGATTGTGTCGTGTCTTTTTCGATTTGAAGGTGACACGCCGGAAAGCTCATCAAACGTGTTATGGTTTCGTGCCGATGTGGCCCATGCCGTTGGACCACTTACGGGAAGTGAGCAGCTATAGACTTCGGTATCGATTGGCAATTCCGATAGCCAGTGATGGTGCACCGTTTCGTGGTCATACGGCAATCCGTCATGACATACATAGTTCTCTCGAGTAAACAGGCCAGCGTTCTTCTTTATATCTTCGAGAATGCTGCGCAGTGAGATCACGGCCAACTTAGGGCTGCTTTTAGGCTCTTCAATAAGGCGTCTGATGGCTGTGGCCTGGGTTGAAACGAACCCCGCATCGAACAAACGCATTACGGGGCCATTGAAACCCACCCCCTTGTCTGCCTCTAAGGTGCCGATCCTTCTCAATTCGTTCACGACGGAGAAGACCGCATAACCCCAAAGCATAGAAGAGATCTGGCGGGAGATGGCATGTGGATCAGAACCGATCAGCCATGAGATCCACTTGATCCGCTGTTTACGAAATTCTTCGACTTTCGACTTATCGTGAATATCGCACTGATCTATCGGGTAGGAGTATTCAAGCCTCATGTTCGTGCTTTACCAAGATTATCGATCGGTGGATAGAGAGGAAGGAGATGGATACCCGCACTTGTCGGTTCAAGGACACACCCGCTTGATGATGATCGGAAACAGGTCTGTGCGGCTGAAAGCCCTCTGTCGCACCCTCGGCTCTGATCTCGGCGTTTCTCCTTCCGACAGAGAGACATGATAATCACGAGACACTTTCTCGATCACTTGCCATTATACAAGTGTCAGGGTATCGTTCTGGCCATCTTTTACGAGGAGGTCCTCATGAGCAAAGCCTGCGTGGTCTCATTTTTGAGCGTGATGCTTTGGACAGTTTGCGTTCAGGCAGGCTTTGAAGAAGGCCTTAAAGCAGATTTGCGTGGCGACTACGCCTCAGCCCTACAGCAATGGCGACCTCTAGCTGAGCAGGGATTGTCTGCCGCTCAAGTAAACTATGGCAATCTTTTTTTTCATGGTAAAGGGGTGAAACAAGATTATGTCGAGGCACGCAAGTGGTTTCTTCTTGCTGCTTCCCAAGGCAATTCCCTTGCCCAAGGGAAACTCGCGTCGATGTATGCAACTGGCGAGGGTGTCCCACAAGATTATACCGAGGCGCTGAAGTGGTATCGTTTGGCCGCTACACAAGGTCTTCCTGCAGCCCAGTTAAATTTAGGAAATATGTATAGCAATGGCGAGGGCATCCCCAGGGACTATGTCGAAGGGATGAAATGGCGTCGGTTAGCAGCCGATCAAGGTTTACCCGAAGCTCAAGGCAAAGTCGGTGCAATGTACTTTCTCGGTGAAGCTGTTCCGCAAGATTATGTTCAGGCTCATATGTGGTTCAACCTTGCGGCAGCGGGGGGCGAAAAAGATGCGGCAAAGTTCCTCGAGTACGCGGCCAGGCACATGACGGCTGCGCAGATTGCCGAGGCTCAGCGACTTGCGCGAGAGTGGAAGGCGAAAGTGAAATAGATCCTTATTCTTGAAAAGGTCGCCTTAGGACAAATTAAATGGTCGGGAGTCTTTTCTCACCGCAGCGAAAAGCTCTTCTATCTTCTCCCTTGAGGGCGGGGTAGATGGTCTCCCACTGCGCGTGTCCAGCGAGGGGCGTCCGGGATCGCGCGTTGCACGAGCACAGGAGATTATCTAACCGGCCCGCTCATCTACTTCTGAGCGTGCGCGTGCCGCGAGCAGGGAGACACCAGACTACCCACCCACTCTCGCTCACACCTTCCCAAACATCTTCTCGAAGAACTGTCTGTTTTGCTTCATGTGCTCTTCGATATCTGTCTGGAGATGTCTTGCCCCGGCCTGCCAATCTTCGGTTTGGTAGCCGACGCGGCGGGCGAGGAAGATGAATTCGTCGGAGTCGGGCGGCGGGATGACGAGGTCTTTGGTGTTGCCTCGCACCATGCGCAAGCCGTCGATCAGCATGCGGATGAAGAGATAGGACTTACGCAGGTTCTCGCCAGTGGCGCGGGGAATGAGCCCTACGTCGATCAGGGCGGCTAAGGCCCGGAGGGTGTTCGGCGTGCGCAGGCTCGGGTGCCGGTGGCCGTGCATGACCTGCAGGTACTGGATGGCGTATTCCAGCGTGACGATGCCGCCGTGGCTGTGCTTGAGGTTGATCTGGCCCGGCTCGACGAGTTGTTTGACCTGTTGCCGCCGCAGGTCGAGCGCCACCGTCAGATCCCAGGGCGCGCCGCTGTAAACGAAACTGTCGCGATGACTCTCGACCTTCTTGCCGAGCGCGGCGTCTCCCGCGATATGGCGCAGCTTGATGAGCGCCTGCCGCTCGAACGGAGCAGCCTGACCTTCGGCGCTGTAATACTTGCAGACCTCATCGAACGCGTTGGCGAGGGACCCCTTGCCGCCGTGGGGCCGCAGTCGGACGTCGATGTGAAAAATGCCTTCCTGCTTGGCTTCGATCCATTGCAAAAATTCCTGCGCGAGGCGTTCGAAGTATTCGCTGTTCTCAATCCCCTGTTTGCCGCTTGTGCGTCCGGGCCCGCCGTAGACGAAGAGCACCTCGATGTCGGAGGCGTAGCCCATTTCCTTGCCGCCGAATTTCCCCGCGCCCAGGATCGCAAAGGGACAGGGCTTTCTGTTGGGCAAACGGGGGCTGCCATAGAGCTTCGTCAGTTTGGCCTGGCAGTCCACGAGGCTGCGTTCGACGATCACTTCAGCCAGTTCTGAGATGGCGAGCGAGAAGTCGGGCAGGCTCGTCCCCGGTTCGACGATATGTTTCATATCGATGCGGAAGAGTTCCTGATCCTTGAATCGGTTGAGGGCTTCCTTCCGTGCCTCGTCGGTCTTCGCCTTGACGATGGCGCGGTTCAATTCCTTGCGTAGCGTCGCCTGGGATTTGATGAGCGGCGCATCGCGATAATCTTTCAGCAACGGCAGCAGGTTGACGTGTTGCCGCCGGAGGAAGTCTTCCCACAGAAAATCGCTCGCCCCGAGCAGCCGTGCCAAGAGCGGAAACGTGTTCTTGTCTTTCACGAAGGCCCAGGCCTGTTTTCGTCCGGCCTGGCGCGAGCCTTCGAGCACGAGGTCCAGGAACTGGTCGAAGGCTTCCAGTGCCTTCGCCGGATCGGGCGCCCAGGTGAGGGCATGTGTGAACTGTTTGATGAGCACGGCGGTGAGGCGCAACTGCTCCAGGTCGCCCGGATCAAGCAGCTTCTGTCCGAAGCGGTTGCGGATGTAAAAGCGGTCGTGCAGCTTGCCGTCTTCGATCGCGAACAGCGCCTTGCTGATGTAGACGTTGCGCATCGCGAGCGCGTTCGCGAACGCGTAGAGAAACGCCGGCGTGTCGTCGGACCGGATGTCCATGATCGTATCGGTCGCCGACTGGCTGTTGTCGAAAGTGATCTGGACGGTGTGGAGGAGACCGCTGAAGGAACTTCGGCGTTTGCCCAGGTGTTCGACCAATTGGCGGTTGACCTGCTGCCGGGCCTCGTCCAGTTGTCCTTCGTCGAGCAGCATGATCATTCGGGTAAGTTGGTCGGTCAGGCGTTTGCGATTTGCGGCAGCGAATGTCTGCCCCTCGATGGGGCTCACCGTGAACACGTCCACGATCTTCTTCCTGGTCAGCCCAGGGCGACCTTGCGGCCTTGTCCGGATCGGGTACGGATCGGCCGATCGGTTGCGGTTGGGTTGTTCACTTTCTGCCGAAGTAAAGATGCGTCCTTCCTCGATGTTGAGACCGAAGGCAGACAGGAGCCCGCAGATCGTGGCGAACTCCGAGAAGTAATCGTAGGCCACGATGGTGATGAGGAAGTGGCCTCCTGCGGTTTCCTCAATGGACACATCGCATGGATGGTCCGGTGTGAGGGTGGCGGCTTGCTTGATGTGCGCGGCGAGTGTGTTCGGGGAAAACGCAGAAAAATAGTCCGGGTCCATCCGCGTGACGAAGTCTTGCAGGATGTCGCGGTCGATGCCCTGACAAAGCGGAGTCAGGGTGGCAAGGAGCTGGTCGCGGTCTACGTTCGCGTGCAGCATGTGTCGGTGGAGTATACCCGAAGGCGGTCTCGTTGTACCGGAAGAATTGCGCCAGTATAATGCGGCCCCATGACCAGACGTTCACCGCAGCACGACCCGCCTGCCCAGCGACGGGATTCCGTTTCCTCCCGGGTCTTCCCCGATCCATCCTCCTTGTTGGTGGCGTCCCGTCTTGAGCCCGAGCAGGTAGTCAAGATTCTGAGTCCCTACGGGATCACCCATCCGGCCGAGGCGGATACGAATATCCAGAGTATGGCCGGAGATCCGCATACACGCCGGATTCTGGCTACGGTGTTGCCCGGTCTTCTGACGGAGATTGCCCGCACGGCCGATCCTGATCAAGCTCTGAATCATTGGGAACGACTGCTTTCAGGGAGTGTCAATCGCTCCTCGCTCCTGCAGTATCTGCAAGCCTCGCCGAAGATGTTGGGGCTGCTCTGTACGATTTTCGGAAATAGCGATTCTCTTGCCTTTGCTCTCATTCGCGACCCCATGCTCGTGTACTGGTTGGCGGAGGAAGATGTCTTGACGACCGCTCCGACCCGGGACGGAATGGTGGCGGCCCTTCGTCAAAGCCTGGGTTCGCTCAAGGTGATCGAATTGAAGTTGGATGTCCTGCGACGGGTGCGTCGACGGGAAATGTTGCGCATCGGAGTACGGGATCTTCTGCATCTGGCCACGGTCGAGGACACGACCGGCTCATTGTCCGATCTGGCCTCGGTCCTCATTCATGCGGCGTATGAAATCGTCGATCAGGATCTCAAGGCGGTCCATGGAACGCCGATGCATCGAGACGCGAACGGTGCCTGGATGGAGACGGAGTTTGTCGTCATCGGGATGGGCAAACTCGGCGCGCATGAGCTCAATTACAGCTCGGACGTGGATCTGATTTATGTGTACGCATCTGCGGAAGGTGAGACGAGAAAAGGAAAGGGCGGGCGCCAGTCGAACAATCATGGTCTGTCCAACGAAGAATATTTTGAGCTGCTGGCGCGTTCACTAACGAAGGCCCTGGCCGAGCAAACCCGGGAAGGTGCGGTGTTTCGCGTCGATTTGCGGCTGCGTGCAGAGGGGTCGGTCGGCCAGCTCGCACGATCGGTCGAGGCCTACGAGAAGTACTATGCCCAGCGTGGTCAGGTGTGGGAGCGGCTGGCGTTGCTGAAGGCCTGGCCTATCGCCGGGTCTCCCGCGGTCGGCCAGGCGTTCGTGCAGATGGTCGAAGGATTTGTCTTTCAGGCTGATCTGCAGCCTCTCTCCAGGGAGCGGGCGTTGGCGATCATCCGCGATGTCCGTTCAGTCAAGGAGATGATCGATGAAAAGATCGCGGGACGCGGGCATCAGCATCGGAATGTGAAGTTGGGCACGGGGGGGATTCGAGAACTGGAATTCCTCGTCCAAACGATTCAGGTGCTCATCGGCAAGGCGGTTCCCGAGATTTTGGATCGCAGAACGGTGGGTGCCCTGCACCGGTTTTGCCAACACCGGTTCGTGGATGCAGACGATCAGCGTCGACTGACCGAGGCCTATTGGTTCTTACGGGATGTCGAACATAAGTTGCAGATGATGCATGATTTGCAGACGCACGCGTTGCCTGACAGCGATGAGGAACTGCAACGTTGTGCGATTCGGATGGGATATAGCGCGGAGTCGCGCGAGGGGGCGTTGGCCAAGTTTCTAGCGGACCGGCAGCGGCACACGGCAATCGTACATCAGACGTTCCGGTCTCTCTTCTACCACCCGGAGACTTCCGCCCTGTTTGCCGCCGTGGTGGCTGCGGCGGAAGGCCACTCCCGCCGCAGCGCGTCTCGGCTCGAAAAAGAGACCGGCCCGGCGGGGCCACCGCCGGACCGGTCTTCGACAGCGAAGAAGAAACGGAAACCTTAGTACATACCTTCCATGCCGTGATTGTGACCAGCATGGCCACCGGCAGCTTCTTTCTTCTCTTCCGGCAATTCCGTGATCATGACTTCGGTCGTGAGCATCAAGCCCGCGACGCTGGCGGCGTTCTGCAAGGCACAACGCGACACCTTCGTCGGATCGATGATGCCCAGCTTGATCATGTCCACGTATTCGTCGGCAGCAGCATTGTACCCGCCGTTCGGATTCTTGTCTTCACGGACCCGACCGACCACCACTGAGCCTTCGGCTCCGGCGTTGGCTGCGATCTGACGGACCGGCTCTTCGAGCGCCCGCTTGACGATATCCACACCGACTTTCTGCTCCAAGGGCAGATCCTTGAGGGAATCCAATCCCTTGAGACAGCGCAGGTAGGCCGTGCCTCCGCCAGGAACGATGCCTTCCTCGACGGCTGCCTTGGTGGCGTGCAACGCGTCTTCCACGCGCGCCTTCTTTTCCTTCATTTCGGTCTCGGTGGCTGCACCCACGTTGATCACTGCCACACCGCCGACGATCTTCGCCAGCCGCTCCTGCAGCTTCTCGCGATCGTAGTCCGAGGTGGTCTCTTCGATCTGGGCCTTGATCTGCTTCACGCGGCCGTCGATCTTCTTGGGATCGCCATGACCTTCGACGATCGTGGTGTTGTCCTTGTCGATCGTGACGCGTTTGGCGCGGCCGAGATCCGTCAGCTTGACGTTCTCGAGCTTCAAGCCGAGGTCTTCAGAGATAACCTGGCCGCCGGTCAGGATCGCGATGTCCTCCAGCATGGCCTTGCGGCGATCGCCGAAGCCCGGGGCCTTCACCGCCGACACATTGAGGGTGCCGCGGAGCTTGTTGACCACCAAGGTGGCGAGCGCTTCGCCTTCGACTTCTTCAGCAATGATGATGAGCGGCTTGCCGAGCTTGGCAACCTGCTCGAGGACCGGGAGGAGGTCCTTCATGCTGCTGACTTTCTTTTCGTTGATCAGGATGAGCGGCTCGTCCATGACGGCTTCCATCCGCTCGGCGTTGGTCACGAAGTAGGGGGAGATGTACCCGCGATCGAACTGCATGCCCTCGACGACGTCCAGCGACGTGGTCATCGACTTGGCTTCTTCGACCGTGATCACGCCATCCTTGCCGACCTTTTCCATCGCTTCCGCGATGAGGTCGCCGATGGTCTTGTCGTTGTTGGCGGAAATGGTACCGACTTGGGAGATTTCGGTCTTGTTCTGGCAAGGCTTGCTGAGCTTCTTCAGCTCGCCGATCACGACTTCCACGGCCTTGTTGATGCCGCGCTGGATTTCCATCGGGTTGGCACCAGCGGTGATGTTCTTGACGCCTTCCCGGTAGATGGCCTGGGCCAACACGGTGGCGGTGGTGGTTCCGTCGCCGGCCGTATCGCTCGTCTTGCTCGCGACTTCGCGAACCAGCTGGGCGCCCATGTTCTCGTACGGGTTCTTCAGTTCGACTTCCTTCGCCACGGTCACGCCGTCCTTGGTGATCGTCGGGGCGCCGAACTTCTTATCCAAAATCGCGTTCCGGCCCTTGGGACCGAGCGTCGCCTTGACGGCATCGGCGAGCTGGTTCACCCCGCGCAGGATGGCCGCCCGTGCCGCTTCGCTATACAGTAATTGCTTTGCCATAATCGTCCTCCGTTAATCGTCTAGTAGTCGTTTATCAGGTGTTTGGGGGTCAGACTGAATTAGTTGGTGAAGATACCGAGAATGTCTTCTTCCTTGAGGATGAGGCACTCTTCGTCTTCGATCCGAAGCTTGCTGCCGGAATACTTGTCGAACAATACCTGGTCGCCGACCTTGATGTTCTCGACCTTCTTCCCGATGGCCTGCACGATACCCCGCTGCGGCTTTTCCTTGGCAGAGTCAGGGACATAGATCCCGCCGGAGGTCCGTTCCATTTCCTCAGTGTAGGTGACGAACAAACGGTCACCGAGCGGCTGAAAATTCTTCGCAGCCGTGGACTTCTTGTCTTTCGCTTCCGTAGCCATACCGAATCCTCCTTCTGGTGATGAGCGTCGAGGCCCTAATGTACAGTTGTGTGAAAGCTGGTAAATCAGCTTTGACGTGTTACCGCAAGGGCTACCTGCAGTAAACCCGAGACATAGATAGCGCTAGCAAGAGGCAAGTCAATGGATGGACTATAAAATTATTCTACAGTGAGATGCAATGGGATAATGGCCCCTAAGCTGTTGATTCTCTAGAGCATGCTTCTGAGTCTTCTCACTATATTTGGGAAAAGCTCGCCGCAAGGTTGCGCCAAGGGCTCAAGTCGGAGTCAGAAGGAAGGCGAAATCCCGATTATTGGGCAGCCGAGAGGGTCTTCCGAGCCAGCAGCTCCAGGATATTGCGGGTGATCTGTTGGGCGGCCTCACTGGTACGGGCGGTTCGCAGTGCCGGCGCATTGTAATCGTCCAGGCCCCAACTCCACTGGATGGTTCCTGTCGCAAACACGTGGGCCCCGCTCGGGGCTTGGTAGAGGGTCATATCGCCATACACGACCTGTCCATCCCGCTGGTGGGGAGAATGGGCAAGGATCTCCAGCTTCGCCGGCCCGTCGGGGAATGCCCGGTCGATCTCGTATCCCAACAGGCCGGGCAGGCGATGGTCCGGGGGCAAAGGGATGCCACTGAACAGCGGATGAGAGGGGCGGGTGATGACGAGATCTCCGTCCACCGGGACGGTCTCGAACATCACGCCGAGTAGCTTGTGTTCGGGTCGGTTCAGCGGCTGGTCGCGCCATTGAACGGTGATCAGGTGGTCGTTGGACGGATCGCCATCCAAGGCATAGGGATCCTCCGTCAGAGCCACCTCCTTGTAGGACACCATGGTCCGATTGGGTTCAGTCGTGAGGGGGCTGGGTTCGAGCCGGATTTGCCAGTAACAGGTATTGGCGGAAAGGAAGCCGAGTCCCAGGCCCTGGTCGCGGGCCGCCTCCACATGGCGTCGCATTTCATCGGACCAGTATTCATCGTGGCCGACCGACAGCCAGGCCTTGTGGCCCTTCCAGAAATCTGGTCGGCTATGGGTGTCGATATCGGTGCTGTAGGTGACGTCGTAGCCATTGCGCTCCAGCCAACGGACCATGTTGTATTCCCACCCGGCGGTCGAGAGGGAGCGGGTCGGGTGGATCGACATGGCGGTCAGGAACTCTCCCGCTCCGGTTCCGCTGGCGCCCCGCGGGTGTTGGCTGGCGGCATAGGGACGGTTGAACGAGACTTTCCGCGCCCATTGTTCATCGCGGCTGTTCGAGGGGTAAGTCGATTTGCCGCCCCAGTTGTTGTAGGCCTGGAATGTTGTGACGCTGGACTGAAACAGAAAGTCGGCCGGCCGGTCGTCTTCCCTGACGACGAAGATAATGTAGCTTTGTTTGCCGCTGCTCGTGCCGGTCAACTTGGCGAGGTAGACGCCGCTCAGCCATTCACCCGGGTCGTCCGTTGCCGTGTTCAGCGTGTACGACACCTGCCAATCGCATTCGATCAGTCCGGTCACCGGGTCTGCCGACGGCATCGGCTGTCGCACTCCCGGCAGCGAAATGCCGCCTTGGACCAACCGGGCTCCGGCGCCCGCATACCAACCCATCCGATAGATGGCGACGGTGATACGTGGGTCGGTGCTGTGGATGTAGAAGTGGAGCTTGTCCCCGCGCTGGATGCTGGTGGCTGAGGCATACCCTTCGACCTCATGGCCGGCTGGGTCGGTGAGGATCCAGTCGGTACCGCCCGGTCGGGTATTTTCCCGGGTAATGGGAGAGTCGGCGAGTGAGCGGACGGGTGAAACGGTTTCGCCGACCACCGCCAGTAGGAAGCCGGCGATGGCGATCCTGAAGAAGGTCGCCATCCTACATCCGAAGGCGGTCAAAGTCCTTTACATCCTTCTTGATGTAGTCGCGGAGGCGTTTGATGATTCGCGCCTCCAACTGCCGGGTGCGTTCCTTGGTGATGCCGTATTTGGCGCCCATGTCTTCCAGGGTCAACGGTGTCTCGGAGAGGATGCGGTTACGCAGGATGTCTTCTTCCCGTTCATCGAGGGTCTTCGTAAATTCGGCCAGCTTCCGCCGGAAGAGCGCTTTGAGTTGGGTATCGGCCAGTCGTTCGTCTGCCGGCTGCTCATGCGCCGGCAGGATATCCATGAGCGTTCCATCGTTTTCCTGGCCGATGGGCTGGTCGAGCGACAGTTCCCAGCTGCCCAGCCGTTGATCCATTTCGATGACATCGCGTTCGCGCACGTTGAGGCGATCCGCCAGGAGTTTGCTGTCCGGCGCGAAGCCTTCCCGTTCGAGCTTGGCCTTTTCCTTTTTCAGATTGTAGAAGAGCTTGCGCTGGTCCTGAGTCGTGCCGACTTTGATCAATCGGTAGGTATTCAGCAGGTACCGGAGAATGTAGGCCCTTGCCCACCAGGCCGCGTAGGCATAAAAGCGGACGTTCTTCGTGGGGTCGAATTTTTTGATCGCCTGGAGCAGGCCGACGTTGCCTTCCTGAATCAAATCCATGTGGTCGGCGCCGGTATGGAGGTACTCCGACGCAATAGAGACGGAGACCCGCAGGTTGGCCAGGATGAGCTTCATGGCCGCATCGCGACTGCCCCTGAGCTGATATTCCTCGAAGAGCCGGAGTTCTTCTTCTTTGCTCAGGTAGGGATAACGACGGATTTCTGTCAGGTATTGCTGGAGCGTGGTGACCGGGACCAGGGAGGTTGAGAGCGGGGCCTCCTGCGGTTCCTTCGACGGCTGGTGGCCGGCTGCGTCATGTTCCTCCGTGACCTCTTCGTCCGTCGGCTCAAGGGCCTCGGGTTCGATGGCGTCGGTGTCTTCGTCCAGGTCTGCGTGAGAATCCGAGTTGTGCGTGTGTTTGCGCTGTGTCATAGGGGTTGAAACTGTGGGCTACCAGCCAGGACGCGCATCATGAATTCCGAGCAAGGGCTGACTATACCAGATGTCGGGTACCAGGCAACAACGTGATAGGCCGGCTCGTCCGCGGGTCCCTTGCGTCTCTGAAATCGCGCCTCGTATAGTGCGTGGATGATGCTGAAAAACCACACGGATGGCATGGACACAGCCGGCGCGGAATGAAGTCGTTGATGAGCCTCAGCACGTTGGGGGTAGCCTTGCGCAGCGGGCATTGGCCGACCCTGGCCGGCGCCTGGTTGCATCTCACCGTGAGTTTCATGGTGTGGCTGTTGTTCGGGGCCTTGGCCGTGGCGATCGGACAGGAACTCGGGCTGACCGCGACCCAGCAGAGTGTACTTGTGGCACTGCCGTTGCTGGGCGGCGCGGCATTGCGAATTACCGCCGGCTGGGCTTGTGACTGGTATGGGGGGAAGCGGACCGGTCTGCTGGTGCTGGGTCTTCAACTGCTCGCGGTCATCTGGGCGGCGCTCGGAGGGCGGAGTTATGTGGAGCTCCTCGGCATTGCGCTCCTGCTTGGTGCCGGAGGGGCGAGTTTTGCGGTGGCGATGCCGGTGGCCAGCCGGGCCTATCCCGCGACCCATCAAGGTCTGGTGTTGGGCCTGGTGGCCTCGGGAAATATCGGAACCGTGTTGGTGCTGCTGCTCGCTCCGCGATGGGAAACGGCACTCGGATGGCACTGGGCGTGCGGAATCATGGCCGTCCCCATTCTGATCGCGATCGGTCTCTTTACCACGGTGGTGCAGAGCGAGCCGACTGTGCGCACGGCAGGAGAGGGGGCCTGGTGGCAGGCGGCCTGGGCGATGGCGCGGGTGCCGTCGGTGTATTGGCTTTGTATGATTTACGGCGTCACGTTCGGCGGATTCGTCGGGCTGACGAGTTTTCTCCCGGTGTTGTTGCACGATCAGTATGGGAGCGATCCGATCGTCGGTGGTTCCATCGCCGCGCTCTGCGGATTCACGGGAAGTCTGATTCGTCCGGTCGGCGGATATGTGGCGGATCGATGGGGCGGGCTGCCGGTGCTGGTCGGGGTGTTTATTGCACTCGCTTTGATGACGGTGCTGGCGGGGTCGCTTCCGGCCTTACCCTGGGCCGTAGGATTGCTGGTGGTGACGATTGCCGTGATGGGGTTCGGGAATGGGGTGATTTTTCAAATCGTCTCCGAGTGGTTTCCAAAGGACATCGGTCTGGCCTCCGGCCTGGTGGGCGCTGCCGGCGGGATCGGCGGGTTCCTGGTGCCCATCGGGTTCGGGTTGCTGCGGGAAAGTACGGGCACGTTCCTGTTCGGGTTCGTGGGATTGGCGGTCGTGAGTGCCGCCGCGGCGATGACGGTGGCTCCGGCCCTGCGGTGGCGTCCGCAGGCCGTCGCGCAGGCCCCGAGCCCCGGTGGTTTTTCCCGTTGACAGGGGTGGTTTGAAAAGAGTTAGCTGGGCCACCGAAGCAGGCTGGCCTGCACCATCGAGGGATTATGGCGACACCGTTTAATTCGATCGAAGACGCGATCAAGGATATCAAGAAGGGGAAGTTCATCATCCTCGTCGATGACGAAGATCGTGAAAACGAGGGCGATCTTGTGATGGCGGCCGGCAAGGTCACGCCGCACGCCGTCAACTTCATGGCCAAACATGCGCGTGGCCTCATCTGTCTGGCGCTGACTCCGGAGCGGGTGGAGGAGTTGCAGTTGGCGCCGCAGGCGGCGGAGAACACGGCCACCTTCGGCACCGCGTTCACGGTCTCCATCGACGCTCGCAAAGGGATCACCACCGGTATCTCGGCGGCGGATCGTGCCACGACCATTCATGTCGCGATCGACTCGCGTTCCACACCGGGCGACTTGGCGCGCCCCGGTCACATTTTCCCCCTGAAGTCACAAGTCGGCGGGGTGCTTCGGCGCGCAGGGCAGACGGAAGGGTCGGTTGACCTGGCACGATTGGCCGGACTCTACCCGGCCGGCGTCATCTGCGAGATCATGAACGAAGACGGCACGATGGCTCGTGTGCCGGAACTGACCAAGTTTGCCAGGCGGCACAAGTTGAAAATGGTCACGATCAAGGCGTTGATCGAGTACCGCATGCATCGTGAGACGTTCGTGCGGCGAGCCGCTAGTGCGTTGTTGCCCACCACCTTCGGCGATTTTGAAGCGATTGCATTCGAGAATGACATCGACGGCGCGACTCACATTGCGCTGGTGAAGGGCCGGGTGGATGCCGAGACGCCGATGCTGGTCCGGGTCCATTCCGGTTGTCTGACGGCGGATGTGCTGGGATCGTTGCGTTGCGACTGTCGTGAGCAACTCCATCGGGCGATGGAGATCATTCAGAAGGACGGTCGGGGCGTGTTGCTCTATCTCAATCAAGAGGGGCGCGGGATCGGCCTGCTGAATAAGATTCGTGCCTACGGTCTGCAGGATTCCGGCAGCGATACCGTCGAAGCGAATCTGCAGCTCGGTTTCAAGGCCGATCTGCGCGACTATGGTGTCGGTGCACAGATCCTCGTGCAGCTCGGGCTGCACCGCATCCGCTTGATTACCAACAATCCGCGCAAGATTGTCGGCATCGAAGGCTACGGCTTGAAGGTGGTGGAACGGGTGCCGATCGAGATCGCCCCCCGTGCCGACAACGAAAAATATCTCCGCACCAAAAAAGCCAAGCTCGGCCACCTCTTGAAAAAGGTCTAGCGCCGCTCCAGCCGGTCTCAATCCTGAGTCATCCTCGTGTGGGAAAGATGCGTGCGCCGACGGCCTGAAACGTGTAGCCATTTGAGGGCGTTTCCAGGTATGATCCCCCTCTTTCTTCGGCGCATACAGTCCATGAGACCTCTGACTCGTTATCTCATTCCATGAAGCTTCGCAAAGGTTCCCAAGACGCGACGGGGCTGACGTTCGGCATCGTGGCGAGCAAATTTAATAAGTTTGTCACCAGCCGGTTATTGACGGAGTGCGTGAAGGCGCTGACGAAGGCCGGCGTGACGGACGAGGCCATCGAGGTGGTGCGGGTACCGGGCGCGTTTGAAATTCCCCTCGTGGCTCGCCAGCTTGCCCGGTCCGGTCGATTCGATGCGGTGATCTGTCTCGGCGCAGTGATCCGTGGTGATACGCCGCATTTCGAGTACATCAGCACCGAAGTCAGTCGAGGGATTCTGCAAGCCTCGATGGATTCGAATATCCCGGTCATCTTCGGCGTCCTCACCACCGATACCGTGGCTCAGGCCATTGAGCGCGCCGATCCGGAGCAGCTGAATCGCGGCGCCGATGCGGCGAAAACGGCGATCGAAATGGTCAATGTGATGCGACTGCTCAAAAAGGAAGGAAGCGGGGAGGCGCCGCAGCCGGCCACCCCGTCACGACGAGCCGGGCGATCGGCAGCGAGGCCGAAACGCTGACCGGCGTTGCACTATGGCCTCTCGACATCAAGCCCGTGAACGGGCGGTACAGATTCTCTTTCAATACGACGTTCATGGCCAGGCGGGCCCCTGGCTGGACGATTTCTGGATTCAGTATCCCTTGGCCGAGGAGTTGCGGGTATTCGCGGAGCGATTGGTCGCCGGCGTCCGGGCCAACAAAAAGGAACTGGATGCGCTGATCGGGACCTATGCGACCAATTGGAAGGTGAGCCGGATGCCGATCATCGACCGCAATATTCTCCGCATGGGTTGTTTTGAATTGCTGCAGGTGCCCGAGGTGCCGGCCAAGGTGACGCTGAACGAAGCGATCGAACTGGCCAAGAGTTTCGGCGACGAGGAGGCTTCCAAGTTCGTGAACGGCATTCTCGACAAGGTGCTCGGGTCGGATGCACGGTTGGAACGGAAGCGCGCGTTTCCCGAATTGCCGGTGGTGGGCAGCGACAGCAGCGTAAAGCGTGAAACGTGAAACGTTTTTCGAGGGACATCCCCTCTGGATTGCCTAAGCGAACGACGCTTCACGAGCGACGAATAACGAGGAAGAGATGATTGATCGATACACCCGTCCGCGGATGAGTGCCATCTGGGACCTTCAACACAAGTATGAAATCTGGCTGGAAGTGGAGTTGCAGGCCTGCGCTGCGTTTGAGCGTGGCGGGCAGATTCCGCGCGGGACCAGCGCCCGGATTCGCAAGAAAGCCAAGATCGATGTGGCGCGCATTGCCGAAATCGAAAAGGTCACAAAGCACGATGTGATCGCCTTCCTCGAATCACTGATGGATTCCGTCGGACCTGAGCACCGGTTCCTGCATATGGGGCTCACCTCATCGGACATCGTCGATACGTCGCTGGCCGTGCAGATGACCGAAGCGCTCGATCTGATTCTCGAGGATCTGAACGAGTTGATTGCTGTGCTGAAGAAACGGGCACTCGAGCATCGCCATACGGTGATGGTAGGCCGGTCGCACGGCATTCATGGCGAGCCGGTGTCGTTCGGGTTCAAGTTGGCGATTTGGTATGAGGAGGCCTGCCGGCACCGGACGCGCCTCGAAGCGGCGCGCAAGGATATCGCCGTAGGAAAGCTCTCGGGAGCCATGGGCACCTTTGCGCATCAAGGCCCTGAAATTGAAGAATATGTCTGCGCCAAGATGGGGCTCGCGTCGGATCCGGTGTCCAACCAGATCGTGCAGCGAGACCGGCATGCGGCCTATGCCTCCGCGCTTGCGCTACTGGCCGCGACCATTGAAAAAATCGCCACCGAAATTCGTCACCTGCAGCGCACGGAGGTGCTGGAGGCGGAAGAATATTTCTCCGCCGGACAGAAGGGCTCATCGGCGATGCCCCACAAGCGCAATCCGATTGCGTCGGAAAATCTGTGCGGCCTGGCGCGCCTGGTACGCGGCAATAGCCTGGCCGCGCTGGAGAACGTGGCCCTGTGGCATGAGCGCGATATCAGCCACTCCTCGGTGGAGCGGGTGATCATGCCGGACAGCACCATTCTGGTCGATTACATGTTGGCACGCGTGACCGACCTGGTGAAGAATCTGATTGTGTATCCCGAGCGGATGCAACGCAACCTCGATCTGACCGGAGGCCTGGTCTATTCGCAGCGACTGCTGCTGGCCTTGATCGATAAGGGCGCCCAGCGCAAAGAGTCGTACGAAGCGGTCCAGCGCAACGCGATGACGGCCTGGAAAGGTGGAGTCGGGTTTCAGGAACTGGTCGCTCGCGATCCGTTCATCACGACCCACTTGAAGCCGCACGAAATCACCGCCTGTTTCGATCCGGCCTATTACCTTCGACATTTGGATCAAGTCTTTCGCCGGGTGTTCGGAGCGAGCGGCGCTTCGTCCGCCAGACGACGGAGGAAACGGGCATGAGCCTGCGGTCGACAGTACGAGTCGGGCTCTTGGCCGGTTTGCTGGTGCTGGCCGCGGTTTGGCCGGTTTCCGCAGCTGATCGCGAGAAGCTTCTGACAGAGCCGGGGGTATACGGCACATTTGCGACCTTCCAGATGGACCATGATTGGTGGGACCTCCCGGGCGAGTCGCGCGTCATCTCGGTAGCGGAGGTTAAGGGATTAGTCGAGCAGTGGTCCGGCAAGATTTTGGTCGAGTCCTATCTGCTCCGGGGGTTATCCGACCATGCCGATCTCATGTTTCGTGTGCATGCCCGGACGTTGTCGGACACACAGCAGTTTCTCTCGGCATTCATGGGCACTCGATTAGGACGCCATCTCACCTCAGGCGGACTTCTTCATGGCGTGAGCAAGAAGCCGACCTACGTTGCCGGCTTCCCTGAATCCATGAAGACAGAGTTACAGGTGAACGGCGAATCCGGTTCCAGGCCGTACGCAATTGTGATCCCTATCAAGAAGGACGCGGAATGGTGGGGACTGGACCAGGAAGCACG
Organism: Nitrospira sp. ND1; assembly: GCF_900170025.1. Classification (NCBI taxonomy): domain Bacteria; kingdom Pseudomonadati; phylum Nitrospirota; class Nitrospiria; order Nitrospirales; family Nitrospiraceae; genus Nitrospira; species Nitrospira sp. ND1. Next base: position 504,558 of record NZ_FWEX01000006.1, on the reverse strand, counting down.
GACCGCCCTGATGCAAGAGCATACGCAGGCGGCGCTTCCCTATCTGAAGACGGTGAAACGAAAACTGTATCATTCAACGGGTCTCGACGACGTCGATTTCATCACCTATTTTGAAACAGAGAAGTTGGAGGACTTTCACAATCTGGTGCGGGCGCTGCAGCAGGTGAAGGAATTCCGCCACAATCGACGCTTCGGACATCCGACCCTCCTGGGCACGATGAGTCCGCTGGATGAGATCCTGGAAAAGTTCGCACAGTAGTCGAAGGAGAGAGGGATGACCGTCGAACCAGCAGGCACGATGATCTATGAGGGCAAGGCCAAGAAGATTTTCACGACTGATCGGCCCGACCAGGTGTTGCAGTATTTCAAGGATGACGCCACGGCCTTCAATGCGCAGAAGCGCGGGACTATCGTCGATAAAGGGGTGGTCAACAATAAGGTGTCGGAGCGGCTGTTCCGGCTTCTCGAACAGCACGGGATTTCGACGCACTTCATCGAGCGCGTCAGCGACCGTGAGATGCTCACCAAGCGAGTGACGATTGTGCCGGTCGAAGTGGTGGTCCGGAACGTCGTTGCGGGGAGTCTTGCCAAGCGGCTGGGTCTCAAAGAAGGCGCGGCCATCGACCCGGCGATCATCGAGTTTTACTATAAGGACGATGCGTTGGGGGATCCGCTGGTGAACGACGATCACCTGCGCCTATTGAATGTGGCGACTCCGGCTGTGTTACGGGAGATGCGCGAGCTGGGCCACAAGATCAATGCCGTGTTGCTGCCGTTTTTCAAAGAACGCCGGATGATGCTCGTCGATTTCAAGTTGGAGTTCGGCGTCTTTCACAATCGACTCATCCTCGCCGACGAAATTTCCCCCGATACCTGCCGGTTCTGGGACCAGACGACCAAAGAGTCGATGGACAAGGACCGGTTCCGGAAGGATTTGGGCAAAATCGAAGAGGCGTATCAGGAAGTGTTGAAGCGGGTGTGCGAATAGGGGCGGCATGAACCGGTTTCTCCAGTTGTTTTTGAACTATGGTCTGGTGGCGGCGATTCTGGTGTGGGCGGCCACGGTGGCGATGATGGCCTATCACCTCAAGGAATCCCCCTGGCGCTGGGCGTTTGTCCTGATGTCGCTGGCAGGGCTCGGGACCATCGGCGTGATCTTTTGGATCAGGAAGTACGTGCAGAGGGTCTGCAAGGCACAGCAGGAAGTGGGAAAAGCACAATGAAAGCCAAGATTCATGTGACGCTGAAGCAGGGAATTCTCGATCCGCAGGGGAAGGCGATCGAACATGCGCTGGACTCCCTCGGGTTTAAGAATGCGGGAAACGTGCGGGTCGGCAAGTACATGGAAGTCGACGTGAACGAAGCGGACCGCGCCAAGGCGGATGCCCAGGTGAAGCAGATGTGTGAAAAATTGCTGGCGAATACGGTGATCGAGGATTATCGGTACGAACTCGGATAGGAGCAGATGGCTTATAGCCTATAGCTGATGGCAGAGGCCGAGACCTCGTTCCTGTCTCGTATCATACGCCATTTGCCATAGGCCATAAGCTCTTTAGAATTATGAAAATCGGCGTGGTGGTATTTCCCGGCAGTAATTGCGATCACGACTGCCAGTATATCTTCAAGGATGTGCTCGGCCAGTATGTGGAGATGATCTGGCATAAGGAAACTCTGCTCGCGGGGCTCGATGCGGTCGTGCTGCCGGGCGGGTTTTCCTACGGGGATTATTTGCGGACCGGCGCCATCGCGCGGTTTTCTCCGGTGATGGGAGCCGTGAAGGCCTTTGCGAATAAGGGTGGCCTGGTCATCGGTATCTGCAACGGGTTTCAGATTCTGCTGGAGGCTGGTCTCCTGCCAGGTGTGATGCTGCGCAATACCTCGCTCAATTTTATCTGCAAAGACGTCTACGTGAAGGTGGAAAATGCGGCGACACGGTTTACGAATCAATGCGAGTCCGGCCAGGTGCTGAAGATTCCCATCGCGCATGCCGACGGGAACTATTACACCGATCCGGTCACGCTCGGCGGCATCAAAGCCAATGCACAAGTGATTTTTCGCTACTGCACGGCAGCCGGCAAGGTGACGCCCGATGCGAACCCGAACGGGTCGCTGGATAACATCGCCGGAATCATGAATGCGGATGGAAATGTGCTGGGCATGATGCCGCATCCCGAACGCAGTGCAGAAGCGATATTGGGCAATGAAGATGGGCGGCTGATCTTTCAGTCGATGTTGAGCTCGTTCGGCAAGCCCGAATTGCAATCCAAGTTGATCGGAGTATGACGGCCGGTTCGCGTGAGTAGCGGTTCCGGAACTGTCGGTAACCCCCTACGATTGAGAATGTGTCATTCATGAACGCACTGGTCATTACCAAAGCCATCCTTGAGCAGCATAAGCTGAGCGATGACGAATATAAGAAGATCCTGGAGATCTTGGGGCGAGAACCCAACTGGACCGAACTGGGCATGTTCTCGGCCATGTGGAGCGAACATTGTTCCTACAAGAGCTCCCGCATCCACTTGAAGAAGTTGCCGACGACGGGGCCGCGCGTGGTTCAGGGGCCCGGCGAAAATGCCGGCGCGGTGGATATCGGGGATGGTCTGTGCGCGGTGTTCAAGATGGAGTCTCACAACCATCCTTCTTTCATCGAGCCCTACCAGGGTGCGGCGACGGGGGTGGGCGGAATTCTACGCGATATTTTTACGATGGGCGCTCGGCCGATTGCGTTGTTGAACTCGCTGCGATTCGGCGGATTGGACAATGCGAATACCCGCCATCTGCTCAAGGGTGTTGTGTCGGGTATTGCCGGTTACGGCAACTGCATGGGTGTACCCACTGTCGGCGGGGAGATTGTCTTCAACGACATCTATGCCCTGAATCCTTTGGTGAATGTGTTCTGTCTGGGAATTGCCAAGAAGGATAAGATTTTTTTGGGTAAGGCGGCCGGCGTCGGGAACCCGGTGATCTATTTCGGCTCGAAGACCGGGCGTGACGGGATTCATGGCGCGACGATGGCCTCGGACTCGTTCGATGAGCAAGCGGCTCAGAAGCGGCCGACGGTGCAGGTCGGTGACCCGTTCACTGAGAAGCTGTTGCTCGAAGCCTGTTTGGAACTGATGGCCGGTGATTGCCTGGTCGGCATTCAAGACATGGGTGCTGCCGGTTTGACGAGTTCGGCCTGCGAAATGGCCTCGCGAGAAGGCACGGGTGTAGAGTTGGAGTTGGCTGATGTGCCGCGCCGTGAACCGGGGATGACGCCCTACGAGATCATGCTCTCGGAATCCCAGGAACGGATGTTGATGGTGGTGAAGGCCGGTCGTGAAGACGAGGTGATCAAGATTTGCCGTAAGTGGGATCTGGATGTGGCCGTGATCGGCCGGGTGACCGATACGGGCAAGGTCGTCCTCAAAGAAAACGGCCAGATGGTGGCGGAGATTCCGGCCAAGGCTCTGGCCGACGACGGTCCGCGATATGACCGGCCTAGTGCGCCGCCTGCCTATCAAGAAATGTTGCAGGCGCTGAATCACGATGCCTTGCCGGACGTCAAAGACGTTAATGCCGCATTGCTCGCACTCCTGGATTCGCCGACTATTGCCAGTAAGCGATGGGTCTATGAGCAGTATGACCACATGGTGAGAACAAATACGATGGTGCGTCCCGGGTCGGATGCGGCGGTGGTGCGGGTGAAGGGGACGAATAAGGCGCTGGCGTTGTCCGTCGATTGCAACGGGCGCTATTGTCTCTTGAATCCTTATGAGGGCGCCAAGATTGCCATTGCGGAATGCGCGCGAAACCTGGCCTGCTCGGGAGCTCAGCCGATCGGCGTGACTGACTGCCTGAATTTCGGCAATCCGCAGCGCCCCGAGGTCATGTGGCAATTCGTACTTGCGATTGAAGGGCTCAAGGATGCTTGCGAGGCGTTGAATGTGCCCATCGTGAGCGGCAATGTGAGTTTGTACAATGAGACGAATGACCTGTCGATTTACCCCACGCCGATGATCGGGATGGTCGGGTTGATCGAAGACGCTGATCGTGCCGTGACGCAGTGGTTCAAGGAAAGCGGCGATGTGATCATTCTTCTGGGCCAGACCCGTGAAGATCTCGGTGGAACGGAGTATCTGAAGGTCTTGCACCATCGGGAGCAGGGTTCGCCGCCTTTGCTGAGTCTGGAAACTGAAAAAGCCGTGCAGGCTTGCACGATTCGACTCATCCGCGATGGATTGGTGCAGTCGGCCCATGACTGTTCCGATGGTGGATTGGCGGTGGCGCTGACGGAGTGTTGCATCTCGGGTTCAGCTGAACAACTGGGGGCTGTGGTACAATTGCCGCTTGATGGTCTTCGTCGAGATGCGCTGCTCTTTGGGGAAAGCCAATCGCGAATTCTGCTCTCCGTGAAAGCGGAGCTGGCCGAGCGGGTCTTAAATGCGGCCTGGGAGGCCGGTGTTCATGCCGCTCGGATCGGTACAGTCGGAGGTGCCCGGTTGGTGATTCAAGTAGACGGTGATCAGCGGGCGGCTGGCTGCAAAATCGATCTCGAATTGACGGCACTGTATGCCCATTGGGGATTGGCAATCCCTCGTGCATTAGGTCAGGACTAGGATACGGACGTCATGGCCAACGAATTACCGCTGATTTCTCCCGATAAGTTCCACGACGAATGTGCCGTGTTCGGTATCTATGGTCATAAAGAGGCCGCGAACCTCGCCTACCTCGGTCTCTATGCGCTGCAACATCGCGGACAGGAAGCGTCCGGTATTGTCTCCAACGACGGTGAACAGTTTTATGTCGAAAAGGGTCAGGGCCTTGTTGCAGATATTTTTTCGCAACAGGCCTTGGCACGTCTGCCCGGCACGATGGCGATCGGGCACAACCGCTATTCCACTGCGGGCGGGGCAGGGCTCAAGAATGTGCAACCCTTGAGCGTCAATTTTGCCTTCGGTAACCTCGCCGTGGCGCACAATGGGAATTTGATCAATGCCACCATGCTTCGCAGTGAACTGGAAGCCTATGGCGCTATTTTTCAATCGACGTCCGACACGGAAGTCATTATCCATCTCATCGCCCATTCGCGGGCGGATACGCTGCTGGACCGGGTCATCGATTCGCTCACCCAGGTTCGCGGTGCATTTTCAGTGGTTCTGATGACCGATCAGGGCATTGTCGCCGCGCGCGATCCCCATGGATTTCGCCCCCTGTGCCTGGGACGGTTTCGTGACGCCTGGATAGTGGCCTCCGAAAGTTGCGCGTTCGATCTGTTGGATGCCGAATATGTAAGGGAGATCGAACCGGGAGAGTTGGTGGTACTGGATCATCAGGGCGTCACCAGTTATAAGCCATTCGCTCAAACCAAGCCGGCCATGTGTGTGTTTGAATATGTCTACTTTGCCCGTCCTGATAGCCGCATTTTTGGAGGCAAAGCCGTCTATTCCATCCGGAAGGCATTCGGCCGGCAATTGGCGCAAGAATCGCGGGTTGATGCGGACATCGTGATTCCCGTGCCGGATTCCGGGGTGCCGGCGGCGTTGGGTTATTCGGAAGGGTCGGGGTTTCCTTTTGAAACCGGACTGATCCGGAATCATTATGTGGGTCGCACCTTCATCGAGCCGGAGCAGTCAATTCGTCACTTCGGGGTGAAGGTGAAGCTCAATGCCGTTCCCGAAGTCCTCGAAGGGAAACGCGTGGTCGTAGTAGACGATTCGTTGGTTCGGGGAACGACGAGCCGAAAAATCGTCAAGATGCTGCGTCATGCCGGAGCCAAAGAAGTGCATATGCGCATTAGTTCTCCGCCGATCGTGTCGCCCTGTTTTTATGGCATCGATACACCGACCAAGAAGGAATTGATCGCATCCAGCCATACCACCGAAGAGATTCGCAAATACATCACCGCGGATAGCCTCGCCTACTTGAGCCTGGACGGCATGGTGAAGGCGGCTCCCGGTACTCCGGGGCAGTACTGCGATGCCTGCTTTACCGAACAATACCCTATCTCCTTTACCCGGGCAGAAGAACTCCAACTAGGGCTCTTTGAAGCTCCGCGCTGACATCGTTGTCCTCGCCGGTTCATAGGATCGTCTGGACTTCCTCCTGCGCCTTGCTAGACTAATTGGCATGTCGCTGGTTCGGAAGTATCGAGTGATCGTTGCCACTGGTGTTGTGGTCGTTGGGGTCCGCATCGCGTCCCGCCTGACGAGTCTCAGGCGATTGCTCGGCTGGTTAGTATGCGAGATTTCAGCCGATCCGGATGAGCACGCGATGGAAGATGTGGCCTATTATGTGGATCGGTGGCTCGCGCTGTTTCCATACAATCCGAAGGGGAATTGTTTTCCTCGAGCGTTAGCGCTATTTTTTTTCGCCCGCCGTGCCGGCCTCCCCGTTCAATTCAAATGCGGAGTGATGAAGCTCAATCAGCAGCTGGAGGGACACGCATGGCTGGTGCTGGAGGGTCATGAGTTTCTTGAGCCGTCCTCCTACTGGCAATCGTTTACCGTGACGGTTACCTTCCCTCAATCCCTGGTTTCCTCAAGTACTCAATCATCTCGCATCTCCTGAGACCTCCTCTGCACATTACCGTTCTCTTGGGGTCAACTGGACCTGGCGGGCCTGGGCGAATCGAGTCTTTCCTGTGCGTCTGTGTGAATCAAGCTGACAAGTTCGGCTTTGAAACCCACTAGCGGCCCCATCCGTACGCTTTTTTCATCCGTTCTTCATGAAAATAAAATCCGGATCCCCCAAAGGGAGGTGGAGCCCAATCTCACTGGGGATAGAGAAACGAGCGTGATGACGATAGTTTCGCCCTTGTCTTGCAGTGATGTGCACGGCTTGCTTGTAGAGGGACCAAGACTTCGGGGAAAAATCGGTTTCAGAACGAATGGTGGTATCGGAGCAGTCACATGTCCCAGCAATCTGAACCAGGAGCATCTATATGCCTGCCACTGTGCATCTGTGGAGTGAGCCTCAACTCGAATTGTCCGAAATATTTCCCAGGCAGGATGAACAGGTCCACAGCACGGTTCTCGATGGTGAAAGTGTGCTGTTGAATCTGAACTCCGGCCGCTATTACACGCTCAATGTCGTCGGATCAACCATTTGGAATTTGTGCAGAGGGGAGCAGTCGTTGCGGCAGATTCACTCAGCAATCTGTGCCAGGTTTGATGTGTCTGAACAGCAGGCGCAGGACGATATGCTGGCGTTGATTGTGCTTCTGGAGCAGGAAGGATTACTTCACACAGAAAGGAGGTGAGTGAGAATGGAGCAACAGATAAAGACCGAATACGTCAAGCCGGCGCTCGTGAAACATGAGTTGCTGCGCGACGTAACGGCCATTCAGTTGTCCCGCGTGCTGGATCGAACACCCATATAACATGCCAGGTGCTCTAGTGAGAGCCATGGAGCTGGCCGGTTAACTAGACCGGCCAGCTCGCCCCACATCTCTGCGGTAGTGACGACGGGCAGAAGGCTGAAAAGGAGAAGCGGTAATGTTCATGGCGTCGACAATGAAGGAACTTCTACTCTCCGTCCATGGCATAGAGATGAAATTCACCACCAATTCGTCCGAGTTGGCACATTCCGTTTGGGCGTTACTCCGTCACTTTCACCGCGACACCGTTGCGGCTCAGCCCATGCGGATGGAGTTCGACGCGATCGAGCGATGTGAGGATGTTCCGGTCCAGATTTCCAGTTCAGCGAAATTGTTGTATAGCGGTTCTGGCCTCGCGATCGACCCTGATCGGAAGACGACATGGTTGTGCGACATTTATTCAGACAACGGCCTATTGATTGCCGATTTTCATGGAGAGGGCCTTGTCGTGATTGATGGGGACTCACAATCTGTCCGGGGCTATCTGGTGAGACCGGAGGCCATGGCGCCGGATATCCGGGCGAGTTTTGTCCATTTCGCCATGACGGAACTTCTGAAGCGGCGAGGATTGTATACGTTTCATGCCACCGCACTGGAGCACAAGGGGCAAGGTGTGCTGATTCCCGGTTTCAGTGGGCGGGGAAAAACCACCTCGTTCCTATCCCTGCTGCGAGCAGGGTATCGTTACCTTTCCGATGATCACCCATTTTTTCGGATCAGCGGCACGCGTGTGGAGATCCTCCCGTATCCGCTCAAGATCAATGTTACTGATCACACCGTATCGTTCTTTCCAGAACTGCGAGCGGCCCCGCCATCTGTGCTTCATGCCGGTGTCCCCAAGAGCTATTTCCATGCTGAGGATGTATATCCGGGGCCATTAGGTCAGCCTTGCGAGCCCAGCGTGATCCTCTTTCCCGAGGTGGTCAATTCCTCGCACAGTTGTCTGGAGCCCTTGTCCAAGAAGGTAGCATTGGAAATGATTCTTCCGCATTCCTTGCTGGTGTATGACACCGAAGTGGCGCGCCGGGAGTTTCAAGCGCTTGTGGGATTGGTCGAGCAGGCAGATTGTTACCGACTCCACTTCGGACGCGATGTCATGGAGTTGCCATGGCTGGTAACGCCTCTTCTGGAGAAGCGGCAAGCAAGGAGAGAGAACTGACATGGGACAGTTTCCAAGGTCCACCGTCGCGCAATGGAGCTCCTCTCGTCTTGGAGGTATTTCGCGTAAGGGGACGACACCGGCGCCAGGATTGTTCCTCATGCGTGCGGAGGGACGATTGCTTGCGCTCTGTGCGCGAACGACGGTGAGTGAGTTTGTTCGAGTCGAAGTGGCAGATTTGGCCTACGATGGAATTGATTGGGAGCTGGTCTGGCAGCTGTCCAGAGCCCATGGCGTGGCGCCGCTAGTGTATCGCAATCTGGTCACAATTTGTCCCGCTGCCGTGCCTTCTTCCATTCACGAAGCCTTTCGTCGGCACAATCAGGCGAACGCTCTTTTAAATAGCTTGTTGGCTAAAGAACTCGTGACCTTACTCGATGCGTTGGCGGCCAAGGGGGTGACGGCGATTCCCTTTAAAGGCGTCACGCTTGCACAGACGGCGTATGGCGACCTAGGTTTACGGGAATGTGCGGATATTGATTTGATTGTTGAGCAGGGAGCGATTCCCCAAGCTCGGAAAGTCTTATGGTCTCAGGGGTATCAACTGACCAGCCAGGACATGGGAGGCGGGGAGGAGTCAGGGGAGCCGTATCACTTTTTCCAGAGGCGAAACGGCATTGTTGCGGTCGATCTTCAGTGGATGATGGCTCGCCGGCATTTCGGATTTCGGCTTGATCGGAGCGCGTTTTGGGGAAGGCTGAAGCCTGTTCACTTACCAACAAAATCGGTGATGGGCCTCTGCCCGGAGGATCTGTTGATTCTTCTTTGCGTGCATGGGGCAAAACATGCCTGGGAGCAGTTGAAGTGGGTCTGCGATGTGGCGGAACTCGTGCGTCGGCGGCCGGCGTTAGATTGGAGTCGTGTGTTGTTTCAGGCAGGCGAGTGGAGATGTCGACGGTTGGTCCTGCTCGGCCTGGCGATGGCTCACAGTCTGTTCGATACTGCCGTTCCACTGACGATACTTCAGGAGATCGAGACAGATGCAGATATCCCCGTCCTCGTTCGAAAGATGCCTAAGCAGCTGCTGAAGAATCCTCGTCATGGGATTGATGAAGATTGTGCGGAGGCTCTGTACATGACGCTCAAAGACTCCTGGCTTGAGCGGTGGAAACTTGGGGTCGCGCTCTGTCGCGCGGAAGCAGAGGTGCTCACCCGTTCGTTGCCCTGGTTCCGGGTTCAACGACGACTTCGTATGCTGGCCACTTGTTTGAAGCCGTTTCATCGGATTATCGCCAAATGGATTCTTTCTGTCCGGATGCGTGAAGCAGTCGTGCGGTGGTTGCAGAGCTCCGGCTGATCGTGGGTTTTCCGGCATGAAACGTTTCTCCTTCGTCAATAGATAAATGGCTTGCCTCCCTAAGTGGTTGCTCCCGAAAAAAAACGCATGCTAGGATGCCTGCATCACCAGCAGTGATTGGTGACTGCTGAGAACCAGCCGAGGGAGCATTGGCCTCCATCATTGGCTTGGTTCCAGGAAGGAGGATCTGATGAAGCGACTTCTCGTAGCGGTTGCGATCGTATTGGTGCATCTGTGGGCTGCCCACCTTGTAGTCGCCGCCGGGTTTTTTAAAGTCGGCGAGCCGGCGCCGATCTTCTCGTTGACGTCTGTGACAGGCGATGCTGTTTCGCTTGAGCAGTTAAAGGGGAAAGTGGTTGTCCTCGGGTTGTTTCATATTTGTGATCCCTGTATGACCCAAGGGACCAACCTGCAAAAGGTCCATGAGGCGATGACCGGGAAAAATGTGGCCGTCGTCGGGGTCAATTCGTCGGGGGATTCCAAACGGGGCGTGGGCGAATTCTTGAGTGCCTTTCCCGTGAAGGTGACGTACCCCTATTTACTCGATCCGAATAAGACCACCGACAAACTGTATGGCGGTGGGAAGTTCATTCCCAATGTGTATGTGATCGATCAGCGCGGTGTGATCAGGTGGCAGCGGGTGGGCAATATGGAATTGGCGGGCGCCGAGGTCATCATTCAGGAAGTGGAAAAACTGTTGGCAGCTTCGACTCCAGCCGGCGCAGGAACCATGTAGTGGGGAAAGAGGATCATCCATGGACGAATGGGAAGAGGGAAAGCAGAAGTTTCTGGAAGTTGTGCAGAGTATTGATCAGACCGTTCAGGTCGTGATTCCGACGAAGCCAACAAACAGCATGTTCCTTATATCCCTCACGAAGGGGCCGAATCGGAAGTTCATTACCCTCTCGGAAGACGATATTGTCGATCTTCCCAGCGAAGCCGGCATCTGTGCGAAGGTTACAAAGACTCTCCAGGATGCGGTGGCAGCGTTGTAATCCCATCCACGTGAGGCGATATCAGTGAAACAGCTCCTTCCCGGTATTTGGCAATGGTCCTGGTTTTCAGAAGACAAGCAGCTCGATTTTAACGGGCTGTTTCTCAACGTGGGGGAACATAAGATTCTGGTTGATCCTCCGCCGATGACGGCCGAGGCCCACACATTTGTTCGACGCCAGGGTGCCCTTGATTACATCATTGTCACCAACCGTGATCATGTTCGTGAGGCGGCGTCGTACCAGGCCGATTTTCGTTGCCAACTACAAATGCCTGAGGCCGATGTCGCGCAGATGGATGTGAAGCCGTCCAAGACATTCAAGGATGGCGAGTTGTTGCCCGGCGGTATTTGGGTCATTCACCTGAATGATCAAAAATCTCCGGGTGAGTCGGCGTTGTACATTCAGCAGGGGAAGGGCGTGTTGATCGTCGGCGATGCGTTAATTGGCAAACCGGCGGGAGGCTTGAGCCTCCTGGCTCCGGAAAAATATGGCGATATCACGAATGCGAGAGTCGGGCTCCGGCGATTGTTGAAATATAACTTCGACTCGATTCTTGTGGGCGATGGCGCTAGCATCGTATTCGGAGCTAAACAGGCTGTGGAGCAGGCCCTTCAGACGTAGGGAACAATGGCCCTTCGAAACGGACTCTCAGAGGAACTCAACCGTCAGGGCAACGAGCATTTTGCGCGCGGGCACTATACGGATGCCTACGTCTGTTATGCAAAGGCCCTGGAATGTGATCGCCTGACCGGTGATCATCGCGCTTTGAGCGCGACCTTGGGCAATCTCGGCAATATTTGCGCGGTTAGTGGTCGCCGTGAGTCGGCTCAGAGCTACTATCAGGAAGTGCTGGAGTTGCAGAAGGTCTTGGGTGACGAGAAGGGCATTGGGACGACCCTGGCCAATCTGGGGAATCTCCGCGCCGACGCCGGGGAGTGGGATCGTGCGAGAGCCTATTACCTTGAGGCGCTCGATATCATGACGCGGGTACACGACGAGCTGGGAAAGGCAGTGCTGTTTTCCGATCTCGGCCTGGTGGCGCGTGAAACAGGCCAGTTCGAAGAGGCGCTACGGTACTATGAGCAGTCTCTGGTGCTCATGCGCCGTCTCAACAATCAAGGAGGCGTCGCCGATGCCTGGCGGATGATGGGGCGAACCTTTGCCATCCAAAAGCGCTACGATGACGCCATTGCTTGTTGTCATACCAGTCAATCAATCGCGGAGCGGAGCCGAGATGAACTGCGTACAGGCGGTGCCCGTTATGTTCTCGCCCAGTGTTATGAGGATTTGGGTCAGCTGCAGATGGCCGTTCAGTTACTGGAGCAGGTGGTGCGAATGGACCGTAAGTACGATCTCCCTAAATTAGCTGAGAATGTGACTCGCCTCGAACGGCTTCGCGCCCGCCTAGGCGCCGAAGATCCGACTCCCCAGCCTCGGGAGTCACGCGCATGAATGCCGTCGCGCTTCCATCATGGGAACAGGCTCGAGCACGGCTGGTGAGTACGGTTCCGCAATTTTATGAGCTGGAGCCCGGTGGAGCCTTGGCGCTTGATCTGGGGGATGATGGGTGGCTGTTGGAGGTGCGGTCGGACGGGCAACTCCTCTGCCAGCACGGCATCGCCATGGACGATGTGAAGAGTCTGATGTGCGATGGAACAACCGAAGACCTGGGTACCGATGAAGTGGCGAAACAGGCCAAGTATTTTCTGGGCCCTGCGGTGTCTAAGAAGCGTCCTGCGCTTCTGAAGGCAGGCTTCGCGGAACAGACCGATATGAATGACGAATATGTCGCCATTACGTTCCACAAGACAGTAGACTTTCAGCGGTTTGATGAGGTCCTTGCTGCCGTGCGCTGGTGCCAGAATCTATTCAAGATTGAGCCATAGCACGAGATAATTCAGCCGGGTTACCTCGTGATGCGCCCTCCCATCACCAGTATTGAAACCTTTCATCGCCTCCTGGCTGCCTGCCGATTGCCGCGTGTGATTGTCACCGCGCCGGAGCTGAGTCTCTTTACCGCAATGGGATCGGGGAGCTGGTCTATCCAGAAGCTTGCTCAGGCTCTTGATGTGAGCGAGCGAGGGGTGGACATTCTTTGTCGGAATCTTGCGATGTGCGGATTGTTGAGGAAGCGCGAGAAGGCCTACCGTAACACCCCATTTTCCGCAACGGTGTTGAATGCGAAGCATCCCAAATACCGAGGAGCCTACGTTGAGTTGTTGCAGAGTCACTGGGTGGATTGGTCGCGGCTCGCGCGGGTTGTTCGAACCGGGAGTCCGCTGGAACGCGATCAGCCGGACTTGCTGGCGTATCGGCGTCGGTTTACCTGAGCGATGCATCACCGCTCCTTGGATGTGGCGAAAGAGATTGCTGCGACACACAGGGCAAGGAAGCGGCTGTCCTATCTGCCGCCCAACTTTATGGATGAGGTGCTAGCCGGGTCAGTATGATGTAGTGTGGTATTCCAATGTGCTCCATATCTATTCCGCGGAAGAAAACCAGGCGCTGTTTCGGCGATTGTATTCTGCATTATCCCCCGGCGGACGACTGATCATTCAGGATGTATTTCTTCACGACCGAGAAGGCCTCTATCCCGAAGAAGCCAGCCTGTTCGCCGTGAGTATGCTGTTGGTTACACCTGCGGGAAATACCTATTCATTCAGTGAAACAGCCGAGTGGCTTCGAGCGGCGGGGTTTGTGCGGATCAGGCCGCTTAGGATGAAGAAGGGGACTGAAGATTGGGATGGGGGGGTGTTGGAGGCGATTCGTCCGGCCGGAAGGAAAGCGCGCACCGGCCCCCGAAGATCATGAGGAGAAAATTAAGCAGGCTGCTTCCGAGTGTCAGTGCCAGGATCGGAGGGCGGGGGGAAGCCTGGCTTGCTTCCTGGACAATTGTAGAGAGATCGAGTGCCAGGGCAATCGTGCTGTACATGACGGCTGCCATCACGACCCAGTGTTGACGGAGTAGGAGAATTCCCGCCACCAGTAGTGTCGGAACCCCGAACAGAAACCCTAACAAAATACCGTCCCGGATCGTGGCCAGCGAGTTGGCTGATCCTGCCTCAAAAAGAAGGCCTTCCAGCACGACCAGAGCAACGAGCAGAGTGATGACCGGACGAAATGCCTTCATGGAGGCACTATAACTGCCGCGATTGCCCATCGCAAGTTCCCTGGCCCCTGGTTCTAATGCCAGGCGATTTGTCTGGGGGCTCGTCACCAGGGATCCCCCTGTCCCCGCAAGTCCAAGCTCACCTGAGGATGCGATCATGTACCCAACCTTTGAGGGGCCAGCCCGGCCCGCTGTGTGATTTACGGCCTGTGGGTATTCGAGCGAGAATCCGCCTCTCACAGGGAGGCACACGTGGCCCTACATATATTTTCAGAGAGCATTGCTGGGTGGCTTCTTGGAATGCGATCAAGCAGAGGGTCGAGAAGGTTCGGTCGTCAACCAAAGGAGCGACGGTTGGCGTTAGCTTTGTGGGCGACGAGTGTGCTTGTGCTCATTTCCGGCCTTTCCTCAGCTGCCCCCTCCCACGTATCTCCCGGCAGCATAACCGCTTCTGGATTTAGCGGGAAGGGCGTGGCCCAAGTGCCTGCCGATCATTCAGAAGTGTTAGCAGCCGGGTTTGGGTTTCAGGCGGCCGGGTCGTCAATGATTACGGTACGGACTTACGATGCGCCGACAGGCGCCATCCTGTCGGAGGATTCGTTCGATGTAAACGTGAAGGAAGAGGGCGTCGCCGAACATGATGGGAATAAGGGGCGCATCTTTGCCGGTGGCATTGGAACTGACTCTAAAGGGAAGTCAGTCTTTATGTTGAGAGTGTACGATGCAGAAACGGGGCGGTTTCTTTGGGAAGGGCAGCTGAACTTGCTCAAATTGGGCGAAGGAGGGATGACGAGAGCCAGCGCGACGATCATCCCGACCCGCACATCGGCGCTACAAGTATCGGTTTCCAGCACCATTCCACTTCAGACCCTCTTCTCGGTTCGGGCCGTAAATCCTTTCACGGGCGGACTTGTCTGGCAGGATCAGTTCGCCCCAGGGGTTCGAAAGCGGGCCCGGGTCGAAGGGGTGTTATTCGGTGGGCTGTTCGTCAGGCCGGTCGGCGACCCCATCGGACATATTTTTGATTTGGTTGTGCGGACCTACGATCGCACGTCCGGAACGCTGTTATGGGAGGATTCGTTCGAGCAACTGGATCGCATTGAGGAGTCTCCGACCGAGCCGGAGCTTCGTGCCCATCCCCAGGCCATTCCATCTTGGAATCTTAGCGCTGCGTCGAGGCATCACGCGTACCAGACGAAGCTGCGATAGCCTTAGGATTTTGGCTGAGCCAGTGTGGAGCCCAGACTGTCCGCCCATTGCTGCTGGAAGTGATCGTATGACAGCAGCAGCCTATCCTGCATGGCGGCAGCAATTGTCTGACGGGCCTTCAGGTGGACCAGCACCTCGTGAACCTTGTGCATGCCGAACCGTTCAATGAGATAGTGGGTGGCGGCATTGGCCTCCCTATAAGCGAGACTGACCTTCTCCGCAGGCAGACTCTCCCAACTACCCTCAAGCGCCGTCAAAGGAACCAGGCTGTGCTCACCGGGCGTGACGCTGGTCACCTCTTGCCAGGGATCACCGGCCAGCTGCATTGCCAAGCCTTCATTCAGCCAGGTTGGAATCATTCCACCGGTTGCCCCCAATTCCTCGTGAATCAGGGCATGCACAAATTCGTGACGAAGCACTCGACTCAGCCAAGCCCGATCCGTTGCAGCGCCTTGGGTTGGGATTTGAATGCGCCCAAGGACGGGATCGAACAGGCCATCCGCCCAACCAGGGCTTCCCGTGGCGCCTTGAAACTGATTCTTTGTGTGCAGGACGACTATGATCGGCTTTGACGGGAAAAAGTTGAATTTCTGACCGATTTCCCGATAGGCCTCTTCAAGAATATCCAGCACGGTCGTCCACGTGTCCGGGTCGTCACCTCCGTCGTACTTGACGGTGAAGTGGACGCTGCTGTGCGTCGAGAATTTATCCTCGACCTTCTCGGCGCGATGTACTTTCGTCGTGACCGCCTTCAGATAAGACTGAAGACCGGGGTCTTTCTTAATTCGTTCCTGGGCCTGCGCGAGGTGTTTGCCGGCTTCCGGGAGGTGATCCTTCTCCTGTAGCAGGTCTGCCAAGGCAACATGGGGGAACGGCTCATCCGGAGACAGTGCCACGACTTTCCGGAGGAAATCTTCCGTGAGTGCGGGGTCCCGCAACCCCCAGTAGGCATGGGCGAGATTGAGGTGGGCAATCGGATTTTGGGGGTCGAGCGCGACCGCTTTCTTAAATGCTTTCACGGAAACTTCGGTCCCCCCGCTTCTTTCCTGGATGATTCCGAGGTTATTCCACAAGATGGCAACATGCCGCTTGGTGGCGGATTCCGTCAGGATCGACGACGGCAGTTCCTCCAGTTTCGTCTCTGCTAAGGCAATATTGTGCTTCTCGAGTTCTTCGTGAATGGCTCCGAGCAGCTCGGGATGTCTCGGAACTGGAATGCTGACGGGATCGATAGTCCTTGACCGTTTGATCTCCGGGGCGGTACGTTCCTGCGATGGGGCCACAGGAGCGTTCGACGCAGGGGTGGTTTCCTCGACAATGACCTGCGGTGATGGAGCCGGTGTGTCGTGGAAATAGCGAGGCTTCAGCCAGGTTTGATAGAAAATAAAGATGCCGATCAACACGGCTAGAGGCCCGAGAATATGTTTGATATTGCGTCGATACATAGGTGTCCTTCCGTGAATCCTACGCGAATTCACTGTACCACCGAGCCGGGAGCGGACAAAGGGAAGTTGAAAAAGCAGCCGGGGTCTGTGCGACTGGCTACCATTCGGCAGAAGTCCCCTCGTTGAGCCGTCAAGGTGGCTGTGGTACGATCCTGCTCCAGGATGCCACGTCCTGAATCCGCCGACTCTCACGATCCTTTCCAAGCCTTCCTGCATCGTGTAACCAGACCGATTGAATTTGCTTGTCGCGATGCGTACGCCCATCTCTCGGCGGTCAGGAATCTTGACCGTTTTGTGTCGCAACAGGTAATTGGCACTCTTGGCGAGCGAGTCTATCCGCGAGCGCTGGAGACGGAACTGATCGCACTACGCAACCTGTTTGTCGACTTTCACACTCGGCTCACACCCCTCGAACAGCAGGATCGGCTCACGAAAGCGCTGGCGCTGCTCAGCCGCCTACAAGGGGACGCGCGAGCGGTGAGTCAGCCGGCGGGGCCTCCGAAGGAGAACCAAGTACAACCTTTACCGGTTCGGTCCAGTCCTGCCAGACCGCTGTGGGAGCTATCGATTCAATATGCAAAAGGAGTTGGTCCCAAACGAACCCTCTTGCTGGAGCGGCTGGGCGTGCGCACTGTCGAGCAGGCCTTGTGGACGTTACCATGGCGCTATGAAGATCGTTCGGTCATCACGCCGGTGGCCGAGCTTGTGCCGGGGGCTACACGGAGCGTTTGCGGCGTGATCACTCGGGCAGAGGCAACGCGTGCGCGCGTTCGCCGGCTGTCGATTCTCGATGTGGCGGTTCAGGACGCAACGGGGACTGTGCACGCGGTGTTTTTTAATCAACCATACTTGGAAGATGTGTTGAAGGAAGGCCTGCGGGTCATGATGTCTGGGCGGGTGGCGGCCGGTCGGGGTGGGTGGACCGATGTGCGGTTGGAAGCGACGCAATTTGAAGTCTTGAGCGGCGGCGAGGATGAGTTACTCCATGTGGGGCGCATCGTTCCGATCTACCATGAGACGAAGGGGTGGACGTCACGTCAGATGCGAGTTTTGATGCAGGGGTTGCTGGCGGAGTATGGGGCTGACATAGAGGAGGTACTGCCTCTGTCTGTCCGTGCGTGCCATCGGCTGCCGCCGATCGGCGAGGCGATTCAACACGTGCATTTTCCCTTGCCGAAGACGGATCTGGCCGCCCTGGATCAGGGGGTGACGTCTGCTCACCGACGATTGGCGTTTGAAGAACTGTTTCTGCTACAGGCGGCCATGGTGCTTCGCCAACGGGAGATGAAGGAAGAGCTCAAATCATTTCGGTTTAATCCTCACGTGGCGCAACTGAAGCAACTGGCGAAGATCCT
The DNA here is from genome assembly GCF_900170025.1 of Nitrospira sp. ND1. Classification (NCBI taxonomy): domain Bacteria; kingdom Pseudomonadati; phylum Nitrospirota; class Nitrospiria; order Nitrospirales; family Nitrospiraceae; genus Nitrospira; species Nitrospira sp. ND1. The sequence continues at coordinate 486,632 of NZ_FWEX01000006.1, read as the reverse complement.
TCCCTTTACGCTGACCTCCGCGCAGGAACGTGTGTTTCGTGAGATCCAAGCCGACATGGTGACCTCGCGGCCGATGAATCGCCTGGTGCAGGGTGATGTCGGGTCCGGGAAGACCGTCGTGGCGCTGCATGCCCTTGTGATGGCTTGTGGATCGGGCTGCCAGACGGCGTTGATGGTCCCTACCGAAATTCTGGCCGAACAGCACTATCTGAATCTTGTCCCCTTGCTGAGGGCAGTGGGGTTGAAGGCAGTGCTTCTGACTAGCGGCGGGAAGGCAAAAGACCGGAACGAGACGCTGAAGCAGTTGGAGTCCGGCGCTGCGCAGATCGCGATCGGCACCCATGCATTGATTCAAAAGAAGGTGCGGTTCGCGAACCTTGGCCTGGTGATTGTTGATGAACAGCATAAGTTCGGCGTCCTGCAAAGGAAGACGTTGCTGGAGAAAGGGTATCGACCGGACGTGCTGGTGATGACGGCGACGCCGATACCGAGAACCCTGGCCATGACGGTCTATGGGGATTTAGATGTATCGGTGATCGACATGCTGCCGCCGGGCCGCAAACCGGTGCGAACATTGCTCTATACCGACGGGCAACGTCACAAGACCTGGCAGCTGGTGGGAGATGAGTTGAAGGCCGGGCGCCAGGCGTATATCGTCTACCCGCTGGTCGAGGAATCTGAGAAGGTCGATCTCAAGGCGGCGATCCAGGGAGCGGAACACCTGCAGCGCGAGGTCTTTCCTCAGGCGCGGGTTGGATTGCTGCACGGCCGGCTTCCGACGGCGGAAAAAGAGCGCACCATGGCGGCCTTCAAGGCCGGGACGATTCAGGTTCTCGTCGCGACCACAGTGATCGAGGTCGGGGTAGACGTGCCGAATGCGACGGTCATGGTCATCGAGCATGCCGAACGATTCGGGTTGGCGCAGTTACATCAATTGCGAGGGCGTGTCGGGCGTGGGGCACATCAATCGCTCTGTATTTTGATCGCCACATACCTCGCGCGAGAGGCCAGGACGCGGGTCAGCCGTGACGGCCCGCCGGAGCAGAATGCCTCCAATGCGCAACAACGGTTGGCCGCGCTCGTGAACTCGAACGATGGATTTGTCATTGCCGAAGAAGATCTCCGGATCAGAGGCCCCGGTGAATTTCTGGGGCTGCGTCAGTGGGGGGTGCCGGAGTTTCGAGCTGCGAATCTGGTGCGGGACGCGCAATTGTTGGAGCAGGCCAGGCAGGAAGCCGTGACGTTGTTGGAAGAGGATCCGGGCCTGATGTTACCCCAGCACCAGGCGTTCAAGGCCGCGATGTTTCGTCGCTGGCGAGGTAAGCTGGCCTTGGGAGATGTGAGCTAAGCAGCTGGGACACTGCCGGTTGGGTGGAGGGTGATCGATGGGAATGTTGCAGCGCTTGAGTCACGATTTGCGGGCCGGCTGGGTGACATTGCGGCACGGCACGGCCAAGGCCGCCACGCGCGCGCTGGAAGAGGGCGAACTACTGCGCTACCGCTTGGAATTGCGAAAGGTGGATCAGCAGCTTGACGATCTCCACGGGGACATCGGCGAACGGACGATTGCGTTGCACGATCGTGGTGAATCGGCAGACCGTATCCTGTCCGATTCTGAAATCACCCGCCTGATGCAACAGGTGCGGACACTGCAAGATGAACATACCAAGTTGCTGCTGGAAATGAACGACATCACGGTCGAAGGTCAATGAGACTCAGTTGATGATCCCCGAGACGACTGCTCCCACACGAATTTTCGCCGGTATCGATATCGGGACGCTCACTTGTCGTTTGCTCATAGCGGAACTGACCTCTGCCGGAGGGTTGAGAGAGCTCCGATCTGACCGACGCATTCTCCGGCTCGGTCAAGGGGTGGATCGGGAGCGTGTGCTGCGTCCCGATGCCATGGCACGAGTGGTGGCCACGTTGAAAGAATGGCGTCAGGTCATCGACGGCTATCATGTTGACGCGGCAACGGCCGTGGCGACGAGTGCGGTGCGCGATGCCGGGAATCGTGATGAGTTCCTAGGCCTGGTCCAACGGGAAGCCGGGTTCCAGGTTGAGATCATTTCCGGCGAGGAGGAAGCCCGCCGAACCATGCTTGGTATCCGTTCCGGCCTGCCCTCTGGTGTGACGGATCTGCTGGCGTTGGATATCGGGGGAGGGAGCACCGAGTTTATTCTGGACCGGCCCGGCCAGGCGACGCTGGCGAGATCCATCGATATCGGTGTCGTGCGGTTGAGCGAACGGATACTGCACAGTGATCCGCCGACCCCAGACGAGGTGCAGGAAGCGCGCGACTGGGTGCGCCGGGAAACCACTGCCGCAATAGCAGCAATGCCACGGTCGCCAGGAGTCATGTTCGTCGGCACCGCAGGAACCATCACTGCGCTGGCCGCTATGGTTCAGCAGTTGCCTGCTTATGAGCCGGCAAGAATTCACAACTACACGCTAACGCTAAATATGGTGAAGCAGTTGGAGTTGCAGCTACTCAGTTGTTCGAAGGCGCAACGGGAAGGCCTGCCCGGGCTTGAACGTGGACGGGAAGACGTCATTGCTGCCGGCGCGGTCATCCTGCGCACGGTGATGGAGACATTGGGGATGTCGAGTCTGCTGGTCAGCGATTTGGGGTTGCGCGAAGGGGTGCTGATACATCTTGCCGGTGGTCGATAAGTGCTATTTTTTTTCAGTCATTCGATTTATTTTTGAGCGCGTGCGGATCAATGACAATCCTGGCTTCTGTTCAGTTGAAGGCTCAGTTAAAGCGTAAGGTTTCCCTCTGTCGGATCGCGATCACACTTGAGTGGCCCCTAGTGCTGAAATTGAGGAATCGCCAGAACGTTACCTCTGCGAATACCAGCGGAGGCCGCTCTTCTGCTCGGTGAAGGTCGGTTGGGGGATGCCGCCCGGCTTTTCCAGCAGTAGCACCTTGAAGTCGATGAGGCCGAACCAGGCGGGGTCGGCGATGTCGTGGTAGTGGCAGCCTTGGAGCTTGGGGAGGATGTCGCCCAGGGTTTTGGTGAGCTCACTTTCCGTGTAGGCCCGCACAGAAAAGTTCTGCCCCAGTCCCTGACAGAACCGTTGAATCGTATAGGCCGCGCCGGTGCAGAGGACTTTCGTGTCCGGCTTGATCTGCAAAAACTGCGGGAGTGACAGGTACCGCTCCTGAAAGCCAAGCCAACGTACCGCTTGTCGCAGGTGGTTGTACTGCACCTCGTATTCCGTGTGGTGGGGGAGCTTCACGGCGGCGGGCCAACCTTCTTCGACGCCAAACTCCGTGAGAAATGCCCGACCGCCCGGCTTGAGTACCCGCCAGACTTCGGCCACGAACCGCATCGGTCCCAGATTGAAGATCACTTCTTCGGGCAATTCCTTCTCAAGCGGCACCTTCAGCCGCCTGATCCAATCCAGCGCTTCTTGATGTTGTGCGGTCTCGCCTGTGCCTTCCGTGAGCTCCTTGCGGCTGAGCTTCACCGGCGTCATGTCGGCCATATTTTCGTTGTCGATGATGAGGTCGACGGAGTTGTCTCTAAAGGGCAGGCATTCGCCGTTGGCATGGGTGCCGGTGCCGGTCCAGCCGCCGGCCTTCGCGCGTTTGGTCTGGAGCTGCAGGAACGGGCGCGTGACATCCAACGAAATGTATTGAATGCCTTGTTTCTCGAAGGGCAGTAGTTCCTGTCCTAGCTCGCGGGCGACATAACCCAATCCACCACCGATCTCGACAATGACTTTTGGCTTCGGTTTGAACCAGCCGAGCCGGCGTAGTTGGCGCATGAGCAGGCGGCCATAGGTCGTGCCGCCCAGGGCTTCGCAGGGTTCCCGGAAGAGGTGGGAGACGGTGGTTTCGATCAGATCGAAGTGGCCATCCTCCAGGTCACTTTCCTTCAACTCGTGGACATGGAAATCTTCGAGGTGTTCCTCACCTTCGAACTCCTGCTGCCCCGACCAGCTCTCCCGGATTTGCTGCAGGAGCAGGTCCCATTTGGCCTTGTGGCGATGGCCCCCGGGCGGCTCCGTGCCGAAGTAGCACAGCGAATAATTGGGCGTGGACCACCGTGCCAGGTGCCAGGTCCCGGGCTGGCCGTCCGGGCCGCAGATCTTATTCCCGTACTTCTCCACGAGCGCGCCCACCGTAATGTGGCCGTTCATGGAGGTGAGCATTTCAATCCCGACGGCATTGAGCCGGACGAGCGGGAAGTCGTCGTCGAGCGGCGCTAGCCACCATTCGTCGAAGGCGTGCTGGTAGGCTACGAGGTCGGGAATACGCCAGGCAAGCAGGTTGAGGGTGTCGCCGCTCAATGTGAGGGGCTCTTGGATGGCTGCGGCAGCTTTCATCTGGTTAGGTCCTAGGCACGAAAAGCCGCAGCCTACACGAGCGCGGCGCTGACGTGCAAGAACCTCGATGAGGAGGAGTGGCTACGTCTGCGAGGGAAGCAGCGGCGACTCCGTCACGATAATCATGCCGCGCATAATGGGGTGAATGCGGCATTGATAGGGGTAACGGCCAGGCGGCAGGCTTGGGATGGTGTAGGCTCCTCCCGGTTCGACGGCCCCTGAGTCGAAGGCGCAACGGCCGGTTTCTTCAAGGCATGCATCGTGGGTCACGGTATGGTGGGTGGGCGTTGGATTTTCCCAACGGATGGCGCCGCCGGCGGTTACAGTCACAGCTGCAGGCACATAATAGGGTGATCCGCTGTCCATCAGGACTTGCGTCGCCGGTGGCGTCGCAGAGGTCGGCCAGGCTATCAAGGTGCTTGTCGCCAATACGAAGAAGAACAGTCTCCAGCTCATAGCGTCGTCATTCCGGTGAATCAATATACATCTATTATACATAGAGACAGGTTCCCGACGGAAGGATTCAGTCGGCCTATGGGGAGGCATTCGCCTGGGCTGGAGGAAGGAACACGCCGGGTCGTGCTGGATGCGCCCGGGCGGCGCCGACGGCACGAATGTGAATGCTTGCAGGGGCGCGACAGCGTTGCAGCCTGACACAGTCAGCCGTGGGTGCAGGATGGTTGCAAGAACCCGCTTGTTCATGCTAGATGGAGGCCGCTTTACCACCGACGTGCCATGCTGAAGACCTGAGAGGAGGACGTGGAATGGCGAAGAAAATCGTGAAAAAGAAAAGCGTTGCTGCCAAAGCCTCGCCGCCGAAAAAAGTCGCGGTGAAAAAGGCGACGAAGCTGAAGAAAGCCGTGGCAGCTAAGAAGCCTGTGAAGGCCAAGAAGGCGGTAGCGGTAAAGGGGAAACCTGCCGCGAAGAAAGTCGTCAAGCCCGCAAGAAAAGTGGCCCAAAAACCGGCTGCAGCGGCCAAACGTCCTTCCAAGGCGAAGCCCGTCTCCAAAGCGGTGAAGCCGGCGCCGAAAGCCGTCAAGCCTGCGGCAAAGCCCAAACCCAAGCCTGCGCCCCCCAAGGTCAACCCTCCGGTCGAACAGTCGGCCGTGATTCCTGAGTCGAAACCTGCGAAGCCTCCAGTGCCGGAGGTCAGCAAGGCGGCGAAGGTGGAGCCCGAGCCTCGACCGCTGGAGCTCGATGACGAAGAGGAAATGGCGGAAGACCTTGAGGATGTGTCGGAAGAAATCGAAGAAGAGATCGAAGAAGAACTCGGACTCGATGGTGAAGACGACGACGTGGACTATCTGGAAAAGTCGGAAGATCTCCTCGACGACGCAGACGAGTATCGCAACAATTAGCCCACGTTGGTGTCGTGGCTTACCGGGTTGTGCTCGGTTGATGCCTCTTTGTGCCACGTGCTCCCTAGCCAGTGAAGGCTCCACTGAACAGGCCTGATGGTGACCTCCGTCCAGACAGGCCTGGGGCTGTCTGGGGAAGATTCCTCGCGCCCGTCGCTGTGGTGCTCCGCTGGTAGCGGCTTCTGGCCATCATCCTGATCCTGTAGATTTCATGAGCCATTTTTTGTTTATCGCCGGAGCCCTTCGTGAACGGACCTCCCAGGAGAGTGCCGAGCTGCAGCTTGGCGCCGGGATTTGGGGTCTCTGCACGGCCTTGATTCGCGACAATCTCCAGAAGTTTTTGGCGCAGGACTCCCACGGACTGGTGTATGTGCTGAAGGAAGGTATTCGAGCGGAGTTTACGATTACTTCACCGGTCCAGCCGTTTCAAGCCCTGGATGAATTGCTCAAGGACGAGGTGCGAACAGAAGCCCGATATGGATTTGTTCGGGTCACGCCGCTCCGGCGTTGGCAGGGTCATGCGCCGGACTGTCAGGCTCTGCTTCAGCGGGTGTTGGGTATCGAGGCGCAGGCCGAATTGACTCGGCGGCTTAGTCTTGGCATGCATCGTCTCACGGACGCGGAGTTTCGGGCAATCGTCGAAGGGTTGGGGGTGGAAGCGTAGCCGCGGCGTCCACCGACCGCGAGACTCCTATTCGAGTGTGCCTCCGGTCATGAGACGGTAGGCCTCCTCGACTGTGGCGACCTCCGTGACTTCAACGTTGAGCTCCCAGGCGAGCCGGTTGAGGTTCCAGCGCGGATCGTCCCGCTGGCCTTGGGGGATCAGGATCGTGCGATAACCCTCGCGGGCTGCCGCACGAATCTTGTCGGGGATGCCGCCCACGGGTCCGATGGTGCCATCCTTGGCAATCGTACCGGTTAAGGCAATCCCTCGCCGGATATGATCTCCTTTCAATAGCGCCGCAAATCCGACCGTCATCACTGCCCCTGCGCTCGGGCCGTCTGTCCCGGTTGCGGCGTATGCGATGCCCATGGCACTGACCGTTCCCGCATGATCGATCTGTGGCGTGTGGGCGAGCGCATATTGAAAGGCAAGGACCATGGAACTGAGGTTCGTCTGTCCGGGCCGGATGTTGCCGCCCAGCCATTGCAGCTCCATGGGCGAGGGGCTTGGCCGGTGATCCCAACGCAACAGGAGCACTTCGAACACGCCGAGGTTATTCGATTGGATCGCCGCGAGCATCGGGACTTCGACCACCGCTTCTGCGCCGGCGCGCGGGATAGTTGCGAGTAGCACAACGGTGCAGACAAAGACCGTGCATAGGAAGCGTCGGCCTCCGCTGGTATGAACCACGGGTGTAATCGCGGACATATGAGTCGAAGTGTAGCAAAGGCATTGGGGGAGTAAAGTGTTCGCACCGTTATGTGTTTCTCGGTTGGTTCGGAGAGGTTTTGTGGAATCATCATCCCGATCCTCTCGGCCTCGTGGATTTCCCATTTGGGCCGTAATAGGGGTGTTGTGGGGAATGGTGCTGCTCCCCGTTGCACTGCGCGCGGAATGTGCCGCGGAGACGGGTGTAAAAAGCGCAGTGGCTGTGTTCACCCTGCATTTACCGAATACCTGTACCGAGGCTGAGCGGGAGGCACGTGCCGTATCCGCGCAAGAATTGCTGCGGGCGCTGGCGGCGGGAAAGGGGCTGGACCTGTCTGGAGTCGTGATTCAGGGCGACCTGGTCCTCGATGAGCTGCCGGCTCAGAAGGCGAGTGCGGTGGGCGACCTGGCACCCGAGGACCGTCGAGTGCTTGAGGGGCTGAATGACGAGGAGGTGCATGTCATCCGCGGGCCATTCGTGATCAAGCAGTCGAGGGTGAAAGGACGGATCGTCAACCGGCTCAAGAGCGGGTTTCTGTTGATCACCGGACCGGTGGTGTTGGCGCACACGGATTTCGCCGGATTCGTCGACCTCTCGCGCACCGTGTTTCTCGGCCTGGTCGATGGATCGAATTCGACCTTCCATCAGGAGAGTTATTTTGTTCAGGATCGATTTACGCAGGGAGCCATGTTTTCGGATACGCATTTCGGCCCGCACGCTCGATTTCACCGCTCGGTGTTTGCCGGCCCGGCGATTTTTCGCGGGGCGACCTTTCAGGGGTTAACTGAGTTTCTGGAAGTGGTGTTTGAGCAGGATGCAAATTTTTCGCGAGCGGTATTTCACCTCGGAACAGGATTTTCCGGTGCGCATTGCCGTGCGAAGTGCGACTTCTCTTCGTCTCAGTTCGATCGGGAAGCATTTTTTCTGTTCGCCATCTTCGACCGTCCGGCTACGTTTGCCTCCGCGCGATTCGGATCGCAGGCCGACTTTTCCGATGCCGCATTTAAACAGGCCGATGATCTCGCACAGGCGACCTTCGCGCGCACACCGCAGCTGACCAGAACCGCTCGTGTCAGCACAACGATGCCGGGTCCTACGGCTTCTGCCTCGGCTCCATTTTCCCAGGCCGTCACGATCTTCCTATTTGTCATGGCGCTGGGGCTGTTGGTCTATATCATCAGGGCCAAGTAGCCCTGGTTGAACCCACAACATATAGTTTTAGCCTTGCCCGGTCCCCCCATAAATTGGTATAAGATTGAAACTTTGGCCAAGGGAGCCTCTCGTACCTGATGGACCAACCTGAACTGCCCTACCAAGTCAAGATCGAGAATTTCGAAGGTCCTCTCGATCTCCTCTTGCACCTCATTAAGAAAAACGAAATCAACATCTACGATATTCCGATTGCGCTGATCGCGCAGCAATACTTGGACTATCTGTCGGTGATGAAGGAATTGAACCTGGCTGTGGCCGGTGAATTCCTCGTGATGGCGGCGACCCTGCTGCATATCAAGTCACGGATGTTGTTGCCGGTCGACGAGGTGGCGGTGGACGAGGAGGACGGCCCCGATCCGCGCGAAGAACTCGTCCGGCGACTGCTCGAATATAAGCAGTTCAAAGAGGCGGCTTCGCAGCTGGACTATAAAGAACGTCTATGGCGGGATGTGTTTTCGCGCGAGCCCGGTCCGCCGGTCGAGGTCAAGAAAGACGAGAGTCTGCTCGACGAAATTTCCCTCTTTGATCTGGTTGATGCGCTGCAGGGGGTCTTGTCCCGCCATCCAGGCAAGCGACTTGTTGAAATCATTCCGGACAACCTCACGGTCCGCACCCGTATGAGCGCCATTATCGAGGCGCTGGAACTGCATGAATCCATGGCCTTTACGGCGCTGTTCGAGGAGTCGAGTCATCGGCTTGTGGTGATCGTGACCTTCCTGGCCCTGCTCGAATTGATTCGAATCAGGGTCGTGCGCGTGTTTCAGAGTGAAACTTTCGGGGCGATTCTTGTCTCGCGTGCCTTCTCAGCGGTTGCGGAAGGGGAGCTAGTGGAGGAGTCTGAATGGAAGAACCTATGAGTCCCGGCGTGGAGGAGGCAATCGAGGAATCGATCGAGGTGCGGGATCCGGTTGACGAGCCGACTGCGTCACTCGATGCGGTTGAGGTGGTGCCGGAGTCGGGCAAGGGCGTTGTCCACGACATGGCGGCCCCGGCGGCCGATTCTGCGCTGTCCGACATGCGCGCACTGAAGGGTATCCTCGAGGCCTTGCTCTTTGTGACTGCCGAGCCTATTCCGGTCACACGGTTCTTGGCATTGCTCGGAGCGGTTACGAAGCAGGATGTCGATCAGGCGCTCGCGAGCCTTGCTCAGGACTATGAGCAGGAAGGCCGCGGGCTGCAGTTGGCTGAAGTGGCCGGCGGTTACCGGATCGTCACCAAGGCCGAATTCGCCCCGTGGCTCAAACGGTTGGAGAAGGTAAAGTCTCCCTCGAAACTCTCGCGCTCAGCCTTGGAATCCCTGGCGATCATTGCCTACAAGCAGCCGATCGTTCGCGCGGAGGTCGAGCAGATTCGAGGGGTCGAAACATCAGGGGTTATTCGGACGCTGCTGGAGCGAAAACTCGTGCGCATCGTTGGCCGCAAGGAAGAGCCGGGCCGCCCGATCATGTATGGGACGACCAAGTTTTTCCTCGAACATTTTGGGTTGCGCGATTTATCTCAGCTGCCGCCGCTTCGTGAGTTCAAAGAGTTGGGCGAATCTGAGCAGGCGATGTTGCCGATTGATGAGGTCGTGGCAGTTGATGGAGAGCCCGTGACGCAATCTACAGAGGCGGTCGTCGAAGGGCTGTCCGAAGGCATGGATGAGCCTGTGGCTCTTCTTGAGCCGGCAGATGAAGCGGGGCAGACTTCAGAGTCACTCGTTCTGGAGAATGAGGCCGGAGGGGACCTTGTAGTCGCCGATATCGCGGAAGAGTCCTGACTGCTGGTCGCAATGTCTGCTCAAAGACTCCGATAGATTCGCCCCGCATTGCCGCCGGCGCTTTTTCAGTCGTTATGCATAAAAGGCCTTCGAGAGACTCCTGTGAAGGGGGTTTTCCCGAAGGCCTTTTGTGTCTGACGATCAGCAGCAGTTCGCGGCTGCGAGCACCTAGTGGCAACCGATTGGAACAAAACCCGCGCCGAAGATCTGTGACAGGGTGACGTATCGGGCGTTGTCATAGAATGAGTAACTCGGGGTGTACCAGTTTCGGGCCGTCGGATTGCTGCCGTACGACGGATCGGTGCCGAAGAAGTGACCGCCACGGCTGTTCTGATTCAGATGAATCCATTCCATATACATGCTGCAAACTTCGCCCTGCACCGACCCGCCGCTGGCGTTGCCCGCATACCAGTCGCGTCCTGACTCGGGTATCTGGGAGAGATTGCGCAAGGCGCCGATGGGGGTGTCGTATGAAAAATCTTTCGCTTTCGGGGTCGGCTGATAGGTCGAACCGTTGGGAGGGGCGAGTGGCAGATCGGGTAGCGAGGGCACAACGGAGAGCGCTTTGAGGACCTTGGCCTGACAATCGGGTCGCTCTTTGTTGGTGTAGAGGATCGTTCCCTCTGGGCCTGGGCATTCCCACATTTCTACAGGGGATGACTCGACCGCGTGCACGCTGGGAGTAAGGAGCAGACTCGCGGCGAGGGTTGCGAGCACAAGTCGTGTTGGCCACATGGTACACCTCCGATTGGTTCATCTTACCGGGCACGCGCGTTGTTATCCAACGTCGAGAGTGCAGAGCCTATGACATTCGAAAGAAATGCGTCCATCCAGCTTTGGGGGGATGGATGCCTACCCTGCCTAGCGCGCGGCTTCGTACGCTCTGGTCGGCGCGGTGACTCCGTTGCCGATGTATCAGCGGAAGAGCCTCCAGAGCGTCCCAGGCCACGCGGGTCTTGCCTTGACTCCCTTCTTTTCGCTTTGTTAGACTGGCCGATCTAAGTTATTGAAACATCCGCCAATCTTCACCAATCTCGTACCACGAGGAACACCATGATCAAGGCTTGGCTGCTCGACGAAATGTTTCGGTTTGACCGGCGGTATCTCACGGCGGAGGGAAGTCAGAGTGAGTGGGGCGCCGGGGACTCCGTTGCTGAGGAGGAAGACCTGCCTCCTGCACCGACTGGGGTGGCCGCTCAAGCTGGAAATGGCCGGGTGATGATTACCTGGGACGCTGTGCCGGAGGCCATGTATTACAACCTGTATTTCATGACCACCAAGGGCGTGCAGATTAAATTCTCCGAACTCACTCGCCCCATCGCCAGCGCGGAAGATTTCAAAACCGTCATCGGCGTGACCAAGGAAAAGGGGACATGTATTGAAGGTGCGCAGTCGCCCTTCATGCATGACGATTTGGCAAACGGAACGTGCTACCACTATGTCGTGACCGTGGTGACGCAGAAGGGGGAGAGCCCCGAATCTCAGGAAGTCATGGCGATCCCGGCTCCCTACCTCATTGCCAAGATCATCGGGCAGGAGGGCGTGGAGGACGGCGAGTTCAGTTCTCCGACTGGTATTGCGGTAGACAAGGACGGCAATATCTACGTGGCCGATACCGATAATCACTCCATCCAGAAATTCGACAAAGACGGAAAATTTCTCGGTCGCTGGGGCGGCGAAGCCGGCAGCGCAGAAGGCGGCTTCTATTATCCGCGCGGACTGACCACGAATTCGGACGGGCAGGTGTACGTCGCCGATACCGGAAACAATCGCGTGCAGCGCCTCGACACCGACGGCAATCCCATGAAGGCCTGGGGTAAGTTCGGGTTTGCCTGGCGTGGGGCCGACATGAATAAGTTCGACGCTCCCTGGGGTGTGACCACCGATCAGGACGGCAATATTTACGTGACCGATACCAACAACGCCCGCATTCAAAAGTTCAAGGGCGATGGAACCCCGTTGTTGAAGTGGGGTCGGGATGGAAGTTTCGACGGGGCCTTTTTCTTCCCGCGCGGTGTGGCCGTGGACTTCGTCGGGAATACGTATGTGGCCGATGAAGGGAATAATCGCATTCAGAAGTTCGATACCCGCGGAAGCTTTTTGACCAAGTGGGGCCGTGAAGGAAGCGGTCCCGGCCAGTTCAAAGCCCCCTGGGGCGTGACCTGCGATGCCTTGGGCAATGTGTATGTCGTCGATCAGGGCAACCACCGCATTCAAAAGTTCGACGGAAACGGGACCTTCCTCTGTGCCTGGGGAAATCGTGGAAAGACCGAGGGCCAGTTAAACTTTCCCTCCGGCGTGGCCGTGGACAAAGAAGGGGCGGTGTACGTCGTCGATAGCGGTAACCATCGGGTCATCAAATACGTGCCGACCGATGAAGAATTGGACCGTGGCAAGGCGGAGCGCGAACGTGCGCAAGCCGTCAGTGAGTACCCGATTCCCCGCAATCTGGCGATCAAGCCCGGAGATACCGAAACATTCTTGAGCTGGATGGATGTACCTGGGGCGGTCTCCTATAATCTCTACTTTCATACTTCGGCCAATCTGACGCAGGAAGGCGGCACCAAGATCGAGGGCGTCACCAGTCCGTACAATCACTCGGGATTGACCAACGACCAGGCCTACTATTACGCGCTGACGGCGGTCTATGAGGACGGCACGGAGAGTGGATTGTCGGACGAAGTGTCCGCGACGCCGGTGCTGATCGATATCACGGCTCCTCAGACGCCGTATGCGGTGATCAACCACGGCGCGTTTATGACGAACTCACCTGAAATTGTCGTCACGATTTCCGCCACCGACCTCGATACCGGCGTGGCGGCGTACTATATCTCAGAGAACCCGATGACCCCGATGGCGGGAACGCCGGGCTGGGTCGAGGTGCCGCCGGCGATCAAGTTCGGCGCAACGATCCCCTTCATTCTGTCTCCTGGGGACGGGCAGAAGACCGTCATCGTCTGGTTCAAAGATCTTGGAAACAATATCTCCACCCCGGCGAGCGCGACGATTCTCGTCAACACCTCCGGCTATCTTTGTGTCTCCAAGTGGGGCAAGCCTGGTCGCGGTGCGTCGTTGTTGCACGGCGGCGAATTCATGGCGCCGATGTATGGCCTGGCCATCGATCAACAGGGGTCGATCTTTGTCGTGGACAACGGGAACAACCGTATCCAGAAATTCGATCGCACGGGGAATTTCATCATTCTCTGGGGGAATTTCGGCGCCGCCAATGCGAACTTCCATAACCCGACGGGTATCGCCTGCGATGCCAAGGGGGATGTCTACGTGGTGGATACCAACAATCACCGCGTGCAGAAGTTCGACGGGAAGCTGGGCGGCTATTTGATGAAGTTCGGATCGCGAGGGAACGGCGAAGGCCAGTTCAATGCCCCATGGGGTATCGCGATCGATCGGGTGCGCGGATACATCTATGTCGTGGATAGCGCCAACTTCAGAGTGCAGAAGTTCGACATGAGCGGAGAGTTCATCATGTCATGGGGCAGTTTCGGCAACGGCGACGGTCAATTCTATTTCCCTCGCGGGATCGCCGTAGATCAGGCCGACGGCACGGTGTATGTCGTCGATATGGGTAATCACCGCGTGCAGAAGTTCGATACCAGCACCAACGTATTGCCGCAGTTGCTCACCAAGTGGGGCGGCAGTTCCGAGGCCGGCCATGCCAGCAGCCCGTTGGCGCAGGAAGCCGGACAGTTGCGCTCTCCTTGGGGCATTGCCGTCGATGGTCAGGGCGATGTGTACGTCACGGATACCGGCAACCATCGTGTCGAGAAGTTCGACCGTGAGGGCAACTTTATCGCTCAGTGGGGTGGATTCGGCGGTGGTGACGGACAATTCAACTTCCCGTATGGCATCGTGGTGGATTCCCGGGGGAGTGTGTTCGCCGTTGATAGCGGAAACACCCGGGTGCAGCAATTCATGCCGGCGGATGAAGGCAGCGAGCGGTTGCAGGAAGAGGCGGATGCCGCCGCAGAGTTAGGGCAGGTCGATAAAACCACGAGAGTGTAGGGGCAACGGGCGAAAGGCCCGGGAGAGGGTGGCGACTGATGTTAGAGAAGGAGATTCGGCTCGGGCTCACCTATGACGACGTCGTCTTGGTACCGGCTAAATCACAGGTCCTCCCGAGCGAGGTCGACACCCGTACTCGCCTGTCTCGAAACATTCAGCTGAATATTCCCATCGTCAGCGCGGCCATGGACACCGTGACTGAGGCGCGATTGGCCATTGCAATGGCGCAAGAGGGTGGACTCGGCATCGTGCATCGTGTGCTCTCTCCTACCGATCAGGCGGCTGAAATCGACAAGGTGAAGAAGTCTGAGAGCGGGATGATCCTGGATCCCATTACGATTTCGCCGGATCAAACCATCCGTGATGCGCATGACCTCATGGCCAGATACCGGATTTCCGGTATCCCTGTGACCAAGTCGGGTAAATTGGTCGGGATCCTCACGAATCGAGACTTGCGTTTTGAGACGCGAATGGAACTGAAGGTGTCGCAGGTGATGAAGCGCGATAAGCTCATCACCGCTCCGGAGGGAACCAGCCTCGAAAAGGCCAGGGAGATTCTGCACGAGCACCGAATTGAAAAGCTGCCGGTCGTCAACAAGCAATTTGAACTCAAAGGCCTGATCACGATTAAGGACATTGAGAAACGGATCAAGTATCCCAATGCCTGCAAGGATGCCCACGGTCGTTTACGGGTCGGGGCGGCTTTGGGGGTGGGACCCGATACCGCAGACCGGGTGGCGTTACTGGTGAAGGCCGGTGTCGACGTGGTGGTCGTGGATACGGCGCATGGGCATTCGCAGGCTGTGCTGGATACGGTCAAAATGGTGAGAAAAGCACATCCTAAGTTGGACATCATTGCCGGCAACATTGCGACGGCCCAGGCGGCCAAGGATTTGGTCAAGGCCGGTGTGGATGCGGTGAAAGTAGGCGTAGGACCTGGTTCGATCTGCACGACACGCATGGTGTCGGGCGCAGGCATGCCGCAGTTGACGGCGATTGCAGACTGCGCCAGGGCATTGGCGGGATCGGGTGTTCCGGTCATCGCCGATGGGGGGATTAAGTACTCCGGCGATATTACGAAAGCCTTGGCGGCCGGTGCCTCGGTGGTCATGCTGGGCAGTCTGCTGGCAGGAACGGAAGAGGCTCCCGGCGAAACGGTGCTGTTCCAGGCACGTACTTACAAAGTGTACCGCGGCATGGGTTCGATCGGGGCCATGGAACGGGGGGGCGGCGATCGATACGGTCAGGGCGGACGACCGACACCGAAATTGGTTCCTGAAGGCATTGAGGGACGGGTGCCCTACAAAGGCTTGCTGGCTCCCCATATCTACCAGATGGTGGGCGGCGTGAAGTCCGGCATGGGCTACTGCGGATGTAAGACCATCCCGGATTTGCAGCAGAAGGCGACGTTCATCCGCCAGACAGTGGCCGGTCTCCGCGAGGGGCACGTGCACGACGTCATCATCACCAAAGAAGCTCCCAACTATCGCACCGATTGGGAATAGCCTCGCGTGAAACGTTTCTCGTGAAGCGTATCTCGCAATTCAGATCCCCTCACTAGACGAACGACGATTCACGCTTCACGGAAACATCTCCATGGAACTCTGGCACGATAGAATCCTTGTCCTTGATTTCGGCTCCCAGTACACGCAGCTGATCGCACGACGTATCCGTGAAGCGCAGGTCTATTCGCAGATCCTGCCCTGCACCGTGCCGCTCGCGACGGTATTAGCCTACCGTCCGAAGGGTATCGTGTTATCCGGCGGACCATCGAGCGTGTACGACAAAAAGGCTCCTTCGGTATCCAAACAACTCTTCGAACAGGGCATTCCCATTCTCGGGATTTGCTACGGAATGCAGCTGGTGACGCATCTGCAGGGCGGCGAAGTGGAGAAGGCTCCGCACCGCGAGTTTGGCCGGGCTGAGCTGACCCTCGATGACCGGTCGGATCTGTTCAAGGGAATAGGGACTCGGGGCTCTACCGTCGTGTGGATGTCGCACGGGGATCGCATCGAACGGATGCCGCCAGGATTCCGCTCCATCGCACACACGGACAATTCTCCCATCGCCGCGATGAAGCGGCACGACGCCAGGCAGCGCATCTACTGTCTTCAATTTCATCCGGAAGTGGCGCACACCACCGAGGGCGCCACGATCCTCAAGAACTTCGTTTACGATATCTGCGGCTGCAAGCCGACCTGGACCATGCGCTCCTATGTCGACACGGCCGTTGAACAGATCAGGCAACAGGTCGGGACGGAGCGGGTGATCTGCGCCTTGAGCGGCGGGGTGGATTCCTCTGTGGCGGCCGCGCTCACGCACCGTGCGGTCGGCGATCAACTGACCTGCATTTTCGTCGACAACGGGGTGTTGCGTACCGGTGAACGTGACCAGGTCGAGAAAACCTTCGCGTCGCAGATGCATCTGAACATGCGGATCCTCGATCGCACCAGTCAGTTTCTCACGGGCCTGAAGAGCGTGACCGACCCTGAGCGGAAGCGAAAGATTATCGGCCGTCTCTTCATTAAGAATTTTGAGGTCGAGTCCAAAAAGTTGAAAGGCATCAAATACCTCGTGCAAGGCACGTTGTATCCCGATGTCATCGAAAGCGTGAGCTTCAAGGGCCCCTCGGCGACGATCAAAACGCACCACAACGTCGGGGGATTGCCGACCAGAATGAAGTTGAAGCTGGTCGAGCCCCTGCGTGAATTGTTCAAGGACGAAGTGCGGGCCTTGGGCCAGGAGCTCGGCCTGCCGGATGAGATTATCTGGCGGCAACCCTTTCCCGGTCCCGGCCTGGCGATCCGCGTGCTCGGCGCAGTCACCAAGGAACGGCTGGCCATTCTGCGCGGGGCGGAAACGATCGTCGATCAGGAAATTCGCGCCGCGGGACTGTATCGAGAGATCTGGCAGGCCTTCGCCGTCCTGCTGCCGATCCGGACGGTCGGTGTCATGGGTGACCAGCGGACGTATGAATATGTCATTGCCATCCGCGCGGTCACGAGCCTTGATGGCATGACCGCCGATTGGGCCAAAATTCCGAGCGATGTGCTGGGGAAGATGTCGAGTCGGATCATCAATGAAGTGAAAGGCGTCAATCGGGTCGTCTACGACATCAGCTCAAAACCTCCAAGTACAATTGAGTGGGAGTAGTCATTTCGCGTTTTAAAATGGAAAATATTTCCCCCCTCTTTCTGGTGTCGTTTGCAGGATTATCTTTTTTGATTCCTGCTAACTGGAGACTAAACGGTAACCTCTCAAGAATTATTGATTCAATTCTCGGCATATTGTGGTTTGGGATGGTGATCTACGCGGGCGTTAGGTACGGAATAGTAACCGCTGTGAGTTTTGCAATTATCGGATGGGGCCTGATGTGGCTAGTACATTGGTACATGCTGCCACGCTCACGGTAAATCTCATCCGCCTCACGATGGCTGAAGGATAGGCATAGAGATAAATGGAAGTCAGACTACAAAAACTCATCGCCGGCACCGGACTGGCTTCGCGACGCAAAGCCGAGGAGTTGATCACGTCCGGGCGCGTGACGATCAATGGTAGCGTGGTAAAGGAACTCGGCACCAAAGTCGATCCCGCTCGCGACCATGTCAAAGTCGATGGGAAACATCTTCGGGCTGCGCAGCCCTATGTGTATTTGATCCTCAACAAGCCCAAGAACGTCATGTCCACGCTGGATGATCCTGAGGGACGTCCCACGGTGAAGGACCTCCTGCACGGAGTCACCGTGCGCGTGTTTCCTGTCGGCCGCTTGGATTTCGACAGCGAAGGGCTCATGTTGCTCACGAATCACGGCGACCTGGCTCAGGCGCTGCTCCATCCCCGCTACCATGTTCCGAAAACCTATTTGATCAAGGTCAAGGGTGTGCTCGACGATGCGAAGATCGAAGCTCTTGAACGAGGCGTCAAGCTGGAAGACGGCTTCACGGCGCCGGCGAAGGTGAATAAGGTCAGCAAGGCTGAGAGCAATTCGTGGCTTGAGGTCACGATTCACGAAGGACGGAAACATCAAGTGAAGCGGATGGTCGAGGCGGTGGGCCATTCGGTGATTAAGCTCGTGCGTGTCCGCATGGGACCGTTGCTTTTGGGAGATTTGGCGCCGCGAGAATATCGATTCCTGACCGACCGCGAGGCGAATCGGTTACGGGATCTGGTGGAGGATCGGGTGGCCAGAGCGGAACGTCCGGAACTGGACGCGTCCGGAAAACCGACTCGATGGATGCCGCCGACGGAGCCGGCTCCGCCTCGTCCTCCCAAGCCCGAGCGTTCAGGGCGTGGGCCAAAAGCTCAGCGTTCCGAACGGGGGCCGCGATCTCAACGGTCTCTGGCCAGTGCGAAATCTTCACGCTCAGGTCGCGGAACCACGCGGCGGCCCATGAGTCCAGGTGCCAAATTTCGTCGTCCTGCCAAAGGGGTTGGTTTTCAACGGACTCAGGCTGGTCCGATCCCGCAGGGGGCTGATCGTGGCCCTGGCTCGCGTCCGACCGGGCCAGACCAAAACCCCCAGCGCACTCAGCCTGGAGCAGGATTTCAGCGGCCCCGGTCCGGTGCGAAACCTCAAGGCCCCGGTCGGGGCATGACGGTTCGGCGCTCGGGTCCTGGTCAGAACTTTCAACAGAAGCGGCGCGGCGGATCGTCAGCTTCGCGCCCGGGACAACGAGGCCCTGCTGGAAAATCGCGGCCCTCAACGCGGAGAAGAGCATGAAGATCAGGACCCATCGGTGTGGGGAATTGACCAAGGCGCAAGTCGGTCAGCAAGTGGTGTTGAACGGATGGGTGCAACGTCGCCGGGATCACGGCATGGTGCTGTTCATCGATCTGCGTGATCGAACAGGGTTGACGCAAGTGGTGTTCAACGCCGAGCGGAATGCGGCGGTCCACCAAGCCGCACATACCTTGCGGAGCGAATGCGTTGTGTCGGTGACCGGCCAGGTGATGGCCAGGCCGGATGAGTCCAAGAATCCGAACCTGCCCACCGGTGAGATCGAAGTGTTCGTGGATGCCGTCGAGATTCTCAACGAAGCCAAGACGCCACCCTTCATGATCGAGGACGACATTGAGATCACCGAGTCTCTTCGATTGAAGTACCGCTATCTGGATCTCAGGCGCCCGAGGATGCAGCGGTTGCTGGGATTGCGTCACGGGATCATGCAGGCGGTGCGGGCATTCTTGAATGCGGAGCAGTTTCTGGAAGTGGAAACGCCCGTGTTGACCAAAAGTACGCCGGAAGGCGCTCGTGATTATCTGGTGCCCAGCCGCGTGAATCCGGGGATGTTTTATGCACTGCCCCAGTCGCCGCAGCTGTTCAAGCAGGTGTTGATGGTGAGCGGTGTGGATCGGTATTACCAGATTGCCCGTTGCTTCCGCGACGAAGACCTTCGTAACGATCGCCAGCCTGAATTTACCCAGATTGACCTCGAAATGTCGTTCGTGGATCGTGAGCAGGTCATGACGCTCATGGAGCACATGATCGTCTCTGTCTTCAAGGATGCCGGCGGGGTACAGTTGCCCACGCCCTTTCCCCGGATGACCTATGCCGACGCCATGGGGCGCTACGGGTCGGACAAGCCGGACCTTCGCTTCGACATGCCGTTGCATGATGTCACGGCGTTTGCCGCGAAAAGCCAATTCAAGGTGTTCAAGGAGGCGGCGACCAAGGGCGGACTCGTCAAGGCGCTGATCGTGTCCGGAGGGGCCTCCATTGCGCGGAGTCGTATCGACGCGCTCGGTGAAACGGCGAAAAGTTTTGGCGCGAAAGGCCTAGCCTGGTTGAAAGTCACTGCGGACGGCCAGTTAGAATCGGTAATCGCCAAATTTCTCGATGCCAAGGCCTTTGCCGAGGCCTTGCCGGAAGCGAAGCCCGGCGATCTGGTGCTCTTCGGCGCGGATAAACCGGCCATCGTGCACGATGTCTTGGGACGAATCCGGCTGCTGCTTGGTGAGGAACTGAATCTCATCGACAAAACAGCCTGGAAGCCCTTGTGGGTGACGGAGTTCCCGCTGTTGGACTATTCGCCGGAAGAGAAACGCTATATCTTCATGCACAATCCCTTCGCCGCGCCGATGGATGAAGACCTGCCGTTCCTCGACACGGAGCCGTTGAAGGCCAGGGCCAAGGCCTACGACATGGTGCTCAACGGGAGCGAAATCGGCGGTGGTAGCATTCGCAATCATCGTAGCGACATCCAGTTGCGGATTCTGGATCTGTTGGGGATCGGCAAGGAACAGGCTCAAGCGAAGTTCGGCTTCCTGCTGGAAGCGCTGGAGTATGGCGCGCCTCCGCACGGCGGCATTGCGTTCGGCCTCGACCGGTTGATCATGCTGCTGGGTGGCGCCGATTCGATTCGCGATGTCATCGCGTTTCCCAAGACGCAACGCGCGCAATGCCCGCTGACCGAAGCGCCTTCCGGCGTGAGTGCCGAGCAATTGAAGGAGTTGCGCATCAAGTTGGATCTCGTCGAGTAGGTAGGAGTCATCCAACCCATGGCCGGCAATACGTTGGGCCGAGTCTTCACCGTCACGTCATTCGGCGAAAGCCACGGACCGGCGATCGGCTGCGTGGTGGATGGGTGTCCGCCAGGCCTTGCGCTATCCGCCGAAGACATTCAGCGGGATCTCGACCGGCGCAAGCCGGGCACCTCACGCCACGTCACGCAGCGGCAGGAATCCGATACGGTTGAAATCCTTTCCGGGGTGTTCGAGGGCAAGACGACCGGTACGCCCATCGCCCTCTTGATCCGGAACGAAGACCAGCGCAGCCGTGACTATGGCAACCTCCTCGACACCTTTCGACCGGGCCACGCCGACTACACCTATTGGCAGAAGTACGGGATCCGCGACCATCGCGGCGGGGGACGATCTTCGGCGCGTGAAACGGCCGTGCGAGTGGCGGCGGCTGCGATTGCCAAGAAGTGGTTGCAGGAAAAGCACGGTGTTGTCATCCGTGGCTACCTCAGTCAACTCGGGCCGATCGAAGCTCCCTTTCAGAGCTGGGAAACGGTGGACACCAATCCATTTTTTTCGGCGAATGCCGAGGTGGTGGGGAAGCTTGAATCGTTCATGGACGAGTTGCGGAAGGCCGGCGATTCCGTGGGCGCAAAGATTACCGCCATGGCCGAGCATGTGCCGGTCGGGTGGGGTGCTCCGGTCTATGCGAAGCTGGATGCTGACCTGGCCGGCGCCATGATGAGCATCAATGCGGTCAAGGCAGTGGAGATCGGCGCAGGGTTCGCCTCGGTCGCGCAGCGGGGTTCGGAGCATGGCGATGAACTCACGCCTGAAGGGTTTGTGACGAATCATGCCGGCGGCATTCTCGGCGGTATTTCCACCGGGCAGGATGTGGTCGTGACCATCGCCATCAAGCCGACATCAAGCATCCGTATTCCGCGACGTTCCATCGACAAGCAGGGCAACCCGGTGACCCTCGAAACCAATGGGCGTCACGATCCTTGCGTCGGTATCAGGGCCACGCCGATTGCTGAAGCCATGATGGCCCTGGTGCTGATGGATCACGCACTCTTGCATCGCGCGCAAAACGCCGATGTGGAGACGGCGACGCCAAAGATTCCGAGTTCTTCACCGTATGGTGCTGTTCCGGTGAGTAAGAAACCAAACGCATAGATCAAGCCTGATCCTGCGAAGCCGAGTCGTCTTCGGTCTGACTCGTGTGTGTGATCGGCGGAAGGTGCTTCTTGAGCGGCGGGCGACCTGTCGGTCATGGTACCTGATGATGAACAGAAGAGGACTCTGAGCCAATGATCGAAATCTATACCGACGGGGCCTGCAGCGGGAATCCAGGACCTGGTGGCTGGGGGGCTTTACTGCGCATAGACAACGCCGAAACGGAAATGTGCGGCGGAGATCCGGCCACGACGAACAACCGCATGGAACTGCTTGCCGTCATTGAGGCGTTGCAGTCGCTCACGCAGCCGGTGGAGGCGCGCGTCTACACCGATTCGCAGTATGTGCAAAAGGGGATCAGCGAATGGATTCATAGCTGGAAGCGGCGCGGGTGGAAAACCGCCGGCAAAGAGCCGGTGAAGAATGAGGATTTGTGGCGCCGACTCGATACGCTCGCTTCCGGTCACAAGCTGGAATGGCACTGGGTGCGGGGTCACAACGGTCATCCGGACAACGAACGGGTGGACGCACTGGCACGTGCCGGGCTTGAACAGTCTCGCCGGGCCGGGAAGACGGTCGGCGGTACGCGACAGGGCCTGTTCTAGTGAATATGCACTAGCTTACGCAGTCAGCATCCAACCTGTTGTATGGCGATCCCTTTCCCGATTCTCGACATTCAACATGCCACGGTGTACCGGGGCGAGACCCGCGTCTTTTCCGATTTCTCCTTTCGGCTCAATGCGGGCGAACCTGCGGCCATTCTCGGCCCCAATGGGGCAGGCAAGTCTACGCTCCTCAAGTTGTTATCCGGTGAAGTTCATCCTCTTGCTTTAGAGGAGACGCGCACGCGGCTCTTCGGTGAGGAACGCTGGAGCGTGTGGGATGTGCGCAAGAAACTGGGCATCGTCTCTTACGATCTGCAGCGGGATTATTTGATTTGTGCCGAGGGGCGCAATGTCGTCCTCTCAGGCTTTTACGCCAGTAACGACACTTACGACCATCAGACGTTTACGCGAGACCAGGTAAGCCGGGCAGATGCGGTGATGCGGGAGCTAGGCATCGAATCGTTCGCCACGCGTGTCTTCGGGCAGCTCTCGACAGGGGAGCAGCGGCGGTTTCTTCTTGGGCGAGCCTTGGTTCACGACCCGCCGGTTCTTGTCCTGGATGAACCGACCAGCGGGCTCGATCTCAAATCCTGCTTCCAGTACTTGGACCTCGTGCGCACACAGATTCATAAAGGCAAGACCGTTGTGCTTGTGACCCACCATCTGCACGAAATCCCACCGGAGATCGATCGCGTGATCTTTCTGAAGGGGGGCAAAATACTGGCCGACGGCCCGAAACTAAACCTGCTGACCGACGACCGCATCAGCACCCTCTTTGACCGTCCCATCGTGCTCGCCCAAGCCAACGGCTGGTATCAAGCCCTGCCTGGCCTGTCGTAACAGGTTGGATCATCCACCTGCCAGCGTTACCGTAAAGGTCAGATTGGTATCGATGCGGCGGACCTTGACGCTGACTTGTTGCCCGGGCTTGGTTCGTTCGATCAAATAGTTCTTTAAATGTGCGGCATCCTGAATATCGGTATCATCGACGGCAATGATGATGTCGTGTTTTTCAATGCCCGCGGACTTGGCCGGTTCCATCACGTCTTTCACCGCCATGCGCCACCTGGTGCCGTCTTTCACGGCGACCATGTGAATGCCCATCTTCGAGAAGGCCATGGGCTTGCCGTCCAGAGCGGCGGTGACGATCCGTTCAGCCAGCATCGCGGGAATGGCAAAGGCCATGCGGCTGCAATGCGCGGTCGAGTCGTCCCGTTCGGTCTGGATGATGGCGTGCATGATGCCGACCACTTCACCCTTGTCGTTGAAGAGGCCGCCACCGGAGTTGCCGCTGCACGCGGCCACGTCGGCTTGAATCAATCTGGTGTCCACGGTCTGGAGGAAGGTGTTCGTATTGCCCAGGTGTCCGAACGACATAGTCGGGCCCCAGCCCATGGGGTAGCCCACGGTGAAGACTTCTTGCCCCGGTTGCACGTCGCCGGAGGCAAAGGGGACCGTTGCGCGCAACTTCGCGCGATGGGCTTCAGCGACGCGATAGACCACGACGTCCATGAACGCGCTGTCGCCGACAAGATCGGCGGGGATTTCATGGAGGTCGGTGGTCAGGACGTGGATCTGTTTTTGGATGACGGTGCCGGTCGTGACATCTTGCTTTTCCGCTGCGTGGCGGGCGGTGACAATGTAGCCGTCGCGGAGATGAAAGCCGGTTCCACGCACCAGAATCTTGCCCGGTTTATCCGGTGTGCGTTGGTCTTGCGTGTCCTCCAGGACACCGATGGTGGCCAGTTTGGCGCGCTCCAGCATCGTGGCCTCGATGGCTGCCGCCTCGTTCGTGAAGAGGCCTGTGGCCAGACTCACAGCGGCCATCATACCGAGCGAACCCCGCACAATCTGTTTGACGTAATCGAGTGACGAACGCGACATAGGGAACCGTTCCTTTCGTGAGGATGTCGTCAGAGATGCAGTATAGCCTAGAGGCCGGAGCGGATGAAATGTGGTCGTGCGTCAGTGATGGCGAACGTCAGGTCGAGGGGAGATTCCGCCGTGGCATCCTCTTGCGACGGGCGCTATACTGAGCTCATGCTGCTAGGCACAAGACAGTATCTGATACTAGGCCTGCTCGCTGTGGCCGCCGGTTGCGCGACGTCGGTCATTCCCGAATCGCTTGAGCCGCAAGTCGATAAGGCCGTGACGTTCAGTCAGGTCTTGGAAGCCCCCGATTCTTATCGCGGGAAGGTCGTAGTGTGGGCCGGTGAAGTGCTCAAGGCGAAAGCCATGAAGGGTGGTACTCAACTGGAGGTGCTGCAGCTCCCGCTCGATGACGAGCAGGGGCCAGTAACCGACCGCATGGAGTCGAAAGGGCGGTTCCTGGCGCTTCAGAAAGAGTTCCTCGATCCGGCCACGATGACGGACGGCACCAGGGTGACGATTGTCGGCGAAATTACGGGCGCGGCGGTCGAAAAAATAGATGAGGCGGACTATCGTTTTCCGACGCTGGATGTGAAGCATCTGCATCGATGGGATTCCAGGCAGGTGGATGACCGCCGGGTGATCGGACCTTGGTGGAACGTGTTCGGCGGCGTCGGTTTCGGGGGCGGAAGCCGGTCGGGCGGCGGGATCAGTATCGGGTTTTGATGACCAGCCGGTTTTTGGGGATTCCCCATAAATATGTCGCCAGTGGCTGCGCCGGCTGAGAGGAGATAGCCGGTCAGGAACTCGTTTTGCTCACGAAGTGTGGCGGAACTAGGTGCGCCCGCCGGAGAAGGTATCACAGTTGTTGGGATCGCCGGACTGGAGACCGCGCCGCAACCAGGTCATGCGTTGTTCGGATGACCCGTGGGTCCAGCTTTCCGGCTGTACGTGGCCTTGCCCCATCTTCTGAAGCCGGTCATCACCGATTGCGGCGGCAGCTCGCAGTCCTTCCTCGAAATCGCCTGCTTCGATCAGGTTTCGGTTGTGCTGGGCATGGTAGCCCCATACGCCAGCAAAACAATCGGCCTGCAATTCCATGCGCACGGAGAGCGCATTATGCTCTGCCGTCGAGCCACGTTGTTGAAGTCGGGTGACTTTCCCCGCAATGCCGAGCAGGTTTTGGACATGGTGCCCGATCTCGTGCGCGATGACATAGGCCTGGGCAAAGTCGCCGGGCGCGCCGAGTCGCTGGGCCATTTCGTCAAAGAAGGAAAGATCCAGATAGACCTTCTGATCGCCGGGACAGTAGAACGGGCCCACGGCGGACGAGGCGGTGCCGCAGGCGGATCGTACTGTGCCGGTGAAGAGGACCATCTGAGGATCTTCATACGTACTGCCCAATCGAGGGAGCAGAACTCGCCAGGTGTCTTCGGTGTCGGCCAGAACCACGGAGGCAAATTTGCCGAGGCTGTCACGCGGTGCACCCTTCGGGCTCGGGCGCTCCGGTTCGGATGGCGGGGTGATTTCCTGGACGCCGTTGAGCAAGTTGAGCAGCGTCAGGGGATTGGTTCCGGTCAGGAAGCTCACGGCGAGGACCAGGACGATGCCCCCTAATCCAAGGCCTACGCCGGACCTGGCCGCACCCATCCCTCGACGATCTTCAATGTTCCGGCTCTCGCGTTGACCTTCCCATCGCATGGCAGGACTCCTTGGTGAATATCAGGCTCGTAACGTCTCGTCGAGGACTATGAGGGCACGCTGATGGAACCACATTTGTCATACTTGAGCAAGCCTGGGGTGTCCCTAACGCGCAATACTCATAAGCCGTTCGTCGATTGTGGTGCTGGCAGTGGGCGTGAGTGCAGGGCCTCAGCCTGCGCCTCCGTGCTGGGCGGTAGCTGATTGTCTCACGTTGACGCACCGGATTGGTTGTCCAGATGAGCCTGCATAATCGGACTAGACAGGCCAACGGTCGCTTCGCTAGACTCATTCCATGACCACTGTGACCAACCCGATGCATCGACAAGCCCCAACTCGGGCGCGTTTTATTGTTCTGGCGTTGGCGGGGCTGCTTAGCCTCTCCGGCTGTCAGTCACCGGGAACGCCGCTCCCTCCGACCTTGAAGCCGAGCCTGGCGTGGCCGGAATGTCCCAAGATCGGCGGAACGTATGAGCTTCAGGGAGAGCCACTCCCCGGCACGATGAATTTTTACCGGAACCGGGACAACAAGCTCACCTTGAATGCCATGCTGGGCGTGGCGGTGCCTGCGGATCTCGCGCAGGAGGCCGTGCGCGTGGAATTGGTCCATGAGGACACCCTGGAACTGGTCAACCGGTTTGATGGCGCCATCACGGCCCATCAATTGGATCTACAGCCGGAGGATCGGGTCACCTGCGATCGCAATCAGATCCGAATTCACCGGACCCGCTCGGAAGGCGGGGTAGCCGAAGAGCCCCTCCGCAACATTTCCGACATCGCACAGGAATTGACTCTGGAAGGGGACGGAAGTCTGCTCGTCAAGACCCGCATCATGAATCAGAGTAAATCCGCCTTCTTCAGCACACCGGTTCCTCATGAGGAATACTCCGCGCGCTTCCGGCGACTTGATTAGTCGCGGTGCCGCGATAGGTCCCTCGTTACTGGTCATTCGTCACACGCACTCCTTCATCGTGTTGCGGTGCTGTCCGTCCACTTCTGTGATGAGGCGAAGGATTGCGGCGATACGGAGAGTCCCGTTCTGATGACGGTTCACCGCACTGCCCGCACGCTGGTGTTCAACAAGCCCTACGATGTGCTGCCTTGCTTTACCGATCCGGAGGGGCGTCAGACCCTGGGCGACTACATCGATGTGTCTGGCGTCTATGCGGCCGGTCGATTGGATCGGGATAGCGAAGGCCTGCTGCTGCTGACTTCGGACGGGGCGTTAGCCCATCGCATTACCGATCCCGAGCACCATCTTCCCAAAGTCTATCTTGTACAGGTTGAGCGTATCCCCGATGCGGCTGCCGTGGAGCGCCTGCAACAAGGGGTGGTGGTCGGCGGAAGACGCACGAAGCCTGCTCGGGTTCGTCTGTTGCTGGAAGCGCCTCAGATCCCGGAGCGGCCAGTGCCCATTCGATTCCGAAAGCATGTGCCCACCGCATGGTTGGAGCTCACTCTGCGCGAAGGCATGAATCGCCAGGTTCGACGGATGACGGCAGCGGTAGGCCATCCGACATTGCGACTGGTGCGGGTTGCGATCGGCCCGATTTTCTTGGGGGCGCTCCTGCCCGGTGAGTGGCGAGAACTTACGAAAGCAGAGACAGCTGAGATTTATGGTTATTCCTGAGAGAGGCGTACCTGATGGCAGGGCGTTAACCCGGATTATTCATGAATGCTCTCGCGAGGCGTCCGAGACAAGCCTCGCCGGGCGAGAGGATCGGACGCCGGAGCAGGTATTCATGAATAGTCCGGGTTAAGGAGGCAGCTCACATGAACACTTGTGATCGGATCATCGTCGGTCTGTGTGGCGTCCTGCTGGGGCTCTTAGTCCGTATGTCCCCAGCTCATGCCGACGACACGCTTGTGACAAAGCAAAGTCACTATACGGTTGCTGAGACGATCGATCGGATCGCACGGGCCGTCACCGACAAGGGAATGCTTCTCTTCGCTCGCATCAATCATGCGGACGAGGCGCGGAAGGTCGGGTTGGAAATGCCCCCTACGGAATTACTGCTCTTTGGTAATCCCAGAGGCGGCACGGCGCTCATGCTGGCGGCTCCCACGGTGGCCATCGATTTGCCGATGAAGGCCTTGGCATGGCAAGACCAGGTCGGCCGAGTATGGCTCACGTACAATGCTCCTGCGCTTTTGCCGGTGCGGCACGGATTAGCGGCAGAGTTGGCGGCCAGACTCGATCCGGTTGGGACCCTGCTGGAGCGGGCGGTGGAGTAGTGGCGGGATTGTTGAGCCGTGCGTTGGAAAAAGAGTTGAAGAGGATTAAGATGGGCCGCATTGTCGCTGAATCATGGAGTGATGCTGAAGTTCCAGAGCATGGATTGATCGGAAGGATCTCAGATGAGGGCGTGAGGAGGGTGGAAGCGTTGAATGCTGTGAGTCGAACGAGGGGAGTGACGATGAGGTCACAGACAATCGCCGTGGGCAGGGTGTCCTTGTTGCTGGTGCTGTGTGGGATCGGTCTTCTGCCGACCGTATCTGCGCTGGGTGCCAATCCGGAGTCCGTGCCATTGTCCGATATGCGACACATTAAAAAGTTCGTGGCGGTTGAAGTGCAAACCCAGGGAACGGCTGAGAAGCTTGGCATCAATGGAGCGGAGTTGACCGATGTGACGAGGGCGACGCTGCTCAATAAGGTGCCGGGGATTGCGCTCGAATCGTCCAGTGGTCCTTCTTCCGACGCTCCCGAGCGGCTCAACCAGCTTGGATTTTTTACTTGCGAGGTCTGGACGGTGGGCGAACAGTATATTGCCGCCTATCACGTAGACTGTAACGCGGGGTCGTACACTGCACAAAAAACGCCGGGGAGCCTGTGGAATCAAGCGATTCTCGGGTACGGGCCGAGGGACGAAGTCTCCGATGCCGTCCGAAAAGGGGTGCGTGCGATGGTAGAGCTCTTTGCAAACACCTTTGCTAATGCCCGTATGGACGCCGGCCGGTAGGGCCGGCGTGTGCGCAGGCCCAGTCTTACCCCATCGATGCGAACGATGGAGCGCATGGCGTCTCCCTGTGCGACCGTTCTCCTTCTCTCCGACGATCCTGCGTGTCCTGCACTCATTCGCACCTCTGGACCAGCCCCCAAACCCTAGGTTGAATCCTCTGAAGAATCTCTTTTTTCTTGTCTGCACTTGGATGCGACATAGAATAAGGGGGCCATGGCTGATGCATCGTCAGGCCGGCGAATCTCTCACCCCTATGGTTGGCTGCTACTCGGGCTGCTGCTTCTGTTCTTCTTCCGTGTGGCGGCACAGCTGATTCAAGCCTACTCGCCGGTTACCTCGCTGCCGCCATTCGAAACCTGGCAGAGCGGAGCGCTTCCGTATCCGCTGCTCGTTTCGCTCCAATTGATCATTCTTGTCGCTTGCGGTCGTGTCGTGTGGAGTTTTCTGTCCGGGACCGTGGTCCCTTCAGGGAAAAAGGGCCGGCTGCTCCTGGTGCTGGGGTGGGTCTACTTCGTCGTGATGGGGATTCGGCTGTTGATTGGGCTCACCGTCGCACCGAATCATTTTTGGTTCGGCGCCATTGTACCGACGTTATTTCATCTGGTGCTGGCTAGTTTCCTGCTCGTCAGTGGCTCCTTTCATACGGCAAGCGGATCCTGTTCGGTCGCACCAGTCTCGGAAGGTGCGGCGTGATCCTTCTGCTTCGATATGGGGCCTATCCCTCAATCTTGCTGGCCTGCGTAATCGGCAATCTTGTGCTGTTTCACATGGGCACGGGGGTGCTGCCGGCGACCTATCTACCGGTCACGCTCGGGACGTTGCTGATCATGGCGCTGGAGGCGACGTTGCCCTATCGATCTGACTGGCGGCCGTCGCGGGTTGAGGTCGTTCAGGATTCGACCTTTCTGGCACTCGTGCATATCATCCTGCCGAAGGCCTTGGCGGCGGCGTCGGTGTTTGTAATCTTTGATGTTCTCCACGGACGGGGCTGGGGTATGTCTGTGTGGTGGCCGCATGACTGGCCGGTTCCGACGCAGACGATGTTGATGGTGCTGATCGTCGATGGCCTGCGCTATTGGCTGCATCGGCTCAGCCATGAGTGGGAGCCTCTCTGGCGCGTTCACGCGGTGCATCATGCGCCGCAGCGGCTCTATACGCTCAACGTGGGACGATTTCATCCCATCGACAAGGGCCTCCAATTTGTCTTTGATGCGCTGCCGTTCCTCGCGCTTGGCGTCCAGGAAGACGTGTTGGGCCTGTACTTCGTGTGGTACGCCGTGAACGGGTTCTTTCAGCATTCCAACGCGGATGTGCGGCTGGGATGGCTGAATTATGTGGTCAGTGGACCGGAACTGCATCGATGGCATCATTCCATGCAGAAGGAGGAGTCGAATCACAATTACGGCAATCATTTGATTGTCTGGGATGTTGTGTTCGGGTCCCGTTACCTGCCAGCTGACGGGTCGGTGGGTGCGCTAGGCTTGGTGAATCGGCAGTACCCTCGTGGTTTTCTAGATCAAATGGCTGCGCCATTTACCCCCGGCCTTGATAAGCAGACAGTGTGAGAGCCGGGATGTTGAGATTTCTCCATGATCCTGCCTTGTCGCTCTCACTGACCCTTACGAAGTATCGCGATTGGAATCCGTTTATTGCCCATACCCATTGCCCGGAGCTGGCTCAGCAGGCTGCGCTTCGGGATATTCTGGCGCGACAAGCCGGCACGGCCTTTGGGCGCAAGCATCGGTTCGGGTCCTTGCGCAGGTACGAGGAGTTTGCCAGCGAGGTGCCGGTGTGTACGTACGAAGACCTGCGGCCTGCCATTGAGGTGCAGGAAAAGAGCAGGGAGCCGCTTCTTACCTCCGGCCAGCCCATCCTCTTTGCGCAAACTAGCGGGACGACGGGAGTGCCGAAGAACATCCCGATCCTCCCGCAAACGGTCGAAGCGATACGCCGTTATCAGGGCCTGTGTGCCTATGCGCAATGGCAGGGAGTGCCGGCCATCTACCAAGGTCGCGTGCTGGTGATCAGCGGGCAAACCATCGAGGGCCACTTGCCTGGCGGCACCCCGTTCGGATCGATGTCGGGCTTGATGTTCGATTGTTTGCCAGCCGCCATTCGGAGAAAAAGCATACTTCGGGGCGGCGAATCCGCAGCGTCGGATTATCGGCAGCGCTATTTCAATATCGCAGTCCGAGCGCTGGCGGATTCCTCTCTTTCAGTGCTGGCCACACCTAATCCGTCGACGATTCTGAAATTGCTGGAGGTGATTCGCGGGGAGTATGCGCTACTGCTGGAGGCGTTGTCCGGCGAGACGCGAGGGGGTTGTCTGCCGCCATTTGAGAAGCTTCCAATCAGTTCAACGAGATTGTCACAGCTTCGGGTGTTCATCGGGCAAGAGGAGGCCCTGGATTGTGCGACGCTCTGGCCGAACTTGCGGGCCGTGGTGACGTGGACTGGTGGAAATTGTGCGGTACTGATACCCAAACTAGGGTCGCTGTTGTCGCCACAGACCAGGATTATTGAAATGGGCTATCTCTCGAGCGAATGTTTGGGGACGGTGAATGTGGACGTGCTCAACAACCGATGTGTGCCGACCCTAGCGGATAATTTGTTTGAGTTTGTGGAGGTTGGAGACGAAGCATCAGATGTTGAGCTGGTCCTGCTCCAGCAGCTGCAGGCGGGCCGGAAATACACCGTGATTGTGACAACCAGGAACGGTCTGTACCGGTATGCGATGAACGATATCATTGAAGTGACGGGGTACTTCAATCGGACGCCCACGATCCGCTTTGTCCAAAAAGGGAAGGGTGTGACCAATATCACGGGGGAAAAGCTCTATGAACATCAGGTCACCGAGGCCGTGGGGCAGGTTCTGATCGCGCGTGGGCTGAGCTCGGAATTTTTTGTCATGTTGGCCGACGTCGAGAATTCTCGCTACACCCTGTGTCTAGAACATGCCTCGTCACTGGGTGATCTGGGAATCCTCGTGGAGGAGCGGCTCTCGTCGATGAATATCGAATTCAAGGCCAAGCGTGCAAGTGGGCGGCTGCAGCCGATTCACGTCCTCCAGTTGCGTCCTGGAACCGGGGATGTCTATCGGCAACATTGCGTCAGCAAGGGGCAGCGCGAGGCGCAGTTCAAGCTCATTCGCCTCCAATACGCCCATGATTCCACCTTCGATTTTGAGCGGCATGGGGAGGTGATGACGTGATGCGCATGCGTAGCTTGACCATGACATCCTTAGAGATCCCCTTCCGGCAGGTCTTTACGCATGCCTCGGCTACACGAGCCAAGACCGAGGCGGTGCTGGTTCGCGCAGAGTCTGCTCGTGGCTTGGTGGGGATGGGAGAAGGTTGTCCGCGGCAGTACGTAACGGGCGAAACCGTGGCTAGTGCCCAGGAGTTTTTCCGCAGCCACCGGGCCGAATGGATGACATGTTCATCGATGGATGATCTGCAGACGTGGGGAACCGCGCATGCTGATCTGATCGACCGCAATCCGGCGGCCTGGTGCGCGGTTGAAACGGCCTGCCTGGATTTATTGGGAAAAGAGCTGGAACAGCCGATTGAAGTGGTGCTTGGCGGCACGCCGTTGTCCGGGCCATTTCGGTACTCGGCGGTACTAGGCGGGGAAAAGTTTTCCTCGTTCGAGAAACAGCTGCGACAGTATCTTGCCGCAGGGTTTATCGATTTCAAGCTCAAGGTCATGGGCGATCTGGATGCCGATCGTGAGCGTGTAGCGGCGCTCACGGCTGCGGGCACACCAGGCCTTCGCGTGCGG
Organism: Nitrospira sp. ND1; assembly: GCF_900170025.1. Lineage (NCBI taxonomy): Bacteria > Pseudomonadati > Nitrospirota > Nitrospiria > Nitrospirales > Nitrospiraceae > Nitrospira > Nitrospira sp. ND1. The sequence continues at coordinate 454,022 of NZ_FWEX01000006.1, read as the reverse complement.
CTTGATGCCAACAATCGCTGGCACCGCGTGGATGAAGCCTGCGAGTATATTCAGAGCTTACAGGGCTCATTTACCGCTCTGGAAGAGCCGCTGCGGGTCGGCGATTACGAGGGGTGTCGGGCACTCTCCCGGCACTGTGGCGTGCCGATTATTCTGGACGAGAGTTTTGTGAATGTGGGTCAATTTCCGTTGATTGAAGGCGAGCCTTCCTTGTGGATTCTAAATATTCGCGTCTCCAAGATGGGCGGTCTGCTAAGAGCATGCACGGTCGCCGCGCGTGCGAAGGCGGCAGGTATTCCGATCGTTGTTGGCGCGCAAGTAGGGGAGACTAGCATCCTCACCAGAGTAGCGCTGGTTGTGGCGGACCGGTACCGCGACATCCTGATCGCGCAGGAGGGGGCAGTGGGGACGCATTTGCTTGAATATGATCTGTGCGAGCCGCCGCTTATGTTCGGCAGAGGCGGCTGTCTTGCGGGTACCGTCTTTTACGGCCGCTCTGGTCTTGGATTGTCGTTTGCGCGGTAAGATTGCCGATGTCGGGAATTGGACGTGCGTATGAGTGTAGAACTACGTACTTAAACGACTGCTCGGTTAGAGGCTTTCCACGTCCGCAACAATCGTGTGTAGTCCGCTCGATCCGGCCGGCTGCGGTCGAATGAGTTCGGCGATCTGAGGTTGCCCTTTGCTATCGATCGCGCGAACGGCGACCTGGTACTTGCCCCGTTTCGAGGGGCGCCAAGTGTAGTTCCAAATGACCCATGAATAGGGCGACATCGGCGTTTCAATCTCGCAGGAATCCCACGTTCTCGTGGCATCCAGGCTGATTTCCACTCGGCTGATGGAGTGTGGGCCGCCAAAGGCAATTCCGCGGAATCGCTGCTCGGGGCCGCGTAGCGTCTGGTAGTGTCCGGGGGAGTCAATGCGTGAAAATGTCTTGATGGTGGCGTCATCGGTCCACCCTTTTCGTTGCCAATAACCTCGATAATCCCCGGCGTAGGCCTCGATTTCCACAATCCATTTCACATTCTTGATGCCGTAGAGTCCAGGTACCAATAGGCGCAGCGGAAAGCCGTGTTCCTTCGGTAACTTCTCGCCGTTCATGAGAAACGCGAGCATCACATCATCCTGCATGGCGCGCGTCAGCGGAATGCTATCGTCGTAGGCGTCCGCTCCGCGGAAGACAATGTCACGTGTGGTTTCTTCATCGATCTCCGCTTCCTGTAGGAGTTTCTTGAGGGAAATCCCCCTCCAGCGTGCGTTCCCGAGGCTATCGCCTCCGGGTAATGTATCGATGCACATGAGAGTAGAGATCTGCTCGAAGTTATTGCGGTTTAATAGCTCTCGCCAGCCAAGAGACAGGGGTTTCTTCACTTCTCCCTTCACCGAGAGGCGCCATTCGTCTTGTCGAAGCTCGCGAGAGACGTTAAAAGGGGAGTCTGAGTAATTCACCACGTAGAATTTTTTGTTTTCTGTGAAGTAATTTGTCTCACGCGGAGGCATGGCGAACATGCGACCGAATAAA